>CAWCAF010000023.1:0-12470 GCA_963793385.1 uncultured Acidimicrobiales bacterium
AAATGTCCAAATCCGTCGGTGGCGACGCGGGCACGATCAATGTCCTGGACGAGCCGCGAACGATCGAGAAGAAGATCAAGCGGGCGGTCACCGACAACGACGGCGAGGTCCGATTCGACCCCGTGCACAAGCCGGGGATCTCGAATCTGCTGTCGATTCTCGCCGCGTCCACCGGTGATGATCCCGAGCAACTCGCCCCGCGTTACTCCCAGTACGGGCCGCTCAAAGCCGACACCGCCGCCGCAGTTGTCGAACTTCTCGCTCCGGTCCAGAAGCGATACGCAGATCTGTCCGACGGCGACGTGACCGACGCGCTTGGTATCGGAGCCGACAAAGCTTCGGCCGTCGCTCGAGTGGTGATGCAACGGATTCGCACCGCCATTGGATTACTGTCACCTGCGCCATGAGTCTGCGCAGGTCGGCCCCGATCGGACGCCCGCTGGGGTCGGCTCTCTCACTGTTGACAGCCAGCATTGTCCTCTGCGCGGCATGCACGGCCGGTCCTGTCGGCGACGCCGACGGCGAGCTCGTCATCGGTACCCTCCTCCCGCTCACCGGCGATTCGGCCGAGGCAGGTGACGAGGCGAGGCTGGCCGTGGACGGCAGGATCGACGAGATCGCCGCCGCATCGGAGTTCGATCGGATCCAGATCCGCGTCGTGCACACCGATGTACGAACCGACAACACGCTGCTCGACGCCGCCATAGACGAGTTGGCGGCCAACAACGTGGACGTTGTGATCGGTCCGCCGACCGATCTCCAGGATGCTCGCACTCGCGAGAAGCTCGCTTCGCTTGGAACCGTCGTTCACCTTCCGCTGACCCAGCCCGTGGTCGAACAGGTGGTGATGATGGCTGATGCCATGATCGCCGACGGCCACCAGGCCGTCACCCTCGTGGTCCCCGTGGACACCCCGGCGGCGGTCACCGAAGCATTCGGTGAGCGGTTGTCGGAAAACGGTGGCGCACTGCTGTCGGTCGTCGAGGTCGGTCCGTCCTCGGAGCGATACGATCCCGAAGCAGCCCTCGTCGCGGCCGACCAGTCCACCGCCGTCTTGCTCCTCGGGGTCGGTGATCCCCAAGCCGTGGTGGAGGGGCTGACCAGCGTTGGCGCCGGCCCCGGCGATCGCCTGGTGTATGTGGTGGGTAACAGCATGGACGTTCGGCCCACGGTCGGTCTACGCGTCGTCAGTCCGTTGGCCCGATTGGCGGACCGGATGACCGACCGGCTGGTGGTCGCCACGCTCGCGTCGGCAACCGCGGCCACGGACGACCCGGCTACGATCGCCGGTGCGTTGGCGAGGATCGTCGACGGCGACACGGTCTGTTCATCCTTTGCCGACTGCCTCTCGGCGCTGCGCCAGGACGCAGATGTCCGCTTCGAAGGGGCCGGGGCCAACAGCTTCTCCGCCGACGGCGCCCCGACTCAGGTGCCCTACCGCCTGATCGCCTACACCGCTGAAGGCGACATCAACGAAGACGACTCCCGCGTGATCACGTCAGGGTGAGTTCGGACGCACACTGCGGTCACGGCGCGCCTTCAATCGTCGTCGCAATCCTTCAGGACCAGGCCGAGCTCGGCGTCGACGGTCCAGTCGTCGGTCGGTGTGTGATGTTGGGCGGCCCACTGACTCGTGAACTCGTCGGAGCCGGCCTGCTCGAGCAAGTCACGACCCAGTTCAGGATGCAGGCGATACTCGGCCAGGCGGCGAACCGCGGCCATCCGCGCCAAACCTGACCCCGACCCCCAGTGGTTGGCCAGGCGACCCCGCCGGCGCCTCGGAACCAACCCCCAGAACAGTGTCGCCCCCACGCGGGCGAAGGTTCGGTATCCGCACACGAGTTTGCCGACATCGTGCAGGATCGCCGCCCCCATGACCGGTCGATCGACGTCCGGCATCCGTGCGACCACCTTGCGGGCCACCTCGACCGAATGCCGTTGGTCCGGAGCGCTCATCCGGGCCCATAGATCCGCCTCGCCCGGTAGCAGGAATTCCCGGATCCAGTGGTCCTCGGTTGATGACGGCCGCTCGTCGGAGAGGGAGGCGAAGAATCTCTTGGTGAGGTGGTGCACGTGAACGGTGCGAGCACGAGCGGCCTCGACCACGCTCGAGCTCATACGCCGAGTTTGCGGGCCGCCGCCAGCAGACCGATGATGCTCTTGGCATCGGTGATCGTTCCGTCGGTCGCCATGCGAACGGCGTCGGCCAGGGCGAACCTCTCGACGATCATGTGAGCTTCCTCCGGCCCGTCGTGGTTGGTGGGGACCTCGGTCAGATCTGTACAGAGAAAGATCGTTTGGAACTCGTCGCAGAAGCCAGGTGAATGATGCAGCGTGATCAACTCGTCGATCGTTCCTGGATGGCGACCGATCTCTTCTTCGAGTTCGCGGACCACGGTCCGCTCCAGCGGCTCACCGGCGACATCGAGCTTGCCGGCCGGAATCTCCCACAGGTAGTCGTCGATCGGTGCCCGGTACTGCTTCACCAGCCAGACCCCGCCCTCCTCGATCGCCACCGCCGAGACGGCTCCCGGATGACGGACCACGTCCCGACGGATCTCATCGCCTTCGGGGGTTCTGTACCGGCTGTCGTAGAAAGAGACGATGAACCCCTGGTGAATCAGGTCGTCGCCCAGGTGGGTGAATCGTTCCGACATCGGGTTACTCGAGCGAGATCGTGATCTCACGCCCAGCGGGTCGAGCGGCCTCGAATCTGGCGGGATCGATGGATTCGGCGCGGTCGAGCGCGGCGACGATGAGAGCATCGAACAAAGGGGCAGGTCGATTCGGACGACTCTTCAGTTCCGGGTGGGCCTGGGTGCCGATCCAGAACGGATGGCCGGGGAGTTCGACGAATTCGACGAGTTTCCCGTCCGGCGAGATCCCTGAGCAGCGAAATCCACTTCGCTCGAACTGTGACCGGTACCGCGGATTGAACTCGTAGCGGTGGCGGTGACGCTCCTGGATGACCGGCCGGCCGTAGATATCTGCGACCTGGGAACCTTCGCTGAGCACGGCGACGTAGGCGCCGAGACGCATCGTGCCGCCCTTGTTCTCGACCGAGCGCTGACTCTCCATCAGGTCGATGACCGGATGAGGTGTGACCGAATCCTGACCGTCGAACTCGCTGCTGTTGGCGCCGTGCAAACCCATGACGTTGCGGGCGTATTCGATGGTCATCGTCTGCATGCCGAGGCACAGACCCAGACAGGGAATCCCGTTCTCCCGGGTGTAGGTGGCCGACGCGACCTTTCCTTCGATGCCCCGATCGCCGAAACCGCCGGGCAGGACGACACCGTCGAGATGGCCGAGCTGCTCTTCCACCAGCATGCCTTCGACGTGATCGCTCATGATCCAGTCGATCTCGAGGTCGACATCATGGGCGAAGGCGGCATGCCGGAGCGCTTCGGCGACCGAGAGATAGGCGTCGGGCAGCGTGACGTACTTGCCCACGATCCCGATCCGGAGGGGCTTCCACGCATGCTCCACGCGCCGCACCAGCGATCGCCAGTCCTCCAGGTCCGCTTCATTTGCACCGATACCGAGCAGCTTGCAGACGTAGGAGTCCAGACCGCCGGCGTGCATCCGGAGCGGAATCTCGTACAGGCTGGAGGCATCGGGGGCGGTGACGATGCCCTCGATCGGTACATCGCACAGGTTGGAGATCTTGTCCCTGAGGCCGTCGGGGATCTCGCGATCGGATCGGCATACGATCACGTCGGGCTGGATCCCCCGACTCCGCAACTCGGTGACCGAGTGTTGGGTGGGTTTGGTCTTGAGCTCGCCCGCCGGTCCGATGAAGGGCACGAGCGTGACGTGGACGTAACACACGTTCTGGCGGCCCACGTCGAGCCGGTATTGTCGGATCGCCTCGAGAAACGGGAGGATCTCGATGTCGCCGACGGTTCCGCCGACCTCGGTGATGACCACATCGACATCGTCGCTGGCCAGGTTCGAGATCCGCTCCTTGATCTCGTTGGTGATGTGAGGAATGACCTGAACGGTCTTGCCCAGGTATTCACCCCGACGCTCTTTGGCGATCACGCTGGAGTACACCGAACCGGTCGTGGTGTTCGATGCCTGCGTGAGGCTCTCGTCGATGAACCGTTCGTAGTGGCCGAGATCGAGATCGGTTTCCCCTCCGTCGTCGGTGACGAAGACCTCGCCGTGCTCGAACGGGTTCATCGTCCCGGGGTCGACGTTGAGGTACGGATCCAGCTTCTGCATCGTGACGCGGATACCGCGGGCCTTGAGCAGGTTGCCGATGGACGACGCCGTCAGGCCCTTGCCCAATGAACTCACGACACCGCCGGTCACGAAGATGTGTTTGGTCACGTCGGCCCCTTCGAGTATCTGCACACTTCGTTTGGCCAAGGTAGCCGTTACGAGTACGTTCCGGACTCATGCCCTTCAAAGCGCTCGTGCTGACCGAAGACGACGGCAAGGTCGCCCCGTCGTTCAATGAGATCGAAGAAGGCGATTTGCCGTCGCCTGCGAACCCGGTGACCGTCGCCGTCGACCACTCTTCACTCAACTACAAGGACGGGATGATCCTGCGCGGGATCGGACGACTCGTCCGCACCTATCCCCATGTTCCGGGCGTCGATCTCGCCGGCACGGTCATCGACTCATCCGACGGGCGCTACGCGCTGGGTGACCAGGTGGTCTGCACCGGGTGGCGTGTAGGTGAGTCACACTGGGGCGGCTACGCCGAGCGGGCGCGGCTGAACGCCGACTGGCTCGTTCCCCTCCCGTCCGGACTCTCGACCAGGGACGCCATGGCGATCGGAACGGCGGGGTTCACCGCCATGCAGGCGCTCATGGCGCTAGAGCGACAGGGGGTGGAACGGGGGGACCCGATCCTGGTCACGGGTGCATCCGGCGGGGTCGGCTCATCGGCGATCATGTGGGGCAAGGCGCTGGATCACCACATCGTGGCCAGCACCGGTCGCATCGAGAACGCCGAGGAGTTGATCGAACAAGGTGCCGCCGCGGTGATCGACCGCGCCGAACTGGCCGATGCCCCCACCCGACCCCTTCTGAGCGAACGCTGGGCCGGCTGCATCGACGCTGTCGGGGGTGACACGTTGTCCCACGTTCTGGCCGAGATGGCCTACGGCGGGTCGGTGGCTGCGTGCGGCCTCGCCGGCGGCAACGGCCTGAACACGACCGTGATCCCGTTCCTGCTCCGGGGCGTGAACCTCCTCGGCATCGACTCGGTCATGGCCCCGTTCGAAGTGCGACAACGAGTCTGGAGTCGAATCGCACAAGTGTTCGACGCGGATCGGCTGGCATCGATCACCACCGAGGTGGCCCTACCCGACCTGATCGAACTGGCCCCCCGCATTCTCGCCGGCCAGGTCCGGGGGCGCATCGTCGTCACGCTCTGAGGCGTCCCGACCAATGCCGGGCAAGCGGTGTCAATCGGGCGCGGTCAGCCCGCTCGGATTGACCGTGGGAATCTCCCCGCTGTCGTGAATCGCCCGCGCCGCGCCCTCGAGAGAGCCGGCAAGCTGGGCTCGCTCGTCATCGGAGAGCACGAGGAACGGTACGATTGCGAGTTCGTCGGTGCGGTGCTCGATGTGCTCCCGCAGCTTCATGCCCTGGAGGGTCAGACCCTCTTTGGTGAGCAGGCCACGGTGGGACAGGGCGTCGAAGGCGGCCTCCCACGGCTCGGCGTCCCAACCCCGGCTTCGGATGAACAGATCGTCGGGGTAGCCCCGTTCAGCACCCATCAGTTGCAGAGCCTCGGGGCCCGAAACCCCTTCGGAGGCCAGGATCGAGACGTGAATGTCGCCGCGGTGTTCCCGGAGGGCCGTACACAGCTGCCACAGGCGTGGGACCGCCTCGTCGGGCAGTTCGAGACCGGCGTTGGCGCCGAACAGCGGCCGGCCGATCGGATCGGCGGTTCCGTACACCCGCTCGAGCAGAATATTGGCCGTCGTGGCACGTTCGCCGACGTCGGGAACGAGGCGCCGCAGGGCCCGGGCGGCTGCCTCGGCTCTCACCCCGACCAGAACATCAGGCGATGCGAAGGACCACGCATCGGGGATGGCGCGTCGAACCATCTGGGGTGCGAAGTTGGCGAAGGTCGCCACGACCAACCCGCTCGAGACCGCTCCCATCGGGGCGGCCCGGAAGCCGAAGTATCCCATCCAGAATCCCTTGAGGCCGGCGTCCCGGGCCGCCTGGTGGGACTCTGGTGCGAAATAGGTGACGGCATGGATCGGCTCGTAGCGGAGCCACAACTCCCGGGCTTGGTGCAACGACATGGCACATGCATAGAACGCCGACGGTGGTTTGGCCAACTCGGTGGATCAACGAGGACCGTCGCTGATCCGAGACCTCAGATACATCGCCAGAACCGATCCGACCGCCAACAGGACCGCACACATCAACCACAGCGGTCGATAGCCACCCCAATCGACGAGCAACCCGCCGATGACGGGTCCGAAACCGGCGCCCACGAAGATGCCGATCTGGCTGATCCCGGTCGCCGAAGCCGGAGCCGACGGGTTGTTGCGAATCACGGACAGATTGAACAATCCCGGCCATGCCCACCCGGCTGCGAACGCCGGGACCACCGCCAGGAAGTAGCTGACGGGCCGGTCGATCGCCATGATGAACACCCCGGCAGACCCGATGCCGAGAAGCCAGATCAGCCTCTGGATGGGGAGCACACCTCGTCGGTCGACGATCCAACCGTGGTACAGCCTGCTGAGGATGCCCGCCGCCGAGCCGACCGACAGAAGCCAACCGGCGGCGCCTTCGCCGATGCCCGAATCGGTCGCCGCGCTCGTGAGGAGGTTGACCATCGCTCCAGCGTTGGTGGCACCGAGGAACCCGACCGCGCCGTACAGCCACAAGAGCCCCATGGGCATGTCCGGGCGGGGTGCTGCGCTGCGGGCGGTCTGCAGGTCGATCTGGTCGAGAAGCCCGATCGGTTGGCTCAGCACGGCCAGAAACGCCAACGCGGCGGCCGCCACATATGCCCACCGCCATCCGGCGGTCAGGGCCAGCGCGGGGACGGCCGCGCCTCCGAGGAGCGCAGCGGCCGGCATCCCACTCTGCTTCACGGCGAGCGCCAGTCCGAGCCGACCGGGACGGATGCGATGCGACAGCAGCAGGTTGGCCGCCGGTTGGTTCAATGCGTTGGCCACCCCCGACAGCGCCATCAGCACGAAGAACTGCCACGGCGATGATGCCCAGCCGGCAACGGCGATCATGACGAGTCCGGACCCGCTCAAACCCAATCGCAGCGCCCGCCCGGGACCGAGCATCTGAGCGACCCGACCCATCAGTGCAGACCAGAGCCCTGCCGACGCAAAGGCCGTACCCAACATGAAGCCGACCAACGTGATGGAGAAACCGAGGTCGTCCCGGATCTGCACCGCCAGCGCACCGGTCAGGAAGGCCGGCAACGAACTGCACAGAGTGCCGAGCGACGCGCCCAGCCAGGCGCGGGAACCCGAGCCTGATCCGATGGGCGTGGTGCTCGAGGCGGTCGCTATCGGTCCGAGGGTAATGGCCTGCCACCACCGCTTCGGGTGCCCGGGCCGGCCCCTAGGATCACCGGGTGGCCCCACCGTCGATCGATCGAGACCGCCTCCTGTCAGCGGATCGGTTCATGCAAGAGAGATATCTCGACCAGCAACGATTGCCGGGGTTGTCGTGGTCGGTGCTGCATCGGGGCGAGCTCGTTCACCGAGCATCGCTGGGCTACGAGGACGACGCCATCTTCCGCGTCTACTCGATGACCAAGCCGATCACCAGTGTGGCGATGCTGATGCTCATCGAGCGGGGCCTGTGCCGCCTGGCCGATCCGGTGGCAAGATTCCTGCCCGACTGGTCCGATCTCCGCGTCTACGACGGTGGCTCACCGATGGCGGTCCGGACCACCGCCGCCCGACGCCCGATGACGATTCAGGACCTTTTCACTCACACGAGCGGCTTGACCTATGGGTGGATGTGGACCCACCCGATCGATGCGATGTACCGCGACGCCGAGATCGGTGACCGGTCGATTTCGCTGACCGAGATGTGCTCTCGGCTCACCGAGATTCCCCTGCTGTTCAGCCCCGGCGACGGCTGGCAGTACTCCGTCGCCACCGATGTGCTGGGACACCTCGTCGAGTTGATATCGGACACGGCGCTGGACGTGTTCCTCGCCGAGCAGATCCTCGAACCGCTGGGGATGGAGGACACCGCCTTCCACGTGGACGACGGCAAGGCCCACCGTCTGGTCGACAATCATGCGCTGGGTGCGATCAGCCCGTTCGGCGTGCCTGAGAACGCCCGGCCGGCAGGTATCGGTGACCTCCTCGTCATCGACGACAATGCCTCCTCGGGTGAGTTTCGCACCCCCCCTGCGTTGCTGTCCGGCGGCGGCGGTCTCACGTCGACCGTCAGCGACTACAACCGCTTCTGCCAAATGATCCTCGACGGCGGAGAGCTCGACGGTACCCGGCTCCTCGGCAGCCGGACCCTGAGGTTCGCGGGCCTCAATCACCTCCCCGGCGGAGCCGACATCCACACACTCGGCGGTTCTCTCGCCAGCCTCCCCCAGGACCAAGGCATCGGCTTCGGGCTCGGCTTCAGCGTCGTCCTCGACCCGGCCCGTTCCCAGGTGATCGCCTCACCCGGCACCCTCGCCTGGGGCGGCGCCGCCTCTACTCTCTTCTGGGTCGATCCGGCCGAGGACCTGGCCGTGATCGCCATGACGCAGCTGATGCCATCGTCGGCCTACCCGATTCGCCAGGAACTCCGCCAGCTCGTCTACGCCGCCCTCTGAGCCGAGCGGGTTGCCACCGCTTCGCTATCCGCCGTCACCGAAGTGCTCGATCAGAGCCCAGGCGCTGGATGAGGTCGGCGACGAAATCATCAGCCGTCTCGGTGATCGTTGGGTGGACCTCAGCGAGTGCTGACCCGACTTTGGCGACGTCGTGGGCGGTCATCGCCAGGCGGGGACGCCGATCCAGCAAGGCCTGGAGGCGATGAGCGACCTGATAGGGGTCATTGAAATACGACGGCGTTCGCCACAGGGACAAGCCGGCCACGTGCGCCATCCAGTCATGCCGGGCGTCACCGGCCACCAGATCGCTCATGCCCTCGGCGTGGGTGGCATGGCCGAAGGCCGTGGACACGATCTCGGCGCGTCCCTCGCCGGCCGCCCCGGCGAACAACATGCCGTCGAGCAGGAGTTCCACGCCTACGTGGGCCGACGCTCTCGCCGCCCCCCGACCGACCCCGGCGGCGGTCGACGAATCGATGACCAGGCGCATGAGTGAGGTGAACCAGGCGTGGCCGTGGAAGACGGCGTCGGTTGCGTGGTGGAACACGATACCGCGTCCGACCGCTCCTCGACCGGCGCCGCCGACCATGCGGAAGCCACCGATCGTGGCCACGTCGGGCAGGGCGGCTCCGAGATGCACCGCCGGATCGTCGGACAGAGCGGCGGCGACGACGACATGCCCACCGAGATTCACAACCGCAACGGTAACCCGGATCAGCGGTCGGTCAGGCCGAACTTCTCCTTGAGAACGCCGTGGAAGTCCCGTTGACCGGTCACCAGGAACCGGGCTCGAACCGGCGAGCATCGCACGGTGACATCGTCACCGGGTTCGACGGTGGCAACCGAACGCCCGTCCAGGGTGACCACTGCGGCGCGGTAGCCCTCGACCTCGAGACGAACCTCGGTCGAGGGTGCCAGCACGAGCGGACGGTTGAACATCATGTGGGCCGCCACCGGGACCACGATCAGGGCTTGGAAGTCGGGTTCGACGATCGGGCCTCCGGCCGACAACGAGTAGGCGGTCGACCCGGTTGGGGTCGCCACGATGAGACCATCGGCCTTGTAGGTGGTGAAACGGCGATCACCGATGCTGGCGACGAGCGACACGATGTGACCGCGCTCGGCGCGTTCGATGACCGCTTCGTTGAGGGCGAGGCCGAGCCGTTCGCCACGATGGTCGATGACCTCGACCATCATGCGTTCCTCGATGACCAACTCGCCATCCCGCCACGCTGTCAGCGCGTTCTCCAGCTGGTCGGGATCGATCTCGGCCAGATAGCCGAGATCGCCGGCGTTGACGCCCAACAGGGGGACGCCACGGTCGACGACGAGATGGGTCGCCCGAAGCATCGTGCCGTCGCCTCCGAAGCTGAGGCACAGCTCCAACCCGTCGGGGAACGTGGCGTCGGCAACACCGAGCTCGGGGCGCCCGATCAACGCTGCGTCCGTGGCCGGCATGCGGACTTCGACCGAGCAGTCGACGCAGAACGTCAGAGCCCTGTCGACCAGTTCCCGCACCTCCGGACGATGATGGTGAAGCACGACGCCGATCACGGTCATGAGGATTCGATCTTCCCTTCGGCATCGGTGATTGCGGCATCGATCAGCCGCTCCAACTCCGCCGACGTGGTCGTCGACCCGGTTCGGTTGAGGTAGGTCACGAACTCCACATTGCCAGCACGGCCGGTGATCGGCGACACCATGACGCCACCGCAAGCGAAGTCGAGGGACATGGCCTGTCCGAGGACGGCGGTGAGGACGCGCCGCCAGATCGCCCCATCGGTGATCACCCCTTGCCCACGGGCGGCCTCACGACGTCCGGCCTCGAACTGGGGCTTGATCAACAGAAGCGACTCGAGGGGGTCCAGCTCGGCCAGCACGGGCAGGATCAGGCGGAGCGAGATAAAGGAGACGTCCACGACGACCAGGCTGACCGGGTGGGCGAGCTGAGCCGAGCTGACCGCCCGTATGTCGGTCTGCTCTCGGACGTGAACTCGCCGATCCTCCCGCAGCCGCTCGTGCAGCTGATGTGTGCCCACATCGACGGCGAGAACCGACATCGCCCCCGCCTGGAGGAGACAGTCCGTGAACCCGCCGGTCGAAGAACCGACGTCGAGGCAGTGCCGACCGGCGGGGTCGACATCGAAGCGATCCAGGGCGCCGGCCAGCTTGTCGCCGGCGCGGCTGACGAACCGTGGCGGGCCTCCGTCGATGCGCACATCTTCGCCGGGATCGACCTGACGTGCCGCCTTGGTGGCGGGGGCGCCGCTGACGAGGACCCGCCCCTCGTCGACCAGCCGGCGGGCCGCCTCGCGGCTGGGAGCGAGTGACCGTCGGACCAGTTCGGCATCGAGCCGTCGCCGAGCAGCCATTTCACACGCCCACTTCGTTGCGCAGGAGGGTTGCCACGTCGGTGGCGATCACATCGGGGGGTGGGTCCAGCAGCTCGGCCTCGCGGCTGCTGGTGACGCCGGTGAGAACCAACCCGAATCGATAGCCGGTCCTGCTGGCGAAGAGCCCGTCGGTGTCCTGACGATCGCCGATCATCAACCCGTCGAGCCCCAGCCGTGACAGAGCGAGCTGCGCCATCGGAGCATTCGGCTTCCCGGCGTAGATCGGTTCGGTTTCGCTGGCGGTCGCAACCGCAGCGACGATCGACCCTCCTCCCGGCAACAGTCCATGCTCGCTCGGGAACGTCGGGTCGTGGTTGGTGGCGATGAACCGGGCTCCGTTGCGGACGGCGGCGACCGCCATCCGCAAACGGTCATAACTCAGTTGGAAGTCGAGACCGACGACAACCACGTCGATCTGGGCTGTGCGCTGCTGCACCGGACCGACGGCGACGCTGGTCGCCCCGCGGGCCTCGATCGCTTCGACGACGCCGGCCCCACCGAGGACGAACACCGCTTCGCCCGGTTGCACGAGCGAGCCGGCTGCGGTCGCCGAGGAGACCACCCGACCCTCGGCCTGGATACCGAGACGCTCCAGTTTCGCTTCCTGTTCGGCGAGTGGGGCCGAGGAGTTGTTGGTCGCGAACAGGACGGGATGGCCCGCTGCAATCAGTCGGATCACGGCCGGGGCCGCCCCGGCGATGGGCTCGTTGCCGTGCCACAACACCCCGTCGAGATCGAAGATGACATTGATGTCTAGAGGCTATTTGGGCGATCGGCCGCCCGTCGCTCCGCGAGGACAACCCACCGGACTCGACATCGCCCCCGAATGCGTCTGCCTACGCACACTTACTGCTATCATTATCAGAACGCGTCCATTGGTCGCTCGCTTGGGCTCCGAGCCCCGACACATCCGTCAAATACTTGGAGTACCCATGAACATCTGTGTCGTCCAGGGAGTCGTCGTAGGCGAACCCCGGATCGTCGTCCTGCCCTCGGGCCAGTGGGCCGTCAGTTTCGACGTGAGATCGACCGGCGGTGAGCCCTCGGCACCGGTCCCGGTCGAATGGACCGGGCCCGAGGACCAGATCCCAAAGGTTGTTTCCGACGTCAGGATCGCCGTGACCGGGTCGATCCGTCGCCGGTTCTTCCGCTCCGGAGCGTCGATCCACACCCGGGTCTACGTGCGACCCGACACGATCGTGATCAAGTCCCCGAGCCGCCAGCGACGAGTGATCGACAAGGCCCTCAGGGCTGCGCTCGACTCGACGGCGGTCTGATCCGCCCGG
>CAWCAF010000024.1:0-83922 GCA_963793385.1 uncultured Acidimicrobiales bacterium
GGTATCGCTTGATCGACTGGCCCGCTTTGCCATCGATGAGCACGCCGGTGCCGGTGCCTGGCTTCGCGCCAAAATCGACGTTGATGCGGCCGCTGGTCGGCCATGACCAGCTCGGACTCGGTTCCGCCGGAATCGTCGGCAAGGATTTGGTCGAGGGCTGGCTTCGCGACGGCTTACGGACCGTGGAGCGAGAGCCGACCGGATGGCGCCAGTCGAATCACCTGCCCCGGATAGATGAGCGAACCGTCGCCGAGTCGATTCCAGCGCGCGACATCTTTCGGATCCTTGCCGTAGCGCCAGGAAATCGAGAACAGGGTTTCGCCACGGCGCACGATGTGGGTCCCGGGCTCGTGCTGCCATCGCGTGCTGCCACAGGCCGTGAGCAGCAGGGCAATCGAGACCAGGGTGGCGAGTCCGCGATGTCATTGTCCCCGCATCATGAGCCAGGCGATCAAGACGACAGACAGCGCGACGACGACCCAGCCGATTCGCTCGATGTGCCTGGCCAGGGTGGTCTCGAAGCGCTCGCCGCCGGCACGCACCAGGCCGGCGACCAGGAAGAAGCGCGCCGCCCGGCCGATCAGCGAGGCGACCAGGAATCCTGGCACGCTCAACGCCGCCACGCCGGCAGCAATCGTAAAGACCTTGTAGGGAATCGGCGAAAAACCGGCGACAAAGACTACGACGACACCATACTCGTCGAACCATCGCCGACTCGTTTCATAGGCCTCCCAGTAGTGCGATTGCCGAAGCCACGGCTCGATCGCCTCGAAGGCCGCGTAGCCGATAGCGTAGCCCGCCAGTGCCACCAGCAACGGAGAACAGCGTTGCGATCAGCGCGTAGCGCACCCAGCGATCACGATCCGCAAGGCACATCGGCGCCAGCATCACGTCGACCGGAATCGGAAAGAAGGACGACTCGGCGAAAGCTCATGGCACCCAGATAGCGCTCGGCATGCGGGTGTCTCGACCACGCCAGCACCCGCTCGTACAGTGGCGCAAACAGCGTCATGTCATGCGCCTCTCGGCTGAAAAATGTCGATAATTTACTTTTAAATAAGTTCATAAACTCATTGATAAATTTATTATTTAATTACCCTTAACAAGCGGCACGAAACTGACGAGGCCCGAGCGAAACCTGTTCGTAGTGGTCGTTGCGGTTGGTGACCATGGTGAGCTCCTGGCGACCCGGCGGACCGACCGGTATGACCATGCGGCCGCCCGGTGCGAGCTGCTGCAGCAGCTTCTGCGGGTATCTCGGTGGCGGCGGCAGCGACGATAATTCCGTCGTAAGGTCCGTACTTGGGCCAGCCCTGCCCAACCATCGCCGAGGCGAAACTGCACGTTGTAGATGTCGAGATCGCGCAGGCGCTGCCTGGGTTTTTCTCAGCAGCTCACGGATACGCTCCACCGTGTAGATCTTCTTGACGAGCGGCGCAAGCACGGCGGTCTGGTAGCCGCAACCGGTACCGATTTCGAGCACCGACTCACCCTCGAAACCGTCCAGCAATGCCTCGCGTCATGCGCGCGACCACGTACGGCTGGCTGATGGTCTGGCCCAGGCCAATCGGCAGCGCCGTATCCTCATAGGCCCGGCTTGCGAGCGCCTCGTCGACAAACAGGTGCCGGGGCACGTTGCGAATCTGCTCGAGCACCGCCTCGGAGCGAATGCCCGATTCCCGCAGGCGCGCCACCAGCCTGTCGCGCGTGCGTTTCGAGGTCATGCCGATGCCCTGAATGCCGAGCCTCGAATCGATCATTGTTGCAGCCATTCCTGCGATGCCCGGCACCGCCTCGTGCCGGGTCAGATCGACGCGCAGCGGCGTCACGGATGCAGCTCCCTGCTCGATCGCGCGAAAGTCCGTGCCATCGCCGGCATCCTGCCCGGCGCCCGGCCGGACCCACCCAGTAGATCGGGCGCCCGTAAGGATCGGTGTCTTTCAGGATTTGTTCAGACTTGTGGCGGAAACCCAGCCGCGTCGCGCGGATTCCCCTGAGTTCGTCGTAGGGCCGGTCGGGAACGTTGACGTTCAGCACGACGTCCGGCGCCAGTCCGGCGCGCTCGATCTTCTCGACGAGTTCCGCGGCGACCCGCGCGGCCGTATCGAAATGCCGGAGATCGTGGCCAACCAGCGATACGGCGATCGTCGGCAGACCGAGGAATCGTCCCTCCAGCGCGGCGGCAACGGTGCCGGAATAGATGACATCGTCACCGAGATTGGCCCCATGGTTGATGCCGGATACGACCAGATCCGGTTCGTGGTCGAGAAATCCGGTCAGAGCCAGATGCACACAGTCCGACGGCGTGCCGTCGACGCGGTAGCGGTTCTTTGCAACTTCGGCGACTCGGAGCGGTCGATCGAGGGTGAGCGAGCTGCTGGCCGCGGAGCGATTGCGATCCGGGCGCAACCACGACAACGTCGGCGACGCGCTCGAGGGCCTCTGTCAGGGCGATGATACCGGTGGCGAGATACCCGTCGTCGTTACTTACGAGGATTTTCATGCTTTGTTTTTGACGAGCGCACTCTTTGCGTTGGTAGATGGCGACGCGCTCACTATACTCAATGTTAACCGTACACCATAGCCTCGAAGACCAGACCGTGACAGACGACGACAATAATGAGTTTCGCCGCGCGTTTTCCGACGCGAAACCGCTGAACGTCGAACGACCGGGTTCCGGAGACGAAACCCAAGCCGAAGCCGCGAGCGCGCTTTTCGCGCGCCGACGAGCGTGCGGTGCTGCAGGAGAGTCTGCAGGACGACATCGATACGATCGAGCACGGCTATGGGGCAGCGCTGCGGTTTCATCGAGCATCAGTCGGGACGGCGGACGATGCGAAAGCTCGCTCGCGGCGGCTATAGCGTGCAGGCCGAGATTGATCTGCACGGTATGACGGTCGCAGAGGCAAGACCGCGACTCACCGATTTTATCGAGTACAGCCTGATCGCGAACAAGCTGTGCGTTCGCATTGTTCACGGCAAGGGCCTGGGCTCTGGGGACCGCGGACCTGTGCTCAAGAACGCCGTGAATCGATGGCTGCGGAAGTGGGACAGCGTGCTGGCATTCGTCTCGACGCGCCAGGTCGACGGCGGCACCGGCGCAATCTACGTTCTGCTGCAGAAGAGCTAGCGTGGCGCATTCTCGACTGCGGCGATTTCACGCAGCACCGACGTGGCAAATGCGCCGCATGGCAACGCGAACGTCCAGCCGCAAGCGAATCTTCGTCAGCCGACCAGTCGAGATCCGCGATGCGAAGCCGAGGCTTCGGCGTGCCGGCTTCACGCGCGCGTCTTTGAGCGCCTTGAGCCAGCCTTCATGTCCGGCAGAGACGCTCGTTGGCGGCGAGCCGTCGCCAAACAGCGTGCCGGTCGGATGCACGTCCAGCTCAAGGCAGCGGCGGTTCAGCTCAGCATCCGGCTCCGTCACCGCGAACACACTGCCGCTGCCGTCAAGGTTGGCAACGTCGCCCGCGATCAGCTGGTTCCAGCTGCCGTCCCTGACGCGCGAGTCGAGCTGCTGGTTGAACAGGTAGGACCGTGCGGCTGAGATGGCGAAGCTGCGCTGGTGGCGTGGCAGCCGCTTGCCTTGCGACCACTGGTCAGCCAGCGCGATATTCGCGCCACCCCGACCGAAGCGCTGAAGGCCGAAGTAGTTCGGCACTCCTGCTGGCATTGATCAGGGCCAATCGCTGCTCGAGTTCAGTGACCAGCTCGGCAGGCTCACCGCGCAGCATGATGCGAAATCGGTTCGACTGATGCGCACCACGACGAAGCTTGCGGCTGTGACGTTGTTGGTCGAGAAGCCGAACGCCAGTCGACCTCGAGTCGATTCCAGTCAGGCGCAGTTCCAGCGCGGCACGCTGAACCATTGCCGCGTCACGGCGTGGCGATCCTTGAGACCTGCATAGCCGACGTCTTTGGCGGCACTGCGGCATGCTTGGCCAGCTGCCGCGACAGCCACTCTGTGTTGGCATTCGTCTTTTCCACGAACAGGTAGTCGTGCTCACCGTCGCCGCTGAACTCGAAGCCCAGTTCCTCGGTGACGTCGAAATCTTCCGGACGGGATCGAATCAGGCGCGGAAAACAGCGGCTCCCCGTGTGCACGGGCCCAGTTGGGCAGGGACATCGAAAGACCTAGTCGAATTCGCCGGAGGCGACCGGCACGACCTGGTAGAAGGTCTCCCGTTTTCCGATCATGCCGAGATCGGTTCGGGCGCGCTCTTCGGCTGCATCCATTCCCTGCTTGAGATTGATCACCTCGGCATCGAGCGCGGCATTGCGTTGTCGCAGCGTCTCGTTCAAGGCGCGCTGCTCGGCGACGGCCGTGCGCAGGTTCATCGTCTTGCGATAGCCGTCATCCGAGAACCAAAGGTCGACCTGCAGGCCAAGCCCGGCGATCCCCAGTAGCACCAGCAATAAGCGTGATCGAAACAAACAATAGCCCCAAGTCGGTTGTAGCCGCGCTTCCTAACTCACCTTGACGGAAAACGCGTCGCGCGCCGCATACGATGCATCGGCGCCCAGTTCCTCTTCGATGCGCAGCAGCTGGTTGTACTTCGCGATGCGATCCGATCGTGACAACGACCCCGTCTTGATCTGCGTCGCTTGCGAGCCCACGGCGATGTCGGCAATCGTGCTGTCCGAGGTTTCGCCCGAACGGTGCGAGATTACCGCCGTGTAACCCGCCTCGTCTGCCATAGTAATCGCATCAAGAGTTTCGCTTAAGGTACCGATTTGGTTAGGTTTTATCAATATCGAATTGGCTATTTTTTCATCGATGCCGCGGCGCAGGATGGCGGTGTTGGTGACGAACAGGTCGTCGCCGACGATCTGCACGCGGTCCGCAAGGGCATCGGTCATCACGCGCCAGCCCTCCCAGTCGCTCTCGTCCATGCCGTCTTCGATGGTGATGATCGGGTAACCGTCCGCCAGATCCGCGAGGTAGGCGCTGAATCCGACCGCGTCGAATGTCCGACCCTCGGACGCCAGGTTATACACGCCGTCCTTGTAGAACTCCGAGCTGGCCGCATCCAGACCCAGCAGGATGTCGTCGCCGGCTTTGAAGCCGGCTTGTTCGATCGCGATCATGATGGTATCGAGCGCCGCCTTGTTGGAGGGCAGGTCCGGCGCGAAGCCACCCTCGTCGCCTACCGCGGTGTTCAGTCCCTGGCCGCGCAGTACGCTCTTGAGGCTATGAAATACCTCGGCGCCGTAGCGCAGCGCTTCGCGGAAATTTGGTGCGCCCACCGGCAGGATCATGAACTCCTGGATGTCGACGCTGTTGTCGGCATGCGCGCCACCATTGATGATATTCATCATCGGCACCGGCATCTGCGTGCCTGGCCCCAGGTGGCGAAACAACGAAATTCCTTTCGAGGCGGCCTCCGCCCTGGCGGTCGCGAGCGAGATCGCCAGCAGCGCGTTCGCGCCGAGGCGTCCTTTGTTGTCGGTGCCGTCAAGATCAATCATGCGTCGGTCGAGCGCGCGCTGGTCTTCGAACTCGACACCGACGAGGGCATTGCGTAGCTCGCTGTTGACGTTGGCGACGGCTTTCTGCACGCCCTTGCCGAGATAGCGCGCCTTGTCGCCGTCCCGCAGTTCGACGGCCTCGCGCGTACCGGTCGACGCACCGGAAGGCACCGCAGCGCGTGCCATTGCACCATCGGCGAGTGTGACATCGGCCTCCACCGTCGGGTTGCCGCGTGAGTCGAGAATCTCACGACCACGAATTTCGCTTATCTTGATCATTATTACTCCGAGTCAGGTACCCCGAGGCCAAAGCCTGCTTCGAGGAAGTCATTTTTCTTGACGCTGGTGTCGATCGACACCAGTGTTTCGAGAAGTTGCTTCATCATCCCCAGCGGCCATGCGTTAGGCCCGTCGCTCAGGGCTTTGGACGGATCCGGATGCGTCTCCATGAACAGCCCGGCAACGCCGGCAGCGGTCGCCGCCCTTGCCAGTACAGGGATGAACTCGCGTTGTCCGCCCGACGCCGTGCCTTTGCCGCCGGGCAGCTGTACCGAGTGTGTCGCGTCGAACACGACCGGACAGCCAGTACCGCGCATGACCGCGAGCCCGCGCATGTCCGACACCAGGTTGTTGTAGCCGAACGAAAAACCGCGTTCGCAAACCAGGATATCGTCATTGCCGGTCGACTTGGCCTTGTCGACGACGTTCTGCATTTCCCAGGGAGACAGAAACTGCCCTTTCTTGATGTTGACGGGCTTGCCAGCCCCCGCCGCGCGCAGGATGAAGTTCGTCTGTCGGCAAAGGAATGCCGGCGTCTGCAGCACGTCGACGACGTCGGCCACTTCGTCCATCGGCGTGTCTTCGTGAACGTCGGTAATGACGGGCAATCCCAGCTGCTTGCGGACTTCGCTCAGTATGCGAAGGCCCTCTTCCATGCCCGGTCCGCGGAAACCGTCGCGTGAACTGCGATTGGCCTTGTCGAAGGAGGATTTATAAATCAGCGGGACTGCGAGCTCGGAACAGATCTCTTTGAGCGTACCGGCCGTGTCCAGGGCCATTTGTTCACTTTCGACAACACAGGTCCCTGCGATCAGGAAGATCGGTGTTCGTTACCTCTCCCGGGCGCTGATCTCCCACTACGCCGGTGACGACGGTCATCTGGACACCTACTCCGCCATGGCGTTGCGCCGGGTGTGGGGCTCGGTGCGCTTTTCGTGGTGGATGACCACGATGCTCCACAACTTCCCCGACCAGAGCGGATTCGACGATCGGTTGGTCGAGCAGCAACTGGCCCACCTGGCAGCCTCGCCGTTCGCTCAGGCGGCCCTCGTCGAGCAGTACATCGGCCTGCCGTTCGAATAACCGCCGGCCGCCAACACCTGCGTGAGCATGCCCGCGGTCGTCGGCGATCGCCTCAGGCTTCCCCGACGACCTGCCCTCGGAGCTGGCGTTCCAGGCGATCGAGCACCCGGTAGCAGGGCAGCACCTGCGCGACGCTGGCGTTCGGTTCGCGGCTCTCGGCGATGGCGCTGAAGAACTCGCGGTCCTGCAGCTCGATCCCGTTCATCGACACGGCCACGCCGGACACGTCGATCGCCTCACCGTTTCCGTTCTCGAGATCGTCGTAGCTGGCGACGTAGGTGCCGGTGTCGCCGATGTAGCGGAAGGTCGTGCCGAAAGGGCCATCGTTGTTGAACGACAGCGACAGGGTGCAGATCGCACCGCTCTCGGTCAGGAGTTGTACCGACATGTCCATGGCGATCCCGAGCTCGGGGTGCGGCGGACCTTGAATGGCGTTGGCGGCCACGATCGGGCTGCCGGTCTGGTAGGCGAACAGGTCGACGGTGTGGGCAGCGTGATGCCACAGCAGATGATCGGTCCAGCTGCGGGGTTGGCCGAGAGCGTTGGTGTTCGTGCGCCGGAAGAAGAAGGTCTGTACGTCCATCTGCTGGATGGCGAACTCACCCGTCGCCACGCGCCGATGCACCCACTGATGGCTCGGGTTGAAACGACGGGTGTGGCCGCACATCGCCACGAGGCCCGAAGCCCGTTGGGCGGCGCCGACCGCCTCACCATCGGCCAGGCTGTCGCACAGTGGGATCTCCACCTGCACGTGTTTGCCTGCCTCGAGCACCTGCAGCGCCTGGGATGCATGCAGTGGGGTCGGCGTGGCCAGGACGACGGCGTCGACGTCGTCCATGGCGAGAACCTCGCTCAGTTCGGTGGTGGCACGGTCGACGCCATGCTCTTGGGCCAGCGAGCGGGCCCGGTCACCTTCGGGATCGACGACCGCCACGACGTCGACACCGTCGATGCGCCGCATCGAATCCATGTGTTTGGCGCCGAATGCGCCCGCACCGGCGAGGGCCACGGTCGTGGTCATGTCAGTTCTCCAGGATGAGATGGCCGACCGCGGTGTTGCTGGCCGGCACGTGATAGAAGCGGTGTCGGACGGTGGGTGCTGGGCCGCCGGCGAGGTCCGACATCGCCCCCCGGGCGATGAACCACATCACCAGCTCGATGCCCTCGGAACCGGCCTCGCGGACGTAGTCGACGTGGGGAGTGGCGGCCAGTTCGACCGGCGACGCGATCAGGTCGTCGAGGAAGGCGTTGTCGAATTCGCTGTTGATCAGGCCGGCCCGGGGACCCTGGAGTTGATGGCTCATCCCGCCCGTGCCCCAGATCTGGACCTTCAGGTCGTCGTCGTAGGACTCGACGGCGGTGCGGATCGCCTGACCGAGTTGCAGGCACCGCCGACCCGACGGAACCGGATAGTGGACGACGTTGACAGCGATCGGGATGACGGCGCAGGGCCAGGCGGACGGTTGACCGCACATCAATGACAGCGGCACCGTCAGCCCGTGGTCGACATCCATGCGGTTCACGATGGTCAGGTCGAAGTCCGCCCGGATGACCGACTGAGCGATGTGGGAAGCCAGTTCGGGGTGACCGACCACCACGGGCACGGGTCGTGGTCCCCACCCCTCGTCGGCGACGTCGAACCGGGCCGCGGTGCCGATGGCGAACGTCGGAATCATCTCGAGACTGAACGCGGTGGCGTGATCGTTGTAGACGAGCACGATCGCGTCGGGTGTGTTGTCGGCGAACCAGGCCTTGGAGTACTCGTAACCGGCGAAGAGTGGCTGCCAGTAAGGCTCGTCGGTCTTGCCCAAGTCGACGGCGGCGCCGATTGCCGGGACGTGGGAGGTGTAGACGCTGGCGGTGATCCGCGCGCTCACCGCTACGACTCCGCCTCGTCCAAGTAACGGTTGCCGTCCGGCGACCGTCCGCCACTCACCATCATGTCCCGGTAGGCCTCCTCGGTCATGCCGGTCATCGAGGCGGCCATCTGTTGAAAGCTCTTTCCATCGGTGGCGCCGATCTTGGCAAGAAAGTAGATGTTGCCACCCAGGGAGATCATGCGATTCATGTCCCGGTCGAGGACCGCCTGTTTCTGCTCATCGGTCATCGGCCACTCGTCGAGGTAGACCGGTTCGTCACTCTTGAAACGTTGCCGATTCTCCGCCTTCATCAACGACATGCAGAACTGGTTGAGCCAGTAGCCCCGACGGGACTGGTCGGCATCGAACACCGTGGTGCCCGGGACGTCGAGATACGGTTTGTCGATCGCCATGGGACTCCTCGTCCGTAGGCGCCAATCTTGTCAACAATTCGGACCGGGGACAACCGACAAGCGGGAGTGCCGATCAACGCGCACACGGGCGTCGCACCCGGCCGCCAGGCGACAGATCACCTCGACGACCGATGGCGACCGCGGGTGACTACGTGGTACGGCTCCGATGCGCCCGGCAGCTCTGAGTTGGCCGAGCATCATCAACCGCTGGCGGTCATCGCGGCGAGCAGACGACGCGCCGCCAGACCGCCGGTGTCGATCTTGAGGCTCACCTCGGGCGGCGACCAGTCCTCGCCGAGCCGCTGCTCGATCAACGAGAGCGCCACGACATCCTGCAGCACGACCGCCCGGTTCATCTCGGCGAGCACGCGATCGACCGACGCGTCGTCGACGGCGAAATCCCGGCAGACCGCCCAGAAGTCCAGTGTGGAATGATCGTCGACCGGCGTGATCGCATACAGCACCTTCAGGTGCGCGGCGTCGGTGTCATCGCCGTCGGCGGGAGGTGCCACTCGGAGCGACTCGAACGTGGAGCAGGTAGAAGCCGGGAGGGTGGTACTCGATGTCCTGCCAGCGGTCGATCGGCGTCGAGAAGCCGGTCGAGTTGGTGTAGAACGGCGGACACTCCACCGCCTCCATGCGCCGGCTGACGTGCACGACCGATGCCGCCTCGTCCACCGCCGTGGTGATCGGCGTCTCGGCGACCTCGGGCGTACCGATGAATCCCTCGTGCAGAAAGGTCTCGTGGGACAGGTCGAGCAGGTTGTCGATCAGCAGGCCGTAGCGGGCGGCGAGCGGTTCCATTCCGTCGACCGTCGCCCAGTCCGGGTCGGTGAACCACGGGACCGACGGCAGGGTCGCAGCGATCGGGATGGTCGGGATCACCCATCCAGGCCCACACCCAGGCACCCTGCTCGACGAGCGGACGACTCGTCACGTTGGCCCTCGACGGGATGCGGTCCTGGCCGGGGACGCGGACACAGGTGCCGCATCGGATCGAACCGCAAGCCGTGGTAGCCGCACTGCACGTGATCGCCGATGAGCGTCACCGGCCGACAGCGGATACCCACGGTGGGGGCACCGGTCGTCGAGCGCGACGGGCGCTCCGTCGCTCGGTGCGATACAGCACGAGGTGCTGACCGCAGACCGAACGGGGGGTCAGCTCGCGGCCGATCTCACCGGCGCGGGCAACGACATACCAACAGTTGGTCGGATATGTCACGAGGTCCTCTCCACGCTCGCCGGGTGGGCGCCGGCCGGCGCGCACGCGAGTATGGCCGCCGTTGACACTATTGTCGACAATCTGCTTGGATCGCACCCATGTCGAAGGTCTCCCCGCCGTTTCGTGCCGACCACGTCGGGAGCCTCCTGCGGCCGCCCAGCCGTTCACGAGGCCAGGGCCGCCACGCGGTCGGCGAGATCGACGACGCCGAGCTGCGCGCGGTCGAGGATGCGGCCATCGCCGACATGATCCCCAAGCTCGAAGCCACCGGGATCCGGAGCATCACCGACGGCGAGTTCCGGCGAGCGTGGTTCCACCTCGACTTCCTCGAGCAGCTCGACGGCGTCACCGTGAGCGGCGCGATCGCGTCCAGTTCGGACTCCGCCGAGACCGTGCACCAGACCCCGCCCAAGATCTCGGTCACCGGGCAAACTCCGGCACTCCCATCCGATCCAGGTCGACGACTACCGGTTCGTCGCCGAACACACCGACGCTCACTCCCAAGGTGGCGATTCCGTCGCCGACGATGGTGCACTTCCGCGGTGGCCGCGGCGGCATCGACATCGAGTCGTATCCCGACCTGGACGTGTTCTTCGACGATCTCGCCCAGTGCTACCGCGACGAGATCGACGCCCTCTACGCGGCCGGCTGCCGCTACCTGCAGCTCGACGACACCAATCTCGCCTATCTGTGCGATCCGGTCATGCGCCAGGGCGCTGTCGATCGGGGCGACGATCCCGACGAACTCCCCCGGACCTACGCCGCGCTGATCAACGACGCCATCGACCAGCGACCCGACGACCTGACCGTCGGCATCCACCTCTGCCGCGGCAACTTCCGCAGCAAGTACTTCGCCAGCGGCGGCTACGAGGCGGTCGCCGAGGTGCTGTTCAACGAGATCGACGTCGACGCGTACTTCCTCGAGTACGACGACGAGCGCTCGGGCGACTTCGCCCCGCTGCGGTTCTTCCCCAACGACAAGACGCTGGTGCTCGGCCTGGTCACCTCCAAGACCCCCGAGCTCGAGGATCCCGACGAGCTCAAGGCCCGCATCCACGAGGCGGCCGCATACGTCGATCTCGATCGCATGTGCCTCAGCCCGCAGTGCGGCTTCTCCAGCACGGTCCACGGCAACGAGATCACCGAGGAGGACCAGTGGGCCAAGCTGCGCCACGTCGTGGCGGTCGCCGACGACGTCTGGTCCTGACCCGGCATGACCGACCCCCAGGTCCTCGCCCTCCCCGGTCTGCTCTGCGACGAGTTCGTCTGGCGGTACCAGGCCGACGCACTCGCCGACATCGCCGACGTCACGATCGCCGACCTCGCCGGCTACGACACGCTGACCGACATGGCCCGCGCGTCGCTCGCCGAGGTCGTCGATGGAACGTCCACGTCGTCGGCCACTCGATGGGTGGCCGGGTCGCCCTCGAGATCTGGCGGCTCGCGCCCGAACGCGTGCGATCGCTCGTCCTGCTCGACACCGGCGTCCACGGTGTGCAACCCGGCGAAGCCGAGAGCACGACAGGTCACTGCTCGACATCTCGGCCCACGCAGGGCATGGGCGCGTTGGCCGATGCGTGGCTGCCGCCGATGGTGCACCCGGACCGCCGGTCCGACGACGCGCTCATGGGACTGCTCCGGCGCATGGTGGAGCGGGCCACGCCGGCTCAACACGCCCGCCAGATCAGCGCGCTCCTGACCCGACCCGATGCCACGTCGCTGCTCGCCACGATCACCGTGCCGACGCTCGTCGTCGTCGGACGCAACGACGAGTGGAGCCCCGTCGCCCAGCACGAGGAGATCGCAGCTGCGATCACCGATGCCCGACCTGGAGATCATCGAGGACTCCGGACACATGACCACGGTCGAACAACCCGATGCGGTCACCGGAGTGCTTCGCCGCTGGTTCACCGAACGACATCGGGGCTGACCACGCCATCGACTCGATCGACGTCATCCTCGACACGACCCTGGCCCAGGCGGTGATCAGGAGTCGTTGGCATGGGGACGGTTGCGGATGAACTCCTCGCCACCGCTCGCGTAGAAGATCACCTGGGCTCGTGACAGATCGCTGCTACGCAGGTTCCCTCCGAACTCGATCGGTTCCCCTCACCGCATCGAGCCAGTAGCTGAATCCACCCTGGTCGGATGCGGCACGATGCGAACCCGGGTGGGCACTAGCGTGGGACTTCATGGTTCGTTCCAGCCCTGGCACGGGCGCGACGACGGCCTTCGCCGCCGCAGTCCTCCTCGCATTGGCGCTCGCTGCGTGCGGGAGCGACCAGGTCGACGATCCCGCCCAGGATGATGCCGAGATCTACCGCACGGTGATCGGCGACCTCGTCGCCCGCTCCGGCGTGACGTTCCCCCAGTCCGACGACCCGCCTGTTCTGTACGTGGAGGCGCTCGGCGTCGATGGGATCGACCTGGAGATCCAGGTCGAGTTGGTCACCGCCTGGGTCGAGCGGTACGACATCCGCTTCATCGACGACCGCGGCGAAGCGGTCGACCCCGATATCGAGGGATTCCCCGTCCGCGAGGGATCTCTGCTCCTCGGGCTCGGCCCGATCACTCGCGACGGCACCGCAGAGGTGCGCGGCGAGACGTACCTGTTCCGAGGCCGACGTCCGTGCCTACCGCTACGCCCTCAGACCAGCGGGTTCGAGGTGGACCATCATCGGAGACCCCGAGGCGATCGAACCCGAGGGTCTGGTCGCCACACTATGACCGTCACCTCCCCGGATCGTTCGCTCATCGGCGATTCCGCCGCCAGCTCCCTTCTCCCGGTTCAGGCATTCCACTCGTCGGCGAGGGTCTTTTCGCCATCTCACTGGTGGGGTCACTGTTCTTCAACGTCACCGTCGACGCTGCTCGCCCACGGATTCTCCTCTACCTGGCGCTGACGATGGCACCGTTCGCCATCCTCGCTCCTCTGATCGGCCCGGTCATCGACGGGATGCGGGGCGGCCACCGTGGCGTGCTGTTGCTGTCCATCGGCGGACGGGCCGCGGTCGCGATCCTGTTGGCATCACAGCTCAAGTCACTGCTGCTGTACCCGGAGGCCTTCCTCATCGTCGTTCTGGCCAAGGTGTTCGTCGTGTCCCGAAACGCACTCGTCCCGTCGATCGTCGCTGATCGCGACCATCTCGTGGTCGTCAACTCCCGCCTGGCCCGGGTCGGCGCCGTCGCCGGACTGACGGCGGGCGTGATCGGCATTGGCATTCTCCAGATCGCCGGCGCACCGTGGGTACTTCGAGCCGGCGCAGTGTTCTACGCGATCGGTGGGCTCATGGTCCTGCGGATCCCGCCGCCGGTGCGGGACCCCCAACCCCAGCCGTGTGGTCGAGTCGACCGAGATGCACGGCCCCGGGGTGTCGGCGGCGACGATCGGCATGGTGGGGCTTCGCATGGCGACCGGCTTCTTCTTCTTCCACGTCGGGTTCAGCCTCAAGACCTCCGGGGCGCCCGCCTGGCTGATCGGCGGTGTCGCCGCTGCGGTGGCCGTCGGTGGGTTCGCCGGCACATTCGTGGCGCCCCGCCTCCACGGGCGGCTGCACGAGCAGGAAATCATCACCGCATCGTTGTTCCTTCTGGCCGCATTCGCCGGACTCGCCGCACTCCGCTTCCACGGGTCGACGGCGGTGGCCCTCGGTCTTGCGCTCGGGGTGGCGCTCAGCGTCGGACGGCGCGCCTTTGACAGCGTGATCCAGACCGAAGCCCCCCACGCCCGACGGGGCCGGGCCTATGCCGGTTTGGAGACACGCCTCGAGGTGGGTTGGGTGATCGGCGCGTTCATCGCGGTGATCGCTCGATCCCCTGACTGGCTCGGTCTCCTCGTGATGGCGGTGGCGGTGGGCGCCTTGAGCGTCGATCGGATCGCATCCCATTACTCAACAGGTCGGGTCGCCGCCGAGACCGGCGCGGCGACACTCCCGATCCGTCTCCTCGAGACGGCCGAGGCGGTGGCGGCGCGAGGCGATCGACAACAGGCTGTGCTCGTCGCATTGGCTGCCGCTGATGCGGCGTCGATGGTCGGCTCGGTTCCAGCCGAAAGCCTTGCGGTCCTCCAGCGCCGGGGCAGGGAAGCGGCCACCGATCGCGATCCGTCACTCGGAGGACGAGGTCTTGCAGCTGGCCCACCAGCTGGTGACCGAATCGGGCGACTGAGCCGCCCTTCCAACCCCGGGGGGTCAGGCGTCTCGACTTCTCGATGCGGCACCGCGTTCGGCTGGAGCGAGTTCGTCGGTGGAGAGGTGGGTACCCGGGGTCGTGCGGTGCACCGCCCGAAACAGCAGGTGGACACCGACCGGCAGCGTCAACACGAGCGCCAGAACGGCGACCGCCAGCTTCGCCGACCCGACCCAACCGGTCTCGATGCCGGCGCCGACGGCCACGAGAAGGAAGGCGACGGGACTGGCCTTCCCGGCCGCGTGAAAGCGGGCGTAGGGCGATCCGAACCGAAGGAGACCGACGCCGGCGATGAGGGCGAGCGCACTGCCGGTGAGGACGAAGACGGCGGCGACCGGGCTCACGGGTGGGGGCCTTCGTGTTCGATGAACCGGCTGGCGGCGACGGTGGCGGTGAAACCGACGATGGCGATGACGACGAGGATGTCGAGGTAGGTGGTGTCACCCGTGTCGGCGGCGCGCACGCCGATCCCTCCCATCAACGAAATCAGCGCCACGTCGAGGGAGATGACCCGATCGGCGAGCGTCGGGCCCCGCAGGAGGCGGATGGCGGCACAGACCGCGGCGGCGACGAAGCCCATCATGGCGATGCCGGCGATCATGCCCGGCCCCTGGCCAGCGGCATCGTCGGCAGCGCCTGACAGGCGAGTTCCGCGAGCTCGCGGACGTGGCGGGAGGTGGCATCGCGCCGATCGGCGTGCAGGAGATGCAGGTACAGCGTTCCGGTGTCGGGGTCGGCATCGACCACTGCGGTCCCGGGGGTCAAGGTGACCGACACGACGAGGAGCAGGAAATGGGTCCGGGATTCGGACGGGGTCTGGACGGCGATCACCGCTTCGTCGGTCCTGTCGGTCGGCGTCAGGACCTCCCGGGCCACGCTGAGGGTGGAGGTTACCAGGTCGACCATCACCAGACCGGCGAAGCGGAGCAACGGTAGGACCCGGATGCGTCCACGCCCGGCGGTGCCGACGCCGGCGATGCTCACCGTGATCGCCACGGTGACGCCGGACAGGATATTGGCCACCGACACCTCACCCCAAAGTGCACACCAGCCGAACGTCAGCGCCACGACGGTCACGACCCGGCGGACGGTGAACCAGCGCATCATCGGATGACCTGTTCGATATAGACCCGGGGATCGACGAGATCCGCGGCAGCTCGCTCGCTGAGGTTCCACAGCGGACCGGCCAGCACCGCCACGGTGAGGGTGCCGGCGACGGCGACAACCGTGGCTCCGACCATCAACCGATGACCGGCGGCACGAGCGGTCGACGTGGCCGTCGAGATGGTTGTCGACGAAGCCGACGCGTTCGGATCCGAGCCCCAGAACACGCCGAGCCAGATCTTGGCCATCGACAGAAGCGTCAGCAGGCTACCGACGAGCGACACGACCACGATCGGCGTCGCCACCTCGGCGATGCCGGCGTCGACCAGCGCCAGTTTGGCCACGAATCCCGAGAACGGGGGCAAGCCCGGCCAGGCTGAGCGCCGGGAGGGCGAACAGCAGCGCGATGAGCGGGCGCTTGGCGGCCAATCCACCGACCCGATCCAGAGCCGACGTGCCGGCCTCCTCTTCGATCAGGCCACCGACGAGGAACAGCACGGTCTTGATCGGGATCTGGTGAACGAGGAACAGGACCGCGCCGGCCACTCCGGCGACGGTGAACAGGCCGAGACCCATCAACATGTAGCCGATCTGGCTGACGATGTGGAACGACAGGATGCGCTTCACATCGTCCTGGGCGAGCGCACCGGCGACACCCACCAGCATCGTCGTTCCGGCAACGGCCAGGATGACCGGGCCGAGGTCGTCCATGCCGGTGAGGGTGTGGAACCGGATCAGGGCGTACACACCGATCTTGGTGAGAAGACCGGCGAACACGGCGGTGATGGTGGTGGGGGCGGTCGGGTAGCTGTCGGGCAGCCACGAGAAGAGCGGGAAGATGGCCGCTTTGGTGCCGAACACGACGAGGAACCACAGTCCGATCCCCCAACGCACACCGTCGGCGAGTTGCGGGATTCGATCGGCCAGGAGGGCCAGGTTGACCGTCCCGGTGGCGCTGTAGACGAACGCCACGCCGAGCAGGAACAGTGTCGAGGCGAAGAGGTTCATCGCCACGTAGGTCATGCCGGCCCGGATCTGACCTCGGCGGCCCTGGTGGGTCAGGAGGACATAGCTGGACACGAGGATCAGTTCGAACGCGACGAACAGGGTGAAGAGATCGCCGGTCAGGATCGCCAGGGCGACGCCGGCGGTCAATACCAGGAGCAGCGGTCCGGCCAACGTCGGATCGGCTCCCCAGGCGGTCTGGCGCTGACCGATCGCATAGATCTCGACGACGAGGATGGTCGCCATGGCCACGACCAGGATCAGGGCGGCGAACAGGTCGGCGACCAGGACGATGCCGAGTTCGGGATCCCAGTCGCCGACCCGGACGACAACGGTGCCGTCCCGGTCGACCAGAACCAGGATCGCGGCTGCGATCGCGGTCGCTGCGCTCAGCGACCCGACCGTGACCGCATCGCGCACCCGCGGAAGATTGCGGCAGGCGAGACCTACGACCGCGGCGAGCAGCGGCCCGGCGACCATGATGCCGACGAGCGTGTTCACGGCTGGCTCTCCGGTTCGGTTCGTGCGATGCGCCGGTCCTCGAGGTCGTCTTCCACCAGATCGTCGCCGGTCAGAAGCTGCTGCCGCCGGGCGAGGGCCAGGAGGAAGAGGGTGAGGCCGAAGGAGATCACGATGGCGGTCAACGAGAGCGCCTGGGGCAATGGGTTGGCGATCGTTGCAGCATCGGTCTGGTCGGCCAGCGGTGCGTCGCCGGCGGGACCTCCGGCGGCGAGCAACGCCAGGACTGCGGCGTGACCGAGTAGGGAGAACCCGAGAACGATCCGGCTGAGCGAGCGAGCGGTGATCAGGTAGGTGCCGATGGCGACGAGCCCGCCGACTGCGATGACCAGGGCGACGCTCATCGTGTCTCGCCCTCCCCGTCATCGGCCAGCTCGGCTGCTCCGAGTCCGTCGAGGACGGCGACGACGAGCCCGACCACGATCAGGGTGACACCGGCATCGAACACCATTGCCGATCCGCTCTTGATCTTGCCCAGCACGGGAACCGTGCCTTCGACGACCACTTGATCGAGGAGGACATCACCGCCGACGAGAGGCGCCAGGGCCACGATGCCTGCGATCACGCCACCGGCGGACAGCAGGCCGAGCGACGCGGTGGGACGTTGGAGCCCGGCGACGGTGCGGAGGGCGACGACCGCCCCGAGAACGAGTCCGGCGGCAAACCCGCCACCGGGGCGATTGTGGCCAGCGAAGAAGAGGAAGGTGGCCACGATGATCGCCAGCGGGCTGGCGGCTTGAATGCCCAATCGGGCCAGCGGCGAGCGGGTGGCGATCACGCCGGCTCCTCGACTGCGCTCGGGTCAGCGACGATCCGCTCGGTGCTGGGCGCCGGTCGGGCCAGGGCCAGGACACCGATGCCGACGACGAGAAGGACGAGGACTTCACCGAGCGTGTCGAGCGCCCGGATGTCGGTCAGGATCACGTTGACCGTGTTGTTGCCGCCTCCAGGTTCGACCGCCCCGGCGAGCAGAGCCTCCAGGGGTGGCGCCCCGGCCGGATCGGCCTGGGTGGCGAGAAGTCCGACCGTCACCGCAGCACCGGCGAGACCGGCGATGGCGATACGAACCGTGCGCCAGCTCCGACCGACCGCAGGGAAGCGGCGGCCGAGATGCCCGAGGCCGATCACGAAACCGACGACCACGACCGTCTCGACCAGCAGCTGGGTCAACACCAGATCGGGTGCCCCCTGCGCGAGGAACAGCCCGGTGACCCCCAGTCCGACGAGGCCGAGCCCGAGCGCAGCTCCCAGTCTGGAACCGACCGCTGCGGCCGTGAGAGCCGAGCCGACGACGAACGCTACGAGAACGGCCTGTATCGGCGCGTCCCACCGATAGAGCGACCCGGTGTCGATGGCGACAACGAACGGGATCGTGGCCAGAGCCGCCGTCGCTGCCATCGTGGCGAGATAGATGGGGAGTGAGCCGTGCTGCACCCTGCCGGCCACCCGACGGGCCACGACCAGGACGCCGTCGGTCAGGCTGTCGACGATCTGGGCCCCTGTCGCCGCCGGGACCGGCCCCCGGAATCGATGGAGTACCGCGCCGAGCACGGATCCGGCCGCGACGATCCCGACCGAGACGATGAAGGCGGTCGTCACCCCGGGCCAGCGAAGGAGTTCATAGACCTCGGACTCGAGATTCACCTGAACGGCCGAAGGCCGCACGATGTCGGTGATCACCCCGAGGAACACGAATCCGACGACGCTGACCGCGCCGAGGAGAGCGGTGGGAGCGGTGATGGACCAACGTCGGGGCGCCACCGAATTGGCGGCCCGGCCACCGACGGTGCCGAACAGACCGAGCAGCAGACGCAGGGTGTAGGCGACGGTCAGGATTGAGCCGACGATGACGGTGCCGCCAACGATCCACGCCTCGGAACCGGAAAGGCCCAGCACCGCCTCGACCGCTGCCTCTTTGGCCGGGAAGCCGAGCATCGGAGGCACGCCCGCCATCGATGCACCGGACACCACCGCGACGGCAAACGCCACCGGCATCGATCTCCAGAGGCCGGACAGCTCTCGTATGTCCCTGGAGCCGGTGCGGACGTCGATTTCACCGACGACCATGAACAGGGCCGCTTTGAACGCCGCATGTGCGGTGAGGATCGACACCGCTGCGAAGGTTGCTTTGCCGGTGCCCACCGAGAGCAGAGTGATCATCAAACCGAGTTGGGACACGGTGCCCCACGCCAGGATCAGTTTCCCGTCGGTGTGGCGCAGGGCCCCGATGGCGCCCCAGATCACCGATACCGAACCGAATGCAAGACCCAGTGGTTTCCACAGCGCAACCTCGCTCAGGACGGGCGAACCGAGTGCGACCAGGACCACACCGGCCTTGACCATGGTGGCGCTGTGCAGGTAGGCGCTGACCGGAGTGGGCGCCGCCATGGCGCCGGGCAGCCACACGTGGAACGGGAACTGGGCGGACTTGGTGGCCGCCGCGGTGAGCACGAGAGCGGCCGCCACCGCAGCGCCCGTGCCATCGATCGGCCCCATGGCGCTCAGCCGGGTTGTTCCGGCGGCATCGGCGACCAGAACGAATCCGGCCAACAGCGACAGGCCGCCGGCGACGGTGATCAGCAGAGCCCGCCGAGCGGCCAGCCGGGCCACCGGATCGGTGTCCTTGAACCCGACGAGCAGGAACGAGGTGATCGAGGTGAGCTCCCAGAAGACGAAGAGCGTCCAGACCGAGTCCGCCCACACCAGACCGACCATCGCGGTGCTGAAGGCCAGTAGGGTCGTCGCGAAACGGCCCAGTCCGGACGTACCGGCGCTGAAGTAACCGGCAGAATAGGCGAACACGCACACCCCGATCCCCGACACGATCACCGTCATCAGTGCCGCCAGCGGGCCGACGGAGAACGTGAAGCTGAGATCGAGACCGTCGACCCAGGCCAGGCTGGCCTCGGCAGGCGTTTCGTCGCCGAGTCGTGGGATCGCCCAGAGCGTGGTGGCCACCGACGGGAGCGCGGCCACCGCAAACACACCTCGGCCCAGGCGGTCGCCGATGGCGGTGAGCAGGCCGCACACGACCAGATGCAACGCCAGGAGCAGCCAGATCACCGCAGCATCACACCCGTTGCGTTCGTGGCCTGGTCATGTCATCTCCGTGGATCGAATGCGGTGCAGGGCGGGCATGACGAGGTGGCGCCAGGCCGGAGGTCGGAACCAACCGACAACAAAAGTACACACCGGGCGGGGCGACGAGGCTGATCGGTCGCTCCGGTCGCTGAACACGGGCTCGTCGAGCCGCCCGACCTATGCGCTGAGCAGCTCGACCTCGACCGACAGGCCACCATCGGCGCTGTCGTGCAACTCGAGCCGACCGCCACACGCCTCGGCCAAGGTCTGGGCTATGGCGAGTCCAAGCCCGGTCCCCTGACCATTGCGATCCGACTTCCAGAAGCGTTCGAGTGCCAGGACCTTCGCATCGTCGTTCAGGCCCGGCCCCTGGTCATCCACGCTGATGCTCGTGAGCGGGCCCTTGTGGTCGATCCGGACGGTGATCGTCGAGCCGGCCGGTGACACGTTCAGTGCGTTGTCGAGCAGATTGTCGAGGATTTGTTCGAGAGCGCCGAGGACCGCCTTCACCGGCACCGACCCGGAGGGACTCTGCAGGCCGAGAGCGACGCCCCTCTCCGCGGCCACCGCGGTCCAAGTGTCGACGCGATCCGAGGCGATCCGGCCGGCGTCGATCGCAATCGCCGGTGGCGACTCTTCGGCGCGAGCCAGGTGCAGGAGGTCATCGACGAGGTCGCTGAGTCGTTCGATCTCCTGGATCGCGGCGGCGACCTCGTCGCTTTCGGTCTCGGTGGTGAGCCCGGTCTCGAGGTTCTCGAGGCGGAGTCGCAGAGCGGTCAACGGCGTTCGCAGTTGATGCGACGCGTCGCCCACGAAGGCCCGCTGCGCCCTGATCAACTCGTCGAGCCGTCTGGCCATCGCGTTCATGGCGTCACCGAGGGATCGCACTTCCGGAGGGGCATCCGCTCCGATTTCTCCCGGCGCGAGATCACCGACGGAGAACCGGCGAGCCGACTCCTGCAGGTCCCGAAGCGGCCGGGTAACCGATCGAGCGATGGCGAAACCGATGCCGGCGACAGCGAGCATCACGACCACGGCGATCGCCGCCAGTCCGACCCAGAACCGTCGCACCCGTTCGGCAACCTCGTGGGCATCGATCGTCACCCTGAGGGCACCGTGAACCGTGCCGCCGGATGCGACTGGCACGGCCACATACAACAGATCGGTGTCGAGGGTGTCGGAACGACGGATCCCGGCGGAGCGAACACCGCTCAGAGCCGTCCGGACTTCGGGACGCGTGGAGAAGTCTCGTTCGGACACAGCCTCGCTGTCCAGCACGGAGATGCCGTCGGTGTCGACCACGACGATGCGAGCGCCGGTCCGGGCGGTGTAGTCATCGGCCGGGGTGGGGTCGGGAGCAAAGCCGAAATGGAGGACGTCCTCGTAGAACGATGCGAGCACGACGGCATCCCGTTCGACATCGGCGATGAGCCGTTCCTCTTCGCGCTGGGCATAGAAGACTCCGAGGGGGATCTCGAGGATCATCAGAACGATGATGGTGATCGCGAGATAGCTGAAGACCAGCCGGCGTGTCATGGGGTGGTGGCGGAATCAGCGAGTCGGTAGCCGACACCGCGCACCGTCTCGATGTACTCCGGACGCAGCTTCTTGCGAAGCGACGCCACGTGGACATCGAGCGTCTTGGTCGACCCCCACCAATTCCGGTCCCACACGTTCTCCATGAGGTGTTCCCGGCTGAATATGGCACCTGGGTCCGACGCCATTTCGACCAGGAGATCGTATTCCTTCGGTGTGAGCTCAACGTCCTCCCCGTCGCAACTCACTCTCCTCGTCCGCCGGTCGATCACGAGTTCCTGCCAGGTCGTGACCGTTTCGCCCGGCGATCTGAGGGAGGCGTCGGTACGGCGATGGACCGCCCCGATTCGGGCGACGAGCTCTCGGAACCCGAACGGTTTGACCACGTAGTCATCGGCGCCGAGTTCGAGCAGCATGACACGATCGATCTCGTCACCCCGAGCGGTGACGACGATGATCGGTACCGGTGATCGTTTGCGAAGCTCCCGGCACACCACTCTGCCGTCGAGATCGGGAAGGCCGAGGTCGAGCAGGACCATGTCGGCCGGTCCGGCCGCCAGCGCCGCCTCCCCCGTGACCACCAGATCGACCTCGAAACCTTCACGACTCAAACCCGAGACGAGAGGTTCACTGATGGAGGGGTCGTCTTCAACGACGAGCAGGCGCACAACCACAACATTCGCGTACCTCCATCGCTGCGACCACGACTTTGCCTTTTCTTTGCCCGGCTCTGGCAAGGAGTTTGCGACCGGGTGTCATCTTTGCCCCCTGCTAACCATCACTTGACGCGTTGTTGAAGGCCGGCTCCTTACCGTCGTCATCACAGGGAAGTCCCGACCCACGGGACGTCCAACGAAAGGAATGGGGATTCATGATCCAGAAGACCGCCTCTATTACCGCCGCTTCGATCCTCGGTGTGGTCCTGGCCGGAGGAGCGGCCGTCGGCGCCAACATCGGCATCCTCAACGCGGCGGACAACAGCGAGCTGGGCTCCCTTTCCGCTGAAGCAACGATCGTCGCACCGACCGACGTCGCCGCCGAGCCCGACGGTTTGACGCCGGAGGGTGAAATCGCGCAAACCTTCGCCGTCGACGTCGCCGGAACCGTTGACGTCGAAGCCGACGGCGCAGGCGTGCGAGTGGTCGATGTGAGGACCAACGAGGGATGGAGCTGGCAGGAGACCGCCAGCAGCTCCGATGCCGTCGAGCTCACCTTCACCTCGAGCGGCGACGAGCTCGAGTTCATCGCCTACCGCGACCCCTCCGGGACCGTCACCGCACGAGTCGACCGATCGATCGCGGCGTCGACACCGGCTGCTCCGAAGGGGTCGGCCAACTACGGAGACGTCGACCACGACGACGAGTACGAACACGACGACGACCATGACGACGATGAGTACGAGGAGTACGAACACGAAGGCCGCGACGACGATGACTGACTCCGATCCCACGGCGAGGGCATCGACGCTCAGCGGCCCTCGCCGGCACCGGAGCGGCCACCCCGCTCGCAGCGCCCGCATCGCCGCAGCCGGGATCAGCACGTACGGCGGCGCTCTCGATCATGGCCGTGCTGGGTGCCCAAGGTCCTTTGGCGCCGGACCAGGTGGACGTGGTGAACCTGTCGCCCGGGATCGACATCGACATCGACCCGGCCATGGTCGTGGCGGTTGCCGAGTCCAGCGAAGCGCCGATCCAGCTCACCGCCAGCCCGGTCCTTCGTGCGGCTCCAGCCCCACCGGCAGCGACACCGACAGCGAGGACCAATGGCAGCCGATGAGACCCGGTTCCGGGTCATGGCCAGCGACACCCAGGTCCTCGTGGTGGACGGCCCTCCAGAGGCCGGTGACACAGCCCGCCGGGCTCTGGTCGACCTGGAGTTGGCATGGAGCCGATTCATCGCCGGCAGCGACATCGACAGGCTCAACCGTGCCTCGACTTCGGGTCGACCGAGACCGGTGCCGGTCACCGGCGCCACGATCACCCTGATCGACAAGATGATCGAGGCCTACCGCATCACCGACGGACGCTTCGACCCGTCGCTCCTGGCCGCTCTCGTCGATGCCGCCCCTCCATTCCGGATCGAACACGCACACGAACCAGCCGACTTCACGCCGGCGGACAACGGTTCAGCGACACAACCCTTCAGTCTCACCGACGGTGCGCTCGACCGAGGAGCGCACACCGCCATCCTGCCCGCCGGTCTCACACTGGATCCGGGCGGAATCGGCAAGGGCTTGGCTGCCGATCTCGTCGTTGCCAAGCTCCTCGCAGGCGGTGCCGACGGAGCCCTCGTCAGCATCGGTGGCGACCTCGCTGCGGCCGGCACGGCGCCGACGTCGGATGGGTGGCTGGTCGAGATCGAAGACCCTACAGTGGCGGCCCGGATCCTAGGGACCGTTGCCCTCAGCGGCGGCGGTGTCGCCACATCGAGCACGATGAGCCGCCGCTGGTCCGGCCCTGGCGGCACGACGTGTCATCACGTGATCGATCCGCGGACCGGGCGACCCTCGAGCACCGATCTCGCCGGCGTCACCGTCGTGGCGTCCTGCGGCTGGCGGGCGGAGGCGGCCGCCACCGCCCTTCTGCTCGGCGGTACGGCCGGCCTGGTCGAGGACGCCCGAGCGCTCGGTGTCGAAGCCGTGGGGACGACCTCGACCGGCATGACGGTCTCCACCACGGCATTCGAATCTCTCCTCGATGCACGGACACCGACATGAGCCCTCAGATCTGGTGGTATATCGCCCGGGCGTCGGGGATCGTGGGCTGGCTGCTCCTGAGTGCCAGCGTTATCTGCGGGATCGTCATCCCGGCCAGGCTCTCGAGCCGCCGGAGGCCGGCGTGGTTCCTCGACCTCCATCGGGGCCTGGCCGGCCTCACGGTCGGCTTCGTCGTCATCCACCTCGTGGCTCTGGTCGCCGACTCCTATGTGCAGTTCGGGCTGGCCGATCTCCTCATCCCATTCGCTTCGGAGTGGAAACCTGCGCCTGTCGCCCTCGGGGTGGTGGCCATGTGGCTGCTCGTCGTGGTGCACGCCACGTCGGTGGCGATGAAGCGCCTGCCCCGCCGGATCTGGCGCCGCATCCATCTGGCCAGCTATCTGTGCTTCTTCCTCACGAGCCTCCACGGCACACTCGCCGGCACCGACGCCGCCAACACCATGTACAACCTGACGTCGCTGGCCGCGATCGCAGCCGTAGCGTGGGCGACCGTCTACCGCGTCATCTCTCGAAGGACGCGGTCGGCGGCCAGCGCCCGACCGGCGTCGACCCCCGTCCCACATCCGGTGCTCGCGTCATCGACGACCGCCGACCGATTCTAGGTTCGCTCGGAGTCAACCGGATCCGTCCGCGGCACGAACGCTATGGCTCTACGATCGCGTTCGACAGCACAACGATCACCGACGGATTCGGCGGTGGCGCCCGCATCTGAGGAGTTGACGTGTATCCGTCCCTGAACGACAAGGTCGTCCTGGTCACCGGCGCAGGCAACGGCATCGGTCGAGCGATCGCCGAGCGTTTCGCCGCCGAGGGATCCAAGGTCGTGGTCAATGACCTGGCCACCGATGCCGCCGCCGCCACCGTGGAGGCCATTGCAGATCGTGGTGGCACGGCGATGAGCGCTGTCGCCGACGTGTCGCGTTCGGACCAGGTCAACGCCATGGTCGACGTAGTCATGGATGCGCACGGCCGGATCGACGTGCTGGTCAACAACGCCGGAATCGTCAGCCCGATGCTCCACTTCTTCGAAGCCGACGAGGCGTGGTGGCGCCGCATCATCGACGTGAACCTGACCGGGCCACTTCCTGGTGTCGCATCCGGTCGCTCGCATCATGGCCAAGGCCGGGCGGCGGTTCGATCATCAACATGAGCTCGGGCGGGGCGACAAATGCCCACCGGGCTTTCACCGCCTACGACGCCAGCAAGGGTGGTATCGAGGCGTTGACCCGGGCGATGGCATTGGACCTGGGCCCCTACAACATCAGGGTGAATGCCCTCATGCCCGGATCGATCGACACGAGCGGGCTGTCGGTCGAGGACAGGATCCTGCGAGGCGAGAACGTACCGCTCGGCCGCATCGGTGAACCGCACGACATGACCGGCGCCGCCCTTTTCCTGGCCTCCGACGATGCCGCCTACATCACCGGCGACGTCATCAAGATCGACGGCGGCATGACCGCCCAGCAGCGGTCGGCGACGGTGGACATCATGCCCCCGTCCAACTTCCCCAGACTCGAGGATCTCTAGTGATGAGACCGGCGGGTTGTGGCCCGATCCGAGGTCGCCGTTGCGTGCTTCTGTCGTCGCAGCGCCATTCTGTCGTCCCCCACCCACCTCCCTGCCCAAATATCGTGTGGAGTGCACCAAAAACGTGGGCTGGACACGAGATTTCGGTGGAGACGTGGGCTGGACACGATTTTTCCGGGGGTGGGGGTTAGGCGAAAGCGAGGTGTTCGGTGTGGGCGATGCCTCGCTCGAGGGCGGCGGCGTCCTCGCCGAGGCGAACGTCGGGATCGGTCCGGGTCCTGAGACCCCCGACATCGACGGCGAACTGAGGTGCCGGCGGATGGTCGGGTCGATGTCGAAGTCACCTTCGACGACGGCAGCGACTGTCTCCAGCTGTTGTGACGCCTGCCCATCCCGGCCGTTGACCCGGCACCGGCCGAACGAGCAGACTACGACCGTGTCCGCCCAGGAGATCGATGACTACCTGTCACGACTCGACAGCACCAAGCGACACACGCTCGAGCAGCTGCGCCGGATGATCGTCGACCTGGTGCCGGAAGCCGAACAAGGAATCTCGTACGGCGTCCCGGCCTTCCGGATGGACGGCCGGGTTGTCGCAGGATTCTCCGCCGCCGAGCATCACCTGAGCTACCTGCCCCACAGCGGTACCCTTCTCAGCGAGCTCGACGAGGATGTGGCCGGTTACGCCCGATCCAAAGGTGCTCTCAGATTCGCTGTCGACACTCCCCTGCCCAGGGAAGTGGTGGAGAAGTTGATCTCCGCCCGACGCATCGAGATCCAACAGCTCGGCTGAATCAGACCGCGCGCGACCGCGTCCACGCAGTCGCGCGCGAGTCGTCTTCGCCTACTAGACCGGGCTGCTCGTGCCCGGCGACAAGAGCTGAGTGGCCCGGCGCCCGGTTACAGCGCCTTGCCCGGGTTCAACAATCCGTGCGGATCGAGAGCCTTCTTCAGGAGTCGCTGCGTTGCTAGCTGGACCGGATCCAGCTCGCGGTGAATGAATTCTCTCTTGAGAGTTCCTATGCCATGCTCGGCTGCGATCGTGCCACCGAGTTCGAGGGCGAGCTCGAGGATCGCCGCAAACGCCGATCGGGCCCGATCGAGCTCGGCGGGATCATTGGGATCCACGACGAAGACCGGGTGCATGTTGCCGTCACCGGCGTGTCCGATCGTGGCGAGGGTGACGTCGTGCTCGACACCGATCGCGACGATCCCTCCCAGAAGTTCGGTCAGGCGTTCCCGCCGCACCGCCACATCCTCGGGCAGGAGGGTCTTGCCGAGCTTCTCCATCGCCGGCCACACCCTTCGCCTGGCCTCGATGAGCATGTCGCCCTCGGACGGATCGGTGGCGAGGTACACCGATGACGCCCCGTGGGCGGTGCAGATCTCCGTGATCGCTTCGATCGACCCTTGGGCGAGTTCGCCGTCGGTCTGGATCAGCAGCAGGCAGGCGGCATCGACATCGAGTTCCATGTGATAGACCGCCTCGACCTGGCGGATACAGGCCCGATCGATGATCTCCATCATGCTGGGATCGTGCCCGGCGGTGAACACCTCAGCGATGGCCGAACCCGCCGGCGCCAGCTCGTCGAAGAAGGCGACCGCGGTGGCCGGTGCGGTAGGCGCCGGGACCAGTTTCAGGGTGATCTCGGTGACGATGCCGAGAACACCTTCGGATCCGACGAACAACCCGGTGAGGTCGAGACCGGTGGTGCCCTTCAGGGTGTGCCGCCCCGTCCGCATCACCTCCCCGGAGGCAAGGACCACCTCCAGCCCGATCACGTAGTCCCGGGTCACGCCGTACTTCACGCAGCACAACCCTCCGGCGTTGGTGGCGACATTCCCTCCGATGCTCGACATGTCGAACGACGCCGGATCGGGCGGGTAGAACAGCCCCTGGGCGGCCACCGCCGCCTTCAGGTCGGCATTGATGACGCCCGGTTGCACCCGGACCATGCGGTTGGTCGTGTCGATATCGAGGATCTCGGTCATCCGGTGCAGCGAGATGATCATGCAACCGTCGCTGGCGTTGGCTGCACCGGTGAGCCCGGTGCCGGCACCTCTGGGCACGATCGGCACACGGTGCGCTACCGCCACCTCGACGGCGGCAACGACGTCGGCGGTGGTGCGGGGCATCACGAGCACGGCGGCGGTACCTGCGGTCTCGAACAGGGCACGGTCCTGGGAGTAGGCGGCGGTGACGTCAGCGTCGGTCTGCACACAGTCCGCAGGAAGACGGCGGCGGAGTTCGTCGAGAAGGGCGCTCATGGTGGCTTCGACCCTAGCTCCGCGCCGCTCGCTGCGAGCGGGTCGGAAGCGCCGCCATCGATACGATGGCACGCGATGCGGTCGTACCCCAGTCCAGCCGGGTGCGGTGGCCGCACGGCGAACAACGCCATCATCGGGATCGGTCGGCCGTGACGGGCTGGCGTGCCGCCGGAGGCGACACGTTCCGATCCCTTCGGGTCCGAAACTTCCGGTTGTTCTTCATCGGTCAGCTCACGAGCCAGGCCGGCACGTGGATGCAATCGGTGGCCATCATCTGGGTCGTCCTGCGGTTGACCGACGACGGCCTTGCTCTCGGCCTGGCCACCGCCGCCCAATTCCTTCCGATCCTTGTCTTCGGCGCTTGGGGTGGGGTGCTGGCCGATCGGGTCGATCGACACCGGTTCATGATCGCCACCCAGGCGGCCTTCACCGTCGTCGCCGGCTGTTTCGCCGTCTTGATGGTGCTCGATCGGCTGACGATCATCCCGATCTACGGCCTCTCGCTCGTGTTCGGCTTCATCACCGCCATCGACAACCCGACCAGGCGCACGCTGGTCGTCGATCTCGTCGATCGCAGCGACGTCGCAAACGCGGTGGCACTGCACTCGGCGATGATGACCGGTTCACGGGTGATCGGCCCTGCCGTCGCCGGGGTGCTCATCACCACCGTCGGCGTCGAGTGGTGTTTCATCGTCAACACGCTCAGCTACTTCGCCGTCATCGGCGCACTTGCGGCTATGGACCGCAGCCGCATCGAACCTGCTCCCCGGGTCGCCCGAGCCGACGGTCAGCTGGTCGAGGGTCTCCGCTACGTCTGGGCGACGACCGACTTGCGACTGACGATCATCCTGCTCGCCGTCGTCGGCACATTCGCCTTCGAATACCAGGTCACCCTGCCGCTCCTGGCCGAGCGAACCCTCGACGCGGGGCGGGCGGCTTCACACTGCTCTACTCATTGATGAGTTTCGGATCGGTGATCGGAGCCCTCGCGATCGCCCGCCGGCGCACGATCGACCTGGTGTTCCTGGTCCGGGCGGCGTGGGCACTGGCCGGGGCAACCGTGCTCCTGACCGTCGCCCCCAATCTGGTGCTGGCCGTGGTGGCGGTCGTGCCGGTCGGGGCGGCAACGGTCTTCCTGGTGTCCGGGGCGAACTCGCTGGTGCAACTCCAGGCCGATGCCTCCATGCGGGGAAGGGTGCTGGCGCTGGCGACCGTCGTCTTCCTCGGATCGACCCCGATCGGCGGGCCGATCGCCGGATGGGTGTCCGAACACTTCGGGGCTCGCTCCGGATTGCTGATGGGCGCCATCGCCACCGCTCTCGCTGCGCTCTTCGTGACCAGAAGCCGCACCGCATCCGGCCGGTCGAGCTCTTCGATCGATGGACAACCGGGTGTGCCAGGCTCGCTCACCAAGACCTGATCTCTCAGGTCCGGTCCCACCACCGGAGTACTCGGAGGGCCCGCAGGGTGGACCAGCGACCGGGGCCGGCCGGCTCGAGGCGGAACCAGTACCGACCCGGGTAGGACCGGTACGTCGGCCAGGTCCCGTCCTTGCGGCGGGCCCGGCGCACCTTCTCGATGGCGTCGGCGAGACGGTCGTCCCGGTCGGCGTCGATCGTAGCGGAAGAACTCCAGACCCCGAACGATGTCGAAGTGCCATTGAGGCGGGAACGGGAAACGGGTGAAGGTTGGATCGACCACCTCGCCGGTTCGGTGTGAGCAATACAGGCGGTGAGCACCGTAGAACTCGCACCCGGCATCGATGGCGGGCGTGACCTCGAGTTCACCACCGCCCTTGCGATACGCATCGAGGGCCTCCAGCACGGTGATCGAGGTGTGGAAGGACCCGTGGGTCGAGCCCGATCGGATCGTCTCGCAGTTCCAGCCGCCGTCGTCGAGTTGCTGGCCGAGCAGCCACTCGACGGTCGGATCGACCCGGTCGTCGCCGAGCCCGAACGATGCCGCCAGCTTGACGAGCATGCCGGTGATGCAGGTCTCCGGTTCAGGGATCGTCTTGGCCAGTGTGAGCCCGCCGTCGAACCAGCGTGCGTTGTCCCACAGCCGCCGGCACCCGGCCAGAGCTCGCTCGTCACCGGGCGGAAGGCCGAGCCGTTCGAGCAGCAGCAGGGTGTAGGTGGTCGATGTCCACTTGGGGCTGTACAGCGCTCCCGCCCACCCGCCGTCATCGTCCTGGAGATCGAGGAGCTGTTTGCCCCAGCCGTGCGTGGCAACCCGGGCCCGTTCACCGGCCACGACCGGTGCGGGTTCGGCGAGCAGATCGGCCATCACCTGCCAGCGCACCGAAGGATCAGCGTCGAGTAGCCATCCGATGAGCCGATCATCGACCGGCGAGGCTTTGGTCGAGTCGTCGAGGTCCGTGCTCATGGCTGTGCTCCTCTCCAACAGGACACCGGGCGGTTCATCACCAGCATCGGTTCCACCGCCGGCGCCGACCAGGGCCCGACGTCCCTGTCGGATCACCGGCGCACGATGGCCGGACTCCCGAAGAACGAGGCCGTTCGCAACACTCGGCCACGCCGGCGGGTTCGCTCGTCGACTCACGGCGTGACCGGCCTGACTAGGCTCGCGGCGTGGTCGTGCGTCTCGTCCTCGCCGAGGACAGCTTCCTCATGCGCGAGGGCATCAGCGCGCTGCTCGCGCTCGATGACGAGCTCGAGCTCGTCGCCGTTTGCGAGTTCCTACGACGAGCTGCGTGGCGGCGGTCGAAGCTCACTCGTCCCGACGTGGTGCTCACCGACATCCGGATGCCCCCGACCCAGACCGACGAGGGGATCCGAGCCGCCGGGGCGATCCGAGCAGCGCATCCCGCACATCGGGGTGGTCGTGCTCAGCCAGTACGTCGAGCCCGAGTACGCCATGCGCCTGTTCGAGAACGGTTCCGACGGGACTGGCCTACCTGCTCAAGGAACGGGTCGCCGACCTCGACGAGCTGGCGTCCGCGCATCCGACGGGTCGCCGCTGGCGGATCGGTCGTCGATCCCAAGGTGGTCGATGCACTGATCACGGCCAAGGCCCGAGAGGAAGCGTCGGTCCTCGACCGGCTGACCGACCGCGAGACCGAGGTGCTGGCCGAGATGGCGACCGGCGGGAGCAACGCCGCCATCGGCGAAGCGCTCTTCATCTCGCCTCGCTCGGTCGAGAAGCACATCAACTCGATCTTCACCAAGCTCGATCTCCCGCCCGGCGGAGGATACCACATCGGCGGGTGCGCGCCGTGGTGTCTGTACCTCGGCGCGGCCGACGACACCGGAGGGTGATCCCGTGGCCGACGTCCGAGTGCTGATCGTCGACGACCAGCTGCCGTTTCTCGAGGCGGCTCGCGCATGGTCGTCGAGATGACCGACGGCTTCGAGGTGGCCGGTGAGGCCGAGAACGGCGAGCAGGCCGTCGAGCTGGTCGGCGAGCCTGCGGCCCGATCTGGTGCTGATGGACGTGCAGATGCCCGGCATCGACGGCCTCGAGGCCACCCGCCGGATCATGCAGCTCGACGATCCGCCGCACGTGTCTGGTGATGTCGACCCACGAGTCGGGCAACTTCGAGGCGCCGGCGCTCGCAGCCGGCGCCGTCGGCGTTCCTCCCGAAGTCGGCGTTCGGCATGGACGAGCTCGAAGAGATGTGGGCGCGAGCAGCGCCACCCTCGACGGACTAGGCGTCGACGAGCGGCCCGCAGCGGCACTTCACCGGCGACGGTCGTGCCCTCGCCCGGGGTCGAGTCGATGCGTGACGATGCCTCCGACCGTGTCGAGCCGGTCGGCCATGCCGGTGAGGCCGGCGCCTCGGTCGGTCGTGCCGGTGTCGAAGCCCTGGCCGTCGTCGCGGACCTCGAACCGGAGTGACGTGCCGTCGTCGCTGAGCGTCACGGTCGCTGAGGCTGCGCTTCGGAGTACTTGGCGGTGTTCTGGAGCGCCTCGAGAACCGAGAAGTACACGGCGGCTTCGACCTCGCGCGAGTACCGTCCGACGCCATCGGCCGTGATGTTGACGGGAACGGCTGCGCGTCTGGGTCTGCTGGGCGATGGCGATCCGCGAGACCCTCGGCTTCGAGCAGCGGCGGGTAGATGCCACCGGCGAAGTCCCGCACGGCCGCGATGGCAGCTCCGGCTTCTCCTTCGAGCTGGGTGAGCAGCGCCGCGGTCTTCTCGGCGCCGGCCCGCTCGGCCAGCTTGCGGGTCGGCCCGAGTTTCACCTTCAAGCGCCACGAGCTGTTGCTGCGGACCGCTGTCGAGGTCGTTCTCCAGCGCTCGACGGGCCTCGTCGGCGATGCGGCCAGCACCCGCTCGCGCGACGCCTCGAGATCGGCCACCTGTCGGCGCAAGCTGCCGGTCAGCCGGGCGTTGCGCAGAGCCAGGCCGAGGCCGGAGGCGAGGTCGTCGAGCAGGGCGTCCTCGGCGGGCGTGACCGTCTCGCCACCGGTCTTCACCAGTGACAGCCCACCCAGGAGCTCGCCGTCGTGGAGGACCGGCAGCGAGAAGTCGGCCTCGGGGTCTCCGAAGTCTCCGTCGCCGTCGATGCGGCGGGCCGCGGTCTCGGCCGGCCATACCGACGCGGTGCGGAAACCTCCGTCGGTGCGGGTCCACAACGTTGCCGGTCAGCGCCCCGGTGCCGTCGACGATCAGTCTGTGGCACCCGATCGAGCAATTCCTCGTCCGACAGCTCGGCCGACCGGCGCGAGAACCGCACGAGCACCTCGTGGGGCGTGGCCCGCTCGCCGTACACCAGGCGGTTCGCCCACCCTCGACCCGTCGGCGCATCGGTTGGAAGGCCATCGCCACCAGCACCGAGGCGGCGATCGAGAGACCGAACCCGGAGTCGCCGCCCAACAGCTCGCCGAAACCGACGACGATGGCGATGTAGACGCCGCCGATGAACAGCGCCAGCGCCCCGAAGGTGACCGACCGGTTGATGATCGTGTCGATGTCGTACAGCCGGTAGCGGAAGATGGCCACGCCGACGGCGAGCGGTATGAGGACGATCCCCACCGAGTCGATCAGCAGGAAGGCGCGGTCTTCGGTGCCGAGGGGTGCGATGGCCACGTTGCCGAGGAGTATCGTGATGTTCAGTATCACCGCGACCCCTATCCAGCCTGCCTGTCGGCGCTCGATCGCGTCGCCGTGGCGCATCCGCACGATGAGCCTCGCCGCCACGAAGTAGCCGAAGAAGAAAACGAGGATCGTGACGCCGGTACCGATGTCGAAGAAGGCCTGGGCAACAGAGTCGCCGACGAACGGATGAGGGTAGGCCTTGGTCTCGGGCAGGACCTGGGGCGTAGCGAACAGGGACAGTACGGTCACGACGGCCACCAACGCCCCGCTCCAGCGGAGGAGTCTCCGGTCCAGAGGCGTGTTCGGGTGACCGTCGGGGAACAACAACCACGTCGCCGCGATCAGCCAGATCGTGGCGAGTGACGGGACGAAAGCGGCGAGCGACACCCAGGCGGCGGCGTCGATGCGCCCGGCTTCGTCGAGGGCTTCAGCGGTGACGATCCCGGCGGTGATCAAACCCCAGATGGACCCGTAGGCGACGAGCATGAGCCCGATGATGTTGCCGGGCCGGCGAACGACGATGAACCCGCCGATGACCACGTAGGCGCCGAAGGCGGTCAGCGCGGCGATCTCGCCGAGGGCGGTCAGCGTAGGGATCTCGTAGCTGCGCATCTGGACGAGTACGGCGATGGTCGAGGCGACGAAGACGCTGACGCCGGCTGCGAGCAGGCGCCGCTCCGTTGCGGCGTCGATTGCTCTCATGCCGGCTCCGGTTCGAGATCGGCGAGGGGCAGCGAGCCGGTGATACGGGGGCCGCAATTCGGGCGGTTCTCGATGACGAACGTCCCACCGGCGGCATCGACACGGTCGGAGACTGCGGTCAGATCCAGCTCGGTGGTGAGACTCCCCAGGTCGATCTCGGTGACGAGTTCGCCGTTCTGGCCGGCCACCCCCACCCGAGCGCTGGTCGCGCCCGACATTCGCGCTCGCTCCAGCGCCTCGGTAACGCAGAAGTAGACGGTCTCCTCGGCCGGACGGCCATAGCGATCCAGGCCGGCCACATCCAGGTCCACGGGGATCACCGACGACCGCTCGACGGCACGAAGCGCCGGCGCCAGACCCTCGGACTCGAGCAATGGTGGATAGATACCGTGGGCGACGACCCTGAGGGCGTCGACCGCGTGCTGGGTGTCATCGCCGAGCGCGACGATGCGGGCAGCGATGTCGTCGGCCCCCTCCCGTTCGGCGATCGTCCTGGCAATACCCATCTTGACCTTCAGCGCCACCACCTGCTGCTGAGCCCCATCGTGGAGATCGCGCTCGAGCCGGTGTCGCTCGCTGTCCTGGGCCTCGATCAACCGGCGCCGCGACCGGCGGACCTCGGTCGCCCACGCTTCGAGCTCGTCGTTGAGCGCGATGTTTCTCAGCACGAGCGCCGCGCCGGCGGCCACGTCGCTGAGTAGCTCTCGATCGGCGGGTGTGACCGGGTCGTTCGAGGGCTTCAGGATGCTCACCGCGCCGAGCCGCTCACCCTCATGGCGGACGTCGGCCATCTCGACGAGCTCACCGCTGGTGAGCCGCTTGATCGGCGATGGCATCTTCGCATCGGCGCCGGGCGCCGCCCACATCCCGGCCGGTCGCAGGAGGTCGTCCCGCTCGACCCAGACGACCGCCTGGTCGGCGCCGGTGCCCTCGGCCACGAGCCGGGCGAGATCGTCGGTGTTACCGCCGCCTCCGGTTTCGGACAGTCGGGCTGTCAGCTGCGACAACACCTCGTACGGAGTCGACCGCTTCCCGTAGACGAGGCGGTTCGCCCACCGCTGCATCCGGGAGCGGATCGGTTCAAACGTCACCGCCACGACCGCCGTGGCCACGATCGGAAGCAACAGTCCCGGGCCCTCGTCATCGCTGGCGCCGATCACCACCAGCGGGAGCACGACGACCAGCGCGTACACGGCGGTGATCGCCGCCAACAGCCCGAGGTACATCACCGACTTGGAGATGATGACATCGATGTCGAACAGCCGGTACTTCATGATCGCGACACCGAGGGTCACTGCGATGAAGAGGAACGCAACCGAATCGAGCACGATGCCGGCCCGGTCCTCCCCTGCGCCGAGAGGCTGGCCTAGGGCGTTCAAGAGGAGGAGCGCATTGGAGAGGACGTACCCCAGTGCGACCCATGCGATCTGGCGTCGTTCGGTCGGGTCACTGTGGCGGCTGCGAGCGACGAGCATCCCGGCCGCCAAGAATCCGGCGAAGAAGAGCAGCACGACGACGAGGACGTCCATGACTTCCCCGACCCCTTCCGCCACGGCCTCGTCGAGGAACGGGTGTGGATACCCCGCCTCCCCCGGCGAGAGGATCCGGGGCCGAGCAAAGACGTGGGCGACGGCAAGCGCCACCGTGTACCCGGCGCTGATCCTGAGGAACCTGCCGGCGCTGATCGTGCTCGGCCGGCCCTGCGGGAAGACCAGCCAGATGGCGATGTTTCCGAGCCAGAGCATCGGAATGGTGGCGATCATGAACACGAGCGCCAGCCAGCTGACAGCTGAGTCGTGACCCCGGTCGGCGAGCGACTCGATCGACACGTCGGCGGCCAGGATTAGGGTCCAGACAGCTCCCATCGCGACGAGAATCGTCCCGATGACGTTGCCGGGCCGCCGCAGGACGAGCAGGGTTCCGATCGCCAGAAGTGCACCCTCCCCGAGGATGATCGAGATCCCCCACCCGACACCCTGGAACACGATCGCCGAGAGGGCCGTGACGAACACAACCCATGCCAGGACCAGCGCCGGCTTCATGTCGCCCTCGTCGGGAATCGGTACGCAGCGACCGCGGTCTCTCGGCCTTTGACGGCTGCCGGTTCGAGGTGATCGGCGTCGGGCTTGATCGCCAGCGCCTCCCACGTCGGCTCGCTCAGGACCGTCTCGCCCGGGTCGGCCCACTGCTGCAGGCGCTGGGTGAGATTGACGGTGTCGCCCACCACCGAATACTCGAGCCGTTCCTCCGAGCCGAGCAGCGCCGCCGCCACCACGCCGGTCGACACACCGATGCCGAGTCCGAACGGATTCAGCCCGCCGCTCTCCCAGCTCTGGTTGATCTCGTCCTGGGCACGATGCATCGCTGCCGCCGCCGCGACCGCTCGCTCGGCATGGTCGGGTTGGACCACCGGTGCGCCGAATACCGCCATGACGGCGTCGCCGACGAACTGCATCACCGTGCCCCCCTCGGCGAGGATGGCTCGGTTCATCGCCGCTCGGTGCTCGTGGAGTTGTCCGGCGAGCTCGGTCGGATCGGCGTGCTCGGCGATCGTCGTGTACCCGCGGATGTCGGACATCAGTACGGTCACGGTCATCTCTTCGGTCTCACCCGGCCGCCGACCGTCCTCCAGGATCTGTCCGGCCACACCACCCGGGAGCAGACGGCTGAGCGACTCCCCCTGTTCCTTGCGGTCGACGATTGCCCGCTGCAACATCTTCAGACGGTCGAGGCTGTCGGCTCGACCGGCCGCCAAGCCCTCGGCCAACTTCTCGAAAAGGGCATCGACGGACATGTCGATGGCAGCCGGCGTCGTCTTGCGCTGACTGGCGATCGCCTTCACGCTGCGCCCTTCTGCGATCTGTTGCAGGAGCTCCTCCTCCCGGTCGGACAACGACGCCGTCGGAGCGCACGGGCGAGGTGATGCCCTCGACGATCTTGGGGTCGAGCATCGAGCCTCCCGACGCGACCTCCCGCACCGCCCGGGCGAGCTGGTTACCCTCGCCCACTCGGTCTTTCAACAGGTAGGCGTAGCCGGCGGCACCCTCCGAGAGCAGCGACACCGCATAGTCGGGGTCGTCGAACTGCGACAGGATCACCACCCCGGTGCCCGGATGCCGCTTCCGCACCTCCTTGGCCGCATCGATGCCCTCGCGCGTGAAGGTCGGCGGCATACGGATATCGGTGACGATCACCTGGGTGTGGGTCGCAGCGGCACCGTCGACGAGTTCGTCGTAGTCGGCTCCCTGACCGACGATCTCGAGATCATCCTCCAGCTCGAGCAGGGCCCGCACGCCCTCGCGGACGATCAAGTTGTCGTCGGCGAGAAACACGGTGATCGTCATGTCGTTCCCCCTGCGTCGAGTGTACGTACCCACAGTGTCCTCTTTCGAAGATGCCGGGAACAGCGTGCGAGCGCCCGATCGAGGGTGGTGCTAACCCCTATGCGAAGCGGTGCCTCCACGCTGGGCGCCTGGCGTCTCCGAGCGCAGGGTGAGGGCAGGACCAAGTAACTGCTACTCAAGGAGACCTGTCATGACCACAACAGCAGCCACACCAGTCGCCGCCACGTCAGCTGGAGGAGGAATATCGGTGCCACGCATCGCCGGGATCGCAGGGCTCTCTGCGTTCGTCGTCGGCATGGCGCAAGGCTTCATCGTCGGCGAGATACCGGGGGTCGGCGCCTCGACCGAAGAGGTCGTCGACTTCTTCGCCGGTGACAGCACCGCGCTGAAGATCGGCGTCGTCGTCCCGGCGCTGCTCGCCATTCCGATCGCGCTCTTCTTCATGGGCGTGTATCGCACGCTCAAGATCGGCGATCGCGCCAACGACACCTATTGGGCGCCGCTGTTCCTGTTAGCTGCGGCGATGATGTCGGCCCAAGCCGGGATCAGCGAGGGGTTGTTCGGCATCCTGGCACTACGCGGGGGCGAGGGTCTCGCACCCGAGACGATCCGGATGATCAATGACGGCAGTCAGATCGCCAGCGCAACCGTAGGCGTATGGGCCGCGGTTGCGCTCGGCGCCGTCGCCGCCGCGACCTTCCTGAACAAGGTCCGGCCCGCGTGGTACGGGTGGCTGACCCTCGTCGGGGCTGTACTCGGAGCGCTCTCGGTCATCGACACCGTCAGCACGTCGACCGGAGGGATCTTCGGGTTCCTCGCGTTCTTCGGTGGGTTCATCCTGTTCACGGTCGTCACCAGCATTCTGATGCTTCGTGAGGCCTGAGCGAACACGATCAGATCGGACTACGTCCCGAAGGAGGACATAAGCATGCACATCGAACGATCCATCTCGACAGTCTCGTGGATTCCGTCGGACCTGCTCGAGGGCATGGGCAAGATGGCCACACGCATGAAGATGGCGCATCACGATCCACCGCCACCCGACTCCCTCGGCACCGACGTACACCAGTCGTTGGAGGAACTGCAAGCGAACGATCGCTTCCGGTTCGCCAACGAGCTGCGGGCCTTCATCGACGTCGACGACGACGGCACCATCACCGGCTTCGGCCACGATGGCGGGGGTTTCATGGGCGCGACGACGATGGACCTCGGCGTTGGGTCGATCACCGTTCCGGCGGTGAGCCTGCCCGACCTGCGAGGCGAGCCCGAGGTGTCGGCGACATCGGTCCGCTTCACCCAGACGACCGGAGGACGGACGGGCGCGCCGATGCCCCGAGCGGTGACGCGCCCGCCCTTCATCCAATATTTCGCCCCCACCGTCTGGACGACCCTCGAGGTGACGATCAACGTCGACGGGACCCACTCGGGTGAACTGGTCGGCGCGTCGGGCTTCCCGCGGCACTGGGTGTTCGACCACTCTGGTGAGCTGATCGCCAAGAGCAGCCTGGCCGACTACAAGCAGTGGATGACCACCTCGTTCGGCCGGCACACACCGTGGGGCGACGAGGACTCCCCGGCCCTCGTGACCGAGGTCGAGACCGAGCTGGAGAAGCAGCTCCAGGAACACATAATGCGAGGCGCAGCAACGCCGGAGATCCGGCGGGTGAAGGAGGGCACGCCACTCGTTGAACAGGGGGTGGCGAACGAGGAGCTCTTCCTCCTGCTCAACGGGGTGTTGGTCGTCGAGGTGGACGGCGAGCCGATCGGCGAGGTCGGCCCGGGGGCGGTGCTCGGTGAGCGAGCCGTGCTCGAGGGTGGGGTTCGCACCGCGGCGCTGCGGGCAGTGACCGACTGCAAGGTGGCGGCTGCACCGGCCGATCAGATCGATCGTGAGAGGCTGGCCGAGCTCGCCGTGGGCCACCGACGGGAGGAGTCACCTCGCTAGTGCGTCTGCCGAATCTGCGGCGGCCGAGACTCGAAGTCGGAAGTAGGGCCAGATCTCCGTTCGGGTGCAAGAAGCTCGCACAGGGGCACGACGACATATCCGGTGGCGACAGCGGCATGACCGTCTGGTGCCCTTGGACCCTGTCGACGAGGGGCGAACCCGACCAAACTCTGACGAAGGTGCGAAGAGGAGGAAGACCGTGTCCAACGAGAAGATGCAGGGAGCGGAGACGACGGTGATGGACAACATCCGTGGCGTACGGGACGCCATGTCGGTCCGACGGGTCTACGGACAGGCGTACACCGTCGACGGAGTGACGATCATCCCGGTGGCGCGGGTGACCGGAGGAGCCGGCGGGGGTGGCGGCGAAGGCACCGGTCCCGGCGACGAGGGCGGAGGCGGCTTCGGCACCGGCTTCGGACTGGGCATCCATCCCGTAGGGGTCTACGAGGTGCGGGGCGGGGAGGTGACCTGGAAACCGGCGGTCGACGTCAACCGCGTCATCAAAGGAGCGCAGGTGTTGGCCGGGATCGTCACGGTGAGCGTGACACTGGTGCTGCTCCGCCGCCGCTGAACCGCATGCGCACAGGGCGCCTCGGTCATGCAGGCCTATCTGCATCAAGTGACCGTCGGCCCCGTCCTGTCATCGACCGACACACTTGGCGCGCAAGACCACCGTGTTGGTCATCCTTGCTGTCATCGACGCGGACGGCCCGCCCTTGCGGCCCGACGCGCCGTTCGTTTCACGTCCCTACGGGGCGTAGTGCCACATGATCTGCGTGCCGTCTGGCGTCATCTTGAAGAAGCTCGTGGTCGGTGTCTCACTTCCGCCCAATCCGCTGAGATAGTCACTGCTGATAACGACGTCGTTGACGACGACGGGATCGGCGGCCGGTGTCACAGAGAATCCGCTCCCAGCGAGCATGTTGAAGTAGTCCTCCAGCTCACCGTCGAAGGCCGAGTAGCGGCGAAGGTAGTTCTCGTGATAGCCGTTCGTGGTGTAGAACGCAACGAGAGCGGCGGCATCGCCGTCGTTGATGGCGATCATGGCGTCGTCGATCGTTTCGAGCATCTGCTCCTGTTCGGCGGTCAGGACCGTTGCGGACCCGTCGTCGACGATCAGCCACGCACCCATCGCCACCACGGCGATGGCCAGCACGGCCGACAGAATCATCAGCCAACGATTTCGAGCCTTGTAGTTCGGTGTCTCGGTGTCGATCACAACGCTGGTGGGACGGTCCAGGGTCGTCCTCTCGTCCATGGTCTTCATGTCGGTTCCTCCTCTCGGAGACCGGCCGGTCTCCAATTCGATATTCCGGCGAACGCGGCCCAGCAACAAGAGGCTTCGGTCATAGTCGGTTTCCGTCGCGGGGTGTGCGAGGTTCGAGGCCGGGGACGTCACCTGGAAGCCGGCGGTCGATGTGAACCGGGTGATCAAAGGTGCACAGGTGCTCGGTGGGATCGTCGTGGTATGCACGAAACCCTGGTGCTGCTCCGCGGCGGTCGCTGACCGCAGCCTCTGAGCCGGCTTTCGCTGGGGTCGATCTGCCGGGGTGTCAACACCCGACACATGAGCGCGCCGAGTCGACGTGTCGTTGATCGGTCGCTGATCAGCCGACGCGGACGGTGGCCATCGCCCGACGGTCCGTCGCTGTCATTCTCCTAGGGGGCGTAGTGCCACAGGATCTGCGTGCCGTCCGAGGTCATCCTGAAGAAGCTCGTCCTCGAGTTGGTATCCGCACCGATGTAATCGCTCGAGATCACGAAGTCGTTGACGACGACGGGATCGGCGGCCGATGTCGCCGAGAACCCCATCCGACCGAGCCCGTCGAAGTAGTTCGTCAACTCCTCGGTGCCGGAGACCCGGCGCGAGCCGTTGTCGTGATAGCCGTTCGGGGTGTACAGCGCGGCCAGGGCGGCTCCATCGCCGTCGTTCATGGCGATGTAGGCGTCGTCGATCGTTACGAGCATCTGCTCCTGTTCGGCGGTGAGGTCCGTTGCGGACCCGTCGCCGAAGATCAGCCACGCACCCATCGCCACCACGGCGACGACCAACGCGGCTGACAGGATCATCAGCCAACGACTACGGCTCTTGTAGTCCTGGGTGTCGGCCTCGACCACAATGCTGGTGGGCCGGTCCAGGGTTGTGCTCTCATCCATGGTCTTCATGTCAGTTCCTCCTGTCGAGACCGGCAGGTCTCGGTCCGACCATCCGGCCTTGGCGCCCCGGCCACAAGAGGCTTCCGTCACGATCCGCCCCGGAAGGAAAGGAGTGTCAGTCGCGAGGTTTTCGGGGCATGAACAGCGCCTCGAGCCGTGCCAGGCCGTTTCCGAGGTCGGCCCAATCTCCGTCGAAGGCCAGCGTCACCGCAGCACCGGTAGGCAGTTTGGTGACCAGCTGGTGGCGCAGTTCGGCGTCGCCGTCACCCACGAGCCGAATCGCCAGATCCTGTATCCCGGGGTTGTGACCGAGGACCATGGCGCAGCGGACATCGCCATCGATGTCGTGCACGAGCGAGAGCAGCGTGTGAGGGGCGGCCAGGTAGACGCCGGCTTCCATCCGGACCTCCGCCTCATCGGGAAGGGCGGCTCGGATTCCGGCGAGCGTGTCGACGGTACGCCGGGCAGGCGAACAGAACACCACCTCGGGCCCAAGCCCGGCATTGGCCAGGTAGTCGCTCAGAAGGGGCAGAGCGTTGGCACCGCGGGGAGCGAGAGGCCGGTCGTGATCGGCGAGCGACCGGTCGTCCCACGCCGACTTGACGTGACGTACGAGCAGAAGATGACGCTGCATAGGGTCCATGCGTCGCGCGGTCGAGCCCGATCTGCACCCGGTGAAGCAGAACGGGTCGTTCTCACTACCATCGCACTCGTGACCGAACTCGGATCCCGCCGGTGCCCCTGATGCGGGTGGTCTCATGGAACATCGAACTCGGACGCCAGGTCGATCGGGCGGCCGAGGAGCTCACCGAGCTCCCCGAACTCAGCAACGTCGACCTTCTCCTCGTCCAGGAGATGGATCCCGAAGGCACCCAACGGCTGGCCGAACGCCTGGGCATGGACTACCGGTATTCGGCGCCGGCCGAGCACCCGATGACACAACTACCGTTCGGCAACGCCGTACTGTCGCGGTGGCCGATGTCGGAGGTTGTCGACGTCGCCCTCCCCCACACCGCCCGGGTGCAGGGCCAGCCGCGGTGTGCCACCTCGACGACCGTGACGGTCAACGGCACGCCAATCGTCGCCTACAGCGTCCACATCGAAACCGTCCTGCTGGGCCTGAAACGACGCTCGGATCAGGTCAGCGCCATCGCTCAGCACGCAGCCGAGGTTGCCGAGTCACGGGTGGTGATCGGCGGCGACTTCAACTCCGCATCGGCTCGCAGCATCCGGGCGTTCGATTCGGCCATGGGCGAGGCCGGTTTCACGAGAGCATCGGCCACGATCGGCACAACGTTCGAGAGGTTCGGTCGTCCGTTCATGCTCGACCACCTCTATTCGCGTGGTCTGCGGGTGCAGGAATCCGGTGTCGTCGCGTCGGCGTCGGCCAGCGACCATCGTCCGGTGTGGGGCCACTTCAGCGTGACGTGACGCTCCCGGGTGACTCAGTCGGAATCGGTCACCCTGGCGACCAGGGACTCGGGCAGGACCTGGTAGCCATGGTGAGAACGACTGAACAGTCCGGCCCCGCCCGTCATGGAGCGCAGATCGACCGCATAGTTGCCGATCTCGGCCGTGGGGACCAACGCCCGGACCTCGGCGAAGCCAACCCCACCGACCGGGTCCGTGCCCAACACCCGGGCCCGGCGCGAGCTCAGATCACCGAGGACGTCACCCTGGAGCGCGTCGGGCACCTGCACCGTCACCTCGCTGACCGGCTCGAGCACCTCGGTGCCGACGTCGCGAACCGCTGATCTCAAGGCCTGGGCCCCCGCCATCCTGAACGCCATTTCGGAGGAGTCGACCGGATGGTGTTGCCCGTCGAGGCACACCGCACGTACGTCGACAACTGGGAAGCCGTGCGCTCCCCCGTCGACCAATGCGTCTCCGATGCCGGCACCGACGGCCGGGATGAGATTACGGGGAATCGCCCCACCGGTCACCCGGCTGTCGAACTCGAAGCCGGCACCCCGGTCGAGCGGCTCGAACAGGACCGTCGCCACGGCAAACTGCCCGTGCCCGCCGCTCTGCTTCTTGTGGCGGGCGGAAATCTCGACCGGCCCGGCCAACGTCTCGAGGTAGGCCACCTTGACGTCCTCGGTGTCGACATCAACACCGAGTCGGGCCAGGCGGGCCAACGCAACCCGCAGGTGCGTCTCACCGCCGCCGGAAAGGACGGTTTGGCGGGTGGAGGGCTCGAAGGTGACGCTCAGGCTGGGATCCTCGGCCACCAGCCGGGCCAGACCGCTGGCAAGCCGATCCTCGTTGGCCGGCGTGGCGGCCCGCACCGCGATGCCGTAGACCGCCTCGGGCAGGTCCGGTTTGGGAACCACGACCGGCATGCCCTCGACGGCGAGCGTGTCGCCGGTGCCGGTGTCGTTCAACTTGGCTGCCGCCGCGATCGAACCGGCCGGGATTTCGCCGGTGGGGCGGTGGTCAGCACCGCTGAAGGAGAGGAGCTGGCGGAGACGTTCGCGACCTCTGGTGCGGGTGTTGACGAGAACATCGTCGGCCCGGATGGTCCCGGAGATCACCTTCAGGTAGGAGACCGGTCCGAGGAACTGGTCGATGCGGGTCTTGAACACGTAGGCCAGCGTCTCGCCGTCGGGATCGACCCTCACATCGACCGGGATCTCTCCTGCGTACACGGTTGTGGGGTCGAGGTCGCCGGGGGCCGGGCCCACGTGACAGATGAAGTCGAGCAGGTGGTCGACGCCGATCGGCGCGGTGGCCGAGCCGCACAACACGGGGAACACGGTTCCGGCGTCGACCGCGTCGTGGAGGAGATGCTCGAGCTGTTCGGTCGAGGGCGCGTCGCCGTCGAGGTAGTGCTCGAGTATCTCGTCATCACCCTCGACGACCTCTTCGATCAGGTGCTCGTGTCCGGCCCGTTCCGCATCGACCATGGCGGTCGGAACCTCCACCTCCTCGGCCTTTCCCGAGTCGTAGATGAACGCATCATCGGTGAGCAGGTCGGTGATGCCGTGGAAGCTCGAACCCTCCCCGATGGGCAGCTCGACCGGTTCGGCGTGGGAACCGAAGGCGGCTCGGACGCTGGCCATGGTCGCCTCGAACGAGGCGTGGGCTCGGTCGAGTCCGTTGACGAAGATCATCCGGGGCCGGTTGGCCTTGGCGGCGTGGCGCCACAGCACCAGATCCTGAGCTTGCACACCCGACACGGCGTCGATTACGAAGACGGCGAGTTCGGCGACCTGCATGGCCTGGAGGGCGTCGGCCAGGAAATCGGCGTAGCCGGGCGTGTCGAGGATGGTCACGTCGTGGCCGTCCCAGCGGAACGAGACCGTCGTCAGCGACAGGCTCTGTTGACGCTCCCGTTCCTCGGGATCGGCGTCGCTGACCGTGCTGCCGTCATCTACCCGTCCCGGACGACCCACCACCCCGGCGCGGTACAACATCGCCTCCACCAGGCTGGTCTTGCCGTTGCCCTGGTGACCGACGAGAGCCACATTCCTGATCGCATTCCCCACGCTCACCACTCCTTCGTCATCTTCGCAAGACGACACTACGCCGTTCAGGGGCGAGACCTGGAAACGCGATGGGAGGACCGCCTGAGGCACCAAACCGAACAGAGACGCCAGCGCCGATCCGAGGTGGATTCGGCACATTCCGGCGCTGCTTCACACTCGGGCGGTTGGGGCCGGAACTAGGCTTCGGGCATGGGGACAGTGCTGGCGTTCGCAAATCAGAAGGGCGGCGTGGCCAAGACCACGACGGTCCAGTCTCTCGGAGATGCATTCTTCGAGCGGGGCCGCAGCGTGCTGCTGGTGGACCTGGATCCACAGGCGTGCCTGACCTATGCGGTCGGGATAGACGCCGACGGCCTCGGCTCCACCCTTCACGACGTCTTCGTCGGCAGGGCCAAAGCCGAGGAGGTCCTCGTCGAACTCAAGGACGGTCTGGCGATCCTCGGTTCCTCGATCGATCTGGCCGGCGCCGAGGTGCACCTGCTCACCAAAACCGGACGGGAGTTCGTCCTCGCCAGGGCGCTGAAGCGGCTGGTCGACGACTACGACTACGTGTTGCTCGACTGTGGCCCGTCGCTGGGCATTCTCACGATCAACGGTCTCACCGCCGCCACCCACGTGGCCATTCCTTTCCAGGGTGAAACCCTCAGTCATCGGGGTGTTGGCCAACTCCTCGAGACCGTGCACGACGTGCGGGCCTACACCAACGAGGATCTCCGTGTACTCGGCGGGATCGCCACGATGTTCGACGCCCGCACCCGGCTGGCCCAGCAGGTCCTGCTCGACGTCGCCGCCGTCCACGGCATCGACGTGCTTCGACCTCCGATCCCCAAATCGGTCCGTGTGGCCGAGGCCCCGGGGCGGGGTCGGTCCGTGCTGGCCCATGCCGGTCGTTCGAAGCCGGCGGAGGCGTACCGGGAGCTTGCCGCGACGATCGAGATGCGGATATGAGTTCCGCTTCCGCCGATCAGGATCCGACCCGGCCGGACCCGCTGGGCAAGCGGGCCCTCTTCTCTCCGCCGGCAGCATCCCGTCCCGAGGAGGAGTTCCAGGATGAGAAACGTCCGATGCACCGCCCCGCGACTCGCGAGGGCGTCAAGGCCTTGTACTCGATGGACACCGAACCTCGGTTGGGGACCGTCGTGGTCGAGTGCTCCGAATGTCTGGCCCACACCCGGATCTCGGTGTTGGACGCCGGCGCCCGGATCTGGTGGTTCTCGCTGTGGATCCCGGGAAAGCGGTTCAGCCGGCGGCTCGCCTGCCCGGCATGTGACCATCGAACCTGGTGCCGCATTCGGTGGACCGGCTGAGTTCGGCGTCACCACAAGGCGGGAACCGCAGCGTGGACCGGCGTCCGATGGAGGGCGACTCTTGACCGGCCGGGAGCACGCACCGCCCATGAGATCGCCCCGATCAGAAACGGAGACAGACCAGTGAAACTCGCAACCATCCGGACCGCCATCGGGACGCGTGCCGTGCGCATCGACGACGAGATCGCCACCGAGACCGGCCACGACGACGTCGGTGAACTTCTCCAGATCGAAGGGTGGGAGGACATCGCCGCGTCTGCCGACGGACCGACCACGTCGATCATCGGCGTCAGCTTCGCCCCGCTCATCCAGCGCCCGGGCAAGATCATCTGCGTCGGCCTCAACTACCGGAACCACATCCTGGAGATGGGACACGAGTTGCCCGAATTCCCGACCCTGTTCACCAAATACGCAGACGCTCTGATCGCTGAGGGCGACCCGATCGAGATCAACCCGATCAGTCAGGCCTGGGACTGGGAGGCAGAGCTGGCGGTGGTGATCGGCAGGACCGCCCGGCGCGGCACCGCCGACGACGCTGCCCCGGCCATCGCCGGTTTCTCGATCATCAATGACATCACCGCCCGCGACTACCAGAACCGCACGCGGCAGTGGTTGCAGGGCAAGACCTTCGAACACACCGCACCGTTCGGGCCGTTTCTCGTCACCCCAGACGAACTCGACGGGGGTGTGACACCGCGCCTGAGCATCAGCTGTTCGGTCGACGGCGAGGTGGTTCAGGATTCGAACACCGCCGACCTCGTCTTCGATCCGGTCACCCTGGTGAGCTACATCTCCCAGATCCTCACGTTGCACCCCGGCGACGTCATCGCATCCGGTACCCCGGGCGGCGTCGGCCATGCCCGCACACCGCCCCGCTATCTCGCCGATGGGGTCGTGGTCGTGACCGAGATCGAAGGGCTGGGCCGCCTCACCAACACCGCCCGGTCATCGTGACCGACCACGATCCCGCCGAGGTCGGGCGACTATGGGCGCCAGCGGCGGGTGAAACCGACGACAGAGCAGATGCACGAGTGAGGGCACGGATCTTCGCGTTCGGTGTCCGCTCGGCGAAGGGTCTCAGACGTCCCACGAGATCGGCTGGCGCGGGTCGGGGACATAGGCGCAGTAGATGCCGGTCCGTACCGACTGATCGAAGTGGCGGCCCAGGGTGGGATGGTGGTCGACGATGCGCGCCACCGCATACCGAATCGACCGGGTAACGGCGGTGCGGGCCCGCTCGGTGGTGTCGCCCGCCCGCCGTCCTCGTCCTCCCAGCCCGACGGCCCGGGTCAACTCGGCAACCAGGTAGTCCCGATCCCGCTGGGCCAACGCCAGTCGACCGTCGTCGTTCATCCGTTCCGCTTCCTCGATGTCCTCGTCCACCTCGGCCAATCGGCGCCGGTAGGCGGCTCGCGCTGTGTCGTCGAGCAGCAGGCCCGCATCGCCGCCATCCGATGTGGTGAGATCCGGGTCGACCGCCGAGGGCACGGTCGGCAACGAACCGCGCTCCACGGCGGTGAGGTCCAGAACATGGAATTCACGGCCCGGCTCGGCCAGGAGACGGGCGAGGTAGCGCAGACCCTTGAGGTCATGGACCAGGACCGTGACACCGTCGAAGCAGACGGTCCGGGTGTCGCCATCACAGCGGAATACGTTCAGGGCGACGGGCGGGGTTTCGGAAATGCGGTCCGAGGTCGTGTCCGCTCCGCTGCGGGCGGCCCTGTCGGCCCAGAGTCTCGCACCGAAGTTGTCGAACGCCGTGTGAGCCGCCCGCCATTCCATCGCGGCAGCCTCCGTGTTCCCCAGCCGCTGCTGGGCTGCACCGAGAACCATGCGCGCCATCGCGGCTTCGAATGGTGCACCGACCTCGGTCCAGCCCACGAGCGATCGCTCACACTCCCCCACCGCCGCCCGGGGATCGCCCTCGGTGAGGGCGGCCCGTGCCTGAGCGAGCGCCGCCGCTGCGAGCAGGGCCTCACTGGGGAATCCACCTGCGATCCTCCGAAGCTCGTCGGCGGCGCGACGGGCCGTCGCAGCATCGTCGGCGGCGGCGGCGATCTCCACTTGGGCGTCGAGCAGTGGCGCCAACCGCAGCCCGCCGAAGGGTGGTCGCTCCTTGGATGGCACATCGAGAGGATGCTCGACCGCATCGGCGATCAGCGCGGTAGCGGCGGCAACATCACCCTGTGCCAGGCGGAGCAGAGCAAGGCCGGGCTGGGGTGACCATGCGTTCTCATGAGCGGCCAGGAAGGCCTCCTCGGCGCCGCTCAGGTCACCCTTGCGGAGACGGATGTTCCCGAGCTCGGCCAGTGGCCAGCCGAACTCGCGCCGCATCCACGGACGAAGCTCCTCACAGGCCTGGAGCGCCTCCTCTTCGGCTCGATCGCAAGGGCCGGTGAGTCGCAACATCTCGGCGCGGTGGACACGACACCGGCCGTTGATGCCACCGAAGGCGGTGCCGTGACGCCAGTGCTCCATGGCCCAGGTCCACTCCCCGGCCCGGCTGTAGAGGGCGAGACCTTGCATGGCACAGATCAGCTCGCACATCGCCATACCCGTCGTCAGCGAGTCGACCTGACCGGACATCAGCGTGACCGCGATGTCGTCGAGCATCTCGAGTCCTTCGTCGAGCTCGCCGGAGAAGATTCTCAGCCTGGCGGCAGCGACGCTGCCGATGATGACGGCGGGCGGAACGTTGCACCGATTCCCCAGGTCGATGGCCAGGCGCGAGTTCTCCCCCGCCGCCTCCATGTCGCCACACATCAGGCGCTCGTAGGTGCGGACCATGGCGACGATGGCGTGCGCCGGCGTCTCGTCGCGGTCGATCAGAAATCGCTCGGCTCGTCGAAGCCAACCCCGTACCGGGGCCATCAGGCCCGTGTCCATCATCAGGTACATGGCGACCATGGCGGCCGCTCGGGCTGCTGCCACCTCGTCGCCGGCGGCTGCCTGGAGAGAGTAGAGAGCCTCCCAGGCCGACACCGTTCCTTCCAGATCGCCCGATCCGTAGGCGGCCTGCGCCCGCAGCTCGAGGCCAACTGCGGTGGCCGCATCCGGTCCACTCTGATCGAGCAGTTCGAGTGCGGCTTCCCACCGACCCTCGGCGATGGCGCCGCCGGCGTCGGTCAACGCATCGACGAGCGGGGATGGTTCAGTCATCGGGCTCGAGGCCCCACCATGAGAAGCGGCCTCGTCGGCACTCGGGTCATGCCCCCATTCTGACATCGACGACCGGCCCCGGTACCCGCTAGGTCCCAAAACCGGGAGTCGGGCGGCGCTCCTTCGAGGACTTGTTCCACCGTGACATCGATTGTCACGCCTTTGAGGTGACATGCCCATCCCACGGAAGGGTTTGTCGAAAGGCCTCAGGACCACGTCCTGAGGTACCCACCAAAACCAACCTGAGGAGACACCGTCATCATGCACATCACCAAAGAAGCGATACCGGTCAAGATCGACGTACCCGGGGCCGTCGCCCGACAAATCTCCGACTTCGGCGACGCCACCGGCTTCGGCGCCATCGGCGGCGAATATTTCTCGCTCGGCGCCGGCACCGACATCGCACCGTTGCTGCAGGGGCTCGAAAGCGACTCGTGCCACGCGCCGCACTGGGGCTACATGATCTCGGGGAGCCTCGTCGTGAGCTATACCGACGGCTCCACCGAGAACTGCACGGGTGGCGAACTCTTCTACTGGCCTCCAGGCCACAGCGTCATGGTCTCCCAGGACGCCGAAGTGATCCTGTTCAGCCCCCAGGTGGAGCACACCCAGGTCCTGGATCACATGCTCAACAAGATGGCGATGACGTGAGCGCCTGACAGCCAGCCTGCCCTCCGAACGCCCGGCGGAGACACCCCGGCGTTGTCACCCGGCCGGCGGTCGGGGTTTCTAGAGTGACATCATGATCACGAGACGGCGCCGCATCAACACGATCGTCGGCGTCGTCCTCGCGTTGGTAGCGCCCATCGCCGCCCTCGTGGGTGCGCTGGTGATCGACGGGGAGCGCATCGCCGGCTACTGGACTGTGGCCCAAATCGGTACGGGCCGTCAGGACTCGCTCATCACCGAAGCGATCGACTACGACTTTGGCGTCGCCGAACGCCACGGCCTCCTGCGCGAAATCCCCGACCTCGATCCCGAGAGGGGCGTGAGGGTCAGCTCGGCGACGGCGCCGACCCAGACCCGTATCGGTTTCGGTGCAGCACCGGTGGTCCGGGTCGGCGACCCCGACCGCACGATCACCGGCCGCCACCGCTATCTGCTCGAGTACTCCCTGGACACGTTGGTGCTCGGCGACCGGTTCTCGTGGAATGCGGTGGGGACAGGCTGGGATATCTCGATTTCGAATGCGGAAATCCACGTGATCTCCGACGACGAACTGCTCACCCCGACCTGCGACAGAGGCAGGCAGGGTAGCTTCGGCAATTGCACGGTCGAGGAGGTGGCCCCCGGCCATATCCTCATCGCCACCGAGAACCTCGACAGCGGCGAAGGGGTCACGGTGTCGGGCACCCTGGGAGCACCGTTGGCCCAGACGCCGGGTCTGCCTCCGCTGCCCGAAGCCGAGGCTCTGGTCGAGGACGTGCCGATCTTCGTGCTCATGGTCGCCTCGTTTCTCGCAGCCCTCGGCACCCTGCCCCTGGTGGCGCGGTCGATGAAGCGGTGGGGGCGGGAACAGGTACCGAACGCCACGGCGTCCATGCTCGGCGACCCGTCCAATCTGGACTTCTCCGAGGGATATCGCCTGGTCGATCAGTCCGACCTGGGCCAGCTCGCCAGCCCGTCACCTTCACCCCCGAAAGGACTGTCGGCACCTCACGGGGGCATGATCGTCGCCGAACGGGTCAAGCCCGAACACAAGGTGTCATGGCTCGTCGAAGCGGCGTTTCTGGGCGAAATCCAGGTGGAGGAGGACGACGGCCATCTGGTGTTGCATCGTGGCGAGGCTCGATCGCGTCCGTCGACCGCCGAGCGGATCGAGTCGTTCTTCTCCGACGGCGACCGGATCAGCCTCGAGGAGTACGACTCCGATTTTGCGTCGTCCTGGAAGGAGCTGGGAACCGATCTCGAGCGGTGGCAAAATGACAGCGGCTTCTGGGATCCCGCCGGTGATCGGCGCCGCCGCCGGGCCATCGGATGGGGCATCCCGCTCGGTCTGCTCGGGATCGCCGGCATCGTGCTGGGGAGCGGGTTCACGCTTCGGTTCTCGGGGTGGTGGGTGTGTGCGCTGGTCGTGTCGTCGGCTGGGTTGGGAGCGGCGATCGCGCTGCTGAGCCGTGCGTGGGAGCTTCGGGTCCGCACTCCTGAGGGCACGACCCGCTGGCTCGCCGTCGAGTCGTTCCGCAGATTCCTGGACGGGCTGGAACCGGGCACCGCTGTCGACACCGTCGACCCCGATGCGATCCGGGACTACACCTCGTGGGCGGTGGCCTTCGGGCTGGACGACCAGTGGAAGAAGGTGGCCACAGCGTTGCAGGGTGAGTCCCGCTACCAGGCCGTCCCGCCCACCTACTTCCACATGGCTCACATGGGACCTTCGATTCAGCGAGCCACGGCCGCCGCCTCCACGTCGCCCTCCTCGTCGGGTGGAGGCGGCGGTGGTGTCGGCGGCGGAGGCGGGGGCGGCGGGGGCGGCAGTTGGTGAGCCCGGCGACGGGGCGGCGCCGGGCAACTAGGTTCTGTGCATGGCCTCGGTGCTGTTGATCGACGATGAACCGGTGTTCGCCGGCGCGGTGGCCCGCTATTTGGAGAAGGAGGGCTTCGACGTCGTCGTTGCGGGAACGGGGGGTGAAGGTATCGCTCGGTTCCAGGCCGACCAGCCGGAGGTGGTCCTATTGGATCTGCGCCTCCCGGACGTGGACGGCTTCGAGATCTGCCGTCAGCTACGCGCCCGGTCCGACACGCCGATCATCATTCTCTCCGCCCGCGACGACGAAGCCGACAAGGTCCTGGGGCTGGAGCTCGGAGCCGACGATTACGCCACCAAGACGATGACGCCTCGAGAGCTGCTCGCACGCATCCGGGCGGTGAGCCGGCGGGTGGCCCGCCAGGACATGCCGGAGGATCCGGTGATACAGCTCGGTGAATACGAGGTGGATCGGCGAGCCCACCAGGTGATCGGGCCCGACAGCACCGTGATCGAACTCACCCAGAAGGAATTCGACCTGCTGGCCTACCTCTCAGCCCATCCCGGAGTGGCCTACGAACGGGAGCACCTCTTCAACGAGGTGTGGCATCAGGAAGGCCTGGGCTCGAGCCGCACGATCGACGCCCACGTGGTGTCGATCCGATCCAAGCTGCCCGGCATCCAGATCGCTTCGATCCGCGGCGTCGGATACCGGCTGGAACCGGACTAAGAGGCTAACCCCTGAGCCCACCGCTCGAGTTCGGCCATCAGCTCGGGCAGCGTCCTCACGATCACCTCGAGGTCCTCGAAATGCGGTTCTCCGTTCCGAAGTTGTGATTCCAGTCCGAGGGCGGCGTGGGTGATATCGGTCATCCCGAAAGGTCCGCTCGCTCCGGCCAGTTGATGGGCCAGGTCGGCGAGGCCGTCGTTTGCGTGACCCCTCTCGGCAGCGGCGAGGAATGCCTCGGCCCTGGCTCGATACATCCCGACGAGTTCGGCCACGAAGGTGGCGTCCCTACCCATCTCCTCGTAGAAGCGGCCCAGTCGGTCGTTGTCGAGCTGGGGAGTCATGGAAAGGGCGGTGCTGTGGTTCGGGTCATCTGGGGATCCGGGTGCGGTTGACGGCGACCCGGCTTCGCTTCCCGGCTCGGTTTGCAAAGGGAGTGTAAAGCGCCGCGAAGACTCCGCAAGATCCATGGACAAGCACTAGACGAGCGGACGCAAGCGGGGTTACACACGATCTCATGAAGCAGCTCAACGTTCTTCACTTTGCGGTCCTCACCCTCGCCCTCGCCGTCAGCGGCTCCCTCGGCGCCAGTGCCTTGTGGATCGGACCGCTCCTCGGCGCCGCAATCATCGCCTACCAGTTCCTCACCTCAGCACGGCCCGAGCCGGCCACGGTCGAGGCCGGCAACCACCGACCCGATCACCGGTCCTTGGCCGCCTGAGGTTTTGGATAGCGCCTCCTGAGGTCTTCGATAGCGCTGCCTGGGCTCGCCCCCACAAACTCGAAACGCTTCGGCGCTCATCGGTTCCACCGACCTGCCGTCCAATCGGCAGGTCGTTTTCGTTGCCGTCGACCGGACCGACATGACCGGTCCTGTGCCATCACGTTTGTCTGGTGCGGCGTTCCGCAATCGCTGCGTCCCAGGCGTAGATCACAGCCGTCCCGGCGATGAGGTCGTGGAGTTCCCGTCGGTCCTGCCGGAACAACCCTAGGAGGAGCCCGACACCGAACAACAGAAAACTGATCGGGAACGCCACCGTGCGCAACGCCGCCGCCTTTCCGCTCACCCGGTCGCCGGCGCGATGGACGACGAGGAGACCGGCGATCGCTTTGCCGATCGTCCTTCCGGTCGCCGCCGTGGACCCGGCGTAGTAGACGAAGGCCCACAGGGCGTAAGAGATCACGAGGATCAGACGATCCTCGTCGAGCGTGAGGTCAGCACCGGTGACGACGGTCAACGCTGCGGAGACCAGAAGCGACCCGAGGCCGAACAGGGCGCCGATGGCGAATTGGTCGACGACGAAGGCGAGGAAACGCGACACCGAGCCGGCGTAGCGGCCCTGGAAGGCGACCGCTCGTTCCGAGGCGGTCAGGGTGCGATCCGGGATCTCCTCCTCGGTCGCTACGCCGGCAGGCGCGGCCGGAGTCTCCCGGTTGATTCCCCGCATCAGCCGGGCCGGGATCCCCTGAGCGATCTGGTCCACGACCATCACCTGGGTCCTGGCGGCATCAAGGAGCTCGCCGAACACGCCCGTGGTCGAACGGGCGATGATAGAGCCCAGCTCGGTTCTCTCGATTACCGCGTTGAGATCAATCCGATCCATGGCGCGATTGAGGTCGACACGGTCGACCGCAGCATCCAGATCGACCCGGGCGATCACGCGATCGATGTCGACATGGTCGATCGCGGCGTTCAGATCGACCCGCTGCACCACCGCGTCGATGTCGACCCGAGCGACGATGCGATCGATGTCGACCTGTTCGATGGCGGCGTTCAGATCGACCCGCTGCACCACCGCGTCGACGTCGAGTCGGCCGATGAACCGATCCACGTCCAGCCGATCCAGGAACCGATCCACATCGAGCCGATCCAGGAACCGATCGACATCGAGCCGATCCAGGAACCGATCCACATCGAGCCGATCCAGCAACCGATTCAGATCCAAGCGGTCCAGCAACCGATTCAGATCCATTCGATCCAACAACCGATCAGGGTCGATCCGATCCAGGACCTCGTTGATGTCGAGTCCGGCGATCACATGGTCCAGATCGACTCGATTGACCACATCGTTCACATCGATCTGCTCCACGACGTGGTCGAGATCGACCGAGTCGACCACCGGCGGGACGACCGCGCCGAGTAGTCGGTTGAACAACGCCCCGGGAACGCTCTGTCGGTCCTCGGTCATCGCCCCGCCCCCACCGCCGAGCAGGCGTGTATGCCTACCGAGCGTGACTCCAGGGCCATCGAAAGAGACTAGCAGTCGCCTACCGGCGCGGTCGGATACTGATTTGGCCGGGCCCGCTTCTCGGCCGGTTCGACGACCTTGACAACAGGTAAGCAACCACTTACGTTTTGGACGTGACCCCGCTGGAGGTGATTTCCGAACCCCGCCGGCGCGAGATCCTCGCCCGGCTGTCCGAGGCGGGCGAGTCGGCGGTCGGCGAGCTCGCCGAAACGATCGACATCTCCCGCCCGGCGGTCTCACAGCACCTCAAGGTGCTTCTCGACGCCGGGCTGGTCGACGAACGCCGTGTCGGACGGCGGCGCCTGTACCGGCTCAACGCAGATGGAATCGCCACCGTTCGGGCGTCGATCGAGCTGTTCCTCGTCAACGAGCTCGACGACCTCGAATCCGCAGCCCGCACACTCACATCCAGGAGGATGACCGATGGCCGACCCGATCGTCATTGAACGGATCATCGATTCGACACCGCACGAGGCCTTCGAGCTCTTCACCCAGCCCGAACGTCTGCGCCGATGGCAGGCGGTCAGCGCCAGCGTCGACCTTCGGGTCGGAGGTGAGTATCGCTTCACCGTGATACCGGCCAACATTGCATCGGGAACGTTCTCCGAGATCGAACCGGGGAAGCGGGTGGTCTACAGCTGGGGCTGGGTCGGGAACGACAACGTCGCACCGGGTGCGTCAACCGTCGAGGTCGAGTTCGAGGCGGTCGGCGACAAGACCCGGGTTCGCCTGACCCACCGAGGGCTCGACGCCGAGGCCGCCGCCGGGCATCGCGAGGGCTGGGAACACTACGCCGACCGACTCGCTGACGCAGCTGCGCAGGGAACGGCCGGACCCGACTCGTGGTGCCTCGGCGTCGAAAACTACGACCACCTCGAGCGCGATCGAAGCGAGCTGGCACCTTTGCCACAACGTCGTGGCCAACCTCGGACCCGACGATCGGGAACGGCCGACCCCGTGCACCGAGTTCACCGTTCATGATCTCGTCGAACACCTGATGGGCAGCGTCCGATCCCTGGGAGGGGTCGCAGGAGCCGAGATCGCAGAGAACATCGAGGCCGTCTCGGCCGAGGACTACCTGGCCCAGGCCGTCGAGCCGGCCCTGTCGGCCTGGCGAAACCGAGGAGTCGACGGCGACATCGACTTCTTCGGTCGGGAGGCGCCCGCCACGTTCCCGCTCGGAATCCTCAATCTCGAGTTCCTCATCCACGCCTGGGACCTCGCCCAGGCCACCGGACAGAGCGTTCCCGCTCCTGCCGGCCTCGTGACCTTCACCCAGGATCAGGCCGAGGCGATCATCACTCCTGAGACTCGGGGCGAGGGCAGAGGCTTCGCCGCAGAAGCCGTCCCTTCCAGCGGCGATCCCCTGTCCAAACTGGCTGCGTTCGCAGGGCGGGCCGTCTGAACGCCCTAGGTACCAAGCATTCGTCTGATCAGCTCGCGCTCGGCGGGGTGACAGGTTCGGCCCGGCTCAGAGTTCGATCGGTTGGCCGTGGGGTGTGGTTTCAGCAGCACGGCGCCACTCCTCCCGCCGCTGGGCCAGCTCAGTCCCCGACGACAGACCCGACCGTGCCACCATCACCTCGAGGGTGGCCAGCCACTGGTCGTAGTACTCGCTCCCGGGATCGGCGGCGATCTGTTCGCTCAACGCAGCCGCCCACTCCGACCAGCCGAAGTGGCCCTGCTCGTGCAGGCGCACGGCCATTGCGAACACCTGGGCCTGCCACGGTTCGGCGAACACCGGGCCGTCGTCGTCGCGGGGCAACGACGGCAGGGCGGCAACGCCGGGATCACCGTGGCTCATGGCGCCGGCTCGAGGTGGTCGTCCCAGAGGTCGACGTACACCGCACCACCCTGGCCATCCGTACCCCACAGCTCGGATGCATCGAATCGCACGGAGTAGACGTGCTGGGGTGTGGGCCCACCCCCATGGGCGTTGGTGTCGGGGAACGAGAAGACCCCGTGGTCCCGATCGATCACGCCCCGGTGACCCCGCACATAGCGGGGTAGTCGGGTGTGCCCGTGGGGAGCCGACGACTTGGCCCGGACGGTCTGACCCACCTCGTACAACGGTTCGACGTCGACGTCCAGGCGGGCGGTGGAACCAGCGCGCATCGACTTCTCCACCCGGTCAGCGGTCAGCCTGGGCTCGGTCACCGCCGCAAACGATGCCCCGTCGAGGGCGTCGGCCACCTCCTGGGCGGTGACCATTCCCTCCTGAACGATCAGTTTCTCGAGGCCGTACAGCCAGGTCTCGTAGTAGCTGCGGCTCAGATAGTCCGCCGGTGCGGTGTCCTCTCGGGCATAGCGGGACATGTCGATGTTCCACCGGCCACCGGCCCCTGCGGCCAACGTGAGGGCCAGCGCCTGAGCCTCCCACCGGGCGTGGAACACCGGCTCGTTCTCCTCGGCGATCACCGGGCCGAACCCGTGCGATCCACCCATGTCGTGAGCGCCGTTCATGGCACGCCCACCAGCTCAGTGCCGATCATCGAGTTGCGGCTCACGATCTCGGCGAGTTGCTCCTCGGACCATCCGTCGGTGCCGGCCGGCCGCTGGGGCACGACGAGATAACGGAGCTCGGCGGTGCTGTCCCAAACCCGGATCTCCACATCGCCGCCGAGCTGCGTGCCGAACTCGGCCAGCACGGTCCGGGGTTCGATGACGGCCCGGCTCCGATACGGGGCCGACTTGTACCACACCGGCGGCAAGCCCAGCACCGGCCACGGATAACACGAACACAACGTGCAGACGACCATGTTGTGCACATCGTCGGTGTTCTCGATGGCGATCATGTCCTCACCCTGCCGGCCGGTGAACCCCAGCGATGCGATCGCCGCGGTGGCATCGGCCAACAGCCACTCGCGGTAGGCGGGGTCCGTCCAGGCCTTGGCCACCACCTGGGCACCGTTGCGGGGACCGACCTTGTGTTCGTACATCTCGATCAGCTCGTCGAGCGCGGCCGGATCCACATACCCCTTCTCGGTCAGGAGCGACTCGAGTGCCCGCACCCGCAGCTCGATCTCACTGAGTTCGGAGAAGTCGCCGTGGTCGTGGTCATGGTCATGATGATCGTGGCCCACACGGCGATCCTAGAACAGGTGCCGAGCGACGACGCCAGCAGGATTGGCGACCCGATGAATCAGATGAACCGTCCCTGCGCAAAGCCGAGGATCTTCGAGCAGTGGGGGCAGAAGTAGACCAGGGTTCGGCCCTGACAACACGCGCCGGAAGTGTTGGAGGGCAACACCTCCGCCGCATCTTGTCCCTCTCTAGTCTCCCACGAAGGCGAGAAGTTGCCGATCGATGTGGTCGGCTCGTTCGATGTTGAGCAGATGACCGGCCCCCGGGATCAGTTCGGTTTCAACGGTCGGCATCGTCCGGCGGGCTCGATCCAGCGCCTTGCTCGGGTTGTAGATGAGTTCCTTGTCGCCGAGCATGACCAACACCGGAATCTCGACGCCGGCCAATTCGGCGTCGGTGAAGACCGACGGCATCACCGCACGCTGCTGATACCGAAAGTGTCGCAGGGCGCAGGTCGCCAAGTCGATGAAACGATCGTCTGGGCGGAAGCGGCCACCGAAGCTGGCCTGTACCGAATACTTGGCGGTGAAGGCGGGCAGGTGAGGCCCCACTCGAAGGATCGCAGCCACCAGCAGGCGGAATGGTGCCAGGGACGCCGCCGGGGCAAGGAGCGCCAGACGACCCACCCTGTCCGGCGCGAGAACCGCCAGATTGAGGGCGAACCAGCCGCCCTGGGACGAACCCACCACGTCGCCTCGATCGATGCCGAGAGCATCGAGGACATCAACGAGCCAGACGGCGCAATCGTTGCGGTCGAGAATCGGTTGGGTCTGGGTCCCCTTGCCCGGGGCGCCGACGAAGTCGAGTGCGATGACTCGATGCCGGTCGGCGAGGCGGGCCACGTTGGGATACCACTGCACAGCTCCGACCCCGACCGCGGCAGGCAACAGCACCACCGGTGGTCCGTCGTCGGGGCCGCTGATGATGGCGTGGGTCGACCCGAACCGGGTCGGTACCTGCTGGGACCGGAACGGCACCGGCCACAACGACAGCGCCGCGTCGTAGCAGTCGAGGTATTCCTGACGGCCCTGGTCGCTGGCGAAGCCGGCCAGCCGCACCCTGCCCACCTCTTCGCCCATTGCGGCATCTCGACTCACACTGACCCCCTCTGTCGCACGAAGCCAGCCTGATTTCTCCGAGGATCTGGCCATAGAGCCAGAGGTCACCCGGGAGTCTGAAGTCGACATGCGCCGGAAGTGTTGGAGGGCAGCACTTCTGCCGCACATCGGTCCGCCCGGGCCAGTCCCTAGCTGATCACGCTCATCGCCACCCGGCACGATGCTCGAACCTGGTCAGGAGCAGCCTTGGCGCGGATGCACGCGACGACGCCGATGAGCGCCATGGTGAGGAACGCGGCCAGATCGTCGAGGTCGACGATCGGGTCGAGCTGACCCGACTGCTGTCCGTTGCTCAGCGCGTGGCGGAAGGCCTTGGTGAGCCGGTCGAGGTAGGCGGCGACGTAGCGCTCGGCTCCCGGGTCGAGCGCGGCCCGTTCGACCGCGGTGTTGCACATGAGACAGCCGCGCCCTCGCACCCATCCGTCGCTGGCGTCGGCGTAGCTGGCGAAGGCCTCGCGGATGGCGTCGAGCGCCGGCGTCGGGGGCCTCGATCGGGGCCAGCACGTTCGACAGGTGTTCTTGGTTGTAGCGCTCGAGCGCTGCTTCGAAGAGTCCCTGTTTGGATCCGAACTCGGCGTACATGCTCTTGCGGTTCACGCCGAGCTCGTCCACCAGTTCGGCGGTGCTGGTGGCGGTGAAGCCCTGACGGCGGAACAGCTCGATGGCCCGGTCGAGCAACTCGGTTCGGTCGTACTGCTTCGCTCCGCTCATCGAACGCTCCAGACGTTTCTGCTTGACACCAGGGTAACTGATCGGTTACCTTGTCACAAGTAACCAATCGGTTACCCAGATCGGCTTCCTCGAAGGCCACGAAGGAGTGAACCCAATGGACAGCAACCACGTCACCGTCGTCTACAAGTGGACCGCCCAGCCGGGCAAGCTCGACGAGCTCACCTCGATCTACGCCGATGTCACCAACGCCATGGAACAGAACGAACCAGGTGCCGAAGCGGTCCACGTGTACGTCTCCGAGGAGGACAACGCCCTCTACGTCCGCGACGAGTTCGCCGACGCCGGAGCGGTCGGTTTCCACCTCGGCAGCACGGCGGCCGCCCACTTCCCCAGCCTGCTCGCCATCGCCACTCCCGGCCCGTTCTTCTTCATGGGCCCGGTACCCGACGAGATGAAGGCAGCCACCGAGCAGATGCAGCTCGGCGCCGAGTTCAGCACTCCACTCCGCCGGCTTCGACCGCTGAGCCGACATGACTACACACCAGAGCCACTGCCGGCGTTCCTGTCCGAGCCATCGAGGATCGGCAGCGAGATCAGCGTCACCGGCAAATGGGTACCGTCCAAACCGGGCGGACGATTCAGGAGGTCCGCCGATGCAGAGGACATGCTGGCCGAGTGGGAAGACATCCACGCCGGCGCTCGAGCCCACGAAGGAATGCTGGCGACCGAGATCAACCACGCTGTGGGTGAGGATGCGGTCCTCGTCCATCACGTCTTCGCCGACGCCGATGCGCTGGTCGACTACTTCTCCACCACCGCCACCGAGCACATGGGTCGCGCTCACCTCGGTGGCCACGCCGCAGCTCCACCTCGTCCGGGGCATCGACATCCCCAGCACGGTCCGAGACGCCATCGCAACGAAGAACGTGCCGGTCACATTTCGGCGACTGGGCGTTCGGCTTCGTGAGGGACGACTACCGCCAGCCCGACCCTGCAACAGCAATCCAGGTCACCGCCAAGTGGACCTGCCTGCCCGGCGAAACATCGAACCTCGGAGAGCTCGCCTACCGGTGGCAGCAGGTCGGGACCGAAGCCCACACCCTCGAAGAAGGATTGGTTCGGTTCGAGACCTACCGCATCGACGGAGAGGATGCGCTCGTCATCCATGAGACATTCAAAGACACCAAGGATCTGAAGTATCCACCTCACCAAGGGGACTGCGGCGATGTTCAAGGATGAGATCGACAAGATCGCTGCCCCCGAGAATTACTACTTCCGAGGCCCCGTGTCCTGGACGATCCGCACCTACTCCAAGTTCATGCACCTCCCCGCCACCTACTCGAGCCAGGGCAGCCACTTCACCGCAGCAGGCGGATCCATGAGCGAAGGGACGACCGGCTGAACACGCCGAGGCGGAGACTCTCAGCCGAGCGCACGCGGCGCCCGGTCCTTGCGGCTAGTGGAGAGGCGCCCGAGCGCGGGGCGTCCCGATGTGTCGGTCAGCCCTGGGCGGCGATGGAGTCTGCCCATCGGGACAGGTCATCGACCGACGGCAGTTCCACAGGCCCGCTGTCCACAACGGCCACGTAGACAGCGATCATCGTGTCGCCATACCGAGCAACAAGAATGAGCGACCGCAAGCTGTCGGATCCACTCGCAACAGAGACTTCCAGGATGACCGCGTCATCGGCGCCGGTCTCGGTCTCGACGACGGAGATTTCGTCCACGTCGATGGCCTCGGCCTCGCAGGAACCCACTGCGCGGAATGCATCGACCGTCTCCTGAGCCCATTCTGCGTCGTCGATTCCGATGAGGACTTCACCCTCGGCGCTGTCGGACCGGTGGCTCAGGTCGACCCTGAGGCCATCCATCGTGGGCGGTGGATCCACCGGACACCCCTCGATCATTTGACCGGGATCACTCGGTTCCCGCTCCTGGACATCGACCCAATCGATCCCGTAGCCGGAGCCGAACAGGGCTGGATCGGGCACATAGACCGCGGCTGGGTGTTCCTCCCACTCGTCGTCGATGTAGGGAGGGAACGTCGTGGACGGTGACAGGTCTGTGGTGATTGTGGTGGGCGGAGTGGTTGTTGTGATAGTTGGAGGCGTTGGTTCCGGGGCCGGAAGCGGCGCAAGCTCGCCGGTGAAGCGGCCGGCGGTCGCTTCCAGAACCGGTTGGAGAACCGGCCAGGGGTTGGCGGAGTCGAGATCGAGGAAGACGACCGTGCTCCCCTGCTGGAACCAGGCGATCGACCAGATGTAGTCATCGGCAATCCCGAGGGCCAAGCCCGAAGTTCGCCAGCCCTCGACCCTGGGAACCTGAATGGGCTCCACCCACCACTCATCGCCGGTGTCGAGTGATAGTGGGTTGCACTCTCGCCACACCGCGTCGGCGGCGTCGACGATCGCTTCCGCCGACGCACTGTCGGCCATCTGCACCACTGTGTGCCGGACCGACACATCATCGGTCGACGCCCGGATCCTCGTGCCGTCTCGCCCATGCGCCGACCACACGGTGGCCATCAGCTCACAATCGAGCGCCTGGAAGGTGGGTTCTGCAAGGAAGCTCCACGGGCGAACGTAGGTCCAGCCCGGAAGGTCATCTTGGGTCAACAGGTAGTCCGACGGACTCGGCTGGACCTCCGAGGGGGTGGTCGATGTGGTCGTTTCCGGCTTCGACGTCGGGGAGCTGTCGGCCGGCCCATCGGCGAGCAGCTCCACCTCACCTTCGGCACCGACCCCGACCTCGACGGTCTGGGTGGAGGTACAGGCGGTCGCCGAAAGAACAACGGAAAGCGACACCGCAACGACGAGACGCACAGCGAGGCATCGACTGCCCGTAGTGGTTCCTGAAGCGGCATCGAGCTGCTCACACCGCTGATCTAGCGCGAACAGCCACGAGAGCAATTCGACTAGGCACGCAAGATCGCAGAGATCGCCGCCCAGAGTCGCCCGATCCGGTCACACGTGATCGGATCACCCTCTCGCGATGCCCGGGGATCCCCTCGGTGTACGGCGGTCGGGTCAGACCACGCCGAGCTTCACGTTGATGTTGTTCCTCGTCGCATTGGAGTAGGGGCACACCTCGTGGGCCCGCTCGACGAGAGCAAGCGCCTGATCGGCCGGGATACTCGGGATGCTGACGTCGAGGGCGACCTCCAGGCCAAAGCCTCCTTCGGGTGTTTGACCGATGCCAACGGTGGCGGACACTTCGGAATCGCTGACGTCGGACTTGTCGAAGCCTGCAACTACTTTCAACGCCGAGTGGAAACACGCTGCGTAGCCGAGCGCGAACAGCTGCTCGGGGTTGGGGCCTCCTCCGGGTCCACCCATCTCTGTCGGGACCCGCATGTCGAACGAGACGCTCCCGTCCTCGAGTTCGGAGTGACCGTTGCGTCCGTCGCCGGTTGCGTTCGCCGTGGTGGAAGTGTTGCTCTCCAACACCTGCGCCGCATCCTGACCTCAGTAGCGATCAGCACCGGGTCGACGCGCAACCTCTCCCTGCGAGGTGAGGGTCTCCAAGTTGCCGGCGAGCCACAGTTTCGCCCATCGTGTGCTGCGTGACGTCACGCGTGCAACCACCGTCGAACCCGGCGACCAGTGGAGACCGCATTCCTGCGCCGGGACCGATCTCGTCAAGTGAGCGCATCACCTCCCTCGACGCCATCCGTGGGGTGGCCACCCTGGGCATCCTTCCGATGAACGCCTTGAGTTTCGGTCTTGTGGCCGCTGCGTACTCCAACGTCTCGGCCGACGGAATCGATCAGCCTTTCGATTGGGTTGTCGGCGTGCTGACCATGGTCTTCATCGACCAGAAGATGATGGCCCTGTTCTCACTGTTGTTCGGTGTGGGCGTCGTGGTGTTCGCCGACCGGGCCAAGGCGAAGGGGCGCCGGGTGGTGTGGCTGAGCTTGTGGAGGTTCACCCTGCTTCTCCTGATCGGCATCGCCCACGGTGAGTTGTGGGAGGGCGACATTCTGTTCCTCTATGCGGTGTGTGCGCCAATCGTGCTGTTGGTCCGAAAGCTGCCGGCGAAACCTCTGATCGGCGTCGGGGTCGTGCTCGCTCTGGCGGGCAGCTTCGCAGCCCCGCTGGTTCAGGACACCGTGGGTGCCGACGGGTCCGAGCTGGGCGACTACTGGTTTGCCGGTGCACCCGACATGTCGGATGCAGTGTTGGCATGGTTTTTCGGTGATGCGTTCGGCAGGGCCCTGGGGCTGATGCTGATCGGAGTTGGGCTGTTCAGGCTCGGGATCGTGCAGGGCCAGCGAGACAACCAGTACTACCGGCGGATGGCCCAATGGGGGCTTGGTGTGGGGACCGCGATCACCGCTGTGGGAATCGGGTTCCGGGTCGCCAACGACTGGTCACCTGAGTATGCGCTCACGGGCCATATCCCGACCGGCCTCGGGACCATCCCGATGGCGGTGGGGTATATGGCACTGATCATCATGTGGAACCGACAAAACGGCCCGCACACGGAGCGCTTCCGGACTGTCGGACGGATGGCGCTCACCAACTACCTTGCCCAGACCATTCTGGGCGTCACAATGCTCACCTGGTGGTTGGACGACGTCGACCTCAGCCGCACGATGATCGCAGTGTGGATCCTGGGCGTGTGGGCGCTACAGATCTGGTGGTCCACATGGTGGCTGACCCGGTTCCGCTATGGGCCCCTCGAGTGGGCGTGGCGCTGTGCCACCTACCGCACGCTGCAGCCGCTACGTCGTTGACCACGAGACATGGTTGACCGTGGAGTCGTATGCCGCCCAGGATGCAGCATGCCTTCGCTCGAGACTGTCCGATTGTTCCTCGCCGAAGAAACCGGCCTTGCGGTGGTGAGCACAGCGCGAGCCGACGGTTCGGTTCTCTCCAGCGTCGTGAATTGCGGTGTCATCGACCATCCCGTCTCCGGCGAGCCCCGGGTTGGGTTCGTATCGGTTGGTGGCGCTGCCCGCCTCGGCCACATTCGGAAGGGATCTCAGGTCACCACCACAGCCCGTAGGGGCTGGAAGTGGGTGTCGGTCACCGGGCCGGCCGAGCTGATCGGTCCCGACGACAACACGAACGAGCTCGACCCCGACCAGATCCGGGTCCTGCTCCGCGACATCTTCACCGCCGCCGGTGGCACCCACGACGACTGGGAGACCTACGACCGGGCCATGCTGGATGAAGGCCGCACCGCAGTCCTGATCCAGCCCGACCGGATCCTCGGCCGCGACTGATCGGCAGGCAATCGGTCGACATGCGCCGGAAGTGTTGGAGAGCAACACTTCCGCCGCATCTCGATTGGGTGGCGAGATCAATCAGTGTGGCCAGCTTGGTCGGAACGTTCCTACCCGAAGAAGGTACGACTATCTCGGTTGAACTTCAGAGCGACGCGGGTGTTCGGGTCGTCCAGATCTTCGATCGCGATCGGCACGCACACAGTTCCTGAGATCGTGCCCCCGACGAACACTTCGGCGAGCTCGTCCAGGGCTCCGTCAGGAGTAACGCCGCAGTTCCCGCTGTGGGCCGCATTGCTCGCTCCGCCGACTACCTCGAACGACACGTTTGGGAAAACCGACAGCGGTTCTTTCGTCGCTTCAAGCAACATCATTTCGACAGGGAACCCCACGAAAATGAACCCGTCGGCAGGGTCGTCGTTGAAGGAGTTCGCAGCCTTGACCGCTGCAGTCATGTCGGTCCATGGCCCGACAGTTGTATCCCATTTCGACCCGTCTGCATCGCCGAGCACATCCCATACCAGTGCGACCGGTTCCGACGGGGCGTGCGGGTTCGCTCTGCCACCGGATGTCTGATCCTGTTCTTCGAATGGGACAACGTTGACGGGTGCCAGAGTCGCTGAACCACCTTCCAGCCCAAAGTAGGCCCGGGAGTCCGAACTGAACTTCAAAGCCACCTGGGTGTCGGGGTGTTCCAAATCGTCTGCAGGGACTGGTACGCACACCACACCCGACAACGTTCCGCCCACGAAGACCTCAGCAAACTCACTGAAGACAGGCTCAGGCTGGACTCCGCAACGGCCGTCATGTGCTCCCGCAGACGCTCCGCCAATGATCTCAAAGGATATGTTGAATCCAACCGATAGAGGCTCCTTCCCGGCGTCAGCAAGAGTCATCTCCACCGGAAACCCAGCGAAGACAAAACCTTCGGCCGGAGGATCGTTGAAGGGGTTTTCGGCTAGGACTGCATCCGTGAGATCAACGGGCGCTCCGATGGTCGTGTTCCAAACGGATTCGTCAGCGTCCCCGAACACGTCCCACTGAACGGCAGTCGCTTCGCCAAACCCATAGGGCTCTGTTCGAGAGCTGGTGAAGTACGTCGCTTGCGGCGCTTCGGTGGTCGAAGGCGCCTCTGACGCAGGAGTTCCGTCGGTAGCGTCCGCCGCGCCTTCTGCGGAGGTTGGGGGTGGCGCATCTGTTTCCGAACTCGCGTCGGCGACAACCGGTGAGATCGCCTCGTCTGTGGTTCCGTCTTGGCCGGAGCCGGCTCCGCCAGCAGCCACTGCGATGATCAGACCGACTCCACCCAGGGCAAGCCAACGCTTCTTCTTGTAGAACGGTTTCGCAGATCCCCCAGCATCGTCTTGGCCGGGGCTATGCGGATCCGCTGGCAGACCCGGTGGCACTGCTGCCGGTGGAGGAGGTGGTGTCTGAATCGACATGGAAAACCCCGCCTTTTCGAATTGCCCGGAGAGGTTATCGTCGGAGCACGTCGCAAGACCTTGAGCAGCTTCCAGCTTGTACAAGGTATAGGGCAGCCGGGTTGACTGAGGGCAAGGACTTCACCGACCCCGACGAATCCGCCCGCACCTCCGCCGCCTATCTGGTCGACTACAACCTCGCCTGCGCAGGACCACATGCGGCCGAAGTGTTGGAGAGCAACACTTCCGGCGCATGTCGGTTGAATTAGAGGTTGGCCTTCTTCTCGCGGGCTCGTTCCTGGGCCAAGAATGCCTGGTAGCGGCGGTTCTGGGGTCCGTCGTCACCGATGAAGTAGTACGCAACGTGGAATGCCAGGCCAACGCCCCAGAACAGCGTGATCCAGATGGCGGCCTGAGGTACGAGCACCCACATGAATGCGTTGATGATCACGTACGTGGCCACGTGCCACATCACGTCGGTCAAGTCCTTCACCCGTTGGGCTGCCCGTTCCTCAGGTGTGCTCGGCGTATCGATCTCTGGCGTGCTTGGTGTCTCGGTGGCCATCTCGTCTCCTCCATCGGGTCTGTTGAGCGGATGTGGCTCTCAAACGCCAGTCTCGGGTGCCAGCGTCCAAAGCGGTAGAGGCCAAAGGCTTGAGGCCCGGTCGAGGTGCGGCGGAAGTGTTGGAGAGCAACACTTCCGCCGCATCTCGAAGCGAACCAGGTCCTACAGGTCGAGATGCAAGCGGAGTGCGTCGTCGAGCTGACCCATGAGCTCGAACCCCAACCTGCCGACAACAGTGCCGACGCGCTCGACGGCCACGGAGCGAACCTGTTCGGCCTGTGCCTTGGAGTCGGTCTCGAGCCCAGTCTCACTTGCTGGCAGTAGGACTTGGAACGGGTAGACCCGCTCGGTGCGGGACGTGACCGGCACGACGGTGATCACTCCGCAGCCAAGTCGTGCCCCGGTTGTGTTGGCACCGTCATTGCTCACAAGCACCGCCGGTCGGGTGTTGGCCGCCTCGCTGCCGACCACCGGATCCAAGTTCACGAGCCGGATCTCGCCCCGTCGCATCAGCTGTCGGCGACCGTGGTGTCCCACCCATCGTTGGCGGGATCGTCGGTCCACTCGGTGAACGCCGCTGCGTAGGCGTCGGTGAGTTCGGAGGCGCGAAGCAAACGGATGGCTCGATGCAGAGCGGCCGACCGAGACCCGATCTGATGGGTCTTCGTGTAGTTGTCGAGGAATTCGACGTCTTCCTCCGGGATACTGACGCTCACCTTCACACCTCTATACTACTAGGGTAGTACTAGAATTGCTACCACATGGATTCCCCGCCTCGTCGGCCCCGCTTACCGCTGGATTCCCACATGCGTTGAACGTGTTGCAAAGCAACACGTTGACCGCGTTTCGTCACCTTCGTGTGGTTCGTGTATTTACGTTTGTTTACACTACAGGGTGTGAGTGCGGAGCGGTGGAGGCAGGTGACCAGGGCGGCGGAACGCCAACACGGACTGCTGGCAACCGCGCACCTCCGTGGTGTGGGGTTCAGCGTGCAAGAGATCCGCACACTCGTGGCCCGAGGGCAGCTGGAGCGATCTGAACGGGGGATCTACCGACTCGCCGGCCATTCCCCCACCTGGCGCTCCACCGTGCTCGCCCACTGCTGGAGCACCGGCGGCCGGGCCTTCGGTGCCACCGCTGCCGCCGTCCACGGACTCGGCAATCCCCACGACCTCTCCCCCGGCTACGCCGAACTCCTCGTGCCCATCGGCGTCAGACCCAGCGCTCGCCCGCGCCTTCGCATGCATCGAAGCTCCCACTGGGACCGAGTCCGCACCCTCGAACTGGAGCGGATCCCGACGATCCCACTACCCCAGACCCTGGTGTCGCTCGCCATGCACCACCGGTTCGAGCTGTTCCGGTCGGCGTTCAACCACGCCCGCCGCCACCACCGCATCACCCTCACCCAGCTGTCCGATGCAGCCCAACCCTTCCTCACCGACCGGATAGCCGCACAGCTCACACCTACGTACTGCACTGGCGCAGCTCACCGCCGCACCCACCCTCTCGCTCAGCGACTGGAGCGACCAGTTCGCCGATTGGTGTGAGTCCCAGGGACTCCCCCGCCCCCAGCTCGAGTACCGGATCATCGATGCCAACGGTTGCCTCGTCGCCCAGGTCGACCTGTGCTGGCCCGAGTTCCAGCTCGTGATCGAACTGGACAGTTGGGCCTGGCACCACGACCGGGACGCCTTCGAATCCGACCGCACCCGCTACACCCGCCTCGCCGCCCACGGTTGGACCGTACTCAGCATCACCTGGCGCCGCTGGAAGGACGAACCCGACGCCCTCGCCCACGACATCCAAACCGCCATCGCCGCCCGACAGCCGTAGCCACCGTCACGACATGGGTCGGAAGTGTTGGAGAGCAACACTTCCGACGCGTCTCGAGCTCGTGGGCAGGGGTACGGTTCGGTCGTGGCGGAAGTCGAGGACAACACCGATCCCGTTGCTCATGGGCCACCCGGCTGGGAACCGTGGCCTGACGACCATGAGCTGACACCATTCCAAGTAGCCGTGGTCGATGCTGTCGAAGCGGTGACCGACGCAGAGGTGGCCACCTACAACGACATCGCCCATGAGATCGGCCGCCCCGGAAGCGCCCAGGCCGTAAGCAATGTCCTCCGCCACGCACCGGACCTTCCGTGGTGGCGAATCCTTCCGTCGGACGGCCGGCTCTACCGCACTCACGAGCGCTACCAGCGCCCGCTGCTCGAGGCCGAAGGCCACGTGATCACCGCCGATCGGCGCGTTCTCACCGATCAGTGAGGACCAACATCCGAGCAGCAGACGGCTCTGGCGCCAAGCGAACGGCGCTCATCACCGTGTGCCCGGTCGGCCGGGAACGCCGCTGATGCCCTGCCCGGGAAGCCTCATCGGCTGAATAGCCGTAGTGCCGGGTCAGGCATGCGGGACACCGGCTTCGTTACTGTTCGCCGGTGGCGACTCCATCAGCCAACATCAAATCGCTCTTGGGTGCCTTCGGGCTGGCCCTTGCCTTTGTGTTGCTGACCGGCTGCGGCGGCCCCACCTCGGCCGACAACACCGTGAGCGAGCCCGACCCAGTGGCGCAGACCTCAACCACCCGGTCGACCACCACCACGTCGCCCCCAACCACCGAAACAGAGGACGCCGACATGACCGAGCCCCAACCAACCGAACAGCTCTCCGACTGCGTGCGCCTCACCGACTTCGCCACCGAAGCCGAACGTGACGCATGGCAGACCGTGAACGACAACGTGATGGGCGGACGATCCGCGGGCGGGCCTTCGTTCGGCGATGGGCTGATGGTGTTCTCCGGGGAGACCAACACTGACGGCGGCGGGTTCTCATCCTTGCGTCTGGCGCTCGCACCCGACGCATTGAGCGAGTTCGAACGGGTCGTTGTGCGGGCTCGGCCAGACGGGCGCCAGTACATGATCACGTTCGACGACAACGTGAGCACACGAGATCGCCGGGTCTCGCACCGGGCACCGCTGGCCTTCGAACCCAACGACGACTGGCAGGAGGTTTCGGTGTCCTTCGATGAAGTGTCGCCGGCGCTGTTCGGCCGCCCGGTGGACGACCTTCCCTTCGACAAGACCCTCGCCACCCGGATGGGAATCATGATCAACGACGGTCTCGACGGTCCATTCCGCCTCGAGATCGACTGGATCGACCTCTGCCGCTAGCTTCACCGGCGGCCGCGGTCGCGCTGTGTCGTCCCGACTGCGATCTCTCCGAGCCGAACTTCGATCGCCAGATTGCGCTCTGCCTCAACTGCAGTCGGTTGCCACTGCCAGTGCACTACAGACCTGCTCCATCCGAGCGCCGCCCAGCGTTCCCATCCGCTCGACGAGAACACCAACCGAGACCGACTCGACAGAATCGAGGTTGACCGCGCTCGCGAGCGGCTACCGCTTGCATAGTTTCGTCGGCGACCATCTCGGCTGGGAAGATCCGACCATCGCCACGATGTTCAGCGGCCACTCCCCCGCCTCAGAAGAAGCCATGGCCCGGCTGCGCCAACGAATCCGCACCACTCCTCCGAGCAGGAACTTCCGTCGCCCCTTGTCCTCACGACGTCGGGCTTGGCCTGAGGTAGCAGTCGATCACGGCTGCTATCGGCCAAACATCGCTGGCGTTGTTCGCCATCAGGCAGAACTGGAAACCGGAGCTGGGGTTCGCGCCTGAGCGGAACGAGACGCCGGCGTCCTGGCCGACGACTTATCCCCAGCCGTCGGCCGAGTTGGGGTCGCCGGTCAGGGTGATGCTCGCGCCGGGATCGGCAATGGGGCCACCGGTCCACAGGCCCGCTTCCTCGGCTACGGATTGCCGACCGCCCTCGCTGCCCCACACCACATACGACACCATGTCGCTGGCGCTACCGAAGCTCTGCGACGAGTAGAGCGCAGCTTCGCCGCCGTCGGCACTCATGTCGCCGAGGGCCACCTCGATGGCCGCACCCGGTGCAAGAACCTCAGCCGGTACCGGGATGTAGGTGGGACGGTTGCACAGCTGATACCCGGTGAGGTCGGCGCCGTCGGAGCCGTTGTTGGTGATCGTGACCATGCCGGTGGTGAGATCGACGGCGGTGATCGTAAGGCCACTTGTCATTGGCTCTGGATCCTCGGCGCCTTGGTCCTCTGTAGGAGGCGGTTGGGTTGTGGTTTCTGCAGTTGCCGGCGTCGTGGTTGAGCTCTCCTCAGCTGTTTCACTGTCGCTGCCCCCGCAGGCTGCGGCGACCAGGGTCAGCGACAAGGCAAGCGCGAGGATCCGGGCGTGAGTGGTGTGCATTGTGGCGTCCTTCGACAGCTCGGGCATCTCTGTTGACATACGGCGCCACAGTAGTCCGCACACTATTCAGGCTTTGGGGCGGGGTGGTTCGGCCTCGGCGACGGCTGCAGCTACCGCGGTCCGACGCTGTCATGCTTCGGAAGTGTTGGAGAGCAACACGTTCGACGCGTCTCGTGGTCACGTCTCGACAAGATCGGCGAGGGCAGCGGCAATCCAGTCGATGTCGGGCTGGTTGGCGGCAACGTTCATAACCAGATCGAACACAGCGTCGTTGTGCGCAGCCGCAACGCTGTGGCCATTGAGTTCAAGGAACACTGCGGTAGCGAGCCAGCCGAGCCGCTTGTTCCCATCGACAAGTGCATGGTTTCCCAATATCGACTGAAGAAGCGAGGCCGCCTTGGCCCACACATCGGCATAGGCGTCGGCACCGAACGCTGTTGTTCTCGGTCGAGCAGCCGCCGAGCCCAGGAGACCGATGTCCCGGATCGGAACCGGCTCGCCGAGCAGCGCTGTGGCTAGTGCGATGAGGTCGTCGAGGTCGAGGTACTCGATCTCTGGATCGGTGCTCATTCCCCCAGCCGGCGGAGCGCATCATCGTGAGCGACAAGGATTCGTGCCGCAGTGTCCGCAACACGGTCGCGGTGGTCGCTGCGATCCACGAACTCTCGAACTGCCCGGCGGGCAGCTTCCTGCAGCGAGATACCTTCACGTTCGGCGCGTTGGCGGAGGGCTGCTTGCTCCTCGTCGGTCAACCGTAGTGTCATTGCCATCACTTCATGGTATCAGTTTGATACCACCACAACCTCGGGCACGGGAACATCCCGATCACGATCCGAAGGGGCCCCGGAATCAGAACGCCGTCTGTGTTCTTATCGCCGGGTGCATTGAACACCGCCGGCAGCCCCACGAGCACCACGACGGCGGCGGTGCGTCGGCGACATGCGGCGGAAGGGTCGGAGAGCAACACTTCCGGAGCACCTGGCTTGGTCGGAACTGCTGCGTGAAGCTCTATGCCGTCACCTCGACCAGCTGGAGTCCGAGGGTGACGGCGAGCGGTGGGCCACGTCGCCTCTCGATGAAGGCGAACGAGCCCTGGTAGGATCCGCGACTGGGGGTGGAGATCACCGACTGGGGCCCGGCGGAAGAGTGGTCAGACTGGGTGGCTGATGCAGCGGGGTGAGATCTGGTGTCGTCGCGACGCCAGGCGGGGATCGACCGGTGCTGGTCCTGACCCGCGACCCAGTTGCTGAGCGCATTGGGTCGGTCGTCGTGGTCGCACTGACGCGCACACGGCGTGGGCTCGTCTCCGAGACTGGTGTTGACACGGGCTAACGGCGTCCCAACCGACGGTGTGGTCAACTTCGACAACATTCACACGATTCCTTCAGACACATTTCGCCGCAGGGTGACCGCCCTCCCAGCCGAGAGGTGCCGCGCATGGCCGAGGCGTGCCGGACACTCCAAGCAGCGACGGGGTGCTCAGATCGCACTGGCTACCACGCCGACACTCGAGTCGGCTCGATCGATCCTGGTGAAGAATGCGGCCTCCGTGTCCTTCACCAGCGCCGACGCAGCGAACGAGTAGGCCATCGGTAGGCGTGTGCTGCACGCGGGTGACCAACCACTCCTCGTCCCGCACCACCACATGAGCGCCGCCCGCAATCAGAGACTCGAGTTCCGCAGGAGTCGCCACTGGCATCGGGTTCCGTTCATAGCAGCCAGGTTGGCCCCGGCTGCGGTCCAGGATGGGACCGCTACTCGGTCATGCGATGCTGGAAAGCGGCGATGGCCACGGCCACGGCGGCGACGGTGTAGGCGGCCACCCAGGCGATGTCGCCGGCGATGTCGCCGAACCCGGCCCCGTCGGCCATGACGGCCCGGGACGCATCCAGCGCGTGCTTGAAGGGCAGGAGGTTGCCGATGGTGAGGAACACGCCGCCGATCTCCTCGAGATCGAACCATGCGCCACCGAAGATCGTGAGCATCAGGACCAGCGCGTAGGCACCCGACACCTGACCGATCGTGAGGAACGAGCCCATGATCATGCCCAGGGCCACGTAGAACACCGCCGTCAGGGCGAGCACCAAGACGACCAGTGCCACCGATCCCTCGATCCGGAGGCCGACGATCGCACCGATCGCCAACAGGGCAGCGGCCTGGACGAAGGCGACCAGCACGTAGGGAAGCGAGTAGCCGGCCACGAAATCGCTGGACCGCAGCGGGGCGGTGAGCAAGCGGGCCAGCAATGCGGTTTCACGGTCTCGGGAAAGGATCATCGCCGAGCTGAACATCACCATCACCAGACCGAACAGCACGATCCCGGGGGTCAGCAGCGTCGGCGTGAGGAACGGCGTGCCGTCGCCTCCGAGCGCCTGGAGGGTGAGAAGCAACACGATCGGCAGCGCCACGGCGATCCCCAGCGACAGGGGATCCCGGATGATCTCCTTGAGATTCCTCGATGCAAGTTCACGGACCCTCATGACCTGAGCTCCTTGCCGGTCAGCTCGATGAACACGTCGTCGAGCGATGCCCGTTTGGCATAGGTGGATCGGATGTCGATTTCGAAGGGTCGCAAGCAGTCGCCGATGTCGTAGACGCTGACGCCATCGCCGCTGATCTCCACTCCCCCGTCGACCAGTTCGACCACGGGGTAGATGCGCCGGAGCGCGGCGACCGCCTCGTCGGTGATGCCGGGCGCCTCGACCACCATCACCGGCCCTGCCGACACGCTCGCTTTCAGCTCCTCGGGCGTGCCCAGGGCGATGACCTTGCCGGCATCGATCACGGCGATCCGGTCGGCCAGGGCATCGGCCTCCTCGAGGTAGTGGGTGGTCAGCACCACCGTCGTGTCGCCCTTCAGTCCGGCGATGTACTCCCACATCCCGCGTCGGGCCTGAGGGTCCAGTCCGATCGTCGGCTCGTCGAGGAACAGGACCTGCGGATCGGAGATCAGCGCCATGGCAATGCTCAGGCGGCGCTGCATCCCGCCGGAGAAGTTCTTGGCCTTGTCGGAGGCGCGTTCGGTGAGTGCCATCAGTTCGATCAGCTCGTCGGATCGCTTCTGGCTCCGTTGATGGTCGATGCCGTGCAGCCCGGCCATCAACCGCAGGTTCTCCCACACGTTCAGGTTCGGCGCCACCGCCGTTTCCTGGGGCGACACGCCGATCACCTGTTTGACCGCCAGCGGATCCTTCCGGACGTCGTGACCCATGATCGCGGCAGTACCGCTGGTAGGCCGGAGCAGGCAGCACAGCATTCTGATCGTCGTGGTCTTGCCCGCACCGTTGGGGCCCAGCAGCGAGAACAGCTCGCCGGGCGCAACGGAAAGGTCGATCCCGTCGACGGCCACGAAGTCACCGAAGCTCCTGGAGATCGCCGAGGTCTCGATGGCCGGAAGGCCGGAGCGCAGGGCACTGTTCATCACCATGACCTCTGCCTCCTTGCCACCGTGGTCGGTGCGCCCTCGACCGCCTCGCGAAAGATCATCTTCGTTCCTCCAGGGTCGTGTCTGCAGCCAGCGTTGCCGCAGCCCGCTGACCATCGCCAGGGGCCAAGGGCGGTTTCTCCTGCCCTGGCCGGGTCCGCTTGCCGTTGAGCAAGGTGCCGATCGGGGTGTAACGGACGAAGAGCTGGTACGAGGCGAGCAACGCAGCGGTCACCGAGACGGCGAGGCCGACGAACTTGACCACGGCCGCAAGGTCCCAATTGCGAATCCACGACTGGGCCACGATCACCAGCGGCAGATGAGCGAGATACAGCCAGTAGGCCGAGTCCGACAGATAGCGGACGCCGCGGCGCTCCGTGGCCAGGAACGCCCGAAACACTCCCATCAGCGCCACGATCGCCAACCAGGCGTACGCAACCTGAACGGCCGAGACGAGCGTCCATGGCGCATCGGCCTCGAAGGTCATGTGGAGCCCGAGCGGCAACACGATGAAGAAGCACAGCGGCAACAGGATGATCCACCAGCGGCCGATCGTCTCGACCAGCAGCCCGCCACCCCGGCCGGGCCGCCCGTACAGCAGCGCACCGAAGGCGAAGAACACCGCGTAGTAGCCCAACACGTGCCACAGCGGGACGATGCCGGTGGATGTGTCGGGTCCGAACACCGGGAGACTCCCGCCATCACCCATGAGCAGCTGGGGCACGAGGGTGGCGGGGATGAGCGCCCACATGATCCAACCCGACCACGCCCGGGGAGTCGTCACCGCCGGAGACACAAGGTCGACGACGAGCGCGACCGCGGCGAACCCGGCCACCAGCCAGAGGAGGAACCACAGGAACCACAGATGATGGAAACTGGCCAGCCAGCTCTGGAGACCGAACTTGGCCTCGGTCCTGGGCGGCCTGTTCGGCGCCCTCGCCCCAGAACGAGATGTCCTGCCAGTCCGTTCCGGGGGCTCGCAGATCGGGGGCGCCGGCGCCGACCAGGAGGTTGGCAACGTCCTCGCTGCCGACGAAGACGGCGTACTCGATCGGGGTGCCGCCGGGTGCGGTGCTGTTCGGGTCGGCACCGCGGTCGAGCAGCAGTTCGACGATGTCGGCGTCGCCCACATAGGCCGCCACGTGAAGCGGGGTGTCGCCGTTGCCGGCGACGTTGGGCGCATTCACATCCACACCGCGGTCGAGTAGCACCTCGACGGCACGCTCGTTGCCCAGGAACGCCGCCGCCCAGATGTCGCCGCTTTCGTCCACGTAGTCGGCAACGCCGTTGTCGATCGCCCACTCGATGCTCCAGTTGACGGCGGGGACGACGGTCACCATGCCGATCGCCAGCGGCAACGCGATCCGGCGGATCCGGTGGCGCACGAGGCTGCTCAACCCCCGCCGCCGCCACAGCATCGCGGTGAAGAAGCCGCTCAACAGGAAGAACAGAGGCATCCGGAACCCGTGCACCGCGTAGAAGAACTCGTCGAAGTAGGCACTCGTCATCGGCCTTGACGTCCTCCACCACCCAGATGCCGGTGAAGAACGACATCGATGCATGGAGAGCGATGCCGAGAACCATCGCAAAGCCGCGGAGCGCATCGAGATCGTGCCAACGGGTCGGAGTGGCGGCGGACCGGGGTTGCGCGCCGACCTCCACCTTCGGGGTCACAGTCACAACGCCGACCCTCGCCCCGGCTGCAATCCCTCGCCAGGGCACAAGGACTCGAATCGAATCGCTTCAAGATCCGCTGAGGCCCTGGCCCTTGCGCGGACAACACGACCAAGTGATGGTCGATCATGCGAGCATTGCGGAAGGAGAACGCCGTCGAAGCCGAGACCGCCGGAGGGCGGGTGCGGGGCAAGCTGGTCGACGGCGGCTCCATCGCATTGTTCAAGGGGATTCCGTATGCCGCCGCGCCCGTCGGCAAGCGACGCTGGCGCGCCCCCGAGCCGGTACAACCCCGGCCCGATGTGCTCGAGTGCTCGAGTGCACGAGTTTCGGTCACTTCGCCTACCAGCGCACGGTGATCTTCGAGCCGTTCATGTAGGCCCTCGTCGACGGCGTGGGCTTGAGCCCAGCCCGCAAGGTTGCACTCACCGCTCCGCTGAAGGTCGTGCCGCTCAAGGAAAGCGAGGACTGCCTGACCCTCAACATCCGGACCCCCGCACACGCCAGCGGATTGCCGGGTGATGGTGTGGATACACGGTGGCGATCACACCGACTGCAGCGGCGCCGAAGAACTTCGCCCCGACGGTCAGCGAGAGGCCGCCGTCGGCTGACAGCATCGGCGCCAGGCCGGCTCTGGCTCAGGGTCAGTTCCGCTTCTTCTTCGCCCGCTCGGCTTCGGCTTCGGCTTCAGGGTGCCGATCCACTCGTGGCTCGGTCGGTCTCCCAGCCGGCCGGCGGCCTTGTTCGACGCCAGGATGATGCAGAGACTCGAGAACCTCTTTTAGGGACCTGCGACCCTACCGGACCCTCACTCAGGGGGAGAACGGTCACAGCGGAGAGCACGAGACGAGAACATCGCACGCCAAGGAGGTCGACCAGTGGTACGACTACGGGAGAAACACATCGATTTGACGAAACGGGGGCGAGCAGACCAGCAGGGAATGGCGGCCACCGCCGCCGGCCTGACCAAGGTCTACGGCGAGGGGAACACCCGGGTCGTCGCCCTGGACGGCATCGATATCGGATTCTCCGCCGGCCAGCTCACCGCCATCATGGGACCCTCGGGATCAGGCAAGTCCACACTCCTGCATTGCATGGCCGGACTCGACTCGATCACCGACGGCCAGGTTCGCATCGGCGGGACCCTCATCTCCGAGCTGTCCGATCAGGACCTCACACTGCTGCGCCGCCAGCGCCTGGGTTTCATCTTCCAGGCGTTCAACCTGGTTCCGACGCTCACCGCCGAGGAGAACATCCTCCTTCCGCTCCTGCTCGGGGGCCAGAAACCCGACCGGGAGTGGGAAGAGCGAGTCGTGGCCAGCCTGGGACTCGGTGACCGCCTGGAGCACCGACCCGGTGAGCTGTCGGGCGGGCAACAGCAACGTGTCGCCGTCGCACGCGCACTCGTGACCCAACCGGAGATCATCTTCGCCGACGAGCCGACCGGCAACCTCGACTCCACAGCGGGACAGGAGGTCCTGGGGTTCCTCCGCAGGGCGGTCGACGACTGGAACCAGACCGTCGTGATGGTGACCCACGACCCGGACGCGGCGTCGTACGCCGATACGGTCGTGTTCCTGAGGGACGGCCGGCTGACCGGACACCTCGAGAGCCCCACGCCGGAGCTGGTTTTCGACCGGATCAGGGCGTTGGAGGTCCGAGTGCCATGAGTTCCATGGTCCTGCTCAGCTTCCGGAACATGAACAGCAACCGGTTGCGGTTTCTGCTGACGACCTTGGCCGTACTGCTGGGCGTCAGCTTCGTGGTGGCGTCGTTCGTGCTCACCGACGGCCTCCGGGCCACGTTCAGCACCATCGTGGCCGACGCCAACGTCGGCCTGGACGCCCAGGTGCAGGCAACCAGCGAGTTCGACGAGACCTTCTCGACCCAGCGACCGATCGACGAGAGCGTGGTCGAGGTGGTGGCGGCGGTGGACGGTGTGAACATGGCCGTGCCCGGCACCGAGAGCTTGAAGATCGTGCCCGTCACCGACGCCGGCCCCATCGAGACCACTGGTGCGCCGATCCTGTCCTACAACTGGGAAGGTTCCTCTCTCAGCCCGCTGACCCTCGTCGAGGGCGAGATTCCCGACGGTCCTGGCGAGTTCGCGATCGATGTGACCACCGCAGAGAACGAGAACATGGTGGTCGGCAACACCTACGACATGATCGGCATCAACGGTGCCGAACCGTTCGAGCTGGTCGGCATCAACCGTTTCGGCGAGGACAACGTCCTGGGTGGTGCGGTTCTGCTCTCCTTCCAGCTGGAGGAACTCCAGCGCCTCGACGGCACCGAGGGGTTGATCGAGTGGATCAGCATCGATGGCGCACCGGAGCTGTCCAACGAGGAACTGCTGCACGCGCTGTCCAGGCGGCACTGCCCTCTGACGTGGAGGTCGTCTCCGGTGACAGCGGTGATCGCCGAGGATCAGGACGAGTTCGGTTCTGTCATCGACATCTTCGGCAACGTCCTGCTCGCCTTCGCTCTGGTCACCGTCTTCGTCAGCACCTTCATCATCGCCAACACCTTCAACATTCTGCTGGGGCAGCGAGTCCGGCAGCTCTCCCTGCTCAGGGCGCTCGGCGCCAGCTCCCGTCAGGTGCGCTTCGGGGCGATGTTCGAGGCCTTCATCATCGGCGTCGTCGCATCGGTTCTCGGTATCGGCGGTGGCGTACTCCTTGCACTGGGCCTGCGTGGCGTGATGAACCTGCTCGGTTTCGACCTACCCGGCCTCGAACTGATCGTGTCGACCCAGACCATCGTCGTCGCCCTCGTGGTGGGCGTCGGCGTCACGCTCATGGCTGCCCTCTCGCCGGCACGACGGGCGGCGGGCATCCCGCCCATGGCCGGCATCCGGGCCGGCTACCGATTCGGGTCGGGCGAAGGCACCCGCCGCACGATCATCGCCATCGTCCTGGCCGTGATCGGCACCGGGGCGATGGGTTATGGGCTGTTCGGCGGGTCCGACAACACCGGTCTGCTCCTCTCCGTGCTCGGACTGGGAGCGGTGCTCGTGTTCGTTGCGGTGTCGATGTTTACCCCATTGTTCTCGACACCGTCCGCCTCGGCGCTCGGGATACCCCTCGAACACATCCCGGGCCGGCAGATCACCGGCCATATGGCACGCCAGAATGCCGCCGGCAACAACAAGCGGACGGCCACCACCGCAGCCGGCCTGATGATCGGGCTGGCCCTGATCGCCATGGCAACGGTTGTCGCCACCTCGCTCAAGGCATCGTTCCGCGAGACCCTGGGCTCGACCCTCACCGCCGACTATCTGGTGACCGCCCCGAACGGCGGCGAGTTCAGCAATCGTGTGGTCGACCAGATCGCCGCCCTGCCAGAAGTGGGCGACATCTCGGCGGTCCGGTACGGAACGATCCGAATCGACGGGGTCGACAAGGGTGTGGCCGCAACCGACTTCACAGTCCTGACCAACCTCCTCGACGTGGGCGTCCGCAGCGGTGATCCGGTCACCGCGGCCGACCCTGGGCACATCCTGCTCCAACGGGACGTCGCCGATGAGCGCGGTCTGTCGGTCGGTGACTCGGTCGGGGTGGAGTTCGCGGCCACCGGCACGACAGACCTGGAGGTGGGTGCGATCTTCGACAGTGCGTTCCTGGTCAACGACTACCTCATCGACGTCAGTGCGTGGGATGCGTACTTCGACAACATCAACGACAACACGATCGCACTCAAAGCGGCACCCGGTGTCGAACCCGAAGTGGTGGGCGCCGCCCTGCAACCGTTGGAGTCGGCCTTTCCCCAGCTCGCGTTCCAGACCCGAGAAGAGTTCCGGGTGGACATCGAGGGTCAGCTCGACTCGATCCTGGTCGTGATCAATGTGCTCCTCGGATTGGCGATCATCATCGCCCTCCTCGGGATCGCCAACACGATGGCCCTGTCGGTGCTCGAACGAACCCAGGAACTGGGCCTCATGCGGGCGATCGGCATGACCCGCCGCCAGACCCGCAGCCTGATCAGGCTCGAAGCCGGGGTCGTCTCCCTTTTCGGCGCGATCCTCGGCATCATCGTGGGGGTCGCCTTCGGTTGGCTTGCGGTGATCGCCATCCCCGACTCCTTCATCGGCCAGGTGTCGATCCCCGCGGCCACGCTGGCCGTCTATGCGGTCATCGCCACCATCGCGGGACTGGTCGCCGCCTCGTTCCCGGCCCGCCGGGCGGCTCGTCTCAACATTCTCGACGCCATCACCGAGCTGTGAGGAGAGCAAGAAACGGCTTGGTGCATGGTGTCGATCAGCACGCTCACAGCTCAGCGTCCACAAACACACGGCGCACGTTGTCACTCACGATCTGACGCTCGACCAACACGACCGAGTTGCCGAGTTCGATCGACAACGCCGCCGGCGCAGCTTCGTCGAAGTCGAACTCCCACCACAGACATCCCCCTTCGAAGGTGTAATACCGTTTCGCCCTGAATGCCGGGCTCACCGACTGGATCAGCTCATACCGTTCGGTTCCCTCGTTGTCGGTCGGTGTCTGGACGGCGTCGCCGGTCTCGCATCGGGCGGTGAAGTGAAACCGGGCCGCCGCCGCTCCGGCACGATCGGAGTCGAGGACGAGAGCCGTGCCGTTCTGTCCGATGTCGACTCGCGCAACCTCCCAACCGACCGGAAGCGGCTCGAAGCAACCGACGAGGGTTGCCGACGGTACCGACTGTGCGGCGATGATCGCCGAGCTCGGTTCACCCTCACAGAATGGTGCGGCAATGGTCTCGGCCACCGAGCAGGCTGCCGCCACCGCCAGTACCGGTACCAGCCCGGCCAGGGCCCGCAAGCCCAACCCCCTCGCGCTCATGGCCACAGCCCGATGTCGGGCAGGCTGCCGAGCACGATCCCGACCATCATCAACGTCACGAGCGACACCCAGATCATCAGGCCCACCCTCCTCACCGACCAGCGCTGGATGGCCACGGGTGGGCGGGATGGGGCCAGCTCCCGGTACCGTTCCAGTAGTTCACGACCGTCACGGCGGACGTCGGCCCTGAGGGCCGAAGGCAACGTCACACCCCGCGATGCGGCGAAGGCCTCGGCGATCTCGTCCTCGGTGAAGACGCGGAGTGCCCGTTCGTACACGAGTTCGGGGCTCGAACCGAGAGCCAGGACGAGCATCATGTTGGCCAGGTCGACAGCCTCCCGCCACGGCGAGGGACGGATCTGCCCGAACCCGACATCGATCAGCCGCAGCCGATCCCCCTGCACCATCACGTTGGCAGGCTTGATGTCGCGGTGGGCGATACCGGCGTCCCACACGGCTTTCACTGTCGCCAGACCGGTGTCGATCAGGTAAACGGTGACCTGGACGTCACTGATCTCCCTGGCGTCGTCGAGGAACTCGGACACGAGGAGATACTCCCGGTTGGGGGTGATCTCGACGATGCCGTGCGGTTCCATCGTGTCGACGCCGGCGTCCCGCATGACGTGCAACATGTAGTCCTCGTGCTGGATCAACCGGCGAACCGAGTTGAACCGCTGCTCGTCCTCGAGGCGCCCGTAGAGAAGCGCCCGCCCGAGCTTGTAGGACCGGTCCGAACGTAGGTGGCTGCTGGCATACAACTTGGCGAAGAGGTCGGGTCCGTCCTGTTGTGTGATGTGAACCTCCAGGCAGGGAGTCGAGCGGAACCAGCAAGAGCGGATAAAAGACTCGACCGCTCGGCGATTCATACCGGACTCCGACGAAAGTGCCGTGCTCCTCGCGCGCCCAGATCCTCGCATATGCAGCCGAGTAGTAGACGTCGTCGACTCCGGCTCGAGCAAGCCACGCCGACCAGGTTTCATCGTCCGGAGTGATTTCGATCTTTTCGTTCTCTTCCGGGATCAGCACCGTGGTGATGCCACCGCGAAGGGCTGCCAGAAGTTTCTCTTTCAACCCGCCGATCGGCATGGCGTTACCGCGCAGCGAAACCTCGCCCGTCATGGCCATGTCCTTCCTGACCGGAATCTGCGTCAGGACCGAAACGATGGATGTCACCATTGCCAGACCGGCGGACGGACCATCCTTCGGCGTCGCCCCATCCGGAACGTGGACGTGGATGTCCATCGTGTCGAACTTCGGCGGCTTCACCCCGATCTTCGGCGCGATCGAGCGGACATAGGACGCAGCCGCGTCGATGGATTCCTTCATCACGTCGCCCAGCTTGCCCGTGGTCTTCATCCGGCCCTTGCCCGGCAGGCGCAAGGCTTCGATCTGCAGAAGATCGCCGCCAACGCTCAGTCCAGGCCAGGCCGGTGACGACACCGATCTGGTCTTCCTTCTCGGCAAGACCATAGCGGTACTTCTTCACTCCAAGGAATTCTTCGAGTTTCTCGGGCGTTATGACGACTTTCTTATCTTCCTTGCGAACGATCTTCGTCACAGCTTTCCTTGCCAGCTTCGCGATCTCGCGCTCCAGGTTCCGCACACCCGCTTCGCGCGTATAGGTGCGGATCATCTCGGCCAAAGCCTCATCGGTCAGCTCGAACTCGGTCTTCTTCAGCCCGTGGTTCTTCACCTGCTTGTCGACAAGGTGCTGCCGCGCGATTTCGCGCTTCTCATCCTCGGTGTAACCGGCCAGCGGAATGATCTCCATCCGGTCCAGCAGCGGGCTCGGCATGTTATAGGTGTTCGCCGTGGTCAGGAACATCACGTTCGACAGGTCGTATTCGACCTCAAGATAGTGGTCGATGAACGTGGAGTTCTGTTCGGGGTCCAGCACCTCAAGCATCGCCGACGACGGATCGCCACGGAAATCCTGGCCCATCTTGTCGATCTCATCGAGCAGGAAAAGCGGATTGGTTGTTCTTGGTCTTCTTCAGCGATTGAATGACTTTGCCCGGCATCGACCCGATATAGGTGCGCCGGTGACCGCGAATTTCCGCTTCATCCCGGACACCGCCAAGCGACATACGCACGAATTCGCGTCCCGTCGCCTTCGCAACGGATTTACCCAGCGATGGTCTTACCCACACCCGGCGGACCGACGAGGCACAGGATCGGGCCTTTGATCTTGTTTGCACGGCTTTGCACAGCCAGATACTCGACGATACGTTCCTTGACCTTTTCAAGGCCGATAATGATCGTCATCCAGCATTTCCTGGGCGCCGATCGAGATCCATCTTCTTGCGCGAGCGTCTTGCCCCATGGGATGCGACAGCATCCAGTCGAGATAATTGCGAACGACCGTCGCTTCCGCAGACATCGGGTCATCTGCTTGAGCTTCTTGAACTCAGCCCTCGGCCTTTTCACTGGCCTCCTTGGAGAGCTTGGTCGCGTCGATCTTTTCTTCCAGTTCGCCAATTCGTCCTTGCCGTCTTCGCCGTCGCCCAGCTCCTTCTGAATGGCCTTCATTTGCTCATTCAGATAGTATTCACGCTGGGTGCGCTCCATCTGGCTTTTCACGCGCGTCTTGATCTTCTTCTCGACCTGAAGCACCGACATCTCGCCCTGCATCAGCCCGTAAACGGCCTCAAGCCGCTCGGCGATGACCAGCGTTTCCAGAAGCTTCTGCTTCTGATCGACCTCGACGCCAAGATGTCCCGACACCAAGTCGGCCAGCCGGGCTGCCTCGCGGGTGTCGCTGACCT
>CAWCAF010000025.1:0-93049 GCA_963793385.1 uncultured Acidimicrobiales bacterium
ACTCATCGTATTGCTCCATGCGGACCACGCCGATCCCCATCGTTCGCCGCTGTCGGAGGCCCAGGCCGAGACCCGGCCCAAACCGACCTGCCAGCTGCTCAGCAGCGGATCCTGGTCCGGTCCGATGCGGAGGTCGACGCGGGCGGTCGGCTTGGCGGTGGTGGCAACGTAGCCCGACAGCGACGGAGCGGACCGGAGGCCCCGGACCGTCGGAGCGTTCGAGGTGACGGTGGGGAGGAAGTCGCCCTCGTTGATGAAGTCCCGGGAGGCCAGGATCGCCTCCTGGACGATGAGATCCGGGATCTGGCTGAGGTTCCGGCCGGGGTAGAAACGACCGCCGCCGGCCTCGGCGATGGCGCGTAGCTCATCGGCCGCGCCTTCGCCGGTGGCGACGACCGAGACGGTGATGCCCTCCTCCCTCAGTCCGGCGGCGTCAGCGCGCAGCGATTCGAGGTGGAACGGCTCGGTGAAGCCGTCGGAGAAGAAGATGATGTGTTTCAGATTCGCCTGGCTGGTGCGCAACTGCTCGGCGGCGGTCGCCAGCGTGGTCTCGACGTTGGTCGGGCCCGTCCGGCTCGAGACGAGACAGGCCGTCATCGATCACGTCCTGGCTGGGGCGGGTCTGGAGGTCGATCACCCATTCGGCCCGGTTGTTCACGCTGATCACACCCACCTCGTCGGTGGCGGCCAGCGCGTTGATGCGCCCGGGCCGCCGCGTTCTGGGCGATGCTCGTCTTCTTCACGCCACCGTCGACCCGGTTGTCGCCACCGAGACCGTTGTTCACACCCTCCTCGGCGCAGTGGCAGGCTCCCATCGAACCCGACGTGTCGATCGCGAGGACCTCGGCGACGGTCTGGCGGCGGAGCGGGTCGAGGATTTCGCTCACCACCGGCAGGACCTCCTCGAGGGGATGGTCGCGGTAACCGCCGAGGGCGTAGCTGTGGTTCCCGCCGACCACGACCATGCCCGCGGCCGAGATCCCGCACGGCAGCGATCAGGGCGTTCACCTGCGGGGCGGCAAGATCGCGGGCATCGACGTTCGACCAGGACGACCGACGCGTACTGGACCAGCTCGTCGACGCCGGGAACGGCGCTGACCGCCACCCGGTCCACGATCAGACCTCCGGCTTCGAGCCCGGCGGTGAAGTCGGCGGTGTCGCTGTCGCCCCCGCCGTCGACGACCAGCACCTTGGCGGCACCGGCCACGGGAACAGCGGCATACCCACGGTTGTTGGCGCCGACCGCATCGGCGAGCCCGAACACCTCGGCGGCATACCGCAACACGCCCGAGGAATCGGCAACGTCGGTGAAGGTGACGTCGTTGGCGCCCGCCTGCAATTCGATCTCCTGCGTACCGACCAGCACCCCGTCACGGCTCAACTCGACCCGGGCGGGGGTGACCGCCGGTGACTCGACCCGGACGGTGATCTCCACCGCGTCGCCGTCGCGGGCGACCGGAGGCACGTCGACGCCGGTCACTGCGAGATCGGTTCCCCGGGGGGGATCCACCACGACCACGTCGACGGGAATGCCGTCCTCGGCCAAACGGCGAGCCTCATCGGCCACGTCGCCGGTCGTCGCCCGGCCGTCGGAGACCAGCACGAGACGTTTGCGGGCATCGCCGGGAGCTGCCGCGGCCCCGAGACGCAGCGCAGCCGCCAGGTCGGTGCCGGTGGCGTCGATCTGCACGGTCAGCCCGGCGAAACGGGGGTCGTCGTCGACCAGTGTTTCCAGTCGGGCGTCTCGGCCGAACGCCACGACACCGGCCAGGTCGCCGTCGGGCCTGTTCTCCAACGCCTCGGCCACCAATCCGGCGGCCTGGCTGCGCCCGGCGGGACCGAGGGAGTCGGACGCGTCGACCAGAAACACGGCGCCGACGGTGTCGGTGGCTCGATTGAATCCCGGGTTGAGCAACACGAGAACCAGACACAGGGCCACGGCGGCCCGCAGGCCGGTGGCGATCCGCCATTGCCGGCGGCTCACCCCCAATCGGCGACGGGCCAGGAGCCACTCGGCGCCAAGGACGGCGAGGAGGGCCAGCACGACCGGCCACAATCGGAGGATCTGGCCCTGCACGGTCTCGGGACCTTCGCCCCCCTGAGGCACCTCGAACGGAAGTTCGGCCACGGGAGCGATCGTCGCTTCGACCGGGTCGGCGTTGACCGCCACGACGATCGTGGCCCGATCCGGCTGTTCGATCTGCCAGAAGCCGATGTGATCGGCTGCCGGTGGCGCAGAACCGGTCTGGACCTCGAAGCTGTTCCCCTCGGGTGTCGACACGACGGCGTCGGATCGGGGATCGATGGGGAGGTCACCGCCCAGCTGCACGCGGGCCGGCGGCACGGCCACGCTGGCGAGATCGGAGACGATTCGTTCGGTCAGGATGGGGAAGGCCACCTGCAACGGCAGGTTGCTCTCCGCATTGGCGAAGCTCTGATACACGACCGGTGCAGCCAACGTCGGGGCCAGCACCAGCAATGGAGCTCCTTCGGCACCGAGGACGACCTGCGCCTCCGGCGCCAGTTCGACTCGCTGGGACCGGGCAAAGAGGGCTTCGGAGAGATCGAGGCCGGCGACCAGGCCCACGTCGCTGCGGATCAGGGTCAACGCCGGGCGAGCGATCTCTCCGACGACGTCGACCGAACCGGGCACACCCGCCGGCGGCACGATCGCCCAAGTGGGGGCGGCGAGCCGATCGGGCACATCGACCGAGTGGGCGATGATGACGTCGGTGCCCTCGGGCATCGCCGAGGAGAAGGTGGGGGATCGTTGCACCTCGACGCCGGGCAGGACCGAGAGCGCGGCCTCGAGGAACGGGTCATCGGCTGCCCACCCACCACACCTCGATCTCGGGGGACTGGGCAACGGTCGCGACCGCACGGTTGTCCAGCACGAATGCATCGTCGGGTTCGAGAAAGGCTTCGATCCGCTCCCCGGCCGGCAGGTTCAGGCTCAGGTTGGCGACCTCACCGGACTCCAAGCTCGATCTGCTGGCGGACGGTGGTCTGACCATCGACGTCGACCCGGATCGACTGCGATGCCGCCGGGCCACCGTAGTGGCGGACGCTGATCCTGGCGATCAGGCCTCCCGGGGTCGGTTCGACCGTCATCTGGCTGATGCCCCGGTTGGCGGTGTCGCTGCCCACCTGTTCGTATCGGGTGCCCGGAGGAGCGAGCCGAAGGTCCGCTGCGTCGACCCCACCGTCGCTGATCAGTACCACCCGGCTCGGACGATCACCGGTATCCAGACCGGCGGCGAGTGCGAACGCACCGGCGAAGTCACCCTCCCCCTGGAAAGGATCGATTCGTTCCAGCGCGTCGGAGAACGGTGCGTTCGTCGGTCGCTCGGGTGAGCACCGCTCGGGCCCGTTCACCGGCGACGATCGAGCGAGGCCTCACCGCCGGCCGGCAGCTGGGCGCGCAGGTCACCGGCCCGGTCGCGAGCGTCGTCGATCCGCTCGGGTGACCCATCGGTCGACACCATCGACCCCGACGCATCGATGATGAAGATCGTGTGTTCGGCCAGCGGTTCTTCGGTGTACTGCACGGGACGAGCGACGAGCACGGCCAACAGAAGGGCGGCCAGAACCTGGGCGGCCAGCAGCCAGCTCGGTTGCAGACGCTGCCACGGTCTGGCGGCCGAGACCGGACGGTTGACCTTGCGCCACAGGAAGATGGCGGCGACGGTCTGTTGGATCCGGCGCGGCCGTAGAACGTGCATGGCGATGATCGGCACGGCGAGAAGACCGAGCCACAGACCGGCCGGGTTGGCCAGGCCCCAACCGCTCATCGCAGGACGCCCTCGGAGCGCCACGACGACAGCAGGACGTCCTCGAGGCGGTCGTCGGCGAAGACCCGGGCATAGCCCCCACCGCAGGCCCGAACCCGGCCGGCGACCTCGTCGACCCATGCCTGTGCCATCCGGGAGTAGTCCTGCACCACCTTGGCTGACAACGACACCTCGACCCGAGCACCGGATTCGGCATCGACCAGCTCGAGGTCACCGGTCAGGTCGGGGTGGATGTCGGTGCGGTCGAGAACCTGGATGACGACGAGGTCTCCCCGTCGAGCGGGAAGGCGGCGCACGCCCTGCTCCCAATCGATCGTCAACAGATCGCTGAGCACCACGGTCATCCCCGGCGGCCCCGGCTGGCTGAGCAGGCGGGTCACCGCGGTGCTGAACGGGCTCTCGCCGCTCGCTTCGAGCCCCTCCAGAATGGCGAAGAGCTGACCGATCGCCGACCGGCCCAGCAGTCGTGGCCGCGGCGCGTTGGACGGAAAGGTATGGACGGTGACGATGTCGCGCCGGGTCAACGACACGAACCCGATGGCCGCCGCCAGCTGTTTGGCCCGATGAAGCTTCGGCCCGGCCATCGATCCGCTCGTGTCGATCAGGAGTCGAACGGTCACGTCGTCCTCGGCCTCGAACAGCTTCAAGAGGAGTTTGTCCAGTCGGGCAAAGGCGAACTGGTCGACACGTCGAAGATCGTCGCCGGGGGTGTACTCGCGGTAGTCGGCGAAGTCGAGCGATGACCCGTGCCGTCGGTGATCGATGATCACCGGTCAGACCTCCCGCCAACCGTCGACGCGTACCGAGTTGGAGTCGTTCCAGCCGGGCGAGGATGCGCGGGTCGAGCAGTGCGGAGGACGACCGCTCAGAGGTCGACGGACCGGCCGCCTCGGTCATGGAGCTCCCCGGACACCTGAACCGGCCGGGGTCACGGTCCCATGACCGACTCCACCAGCGCGTTCGGGCTGACCCCGTCGGCCGTCGCTTCGTATCCGAGCACGAGACGATGCCGCAACGCCGCCTTGGCGACCTTCTTCACGTCGTCGGTGCTCACGTTGGGTCGACCTTCGATCAGCGCATTCGCCTTGCCGCTCAGGATCAACGCCTGGACCCCACGGGGCGAGGCGCCGTACCTGACGTAGTTGCGGATGTCGGAGGGAGCCCCGGGCTGGTCGGGATGACTGGCCACGACCAGATCGACGGCGTAACGCGTCACATGGTCGGGCACGGGCACCTCCCGGACCAGCGCGATCATCGATCGCAACGTGGCCGCATCACACACCGCCGATGCCTGGCGGTGTGGGCGCCCGTCGTCCTCTCGGCGACGTCGATCAGTTCCTCGGCGGTGGGAAACGGAACCTCCACCTTGAGGAGGAACCGGTCGAGCTGAGCCTCGGGCAGCGGGATAGGTGCCGTCCATCTCGACCGGGTTCTGGGTCGCCATCACGAGAAACGGGCGAGGGAGCGGACGGGTTTCACCGGCGACGGTGACCGCCCGTTCCTGCATGGCCTCGAGCATCGCCGACTGGGTCTTGGGCGTGGCCCGGTTGATCTCGTCGGCCAGGACGAGGTTGGCGTTGATCGGGCCGCTCCGGAACTGGAAGGCGCGCATGCCGCCGTCGGACTGGTGGAGGACCTCGGTGCCGGTGATGTCGGCCGGCATCAGATCGGGGGTGAACTGAATGCGGCTCCAGGGCATGTCGAGGGTGTCGGCCAGCGTGCGCAGGAGCATCGTCTTGCCCAGGCCCGGTACGCCCTCGAGCAGCACGTGACCTTCGGCCAGGAGCGCCAGCAGCACGCTGCGCACGAGATCGGTCTGACCGACGATCACCTTGGCGATCTCGGAACGGATCTCCTCGATCGTCGACGAGACCTCCGACGGTGTGAGCTGTTGGCTGCACGGGTGTGGTCATCGTGGCTCCTAGAGCTGAGAGAGTCGATCGAAGTAGCTGCCGACCATTTGTTGTTGACGAGGTGGAAGCTGTGCTCGCGCCGCAGCGTCGGTGGCCCGGGCGGAGTAGTCGCCCACCACCGAGGAAAGGGGAACACGAGAACCGCCGGACCGGGTCGGTCCGTCGGCCTGCCCGACGACCTCGCCCGGCGTGTCGCCGGTGAGCGAACCGCCCAGATCGAGGGGATCGCCCGCCTGAAGGGCATCGGGGTCCACGATCGTGCCGCCGGCGTTGTTGCCGTCCACGTCCGGCTGGTCGGTGCCGCCCGGGGTCCCGACACCTCCTTGACCGGACCCGGTTCCACCGGAGGCTCCACCGACCTGACCGCTGGCACCACCAGCCGATCCCTGGCCCTGGCCCTGTCCCTGGCCCTGTCCCTGACCCTGTCCCTGTCCCTGGCCCTGGCCCTGACCCTGTCCCTGGCCCTGTCCCTGACCCTCGCCTTGGCCCTGTCCCTGTCCCTGGCCCTGTCCCTGGCCCTGTCCCTGCCCTTGTCCTTGGGCCTGCGCCGCGGCCCGGTCGGCGAGTTCTCCCATCCGCTGAGCCGCCGCTCCCGCCGCGACCTGACCCCGCACCGCCGAGGCGTTCGCCCCCTGCGCCGCGGCCGCTTCGCCCAGCGCCGCCCGAGCCCCGCTCGGGTTCCCGGCGGCCAACTCCGTCGCTGCTTCTCTCAACGCCTCCGCCGTGTCAGGATCACCGGCCTCCTGGGATTCGGCGATCTGCTCGAGCCGGTCGGCCAGTTCCCGCTGCTGCTCTGCGTTGAGAGCCTCGAGCCCGGCGGCGGTACCGCGAAGCTGATCGAGCCGCCGACCCGCCAGCACCCTGCCCGGGCAAGCGGGTTGGTCTCGAGACTTCGTTCGAGACCTTCGGCGGCGGCGCGCTCGGTGGCGAAGTTCGGCGAACGTTCGCTCAACTCCTGTTCGGCTCGATTCAACAGCTCGGAGATCTCGTCGAAGGACTGGGCCTGTCGCAACTCCTCGGCCAATCGATCCAGTTGCGCCCCCACCTCGACGGTGTCGGGATCATCCAACTCGGCCGCCGCCTCCTCCAACTCCTGGGCCAGCTCCTCGGCCACTTCGTTCGCTTGCGCCCGCTCGGCCCGTACCTCGTCCTGGGGATTGGCCACCAGACCCATGACCAGCGCGGCCGCAGCCAGTGCGGCGGCGATCGCCCAGCGACCCCTGAGGCGGGGCAAGGGGGCCGCCGCCTTGGCCGACGCCGCCTTGGCCAAGATCGCAGCCCGTTGTCGGATCCCCTCACCGAAGTCGCTGTCGAGATCGGCGAACTCGATCGCAGCACCGAATGCGTCATCGGTCCCGAGCCCACGATCGGCAGCCCTGGCCGCCCTGATGTCGGTCAGGGGCCGGACCGCAGCCACCAGGGCGATCGCAATCAACGAACCGACAACCACCACCAGAGCGGCCGGCTCGAACCATCCCCATGGAACCAACCAGCCGACCAGTACCAGAACCAGGGCGCGCGGCCACGACGACCGGGGCCACCCAGCCGGTGAACGCCCAGGCCCACACCACCCTCAGTCGTCGGGTCATCACCGCCAGGAACTCGTGCATGTCAGTCCATCTCTCGCTGTGGTAGACGGAGCCGGCGCAGCGCAGCGACAACCCAGGCTCCGGTGATCGCCGCCTGGACGATCAGGGCCGTCGCCCAGTTGGGCACGACGCCGGTCGTGCCGCCGTCGAGCTGCTCGCCCCACATCGCCTGCTTGATCGCGCTGAAGGGACCGGGGAAGTCGAACCCCCTGTTCAGCTCGCCGGCTGCGTCGGCCACGCCGACGAAGGGGTTGGCATACAGCGAGATCTTGGACGGATCGGTGAAGTCACCCTGGGCGGTCTGGATGACGGCGAGGACGGCGAGGACGACGATCGACCCGGCCACCGCGGCGAACACCATCACATAAGTCAGCAACGTCGCCGTCTGCGTCCGCCGGAAGACCGCAGAGCAGGCGACCCCCAACGTCGCGTAGATGACACCGGTGCACAGCGTGACCACGAAGCCCATCAGGATTCGATCCCAGACCCACACCACCGACGAGGAACGGAACCGCCAGCAAAGGTGTCGAGGCGACCAGCAGTAGCAGCACGAAGGCGCTCGACGCCGCCACCTTGCCGAAGAAGATGCTGACCCGGCCCATGAGGGTGACCTGAAGGGTCACCAGCGTCTGGCGATCACGTTCGCCCGAAACGGCGCTGGCGGAAATGCCCGGGATGATGAGCAAGAGCAGCGCCAGTTCGGTGAACAACACCCACTCGTACATGACCGCACCGGTCCCGGTCGAGATCGCTCTCAGCGGATCTCCGAACTGGTTGGTGTCGGTCATCGCGAGGTGGGCGATGTACAGGACGCCCGCCAGCGCGGTCAACAGCAGGGACATCATTACGATCGAACGGGCCGAGCGGCTCCGCTGGCGAAGCTCACGGTCCAGCACCGGGTTCAGATTCTGGAACACCGCTGCGAGCGCGCTCACCACGACCTCCGGCCCACGTCGTCGGACCTCATTGCACGATCCCCTGTGTGATCTGAAGGAACAAACCCTCCAGGTCGGTGGCGATCTCGGTGAATTCCACGACCTCTCGATCGTTGTTCAGGACCAGGCGACGAAGGAGTGCTGCCTGATCGGCCAGATCGGTGACGCTGAACTCTTCGACCGATCGATCGTCGAAGGTCACCTTCACCCGGCGGCCGTTGCCCAGCTGCTCCAGGATCGCCTTCGGGGAGCCGGCGGCCAGGAGGTTGCCGGCTTCGATCACCGCGATGTCGGTGCACATCCGTTGGAGTTCGGCCAGAATGTGCGAGCTGATGAGCACGGTCTTGCCCATCTCCTGGAGGGCGATCAGCAGTTCGCGGAACTCGATACGGGCTCTTGGGTCCAGACCGCTGGCCGGTTCATCGAGGATCAGCAGATCCGGATCGTGCACCATCGCTCGAGCAAGCGACAAGCGCTGCTTCATACCCCGGCTCAGACGATCGACGAGGGCATCAGCCTTCACGTCGAGGTCGACCAGTTGCAGCAGCCCATGGACCAGTTCCGGCCAGTCCGCCCTCGGGACCTTGTAGGCCGCGGCATGGAACTGGAGATACTCGGCAACGGTCAGACGTTCGTAGACACCCATCACATCGGGCATGTAGCCCATGTGTTTGCGGACCGATTTCGGCGCCTTGGTCGGGTCCGCACCGCAGACTCGGGCCGTGCCGCTGGTCGGCTTCAGAAGTGTGGCGAGGATGGAGAAGGCGGTTGACTTGCCCGCCCCGTTCGGGCCGATGATCCCGTAGATGCTGCCCCTCGGGATGTCGAGCGTGAACTCGTTGAGGGCGGTGAGGTTCCCGTAGCGTTTGGTCAGCCCGCGGGCCTGGATGATGGGGTCGACGGCGACCATGGGTGTGCTCCCGCGGGGACACCGAGGTCGTGCCGTGCGGTCGCACGATCCAGGCTCAGGCCGGGGACCCGCGCTCGTGTTTGCGGTGGCCGGTGTCGCAGGCTCGCGTGCTTCGTTGGCAGCGGCCGCGGAGCGAAGAACCGGCATCGGCGACCTGCCGAATTGGGAAAACCCTATGCGCACGTGCACCCTGCCGTCGATGACCGTTTCGGCGGGCAGCACCAGGATGCCGCTGGCCCTGTCCACCTCGTCGCCAACCGGATCCCAGCTCGAACCGGTCCACAGATCGATCGCCGCGACGTCGCCCGGGATCTCCAGCACGTAGGTACCGTCGAGATCGGCCGAATGGGGCAGGGTGAGGAGAACCTCGGTCGGAACCTCGACGAAACCCTGCGCCACCACGTCGTTGAGCTCGAAGTCCCACAATCGCTGGAGTGCGGCGGTCGCCTCGCCGTAGCGCACCTCGGGGGACGCGTCGTCGACGATCGCCTCGATCGTGACGAATGCCGTCCGTCCCCGAGTGATCGGCGTCCCCCGATCGGTCCTCACCGGAGCGGCCGGTTCCCGTGTCCAGCCCACCGCGAGGACCTGGCCCGCCGATCGACTGCCGGGATGCCGGCTGACCCAGGTCGAGAACGCTCCGGCATTGACGGCGAGATCGTCCTGGCCGCCGAAGGGGAACTGGTCCTGGCGCATCGTTTCGAACAGCCGGTCGTTCGTTATCGGTACGTAGGCGAACTGCGCGTCCAGGTCGACCTCGGCGCTCGCACCGTCCGCCAGATCACCGACGTTGACAACAGCGTTGCCCACCGCCACCTGCACGTCGACGAGATCCCAGCCGCTGGTGTTGGTCACGGTGCCGGCCAGCCGCCTGTCCTCGACGTCGACCTCGATGCGGAACGAAGCCTCTGGAGCCGTCCGCGGATCACCCACGCGTTCCACCGTGAGACGCGACGCCTCACCGGGGTTGAGCCTGAGTCCCATCGAGTCATCTCGGGACTCCACCGGTCGGATGATCTGCTCGCCGAACTCGTTGAACGATCGGTTGGTTGCAGAGAAACCGTCGCTCATGTCGATGCCCACGTACCCACCGTTGGCGCTGGCGATCAACACCTCCGACTCCTCGATGTGGACACCGTTCACATGGGCGATCACGCTCGCATGGGCAAGATCGACGTCGGATCGCTGGGCGCGACCCACGCCCCACACCGCCGCCACCGCGACGGCGGCCACCGCCGGAATCGCAGCCCACGCCAATGGTTGCCGATTGCCCCTGCGCAACAGCAGGAACAGCACCGGACCCACGATGAGGATGTAGCCGCCCACGAGCAGGAGGAGGGCGCCGATCCCGGGGATCTCGATCCCCGCATCTCGAACCAGAAGACGGCCCGAAATGCTCGGATCGACGTTGCGTCCGAACTCCACTTCCCGGATCTTCGACGTGGTGCCGATCACCCCATCGGCGGAGCCGCGCCGGAGCTGGCCGTCGGTGAAGCGAATGGTGCCGAAGCCGTAGGTCTGCGTCACCATTCCGCCTGCTGCCAGGCCGAGATCCGGCACGGCCGAACCTACGGCGTCGTCCAGGATCAGATTGCCGCCGCCGGCGGTCCAGCTTCGCAGCGATTCCTGGGCCGAGGCAGGGAGCTGATCGACGTCCTCGATTGACCCGACCATCGAGTCGAACATCCGGAGCGCGGTCGGGCCGGCCAACAGCACCTGCTCGGTGAGTTCATAGAGCCGCGCCGTCCGGTCCCCGGTGATCGTCCGGGTCGTCGCCGGCAGACCGCGCTGTTGGAGTGAGGGCAGGACCCCGACGAGTTCGGCTTCAGGATCATCGATCAGCCGAGGTCGCAGGCTGACGTCGCCGTCGGAGGTGCGGACGTCCACCACCAGATCAGCACCCCAGCGAAGGGTGTCGGAGATGACGATGATCGTCTTGGTGGCACCGCCCGCCACGTCGAATCGTTGCGTCACCGTCTCGATCCCCTGGACCCGCACGCTGATCGTGCCGTCGATCGCGCCGTTGGCGGTGATCTCGATGAGCAACGGCAGCGGTTCGCCCGGTGCGTAGCGGTCTCCGGCCGGAGTGGTGACGCTCACCAGCGGCTCGGCCGCTGCCGGCGAGGCGGTGAATCCGATGACCCCAAGGCTCAGCGCGACCGCCACAAGTGCGGTCCAACAGCGCCGTGCCAGCCCGGTTGTGATCATCGGTGTCATCATCTCACCTGCTGAGACGCTCCAGCGGTCACACCGGTTCCCGCCGGTGCAAGATGTCGAACGCTGAGCCGACGACCGGTGTTTCAGTCCTCCAGCGAGTCGGCGACTCGGTCCAGTCCGGGCAGCATCAGCGGTGACTTCTTCGTCTTGGTGCCCTTCGGGGTGACCCGACCGCTCACCCGCGCCGGAGGGCCTCCCTTGGGTGTCACCCGGCCGCCACCCTTGGATCCACTCCGACCCTTGTTCTTGCGGCCTTTGCCTTTGGCCTTTTTGGTGCCGAGTCCGCCGAGTTTCTTCATCATTTTCTGCATCTCGTCGAACTGTTTCACCAACGTGTCGACCTGCTGAGGGTCGGTGCCCGAACCCTTGGCGATCCGTTTCTTGCGGGAGGAATCGATCAGCTTGGGGTCGACTCGTTCGCTCGGCGTCATCGATCTGATCATCGCCTCGACACGGCCGATCTCCCGGTCGTCGATCTCCATGTCCCGGACCTCTTTGGGAACGCCGGGCAACATGCCGATCAGCCCCGACAACGAACCCATCTTCTTCAGCTGCTGCATCTGGTCGAGGAAGTCGTCGAAGGTGAATCGGCCCTCCATCATCGCCTGGGCGGCTGCCTCGGCTTCGTCCTTCTCGAACGCCTGCTCGGCTTTCTCGATCAGCGACATGATGTCGCCCATGCCCAGGATGCGACTCGCCATCCGATCCGGATGGAAGACCTCGAGGGCGTCGAGCTTCTCGCCGGTGGCGGCAAAGGCGATCGGCTTGCCCACCACCTCCTTGACGCTCAATGCCGCGCCACCACGAGCGTCGCCATCGAGCTTGGTCAGGATCACACCGTCGAGTTCGAGCTTGTCGTTGAACGCCTCGGCGACGGTGACCGCATCATTGCCGGTCATGGCATCGACGACCAGGAAGATGTAGTCCGGTACGGTCGCCTGGCCGATCTGACGGACCTCCTCCATGAGGGCCTCGTCGATGGCCAGACGACCGGCGGTATCGATGATCACGACGTCACGACCGCTCGCCTTCGCTTCCTCGATGGACCTCTTGGCGACCTCGACCGGGCCGAGGGGTTCGGAGTAGACCGGTACCCCCACCTGTCCGCCCAGTGTGCGAAGCTGCTCGACGGCCGCCGGGCGCTGCAGATCAGCACCGACCAGCAGCGGGTTGCGACCCTGGGTCTTGAACCACTGCGCGAGTTTGCCTGCGGTCGTGGTCTTGCCAGACCCCTGAAGGCCGGCCATCATCACCACGGTCGGTGGCTTGGGGTTGTAGGTCAGCACGAACGTCTCGCCGCCGAGACTCCGGGTCAACTCCTCGTTGACGATTTTGACGACCTGCTGGGCTGGATTCAGAGCCTTGTGGACCTCTTCACCGACAGCCCGCTGCTTGATCCGGTTGCGGAGGGCCTTGACCACCCGCACATTGACATCGGCTTCGAGAAGAGCGAGGCGTATCTCCCGGAGCGCCTCGTCGACGTCGGCTTCGGTGAGCCGTCCCTTTTTGGAGAGACGCCCGAAGATCCCCTCGAACGTGTCGGTCAAGCCTTCGAACATGGGCTCCTAGATTACACCTCGCCGGCGCCGCTCGTCGCCGACCCGGCGCAAGGGGGCGCAGCGAACCCGACCTCGTCGAGATACGCCGGTGGCGGACACCCGCGGCGCCGGTACGATCCAGGGTCGCCCAGTTCGGGCTGTTCACCGCTCGCTTCTCCAGTAAGGAAACAACGTGGCTGTTCGTTTGCGCCTGATGCGCATGGGCAAGAAGAAACAACCCACCTATCGTGTCGTGGCCGCTGACGCTCGTTCGCCCCGTGACGGTCGGTTCATCGAGATCGTCGGGACCTACAATCCCCGCAGCGAACCCTCGGTCATCAACATCGATTCCGCCCGGGCCGTTCACTGGCTCCGCCACGGTGCCCAACCGTCGGACCGGGTGAAGAAGCTGCTCGAAGTCACCGGAGCCTGGGCCGACTTCACCAGCGGCAAGACCCCCGAGGTCATCGCAGGCGGCACGAGTCGCCGAAGCCGAAGAAACCACGGACACGCACCACGGCGGCGCCTCGGCGTGAGCGAGCTTGCGCCCCGAGCCCACGCCGTGCTGACGCACCTCTGCACATCGATCGTGGACTATCCCGACGAGGTCTCGATCGAGACCAGCGTCGAGGGTGACCATGCGGTTCGATTCGACGTCACGGTCAACGACGAGGACATGGGTCGAGTCATCGGTCGTCGAGGAAGGGTCGCCTCGGCCATCCGAACGATCGTCAACGCGGCCGGCAGCATCGACGGGGTGACGTGCAAGGTGGAGTTCGTCGACTGAAGGTCGGGGGCTGACCGATGCCGGATCGGCTCGAGATAGGTCGCATCACCAAACCGCATGGACTCGGTGGCGACGTTCTCGTCAAGTTCATCACCGACCGGTTGGACGAACGCACCGCCCCTGGAGCCGAACTCGTCACCAGGTCCGATCGGATCCTCACCGTCGAGCGGGCCAGCCCGCACAAGGACCGGTGGATCGTCCACTTCGCCGGGGTCGACACCCGCGAACAGGCCGAATCACTTCACGGGCATCTGCTGTTCGCCGACCCGCTCGAGGACACCGGCGATGTCTTCGTTCACGATCTCATCGGCAGACGTCTGCTGACCCCCGACGGCCACCGATCACGGCGACATCGTCTCGGTGGTGGCCAACCCGGCGTCGGACCTGATGGAACTGGTCGACGGTCGATTGGTGCCATTGACGTTCTACGTTGCCGCACGACGATACCACCGTGACCGTCGACGTGCCCCTCGGCCTCCTCGACGACGACGGCTGATGTCGATGCGCATCGACGTCCTCACGATCTTCCCGGAGTTCGTCCGAAGCGCCATGACTATCGGCGTCATCGGTCGAGCGGCCGACGAGGGCCTGCTCGATCTGCGTAGCCACGACCTCCGCTCCCAGACGACCGACGTTCACCAGACCGTCGACGATTCCCCCTTCGGTGGCGGCCCGGGCATGGTCCTCAAACCCGAGCCGGTCTTCGACCTGCTGGACGAGGTGCGTGCCGCCGAGACCGCTCATCTACATGGGACCGGCCGGTCGTCGCTTCGACCAGGCCGTCGCCGAGGAGCTGGCCGAGCTCGACGGCTTCTCGATCCTGTGCGGACGCTACGAGGGTGTGGATCAACGCATCATCGACCACGCCGTCGACGACGTCATCTCGATCGGCGATGTCGTTCTGGCAGGAGGCGAAATCGCCGCGCTGACGGTGGTCGAAGCCGTTGGACGACTCGTGCCCGGCGTGCTCGGCAATCGTGATTCGACCGGTGATGAGTCCTTCACCGACGGATTGCTCGAGTACCCGCACTACACCCGACCCTCGGAGTTCAGGGGATGGCGCGTTCCCGACGTCCTGACCAGCGGTGACCACGGTCGGATCGCGCCTGGAGGAGAGCTCAGGCCCTGCGTCTCACGCTCGAACGTCGACCGGACCTCATCGCCGGCCGCGGTGGTCTCACCGCCGAGGAGGAAGAGCTCCTCTCGCGATTCTGAGACTCCCGCCCCGCAGTGTGGGATCATCGGATGATGGTGTTGGAGCAGGTCCCTCCCAAGCAACCGAGGATCATGTCGAGCCTTGCCGACGCCAGTGTCGAGGTGGCGCGGGCCGCAACCGACCTCCACCATCTCAACATCGGCCCCGGGCCGGTTCTCACCGCCGAGTGGGTCGCCGCCGGTCTCGAGCTTCCCGATCTCACGGCGATGCGGCAGTACCGGATCGATCGGGTCCATGCGCAGATGGACCGGCTGGGCTACGACGGCGCCATCCTGATGGATCCGATGAACATTCGCTACGCCACCGACTCCACGAACATGCAGATCTGGGTGATGCACAACGCCGCCCGCTACTGCTGGGTGGGTCGGGACGGTTCGTGCATCGTCTGGGAATTCAACGAATGCGAATTCCTCGACGCTCACAGCCACGTGGTCACCGAGATCCGCCCGGCGATCGGCGGTACCTACTTCCTCGCCGGCCCCCGCTACGACGAACAGGCCAATCGGTGGGCCGACGAGATGATCGACGTCATCGAATCCCACGCCGGCCCCCGGGCCCGGATGGCGATCGATCAGTGCCACCTGGTGGGGTACCAGCGACTGGCGGGAGCGGGCATCGAACTGGGCAACGGCCAGGAGCTGATGGAACTCGCCCGCGATGATCAAGGGGCCCGACGAGATCCGGGCGATGCGCTGCGCCGCCCACGCCTGCCAGACCACGATGCAGGAGATGCATGACGCACTCGTGCCGGGCATGACCGAACGCGAGGTGTGGGCGATCCTGCACGCCGGCAACATCCGGCGGGCCGGCGAATGGATCGAGACCCAGATCATCGCCTCGGGCCCGCGGACCAACCCGTGGATGCAGGAGGCGAGCAGCCGGGTCGTCGAGGACGGCGAGCTGCTCGGCTACGACACCGATCTCGTCGGCGCCTACGGCATGATGGTCGACATCTCGAGGACCTGGCGCGTCGGTGGCGGCACTCCCACCGCCGCCCAACAGCACATCCATTCGCTGGCGCTCGAGCAGATCGAACGCAACACCGAACTCCTCGTTCCGGGTGCGACCCTCCGCGATCTCGACGTTCACCGCATGGTCCCCACCCCACGACGACTACCGCCGCTACTGCTGCCAGTTCCACGGTGTCGGCCAGTGCGACGAGTATCCGGAGGTCTACTGGCCCGAACAATGGGAACGGTGGGGCTACGACGGTGTGCTCGAACCGAACATGGTCCTCACCGTCGAGTCATTCGTCGGTGCTCGGGACGGCGGCGAGGGTGTCAAGTTGGAGAACCAGGTTCTGGTGACCGAGAACGGTCCGGAGCTCCTCACCGACTTCTCACTCGCGTTGTCCTAGGTCGGCCAGCTTCTCGATGGATCCCTGCTTCCGGCCGGTATCGGCGGGTCGGTAGGGGCAGGAGCTGGGCGAGCTGACGGTTCTCGCTGGGATCGAGGATGCCGTGCTGCACGCAGGCCGGAACGAGCTGGTCGGTCTCGGGATGGCCCATGCTGTAGGCGCATCGCCTCCAGACGTTCCTGCGCCTCGAGGATGCGTGGCTCGACCGCTCGTTCACCGTTGTTGAGGTGTTCCCAGGCGGCGGCGGTGTCGGCGGCGTCGATGAACTGATGCATCACGAACGTGACCGGTTTCGCCGCCCACCAGCGCTGCCGCCAACCACCGCCGCGGGCGATGTATCTGCCGGCCCAGCCGGCCGAGGTCGGAACGACCATCGGGTGGGCGGCAACGGATCGGGCGAATCGCACGCCGACTCGCCACGACCTCTCAGGGCGAAGTTGCCGGGAAACGCGGCCAGCCAGTGGTTGACCACATCGTGGTCCCGTCGGTCGGTGTCGTCGAGCAAGCGGTGTGTAGCGGTCCCCGAGGTAGGCACCCCAGGTCACCCGGTTGCAGCGGGTGTCGCCGAACTGGAGCGCTCCATAGGGGAGTGGGGTGCCGGCGCCGGTCTCGACCTCGTTCCACACCCGATCCGAGGTCAGCTCCCGGTAGCCGTCTCGCCACCGGTGCTCGTTGCCGATGTAGGCCGCCGGCTGGAAGCTGAACATGCGCCAGCCCTGATCGTGGCAGGATCGGATGACGTCGGCGATCTGATCGATGTTGGTCGGGGTCACGGTCATGTTGTGGGCCAGGTACGAGGTGATGCCGTACTCGTTCTCCAACCGCTCGAACATCTCGCAGAACCGGGCCCGATGGTCGTGCAGTTCCGCTTCGCGATGTCGGCTTCTGCGCACCGGACCGACCGACCATGGTCGTGTCGATGTGGCAGGCGAACGAGACCGTGGGAGAACCGCGGTCGATCCTGGACGTCGGTCACCACCGCCCGGAGATAGTCGTAGTCGAAGTCGCCGTGCGTGAAGCTCATCGGTATCCGACCGAATCGCCGCATCGCCGCCAGCGCATCACCGTGATCGCCTGCGGATCGAGCAGCGACACCTCCCCGCCGATCAGTTGGGCGATACTGGCCGTGGCCGCGCTGGATCGTAAGATACGCCATCTGACGATCGATCTCGGCGAGGGTGTGAGCGCCGTCCACCCTGACCTTGTTGGCGTCGGCGCTGTGATAGCAGGGTTTGCAGCTGAAGTCGCACTTCGGGAAGATGCCGTGGGTGGCCTCACACCCGGTGGAGCGTCGACCGATCAGCTGGCCGTTCACCCTGCGCAGACTGCCGGGAGGGAACGCCACCGCCGTGCCAGAGCAGCGTCGGTCTCGGGATCGATGGGCCTGGTGGCGAGTTCGTACCTGTCGGATGCGGGCCCGAATTCCCGATCGCCTCATGACCGGTTCGCCCACTCGGTCGGTGTTTGCGAAAGCATACGAAGGTGGAACCGGTTTCTGGATCATGATCATTCCCGTGAGTGTCGTGTGCCGTTGCTCGTGCTCGACCGGCTCCGAACGCCGGTGTTTGACGCGCAGGTCCGCAGAGTCGTCGAGGTTCCGCTGATGCGGACGGCAGGCTTTCTCGTGGGCGTGGCGTCACCCCGGCCACCCTGACCGCGGCGGTTTCGGACTGTCGGACTCGGGTGCGTGTGCGGCGGCCGCCACCGAGCACTGGACCGTGGCACTCGTCCTGTGGCTCGGCAACCGGATCATCGACGGACTGGATGGTGCCGTCGCCCGGCAGGGAGCTGGCCCCACCCGATTCGGTGCATTCATCGATCTGATGGCTGACTTCGACATCTACGGTGGCGTCGTCGCCGCAGTCGCATATGCGCTCTGCCCGAGACGCGACTCGCCGCGGTGGTCGTGATCTGGATGTATTACATCAACGGGGCGGCGTATCTGGCCTGGTCGGCTCCCCGCCGAGACCCACGGCTGCGATGGCCCCGTCACGGAGCTACCGGCCCGGCCTGGCCGAAGGTGCCGAGACGATCGTGGTGTACGTCTTGATCCTGACCCGTCCGGCTGGGCGGTCGAACTCCTCTGGATATGGGCGGTGGTCGTGGCGATCTCGGCGATCCAGCGCATTCTCGGCGCCCGCATCCGGCAAGGTCCGGGATTCCGGACCTGACACGGCGGTTCTTCGGTGCGGATGGGTTTGCTCGCCGCTAGCCTCTACGTGCTGATCGCTGAGCGCCGTGAACCCGCTGCTCGACATTACCGAGGATCCTGAGGACCTGTCGCCATGAATCTGATGCAACGAGTCGAGCAGGAACAGCTCCGGACCGATCGTCCCGAGATGCATCCCGGCGACAATGTCAAGGTGCATGTGCAGGTGATCGAGGGAACCCGGACGCGTACGCAGGTCTTCCAGGGTGTTGTGATCGCCATGCGCGGCGAGGGCATTCGCTCGTCGTTCACGGTTCGCAAGCTGAGCTTCGGCGTCGGTGTCGAGCGAACCTTCCCGACCCATTCGCCGATCATCGACAAGATCGAGGTCGTGTCCCGAGGCGACGTTCGGCGGGCCAAGCTCTACTACCTCCGCGACCGGATCGGCAAGGCCGCCAAGGTCAAAGAGAAGCGCGAGAACTGATCGGCGTGACGGTCGTGCTCGCTCGACATGAGTAGCGAGGATCTCGAACGGTACGAAGCCGAGATCGAACTGGCGCTCTACACCGAGTATCGAGACGTGATTTCGATGTTCCGCTTCGTGGTCGAGACCGAACGTCGGTTCTACCTGGCCAACAAGGTCGAACGGATCTCCGGATCCGTCGGATCCGTTCATCGAATACCGGCTCAGCGACTGCTGGGTCTGGGACATGTATCGCAAGAGCAGGTTTCTTGCCGAGGTGACGGTGGCCAGCACACGAGGGATCACCGTGGAGGAACTACCGACGCTCGAGCTGTGAGCGCGCCGCCGAGCCGAGTTCGGCCGTCGGGGCGAACAGGCGGCGGCCGGTTGGTACGAACGCGCAGGGTTTCACCGTCGTCGCCCGGAATTGGCGGGTCAGGGAGGGTGAACTCGACCTGGTGTGCACCCGTGGCTCGACGGTGGTCTTTGTCGAGGTGAAAGCCAGATCGTCGGCTCGTTTCGGCACGGGTGCCGAGGCGGTCACTCCAGTCAAGCAGCGTCGAATCAGGACCCTCGCCATCCTTTGGCTTCGGCACACGGGTCAACGGTTTGCGACGCTGCGCTTCGACGTGGTCGACGTCGACTCGCGGGCCGACTTGCTCGTCTACGAAAACGCGTTCTGAACCCGGTCGGTCGGAGCGACGAGCGGTCGTGTACAGGTCGTGCTCGTCGCAAGGTGGTCGACCTCGACCGGCCTAGACCGCCGGCTACCGATCAGCGGCGATCGCGAAGCGATTCGGCTCGAGCGCACGATGGCAATGAGTGTGTCAGCCGATCCGTCTACCCGCCGGTGGGGGCGGTGTTGAGGACCTCTCGGACATAGCGAACGACCGCACCGAGTTCCTCGGCGCTCAGCCGAGCGCCATAGGCGGGCATCGTGTTACGTCCGTTGGCGATCAGCTCGGCGAGCTGCCCGGGGGTTGCGTACGCCTCGAGCAGTTCTGGACCGTTGAGCTGGGAGCCTCGCCCACCGCCACCATCGACTCCGTGACAACTTGCGCATTGGTTGGCGTACAGACCCTGCCCGAGGACGAGCTCGGCGTCGTTGGTCGGAGCTGCCGGGACGCTCCCGGCGGCGCAGGACGACACGATGAATCCGACCATTGCGATGGCGATGACGGTGCTAGCGGCCCTCGAAGACCGCATCCCGCCGCTCGAAGAACGCGAGCGCAGCTTCGGCGTTGTCAGCCGTTCCCAGGTTGATCGCTTGTGCTGCTGCTTCGACATCAAGAGCTTCCTCCATGCTCAGACCCATCGACTTGTTCAACATCGCTTTGGATTGGGTCAGGGCCAATGGTGGTCCGGCCGCCAGGCGATCCGACCATTCCTGCACTGTGACATCCAACTCGTCGTGGGGGACGACCCGGTTGACCAGTCCGATCTCCATCGCTTCGACGGCGCTGAGGATGTCACCGAAGAACGCCAGTTCCTTGGCGCGATGCAACCCGATCAGGCGCGGAAGTATCCAGGCACCGCCGAAGTCCAGGGACAGCGCCCGCTTGGGAAAGATCTCCGAGAATCGGGCTCGATCGGATGCGATGATCAGGTCGCATCCGAGTGCCAGATTGCAGCCGGCCCCCGCCGCCACTCCGTTGACCTTGGCGATCGTCGGCATCGGCAGTTCATGCAGGGCGAGGGCGACATCCTTGGTCCTGCGCATCGAGTGGAGCGGGTGAGGGGCGGGCTCGGCGCCGGGGCACTGGCGAGGAATGCCGAGACGTCGGCACCGGAACAGAAGCCGTCGCCGGCTCCGGTGATGATGACCACCCGGACCGAGGTGTCACGCCGAAGGTCCCGGAACGTGTCGAGCAGACCGACCCACATGTCGGGTTGATAGCGTTCTTCTTCTTCGGCTGATTCAGCGTGACCGTCACGGTCGAGTCGTGGCGTTCCACGATCAGAGAAACTCATGTCGAGGAGTATCGCCGAGACGGCGACGGGGAGCGACCGCGTTGTCAGGCCGGGACCGACCGGAGGGGTAGGGTTGTCGCCGAGGCTCGCCCGGCAGCGGGTAGGTGCGGTCCTGTCGAGCGAAGGCCGTGGTCGGGGTTCGGAGCATCCGAACCCGGGGAAGGAATGTGGACATGGGCTTCGATCCGAACCGGCAGCACACCAGGAATCGACTCGACTACGTCTACGCCGCCGCCTCGGTCGCGGTGTTCGTGGCGATGATCGCCTGGGCGTTGTTTGGCTGATGCCGAAGCGGAAACGCGATCGTGCACCCGCCCCTCCCAAGCCAAGGCGAACCAAAGCCGGACCCAAGAGCACCGGAAAGCCCAAGCGCAAGGGGCGCACGGACGCTGCGTGATCCCATCGGACGCTCCCGATGCCGACGTACGCTTCGTTCAGCCCTACGAGGCGACCAAGCCGTATCGTGTGCCCGGGTTGTGGCAACGAGATTCCCGACGGGGCTCGGCCACGTCGTGGCGGTGCCCCGGAGTGCGCCCGATCTACGGCGCCACTGGCACCGCGGCTGCTGGGTCAGTAGATGAAGGCAATGTCATCGAGGGTTGTGTAAAGCAAACAGAAGTAGTTAGAGTACGTCACAACACAGCCGGCATCTGTGCTCGGCCATTCGGCCCAACTGAGGAGTCCCCGCTTCGGCGGTCAATCGACAAGGACCCACGATGTTGGCCACAGTGCACTCAGCGGTCGTCGACGGGATCGATGGCGTTCCCGTCCGGGTCGAGGTCGACGTGCGAGATGGGCTGCCGAGCTACGCGGTGGTCGGCATGCCCGATGCCGCCTGTCGTGAATCCCGGGATCGTGTTCGGGCAGCGATAGCCAACAGCCGGCTGCGGTGGCCCGCAACGGCGGATCACCGTCAATCTGGCGCCGAGCCACATCAAGAAGCACGGGCGCCGGGCTCGATCTGGCGATCGCCGCCGGGCATCCTGGTGGCCGACAAGCAGTTGCCGGCGCAGTCGATCGCCGATCTCGGGATGGCGGGCGAGCTGGGTCTGGACGGGAGCGTCCGGCCGGTGCCGGGAATGATCATCATCGCCGCCGCGTCCCGGGGCAGCCAGTTCCTCGCTCCCGTCGGCAATCGGGCCGAGGTGTCCCTGGTGCAGACCGGGAGAGGTCCGTCTGCTCGGAAGTCTGGCCGAACTCGTTCACGCGTGTGCAGGCGGATGGTCCGGCTCCGGCTCTGGCCGAGTTCCGCGAGGGCGACGCGGCTGAGCGACTCGTTGCTCGAGTTCGCCGATGTCCGGGGTCAACCGATGGCCCGGTTCGCCGCCGAGGTTGCCGCCGCCGGTGGACATCATCTCGTTCTGATCGGGCCGCCCGGGGCCGGAAAGACGATGCTCGCCTCCCGGTTGTGTTCGCTGTTGCCCGGATCTCTGCGATGCTGACGCCCTCGTCACCACTCGCATCCATTCCGCCGCCGGTCTGCCCCTCCCGCCGGGTGGGCTGGTGCGGTCGCCGCCGTTCAGGGCCCCCCATCATTCCGCCTCAACCGCGGCCCTGATCGGCGGCGGTGGCGCATCGACACGTCCTGGCGAAGTGTCTCTGGCCCACGGGGGAGTCCTGTTTCTGGATGAACTCGGCGAGTTCAACGTCGCCGTGCTCGAGGCTCTGCGCCAGCCGTTGGAGGAAGGAAGGATTCGTGTGAGCCGCCTGGCCGGTCCGCGGATCATGCCGGCGAGATTCCAGTTGGTCGCCGCCACCAATCCGTGTCCCTGCGGCTACGCCAGGACGGCAGGGTCGTGTCGTTGCGTTCGGCCGCGATCGCCCGCTACCTGCGCCGGCTCTCGGGACCACTTCTGGATCGCTTCGATCTTCGCATCCAGGTCGAACCTCCTGACCCTCACCTGTTGCTCGGTGGAGGTCAGGAGGAGACCACCGCCGAGGTCGCACATCGGGTGGCCAGCCGTTCGCCGGTTGGCCGCCGATCGTGGCTTCAGCTGCAACGCAGATATCCCGCCGGACAGGATCGATGAGTTCGCCCCGCTCACCGCGTCGGGCCGTACCCGTCTGCTCGAATCACTCGACCGGGGCGATCTCACCGGTCGGGGCGTCCACCGCGTCCGGCTGCGTGGCCCGCACGCTGTCGGACCTCAGCGGCGGACCCCGCCGAACTCGATGCCGAGCTGCTCGATGCGGCGACTCGCGGTGCGGGTGCTTCCGTCGTCCATGGTCTCCGAGCACGCCTCATGACCGAGCCGAGGCCCGCTGCACCATCTGACCGATACCCCCCGATTCGCTCACCGCCGCGCTGCGCATCATCACCCTCGCCAACGTGGGGGTCAGTCGGGCTCGCTGGCTCTTGGGAACCGTCGAACCCGAGGCGGTGGTGGAACGTCTTCTGCGAGGCCAGCTCTCACCCGGAGTTGCCACCTCCGGCGACCGAACTTCGCCAGGCCCAGGTCGACCGAGTGGCGCGATGGATCTGCGCCGCCAGGACGTCGAGGCCATCGTGGCCAGAAACATCGGCGACGATCATCTGATCCTCGGAGCAGGACATGACGCGTGGCCGTTCTCGCGCTCGATCCTCACCCGCCGGTCCTGCTGTTCGTGCGTGGCGATCCCGATCTACTCGTCGCTGCGGCGACGCATCGCAGTGGTGGGTACACGGCGATGCAGCGCCGTCGGCCGAGCCGTGGCGCACGAGATCGGTTGCACGCTCACCGAGGCGGGCGTGTCGGTGGTCAGTGGTCTGGCGTTGGGGATCGACGCCGCCGCCCACCGAGGGCGCTCGAACGCGAGGGCGCAGCGTCCCGCTGCGTCGGGGTCGTTGCCAGCGGGCTCGACATGGTCTACCCGGCCGAGGAATCGGCACCTCTGGCACGACATCGCCAACGACGGAGTTCTGATCTCCGAGACCCCGATGGGCGAACGAGCGACCCGGTGGAGGTTCCCGGCCCGGAATCGGCTGATCGCCGGCCTGTCCGAACTCGTCGTCGATCGTGGAGAGTCATCGCCGTGGAGGAGCGCTGCACACCGTCGATGAGGCGGCGGCCCGGGGGATCGAGGTCGCTGTGGTGCCCGGTTCGGTGGCCAGTGGTGCATCGGAGGGCACCAACGAGTTGCTGATGGACGGTGTGGCTCCGGTCAGGACGGGGCGAGGACATTCTGGAGATGGTCGGGATCGATCTCGGTTCGGCGATACCGGAGAACACCTCGCCGACGGGGTCGGCCCCGGAGGTGGCGAGCCGATGCTGAGCATGATGACCGATATCGACGCACGACTGCTCGACGAGGTCAGCGCCGGGCCGGTGCATCTCGACGATCTGTTGGCCCGATTCGATCTTGCGCCGCCCAAGCTGCTGGCGATGACACAGCGGCTGGCCCGCTAGCGGGCACCTCTGCGTCGATGGATCGATGATCGGACGTTCCCATGGCGAGGAGCACTAGCCTTGACCGCCTGTGAGCTTCCAGGTCAGGGCCCGATACCTCCAGGCGTTGGGTTTCGTGCCCACCGCCGAGTTGGAGATCGATCTCACCGACGACATCGATCTGAACGACGACGGTGGCGAGCCCCCGGAAAATATCTCGCTCAATCCTCACGAAGTGTGGTTGAGTGCCGACGGAGCGTGGGTACGAAGGACGACCGACGATTCAGGCGGCACTCACACCTTGGCGGGACACGTGGCGGACGTAGCGCATATCGACAATCCAACTCAAGCAGAAGAGGTGTGGGTCCGTTACAAGGCCGACGCCAATCAGGCGGATCGGGATCGCCTGATCGTCTTCTACTCACCGATCGTGAAGTACGTGGCGGGTCGGGTGGCGGCTGGACTGCCCCAGAACGTGGACCAGGCCGATCTCGTGAGCTACGGCATGTTCGGCTTGATCGATGCCATCACCAAGTTCGATCCCGAACGAGGATTCAAGTTCGAGACGTATGCGATCTCCCGTATCAAGGGAGCGGTGCTGGACGAGCTCCGGTCGATCGATTGGGTGCCACGATCGGTCAGGGCAAAGGCCAAATCGGTCGAGCGGGCGATGGCCAAGCTGGAGGCGAGGCTGCATCGAGCCCCCACCGACGACGAGATCGCCGAGGAGCTCGACCTCACCCCGTTGCAGCTCACCAACCTGTACAACCAGATCTCCTCGCTGGGTATGGTCGCACTGGACGAGACGTTGAGTTTCTCGAGCGGCGAGTCGATGACATTGGGCGACACGCTGGCGGACCGCCATGACGGACCGGGCGGTCAGTACGAACGAATCGAACTCCGCCAGATGCTCGCCGATGCGATCAATCGGATGGGTGACCGGGAGAAGATCGTCCTCACGCTCTACTACTACGAGAGCCTCACCCTGGCCGAGATCGGCAACGTTCTCGGCGTCACCGAGTCCCGGGTGTGCCAGATCCACACCAAGGCGGTTCTCCATCTGCGCAGCCGACTGGCGGCCCAGGAGCGCGAGGCGGTCTGAGGCCACCGGCAATTCGTCGGCGACCACCTCTCGCCGACTCGTCGCCGACCACCGATCCTCGAGGGCGCGCGCCTGTTCCTCTGGATGGGACCGATCGTCGCCGTTGCGCTCTTGTTCGTCGTCGTCACGCCGGCGATGGCCGAGGACAGCGATCGACTGGCAGGCACCGGTGGATGCACCGGTGAGGGATCCCTTCCGGGCCCCGACCGGTCCATACGCGAGCGGGAAACCGGGGCCTCGAGTACGACCTGACCGAACCCACCGACGTCCAGTGCGGTCGACGATGGGCGGGTCATCTTCGCCGGATCCGTGGCCGGCGACCTGTTCGTGGTCGTCGAGCACGGCAATGACCTGCGATCCACGCTGGCCTATCTCGACGAGATCCAGGTGGTGCGTGGGCAGCACGTGGCGGCCGGCGAGGTTCTCGGCGATCGCCGGCCGTGGATTCCATCTCACCGCCGGCTGGGCGGAACCTACCTCGATCCCTGCTCTCCTGATCGAGGGCGTAGCGATCGCCGTCGCCCTCGTCCCCGCTCGGTTGCCCGTCGCCGCTCGCCCGCCGATCGGCCAGCCGGCTCTGCGTCGTCACGTGTTCGATTCGCCGTTGGCCATGGTCGACAGCGCCGAGGACCTCCATCCGTTGAGCGTGGTCGCTGACACGGCATCGGCCGCTGCCTCGTGGTATCACCGGGAGTGCACGGTCGTGGCCGGAGGCGTCGGCAACGACCGGTTCTGGCGACACCATCGAGCTGGAGCGACGCACCGTCGGTGGAGAACCGGGTGCTGATCCAGGTCGCCGGCCTGGGCAGTTCGAGCGACGGCGCCAGCATCGGCGAACTCGATGTTCTCGACCTGGGATATGACGTCGACGACGTCGTGGGGTTCTCCTATGCCGGAGGCTGCACGCCCTCTCCCTTCGGCCTCGACGGCAGCGCTGCGGGCCCGGCGGCACTGTCGTCGGTCCTGCCGGCCAACACCTATGGGCGCCACGACACATTCACCGACATCGAGTCGTCCGCATTGCGGCTGGCCGATCTGATCGACATGGCGTCGGCCGCCCGGCCGGGCGCCACGTCGACATCGTCGCTCACAGCCTCGGTGGCGTGGTGACTCGACGCGCCCTCGAACTCCTGGAGCTTCGCGCCGGTACGGGTCAGCTCGGCACGATCATGACGATCGCCTCACCTCACCAGGGCGCCGACCTGGCCACGCTGACATCTGCAGCACACGGCGGCTTCGAGCTCGCCGATGCCGTGAGCCCGCCGCTCGGAGAGCTACGGGATGCTGGATCGGTGATCCAACTCTCGGAGGTCGGGATTCGACGACTATCGGCCCGGCGCCACCACCGCCGGCCGATGTCAATGTTGTGGCGGTCGCAGGTTCGTTCGACCCCATCGTCCCGGCGCTGTCGGCCACCTGGGACGGCGCCACCAACGTTGTGGTCAACATCGTCGATCCGTTCACCGCGCACGGCGATCTCCCCGGTCATCGGCGCGTACGAGAGGCCTTCCTGCTTGGCCCGAGCAGGCGTTGCCCCCGCCTGCATCAGCCTCCCAGAGGTGATCCTCGGCTGCGGTCGCCGGGGCCGCCGTCAGCGCCGCTGAGGATCTGGTCAGCATCGCCACCGGAATCGGGAGATGGCTCTTCTAGGGCCGCCGGCGCACGGTTGACGCCGTCACGAAGACAGTGGGGGCTTGGTATCCTTTGCCTCGCCGTCCGCCCGGACGGTTCTCAAATCAGACAACGGCCGCTGTCTATGTCCACGGTCACCTTCGGGTGCTCGACAGCGGGAGCAACCGGAGGAACACATGTCACCCGTCGTCACCATGACCCAACTCCTGGAGTCCGGAGTCCACTTCGGACATCAGACCCGCCGTTGGAACCCCAAGATGAAGAGGTTCATTCACGGCGAGCGCGGTGGGATCTACGTGATCGATCTCGAGCAGACCCTCAGTGGGATCGAAAAGGCCTACACCTACGTGCGCAACAGCGTCGCCAACGGTGGCTCAGTGCTCTTCGTCGGCACGAAGAAGCAGGCTCAGGAACCGATTCGTCGCCATGCGAACAGCGTCGGGCATGCCGTTCGTCGATCAGCGGTGGCTGGGCGGAATGCTGACCAACTACAACACGATCTCCAAGCGGGTCTCCAAGCTCGTCGAATACGAGCGCATGCGGGCCGCCGGCGACTTCGAGCAGATGCCGAAGAAGGAAGCGTTGCTCTACACGCGTGAGCTCGAGAAGCTCGATCGCAACATCGGCGGTATCAAGAAGATGATGAAGCTGCCCGAGGTCGTCTTCATCATGGACACGATCAAGGAACACATCGCGGTGACCGAGGCCAACAAACTCGGCATCCCGATCGTCGCCGTGGTCGACACGAACTGTGATCCCGACCTCATCACCTACCCGATCCCGGGTAACGACGATGCCATTCGGTCGACCGAACTGATGACCCGGGTCATCGCCGAAGCCGTCGCCGAAGGCAAGTTGATGGCCGCCTACCGGACGGGTGCACCGGTGGCGCCGGCGGAACGCTCCGACGAAGAAGCGGCCCAGATCGCGATGGAGCAGGCCGAGGCTCGTCGCGCCGCGGCCGACGAAGCCGCTGCCCGCAACGCCCGCCTCGCCGCCGAATCCACCCCTTCGCAGGCGCCCGTCGCGGCGCCTGCCCCCGAGACCCCGGCGCCGGAAGCGAGTGACGTCGGCTGGGCCCACCAAGGCGCCAGCTCCGCAGGAACCGGCTCCGATGCGCTCGCAAGCTCCAGCTCCGCAGGATCGGCTCCAGTGGAAACTGCTCCGCAGGCTCCAGCTGCTGCGGACCGGCTCCAGCGTCGGCTCCGGCCGCCGAGGCTCCTGCGGCGGTGGTTCCCGAAGCCACAGAAGCGCCCGCCCGCGAGGCTGCCAGCGTCGCCTGAGGCTGCCGCCGAGGAGTCGTCGGCCGACGCCGACGCAGGCGAATCGTGATCCGCACACCGCCAGCTCGAAGCTGAAAGAGAACAACCATGGCTATCACCGCCAAAGACGTACAGGACCTCCGCAAGTCCACCGGCGCCGGCATGATGGATGCCAAGAAAGCTCTCACCGAAGCCGACGGCGACTTCGAGGCGGCGGTCCAGATACTCCGGGAGAAAGGTCTGGCCAAGGCGGCCACACGATCGGACCGGGAGAACACCGAAGGCCTCGTCGTCATCGCCGAGAACGACGGCGCCGCAGCCCTGGTCCACCTCAGATCCGAGACCGACTTCTCGGCGAAGTCGGACGACTTCGCCGCACTGGCCAACGACATCGCCGCTGCGGTCCTGGCTGACGGTGAAGCGGCGGTCGCCGGATTCGAGGCCCGGCTCGAGGATCTCCGACTCACCGTCAAGGAGAACATCGAGTTGGGTGCGGTGGCCCGCTACGAAAAGCGCGCCGATCCGTCGTCGACGCCTACCTCCACGGTGGAGGACGGGCCGGAGTCCTCATCGAGGCCGAAGGTGTCGACGCCGACACACTCCACGAGATCGCCCTCCACGTTGCGTTCGCCAAGCCGAGGTTCCTGTCCGGGACGACATCCCCGACGACGATGTCGCACGTGAACGTGCCGCGCTTCTCGACATCACCAAATCCGAGGGCAAACCCGAGGCCGCCTGGGACAAGATCGTCACCGGTCGCATCAACTCCTGGTTCGGCGAGTTGGTGCTCCTCGAACAGGGTGTCTTCGGCGAGAAGGAGACGGTCGCTCAAAGGATCGGTGACGGGCACCATCACTCGCTTCGCACTCGCGATGGTCGGCTGATCACCGATGTCGGAGTCTGTGCGCAACGTTCGCTGGAAACGGGTGCTACTCAAGCTGTCCGGTGAGGCGTTCGCCGGCGAGACGGGGTTTCGGTATCGACGGCGGCGTGGTGGGTCGCATCGCTGACGACATCGTCGAGGCTCGCAGCGAGCTGGGGGCCGAGGTTGCCGTCGTCGTCGGCGGAGGCAACATCTGGCGCGGTCATGACCGGCGCCGAAAGCGGACTCGACCGTGCCCAGGCCGACTACATGGGCATGTTGGCAACGGTCATCAACTCGCTGGCGCTACAGGACATCCTGGAACACAAAGGTGTGCCCGACCCGGGTCCAGAGCGCGATCGCCATGCCACAGATCGCCGAGGAGTACATACGGCGCAAGGCGATTCGACACTTGGAAAAGGATCGGGTCGTCATCTTTGCCGCCGGTACCGGAAACCCGTTCTTCACCACCGACACCACCGCCGCACTCAGAGCGGTCGAGATCGAGGCCGAGGTCCTGTTGAAGGGGACCCACGGAGGTGTCGACGGCATCTACAGCGCCGATCCGAGGACCAATCCCAACGCCACCAAGATCGATCATCTGACGTACCTCGACGTACTCAATCGAGGACCTGCGGGTCATGGACAGCACCGCCATCGCCCACTGCCGAGAGAACAAGATGCCCATCGTCGTTTTCGACCTCATGGGTGAAGGAAACCTGAGAAGCCTGCTACTGGGGAACTCTGTCGGTACTCTGGTTTCATGAGTGAGCTGGTGGAACTGGTCCTGGATGATGCCAAGGATCGCATGTCCAAGGCGGTTCACCATGCCCGAACCGAGTTCTCATCGGTCCGCACCGGTCGAGCTGCGCCCCAGCTCGTCGAACGGCTCACCGCCGAGGCCTACGGGGTCACGATGACCGTCCAGGAGCTGGCGTCGATCTCGGTTCCCGAGGCACGGCAGCTGCTGATCAGCGCCCACGACCCGCAGAATCTCGAAGCGATCGAGCGGGCGATCCGCAACAGCGATCTCGGGCTGTCGCCGAGCAACGACGGCCGCACCATTCGTCTCAACTTTCCCTCGCTCACCGAAGAACGGCGCAAGGAGATGGTCCGCCTGACCAGGTCGATGGCCGAGGATGGGCGGATCGCCATTCGCAACATCCGTCGGGAGGCTCGCAAGGAGCTCGAGAGCGGCGAGAAGGACAAGCAGATCTCCTCCGACGACCTCGATCGAGCCGAGAAGCAGCTCGATCAATTGACGCATTCGTACGAAGGGAACATCGATGCAGCGCTGGCCGACAAAGAGGCCGAACTGCTGGAGGTATAGCTATGGCCGACGACGACACACCGAGCATTTTCGACATCTTCGGCGAGCCGCCCGAGGTCGACCCGAATCGGTTCGGTCCGGTCCCGGTCGATTCCCGAAGAAGCACTCCGAGCAACACCAGAGGAGAGCGCGCCACTTCCCCACTGGTCGGCACCACCGACCGGCCAGGTGCCCCGGGTGACCCGGAACCGGACGATCCCGAACCCGAGGTGTGGAGCGATCTCTCCGGACCCACGGTGGCGAGGGGAGAGCACCGGCTGGGCCGATGACGATCTCGAGGTCGTTTTCGGCGGCGAGGGCTCGGCGGTTCGTCACGATGACATCCTCAATTTCGATGATCCTCGTCTGAACGCCCCGGCACCGCCCCGCCCCAATCTGGATCTCGACGATCCGTTTGCCGACAGCGAACCTGCTCCGGCCACGACGCTCGCTCCACCACCGCCGGCGGTGGACGCAACCCCGGAGGCTCCGGCCGGTGACTCCCCTCGGACCAAGAGCGGCTACCCGACCGACGTCCCCGAACGGCGGTGCCGGCGAACCGGCGACGGCGCCCTCCGGCGGCAAATGCCGCGACGCTGGTCTCGGTCGGAATCTCCCCCAGGCGATTGCGGTCGGTCTCGGACTGGCCCTCCTGGCGCTGGTCGCGATCCTCGCTCACCCGCTGGCCGGCGCGGTGCTGATCGCAGCCGCGCCGGACTCGGTGCGGTCGAGTTCTTCGACGCCGTGCGTCACGGCGAGTACCGCCCGGCAACCATGCTCGGGCTCACCGGTGCCGCCCTGCTGCCGCTCGCCGCCTACTGGCGCGGCGAGCAGGCGTACGCGGTGGTCATGGTCGTGACGATCGCGTTCGGTGGTCTCTGGTACCTCGTCGACGCCGACAACGCCCGACCGCTGGCCAATCTGGCGATCACGTTGCTCGGGATCTTCTGGATCGGCGGCTTCGCCGGGTTCGGCGCGCTCATGCTCCAGCTCGATGACGGTCAGCAGCTCCTGATCGGGGCTATCGCGGTCACCGCCATCGCCGACATCGCTGCGTTCTTCGGAGGTAAGGCCTTCAAACACTCGTTGTTCGGGGAGCGAGCCTTCAACCACTGGAGTCCCGGGCAAGTCCTGGGAGGGGACGCTGTTCGGGTTCGTCGGTGCGATCGTCGCTGCGCTGGTACTCGATGCGGCGGTCGGACTCGGCACTTCCTGGTGGCATGCGGCCGTCTTCGGCCTGTCATCGGCGTTGTCGGAGTGGTCGGCGATCTGTTCGAGAGCATGCTGAAACGTGATCTCAAACTCAAGGACATGGGCTCTCTTCTGCCAGGGCACGGTGGCCTTCTGGACCGCGTCGACGCACTGCTGTTCGTCCTGCCCGCTGCGTATTTCGTCGCCCGGATACTCGATTACGCCTGAGCCGCAGGCCATCCACAAATGAGCCGCACCACCGTTGCCGTCGCCGGCTCGACCGGCTCGATCGGCACGCAGGCACTGGATGTCGTGGCCGACCGAACCGGACCGATATCGAGTTTCGGTTCTCACCGCCGGTTCGTCCTGGGAGCTGGTTGCCGAACAGGCCCGAACGGTCAAGCCCGACGTGGTCGTGATCGCCGACCGCACGTCGTTGGATCAGCTCCAGCAGGCCCTTCCTGCCGGCGTACGGGCCGTGGCCGGCGAGTCCGGCGTTGCGGGAGGCGGTGGCTGCGGCCGATGTGACGATCAACGGTGTCGTCGGATTCGCCGGCCTCCCGGTCACTCTGGCCTGCCTGCAGGCCGGGAAACGGCTGGGCCTGGCCAACAAGGAATCGCTGATCGCCGCCGGCCCGGTCGTACAGCGGGCCCGATCCACCGCCGGCGCCGAACTCGTCCCGGTCGACTCCGAACACGCCGCCCTGCACCAGTGCCTTCGTGCCAACGCCGTCAGCCGACGCGTGGCCCGGCTCGCAGCTGACGGCGTCGGGCGGCCCGTTTCGCGGGAAATCCGCATCGGAACTGTCGGAGGTGACCGTCGAACAGGCGCTGGCGCACCCCACGTGGGCGATGGGACCGAAGATCACGATCGACTCGTCGACCCTGATGAACAAGGGCCTCGAGGTGATCGAAGCGGTGGAACTTGTTCGGCCGATCGAGCCGGGCGCGCACGGCGTCGGCATCGACTTCGACGACGTCGACGTTGTCGTACATCCTCAATCGATCGTTCACTCGATGGCCACATTCACCGATGGATCTACCATCGCCCAGCTCTCCAACCCCGACATGCGCGGCCCGATCGGCTATGCGCTCGCCTATCCCGATCGCCTCGGATCGTCCTTCGGCCGCCTCGACTGGTCCGAACCACTCCATCTGGACTTCGAACCTCCGGATCGGCAGTCCTTTCCGTGCCTCGATCTCGCCTACACCGCCGGCAGGATCGGCGGGACAGCTCCTGCGTGGCTCAGCGCTGCCAACGAGGTGGCCGTCGACGCGTTCCTGGCCGGTCGAGATCCGCTGGTCGGAGATCCACGAGGTCGTTTCTGGGGTCCTGACTGCTCATGACGGTGGAACAGGTGAGACACTGGACGACGTTCTTGCAGGAGACCACTTGGCCAGGGTTCGGGCAGCCGAAACCCTCGCCGGGCGGCCATGAACCCAACGTCTCGTCAGGACCGACCGTGAGCGACGTACACCAACAACCAGATCGATCCGCTCGCTCCACCACCCAGCGCGAGGAGCAGGGCCGCGTCCGTCGCTCTCGGGGATACCCAACCCGGCGAGGAGCCGACGACGAACTGGCTTGGCGCTGCTGGGTCTGATGGCGTTCTTCGGCTGGCTTCTCGTTCGTGGCCGGACCCGTGTACTTCGCCGTCGCCGTCGGCGTGATCGTCATGATCTTCCTCCACGAACTCGGTCATTTCATGACCGCGAAGTGGACCGGAATGAAGCCGACCGACTTCTTCATCGGTTTCGGTCCCACGATCGTGTCCTGGAAACGGGGCGAGGTGACCTACGGCATCAAGGCGATCCCGGCCGGAGCGTTCGTGCGGATCATCGGCATGAACAACCTCGATCCGGTGGCTCCCGAGGATGCCGACCGTGCCTACATGAACAAGAGTTACCCGAGGCGCATGCTGGTGATCACCGCCGGTTCGATGATGCACTTCGCCCAGGCCCTGATCATCTTCGTCCTGCTGAGCAGTGTCATCGGTATCGGGTTCCTGCACCCCGACTACGACAGCAGCGGCTGGGTGGTCGATGAGGTGGCGGCCGTCCGACGACGGCTCGCGCTCGACGGGTCAGGAACTCGGTCTCGTCCCCGGGCGACCGGATCCGCTCGGTCGACGGCGACGAGACCGGCCAGTGGCTCGAACTTCTCGATGCGGTCCGTTCACGGCCGGGTGAGAGCGTTGAGTTCGTCATCGACCGGGACGGCCAGACGATCACCCAGACCGCGACGATCGGCAGCGTCGGCGAAGGATCGTCGACGCATCGGCCGAATCGGCGTGGCAGCGGACTTCTCCGCTGTGCCGGAACTGCAACGGCCCGGTGTCGTCGCCGGCGTCGAGGAGTTCGGCCAGTCGATGTGGACCGCGATCACCGCCATCCCCAGGTTCTTGTCACCCAGCACCTTTGCCGGGTTGGCCGAGAGCGTGATCAGCGGCGACAGCGCAACCGAACAGGACATCGGATCGACCGGTCTCGGTCGTCGGCGCCGTCGGTGTCGCCGGTCGGACCGCGGGGACGGACTGGACCTTCCCGATCTATCTTCTCGGGATCATCAACTGCTTCGTCGGCGTGCTGAACCTTCTGCCGCTCCTGCCCCTCGATGGCGGTCACGCAGCCATTGCGACCTACGAGCGCATCCGATCGACCGGCGGTCGTCGCTATCAGGTGGACGTTGCCAAGTTGTTGCCGATCACCTACGCGGTGGTCGGTGTGCTCGCCTTCATCGGCATCACCACGATCTGGCTCGACGTCGTTCTTCTCGCCTCCTGATCGGCGTCGCCCGAGTCGGCCAGGACCGGCGTTGGCGAACGTCGCCGTTGTCACATCGACCCGGTACGGCGCAGACACCGACCGCACCGGGCACACTGGTGTGCATGGACGCAGGTGCGGTCACCTTCCCCCGCAAGAAGACCCGCCGGATCATGGTGGGAAACGTGCCGGTCGGGAGGCGACTGCGCCGATCACGGTGCAGTCGATGACGATCACGAAGACGGCCGACCACGAGGCGACGCTCCAGCAGATCTACGCTCTCGCCGGAGCGGGCGCTGACATCGTTCGCTGCACCTGCAACGAACCTGCCGCCGCCGAGGGACTGGCCCGGATCGTGCCTCGCAGTCCGGTGCCGATCGTCGCCGACATCCACCACCAGTACCGGCGTGCGCTCGAAGCTCTCGAAGCCGGGGTCCACTGCCTGCGGTTGAACCCGGGCAACATACGCAAGCCCGAACACATCAAGGCCGTCGCCAAGGAGGCCAAGGACCGTGGTGTACCGATCCGGATCGGTGTCAACGGCGGCAGTCTGCACCCCGATCTCTACAAGAAGTACGGGGACCGGGTCACACCCGAGGCGATGGTCGAGTCCGCCCTCCAGGAGATCGCCTACTTCGAAGAGGTCGACTTCGATCTGATCAAGATCAGCGTCAAGGCGTCGAACGTGCCGCTCATGATCGAGGCCTACCGCCAGCTGTCCGAGGTCACCGACTATCCGCTCCATCTCGGAGTGACCGAGGCCGGTCCGCCGCCGGCGGGCATCGTCAAGGCCACCGCAGGTATCGCCACGCTGTCTGGCAGAGGGGATCGGCGACACGATCCGCTACTCGCTCACCTCGGATCCGGTCGAAGAAGCCCGGTACGGCCGCCAGCTGCTGGAGGCGTTCGGTCTCCGGGAACGCAAGAACGTCGATCTGATCGCCTGCCCGAGTTGTGGGCGGGCCGAGATCGACGTGTTCAAGGTGGCCCAGGAGGCCCAGGACGCCTTCGCCGACAAGCAGCTCCCGCTGCAGGTTGCCGTCATGGGCTGTGTGGTGAACGGGCCCGGGCGAGGCCCGGGATGCCGACATCGGCATCGCCGCCGGCAACAAGCGAGGTCATCTGTTCGTCAAGGGAACCAACGTGGCCGTCGTGCCCGAGGACGAGATGGTGTCGACGCTGGTCGAGTGGGCCGAATTCATCCACGAGCACGGCATCGAGGAGGCCATGAAACGGGCCGAGCAGAGCGCACCGGCGGCCCGCCGGGCTGCCGAGGAGGATCGCGACCGGAATCTGGGTCAGACTCGGTGAGGATGCCAACAATGCCGAGCAGGTGGTCGAACTGATCCGCAAGGAGCGCGCCGGCGCCGATCAGTAGTCGTCGTCCGCCTCCGGGGCCAGATCCTCGACGGCGTGCGGCATGAGCCTGCGTGCCCTCGATTCGATCACGAATCGAGGCCATCGGGTCGTCGCTGATCTCGTGCTGGATCTGTTCCATCCGTTCCAGAGGCGATGCGTCGAGTTCACGCTCGCGGCGGTCCATCTCGGTCTCCAGTCGGGATCGAGCGTTCTCGACCGACTCCTTGGCCTCGGAGACCTCCGAGGAGAACCATGACCTGACCGTGTCGAGGAAACCCACGCCACGACCTTACCGAAGGTTGCGCCGCTCGCCGACCGAAGTCGACGTCGACGATCGACGATCCGCCGGTCGGTGGTCTGTCGACCGAACATCGCGGCTATGATGTCCTCGACGTCAACAGGCGTGGGCTTCGGCCCACGCTTGTGTTGTTTCTCGTCACGTCTCTCGTTCCCGAGAAGACCGACGAAAAGGAGGTCACATGTCCGGTTCAACGCTCGAGGATCGGCTGACCGGGCTCCTGACGGTGCCCGATCGAACGGCTCGGTGTCGAGCTCGTCGACGTCGAATTCACCGGGGCGACCCTGCGCATCCTCGTCGACACCGAACACGAGCCGCTCACCGGGGGCGTCGACACGGCAACGTTGGCGTCGGTCAACCGGACCATCGGTCCGATTCTCGACGAGGCCGACCCGATCCCGGGCCGGTACACCCTCGAGGTGTCCAGCCCGGGCGTCGAACGTCGTCTGAGCCGTCACGATCACTACGAGCGAGCGATCGGAGAGGACGTCGTGGTGAAACTCCACGCCGACGTCGCCGAGTGGCGCCGGCTGCGCGGCCGACTGGTGGCGGCAGATGACGACCGGTTCACCGTCGATGTCGTCGAGCGTGACGGGTCCCCGACGGCGGTGCCCGAGACCCAGACGATCGACTACGGCGATGTCGAGCGGACCAAGACCGTGTTCGTGTGGGGACCAGCGCCCGAAACCACGATCGAACTCCAAGAAGAAGCGAGGAAAACGCTGATGGCCAACGAGATGACAGAGGCTCTGGCGGCACTGGCCGAGGACCGTGGGATTTCGATCGAGCAAGCTGTTCGGCATTCTCGCCAACGCGCTCGAGTCCGCGTACAAGAAGGACCCGGATCATTGGGAGTACTCCTGGGTCACGATCGACCCCGAGTCATTCGACATCAAGGTCTTCGCTCAGGAACTCGACGAAGAAGGCGATCCCTTCGGTGAGGAGTTCGACGTCACCCCCGACAACTTCGGCCGGATCGCCGCCCAGACGACCAAGCAGATCCTCCTCCAGGGCATTCGTGAAGAAGAGCGCGAGATGAAGTACGAGGAGTACGCCGGGCGCGAGGGCGACATCGTCACCGGCATCGTCCAGCAGACCGACGCCCGCTACACCCTGCTCGACCTGGGCCGTGTCGATGCACTGCTTCCCCAGTCCGAACAGGTGTCGAGCGGGCCGCGACCCAAGGCCGGCGACCGCCACAAGGCCTACATCGTCGAGGTTCGCAAGACCGACCGAGGCCCTCAGATCGTGGTGTCGCGGACCCATCCCGGTCTGGTCAAACGGCTCTTCGAGCTCGAGGTGCCCGAGATCGCCGACGGCGATCGTGGAGCTCAAGGGCTGCGCCCGCGAGCCAGGGCACCGAACCAAGATCTCGGTGGCGTCCAATGATCAGAACGTCGACCCGGTCGGCGCCTGCGTCGGCGCCCGCGGTTCGCGGGTGCGGATGGTCGTCAACGAACTGAACGGCGAGAAGGTCGACATCATCCCGTTCTCCGACGATCAGTACGAGTACGTGTGCCCGCGCCCTCTCGCCGGCTCGCGTCAAGGAGGTACGGCTCGACGAAACGACCGGGACCGCCGAGGTGATCGTGCCCGACTTCCAACTGTCGCTGGCGATCGGCAAGGAGGGGCAGAACGCCCGTCTCGCCCACCGGTTGACCGGGTGGCGCATCGACATCAAGTCCGAGACACAGCTGGCCGAGGAGCTGAGCGCACCGGCCGAGGACTACGAATCCGATGACTGGGCCCAGGGTGCATGGATCGAGGACCCCGAGACCGGCGAGCAGAAGTGGCAGCCGGCCGACGGGAGCCCGGCGATGACCCTCGAGGAGTACAACGCACTGGCCGAGGGCTCGACCGAGACCGTGGCCGCGCCGAAGCCACCGAACCCGAAAGCTCCGAGCGACGTTCCGGAAGCTCAGCCCGAGGAGACCGACGACGAGGTTCGGGAGGTGCCGGCGCCTCCGATGCCACCGACGAGGTTCCGGAAGCTGCAGCCCGAGGTGGCGACGACGAGGCTCGGGAGGTGCCGGCGCCTCCGATGCGCCGACGGCGACGTTGCCGACCGAACCGCCGGAGGCCACCGACGACGAGACGATCTCGGAAGAACCCGACGCTGGGTGAGCGCTTCGCCGGTCCGCCCGCAACGGACCTGCGTCGGATGTCGTGCCCGCATGCCATCCAGCGCCATGCGGCGCGTGACCTTCGACCGCGACGGCGCCTCGCTGACCGTCGGCGGACCCAGCGCCGGAAGAGGAGCCTGGATCTGTAGCGACGAGTGCCTGCAGCGGGCCATCGACGGTGGAGGACTCCACCGGGCCTTGCGCCGGTGACGGGAGCGACCACCGATTGCCGGCAACGATGCTTGAACCATCCCGCTGACCGTTAGCATGAAAGGCCGATTCGCAGGTGCCCGCGCCCTGCCTAGCCTGAGGTTGTTAGAAGTCTGTGCCTTCCAAAGTCCGTGTTTATGAACTCGCTCGTGAGCTGGGGATGTCGAACAAGGAGATCCTGGATCTCTGCGCCAGTCTTGGGATCGGCGCCAAGAGCCACTCCTCCAGCATCGTCGATGCGCAGGGCGACCGCCTCCGGCGAAAGGCGATACGCGAGGGTCTGGTAAGGGAGACCGCACCCGAGCCCGAGGAGGAGCCCGCTCCCAAGAAGAAGGTGGTCGCCACCAAGAAGAGGCCACCCAAACGAGTCGCCAAGAAGGCGCCGTCGGAGGCAGGGTCCGAGACCCGGGCGCCCGAGCACGGCACGATGAACGCCGGCCCGGGCCGCCACCGCGGCGGCAGCAAAACCGGCGCCGACGTCCGAACGCGTCGTGACCTCCAGCGGCAGCGCCGGCGCCGATCCCGCCGCCGCCGGCGACACTTCGCACCCCCGAACCGGTCGAGCGGCCCGCCGAGGTGACGCCTCGGGAGGCCGGCCGCCCACAGCCGCCCGCCGGCCGAAAGACTCGAAGAACCCGTTGCCGCCGCGCCCGTCGAGCCGGTCGCCGAGGCTCCGGTGTCGACACCGGCCGCTGAGGCTGAACCGTCGGTGACCAAACCGCCACGCGTCACCGGGGCCAAGCCGATCCCACCACCGCCGGGCCCACCGCGCGGCCTGGCCGGCAAACCGATCCCACCACCGCCCGGGGGTGGCAAGCCAGCACCGCCGCGACCCGGCGGTGGTAGCCGACCAGCAGGCGGCCCGTCGCCGTACCGCACCGCTCCCGGCGCCGGTGCGCCGGCCCGTACCCCTGGTGGGGGCCCGGGTGGACCGGGCGGGTTTCCGCCTCGCGGCGGTCCTCCAGGCCGTGGTGGGCCGCCCGGACGTGGTCCCGGCAACCGCCAACAGCGGCGCCCCAAGCGTCGTCGTCGCCGCAACGCCGAAGACCTTGCGCCCATGGATCTGCCCAAGTACACCGCCGAGGACACGCCGGTGCCCGAAGGTGTTGTCGTCGTCGAACGCGCCTCCACCGCCCAAGATCTCGGTCCGAAACTGAACCGCACCGCGGCCGACGTCGTTCGGTTCATGATGACCAACGGCGAGATGGTGACCGTCACCCAGTCGCTCACCGACGACATGATCGAGCTGTTCGCAGCTGAGGTCGGCGCCGAGATCCGCCTGGTCGATCCGGGTGAGGAACAAGAGGTCGAGCTCCGCAAGGTCCTCGAGTTCGACGACGAGGAAGACGACGAGATCGTGAGCGGGTGGCCGATCCGGCCGCCGGTCATCACGGTGATGGGACACGTCGATCACGGAAAGACCCTTCTCCTCGACCGTATTCGTTCGGCCAACGTGGTCGAGGGGGAAGCCGGCGGCATCACCCAGCACATCGGGGCGTACCAGGCGTCGACCGCTGCCGGAGCACGATTGACCTTCCTCGACACTCCCGGTCATGAGGCGTTCACCGCCATGCGGGCCCGGGGCGCCGATGCAACCGACATCGTGGTGCTCGTCGTCGCCGCCGACGACGGGGTGATGCCTCAGACCGCCGAGGCGCTCGATCACGCCCGCGCCGCAGAGGTGCCGATCGTCGTGGCGATCAACAAGATGGACCGCGAAGGAGCAGATCCGGATCGGGTCATGACCCAGCTGGCGGAACGTCAGCTCGTGCCCGAGCAATGGGGCGGTGACACGATCATGGTGCCGCTGTCGGCGATGACCGGCGACGGCGTGCCCGAACTGCTGGACAACCTCTTGGTCGTCGCCGAGCTCGAGGATCTGCGGGCAACCTCCGATGGCCGAGCCGCCGGGATCGTGCTCGAATCGTTCCTCGACATCGGTCGCGGGCCGGTGTCGACCGTGCTCGTCGAACGGGGAACGCTGAGCGTCGGCGACCCTCTCGTGACCGGGGCAGCGTGGGGTCGCGTGCGGGCCTGATCGACGACCACGGAAACGCGTGACCGAGGCCGGGCCGTCGGTACCGGTGCAGGTGCTGGGACTCTCCGATGTGGCAGAAGCCGGCGACGGCTTCGTCGTGGCGCCCAACGAGAAGATCGCAGCCAAGGTGGCGGCCACCCGCGAGCATTGGCACCGTCTGGCCAGTCTGGGACGGGATGCATCGGCAACCAGCGGCGGGGCCAAGCTCGAAGACGTCTTCGAACAGATCCAGCGAGGCGAGACCGCCACCCTCAACCTGATCGTCAAGGCCGATGTGAACGGCTCGCTCGAGGCGGTGACCGACTCCCTCCGCAAGCTTGAGCGGGACGACGTGAAACTGGCCTTCGTGTCCCGGGGTGTCGGCGGTATCACCGAGAACGATGTGATGCTGGCGGCCACGTCGAACGCCACGATCCTCGGCTTCAACGTCCGACCGGACCGAAAGGCCCGAGAGGTGGCAGAGGCCGAACAGGTCGAGATCCGAAGCTACGAGATCATCTACAAGCTGCTCGAGGACATCGAGAACGCGATGCTCGGCATGCTCGAACCCGAGTTCGAAGAGGTGGTGACCGGCGACGCCGAGGTGCGTGAGATCTTCCGGGTTCCCCGCATCGGCGCCATCGCCGGTTGTATGGTCCTCAACGGCACGATCACCCGCAACTCCAAGGTCCGGTTCCTTCGCGAGGGCACGATCATCTGGAAGGGCACCGTGCAGTCGCTGCGCCGTTTCAAGGACGATGTCCGCGAGGTCCAGGCCGGGTTCGAGTGTGGCATCGGTCTGTCGGACTTCCAGGACCTCAAGCCAGGCGACATCATCGAGACCTATGAGGAGCGGGAGATTCCCCGTCACCTAGCCGTTCCGGAGCCTGCGGGTTCCCGCCTCGTGAGACGGGCAAACATCGTGCACGTATGCGTTCTCACAGCCGATTTGCACCTACCCATGGCCCAATCCCTCAAAGCCAAACGATCCGTGGTTCAGAGCATCGTTCGCACTCTCGATGGGTGGTCCTCGGTGGCGGCCGCCGAGGTCGACCATCTCGACACTTGGCAACGCACGACGATCGGATTGGCGGTCGTGGCCAACAGCGTCGAGCGCGTCGGTGAGGTCTCCTCTGCTCTGGAGCGCTACATCTGGAGGCAACCCGATGTGGTCGTGTTGTCGATCGATCGAGATTGGTGGGAGCAACCATGAGTCAACGTCACGCCAAGAAGAGAAAGCGGCCCGGGAGCACCCGCCACTACCCCCGCACCGCCCGGCTCAATACGCTGCTGCAGCAGATCGTCGCCGAGCATCTGGAACGACTCGATGACGAACGTCTGCCGTTCGTCACCGTCACCGGTACCGAGGTCGACAGCGATCTGAACCGCTGCGACGTCTTCATCAGCACGATCGAGGATCCCGAGCCCGGGCGCGATGCCGAGATCCTGGAGATACTTGCCGAACAGCGGGTTCGACTCCAGGCCGCCATCGCACGGGAGGCGAAGCTTCGCAAGACGCCCACCGTCGTGGTCCAGTTCGACCCGGCGGTCCGTACCGGAGCCCGAGTGGATTCGATCATCGCATCCCTGGGTCTCGATCAGACCGAGGTCGGTCGGCACCGGAGGTCGACGTCGAGGATCGAGTCGCGCACGATCCCGATGGCAGCGCAGTAGGCGCGACTCCGGTGTCAGCGGCATGCTGGTCGTCGACAAACCCACCGGCTGCACCAGCCACGACGTCGTCGACCAGGTCCGACGCAGACTTCGGACCCGCAAGGTGGGGCACGCCGGCACACTCGATCCCGACGCGACCGGCGTCCTCGTGCTGGGCGTCGGCAGGGGCACCAAACTGCTGCAGTTCGTCAGCCGGCACCGACAAGCGGTACACCGGCACCGTCGTCTTCGGTTCGACGACCGACCACGTTGGACTCCTCCGGCGAGCATCACCGGTACCTTCGACCATGACGGTGACCCTGGCCGATGTTCAGCACCGCCGCCCGCCTTTTCGTCGGCGACATCGAGCAGATTCCTCCGATGGTGTCAGCGGTGAAGATCGGCGGAAAGCGCCTTCACGAACTCGCTCGCCAGGGAACACGAGATCGAACGTCCGGCGCGAGCCGTCACCGTGCATTCGCTCGAGATCGAGCCCACCGCTGACCCGCTTGGTCTACGAGATGACGGTGCACTGTTCGGCCGGGACCTACATCCGATCGCTGGCGGCCGATCTCGGGTACGGTTCTCGGCGGGGGAGCGCACCTGGGTGATCTGCGAAGAACGGCGGTCGGGCGCTTCACCGACGACATGGCCTCGCCCGTCGACACCGCCGAACTGATGCCCTCTGGTCGAGATGTTGTCGCACATGCCGACGCTGTCGGTCGGTGAGGAGGTGGCCGATCGCGTCAGGCATGGACGGTCACTCGGCCCGAGTACCGGGAGCGGCGAGCTGGCGATCATCGATGCCGATGGTGAACTCCTGGCGGTCTACGAGTCGCGTGACGGCGAGTTCAGGGCGGTCAAAGTGTTGGTAGGTTGACGCCGCCATGAAGGTGATTTGGAATCCAGCTCCGGGCGAATGTCTCGCCGAGCGTCACGCCGTCACGATCGGAGTGTTCGACGGCGTGCATCTCGGTCATCGGTTCGTGATCGAGCAGACGCGCCGCTTGGCCGACTCCCTCGACGCCCGGCTGGCGGTCGTGACCTTCGACCCTCACCCGGCTCAGGTGGTCCGCCCGCAGAGCGCGCCCCGCATTCTCACCGGTATCGAGCATCGACTCGAGCTGCTCGATCTTCTGGGCGTCGACACCACCGTGGTCATCGGCTTCGACGTTGCACAGGCGCAAGAACGGGCGTCGGATTTCGTGGAACGGGTGATGGTCAAATGCTTGGAGGTGTCAGCGGTCTCGGTGGGAGCGGACTTCCACTTCGGCTACCGACGCGAGGGCAACATCGAGCTTGCTCGGCGCCCTCGGCAGCCGGTTCGGTTTCGAGGTTCGGGCGCTGCCGGCGGTCGCCCGCGTCGGATGACTCGACCGAGGCGATCTCTTCGACCGCGATCCGTCGGGCTTTGGCCGTGGGTGACGTGGTCAGGGCCGCCGAGATGTTGGGCCGGCATCACCAGGTGAGGGGCCCGGTGGGCAAGGGTGATCAGCGAGGTCGATCGATCGGATTCCCCACCGCCAACATCGATGTGCCGGTCGAACGAGCGCTGCCCGCTGACGGTGTGTATGCGGCGTGGTATGCGACCCCTGACGGTCGTCGCCACGAGGCGGCGGTGAACGTCGGAAAGCGTCCGACATTCTACGACGATGCCGATCGTTCGCTGGTCGAAGCGCACCTGATCGACTTCTCCGGGGATCTGTACGGTCAGGAGGGCCGGGTCGAGTTCGTCGATCTCCTGCGACCGGAACGACGCTTCGACGGGATCGACGCACTCAAGGCGCAGCTGGCGACCGACGTCGACGCCGCACGTGGCATCCTGGGTTCGAACTGACCGGGGGATTCACCGCCGACGATCAGGGCGATGCGACCGAGCGCCTCGTCGCGACCGGCGACCCGTGATGGTGGACCACCTTCCATCGACCGTCGATCTTCAGGAAGACGTTGGTCGCAGCGATCGTGCCGGTGCCGCCGGCGCTCATCAGGTTCTCGTCGAGGGTGATCCAGGCGACGCCGTCGGCGATGTTCAGCTGATCATTGGTGACGATGAATTGGTTGTCCGACGGGCCGGCGAAGATGCGCCGCCACGATTCGCCGACCGCTGTCCAACCTCGGAGGATCGGCCAGCCCGGATGAATACACACGACGTCGGGTCCGTGGCTCCACAGTTCGGACATGGCGCCGATGTCCTTGGATTCATGGGCAGCGTAGAAGCGCCGGTTCAGTTCGCCTGACGACGCGCTGATCCTCCTCCTCCGACACGTCGCCAACCCTACCCGTGTCGGTGGTCAGAATCTCCGTCGGCCGAGCAGGGTCTGGGAGCCCGCAGCGACGACGCCCGCCTCGTCCGACATCAGGTTCGTGCACACGCCTGTGCCGTCTTCGCCTATCCGGGTCACCGCATCGGAGTGGACCCACTCACCGCGTGGGCTCCCGCACGAAGACGACGTCGAGGTCGGCGTTGATCATCCCGTACCGGGCCGCATCGCTGTAGACCGCGCTCACGCCGCTGGCGATGTCGGCGATCGCCATGATCCGTTGGTGTCCGGTGGTCGGCTCGCCATCGATGACCGGCGACCTGCGAAGCGCCTGCCAGCACTGCGCCGGCCCTGGTTCGTGAGAACCCGCCGGACTCCCAGCGATGCCGTAACGCGTCGCGGTGGTAGGTCACCTCGGTCGCTCCCACTATCCAGGCCGGGGCGCGTGCTGCTCGGTTTCGGGGCCAGGCAGGCAGCGGGACTTGTCGACGGCGACATCGGGTGCCGGTGCCGATGTCGTGGTGAGGAGGCGGGCGGTGGCCCTGGCCACGAGCCGGTCGTGGTCGAAGAGTGTGGCGGTGGCGATCCCGACGTGCCGGCTTACGCGGTCGGAATGAGCGTCCCAGCGCAGCGGGCTGAGGGGCACGGGGCTCAGGAGCTCGACCGAGATGCGGGCGATCCACTGCCCGGGTTCTGTGACGCTCTCGATCAGTCGTGTCAGCAGAGCCGAAGGCGGCCCGCCGTGCTGGGCGTCGGCCTGCCACGGGCCCCTGGTGTGCTCGGAAGGGTGCGCCGTACCACCCTCGAGGCGGAACAGGGCCGTCATCGAGCATCTACGCCCACGGCATCTCCAGGTGGAGCACGTCGTCGTCGTAGGGGTGGGCCCTGGCCACGTCCTCGTCCAGTTCGACACCGAGCCCGGGTCCGTGCGGAACCGAGACCTGCCCGTCGGACCACTCGAGCGGGGTGCTGAGCAGCTCGCGGGTGGAAACCGTCGAAGTTCCTGATCGCTTCGAGGATCAGGAAGTTCGGTGCGGTGGCGGCGACGACGATGTTGGCGGCGGCGCCTATCGGTCCGTTGTACAGGTGCGGGGCGATCTGGGCGTGGTGGGCTTCCGCGATCGCCGTGATCTTTCTGGACTCGAGGATGCCGCCCACCCGGGCACCGTTCATCTGGGCGATGTGGAGCGCGCCGCTGGCGAGGAGCGGGGCGAACTCGTAGCGGGTGACGAGGCGTTCGCCGGCCGCTATCGGGATATTCGTGCCGGCAGCGACGTACTGCATCGATGCGATGTTGTCCGGTGGTACGGGTTCTTCGAACCACAGCGGTTCGTACGGGGCGATCCGGTCGGCCAACCGCAGCGCACCTGCGGGCGTGAACTGTCCATGGGTTCCGAAGAGGATGTCGGCGTCGCTGCCGACCGCCTCTCGAATCGCCGCGACCATCGCCTCGGCCAGGTCGAGACGAACGAGAGAGGGCATGCGCGGATCACCGGCGAAGTAGCCTCCCATCGGATCGAGCTTCACCGCGGTGTGGCCCTCGGCCACATAGGCAGCTGCCACCTCGGCGGCGACGGCCGGCTCGGCGTACACGCCGGCGTCGGCGTGGATGTCCTCGGCGGGATCGGTCGGGTACAGGTAGGTGTAGGTGCGAAGCCGGTCGGCCACGCCGTCCACCGAGCAGTTCGGTGACCGGAAGCTCGGCCGCCTTGCCGGCGATGTCCCAGCACGCCGTCTCGATCCCGCTGAAGACGGCGACGAGGGACAGGTCGGGTCGCTGGGTGAAGCCGGTGCTGTAGACCGAGCGGAAGAGACGCTCGATCCGGCGGGGATCCGCCCCGAGCACGTGACGTTCGATGACATCGGCGGTCATCGAGGCGATGGTGTGAGGCCCGAACGTGGCCGCGTAGACCTCGCCGTAGCCGACGATGCCGTCGTCGGTGACCAGCTTCACGAAGATGAAGTACCGTCCGCCCTGATGCGGTGGTGGCGTGCCGACGACAAAGAGTTCATAGTCCGAAATCCGCACGCTGGAGACCGTAGTCGAACGCAACCGTACCCACGGCCAGTAGCCTCACGGGTTGACTGTTCGACGGTGCAACCGTCGCAACGGCTGGACACGAGGACCACCCTCCGCCCTTCACCACCACGGAGTTCGACCATGAGCAAGCCCGCTGCCAACCTGACCCCCAAAGCCGACACGGTCAAGAAGTTCGCCCGTGCGGACGGCGACACCGGTTCACCGGAAGTCCAGATCGCGCTGCTCACCGACCGCATTCGCCATCTGACCGATCACCTGGCCATTCATAAGAAGGATCATCACAGCCGGCGTGGCCTTCTGATGCTCGTGGGTCGTCGCCGCCGGATGCTCGACTATCTGGCCAGTATCGACATCGACCGTTACCGCACGCTTCTGGCCGAACTCGGTCTTCGACGCTGAGGTCGCGCTCCTCGCCCTGCCGGAGCCTCCGGACCGGCGTCGGAGCATCAACACCGCGCCGATCGCCACAAACCAAACGAGAAGGCCTAGACTGCCGGAGACGGGTCAACCGTCGTGGCCTCGCCAGAGCCTGGTTTCTGGTTCCCGAGCCTCCCCGCTGGGTGGCAGACTCGGTAGCTGCAATCTGGGATCTGACGCTGCCGCAGCTCCGGCGAGGGTCGCTGGTGCGTCAATTCAAGACAAAGGAGCATCATGTCTGATGCTGTAGTAGTAAGCGGAACCGTCACCTCCGGTGACGGCCCCGATATGCACCTGGAAACGGGCAAGTTGGCGAGCCTCGCCAACGGCGCCGTGGTCGCCAGGATGGGAGACACCCAGGTTCTCGTGGCGGCGACAGCCGCCAATCGTGTGCGCGAAGGGATCGATTTCTTCCCGCTGACCGTGGACGTCGAGGAACGTTCGTACGCCGCGGGCAAGATTCCCCGGCTCGTTCTTCCGGCGCGAGGGTCGGGCGTCGGACAACGCCACGTTGACGTGTCGCCTGATCGACCGGCCGCTGCGCCCGTCGTTCCCCGGCGGGTTCCGCAACGAGGTGCACGTCGTCGTGACCGTCCAGTCCAACGATCAGGCCAACCCGCACGACGTTCTCGCCATCAACGGCGCATCGGCGGCTCTGATGGTCTCCGACATCCCCTTCGACGGGCCGATCGGCGCCGTTCGTCTGGCCTACACCACCGACGGTGAATGGCTTCCCCACCCCACCTACGACGAGGGGGAGCAGTCCACGTTCGAGACTCGTCGTCGCCGGGCGGGAACTTCCCAATGGCGACGTGGCGGTCATGATGGTCGAAGCCGGAGGTACCCCTTCGGCCTGGACAAACTTCGAGAACGGCGCTCCCAAGATCGACGAGGCGGCACTCGCCTAGGCGCTCGAGGAGTCCGAGCAGTACATCAAAGAGGCGATCGATCTCCAGAACCGTTTGGTCGAGGCCGTCGGCGGCCGTAAGGCGTCGATGAACTTCGTCCCGCAGGTCGACTACACCGACGAGCAGATGACCGCGGTCACCGAGTTCGCCCAGAAACGGATGGTGGATATCATGACCACCGCCGACAAGACCGAGCGGGCCACCGCCGAGGGCGATCTGCGCACCGAGATGCTCGAGGCGCTACTGCCTCGTTTCGCCGAAGTCCGACCCGGACAGCGCCGAGAAGCAGCTCAAAGCGGCGTTCCGGTCGTTGAGCAAGGAGACGGTCCGTCACCGGATCGTGCACGAGGGCGTTCGTATCGACGGTCGGGGACCGACCGAACTCCGTCGCGCTGTCCGCCGAGGTGGCGGTGCTGCCCCGGGTCCACGGCTCCGGGCTGTTCCAGCGCGGCGAGACCCAGGTGCTCAACGTCACCACGCTCGGCATGGGACGCATGGACCAGATGATCGACGGCATCGATCCGCTCGAACGCAAGAAGTACATGCACCACTACAACTTCCCTCCGTTCAGCACCGGCGAGACCGGCTTCATGCGAGGCCCGAAACGTCGGCGAGATCGGACACGGGCTGCTCGCCGAGCGTGCGCTCGTGCCGGTGATACCCAAGCAGGAGGACTGGCCCTACACGCTCCGGCTCGTCTCCGAGGTGCTCAGCTCAAACGGTTCGACGTCGATGGCCTCGGTCTGTGGGTCCTCGCTGTCGCTCATGGACGCCGGTGTGCCGATCAAGGCCCCGGTCGCCGGGATCGCCATGGGCCTGGTGTACGCCGACGGCAAGTACATCACGCTCACCGACATCCTCGGCGCCGAGGATGCCTTCGGCGACATGGACTTCAAGGTGGCCGGCACCTCGGAGTTCGTCACGGCCCTGCAACTCGACACCAAGATCGACGGCATCCCGTCCAAGGTGCTCGCCGATGCGCTCGAACAGGCGAAGGTGGCCCGGCTGGCCATCCTCGAGGTCATGAACGCTGCGATTGCCGCACCCCGTTCCGACGTTGGCGAGAATGCGCCGAAGATCATCAGCTTCGAGATTCCGATCGACAAGATCGGCGAGGTCATCGGGCCGAAGGGCAAGGTGATCAACGCCATCCAGTCCGAGACCGGCGCCAACATCAGCGTCGACGACGATGGTCTCGTCGGTACGGTGTCGATCGCGTCGCCGGACCGAGGAGTCGTCGCCGAGGCCGAACGCCAGATCAGGTTGATCCTCGACCCGCCCACGGCCGACGTCGGTGCCACCTATCCGGGCAAGGTCGTCAACATCACCAAGTTCGGTGCCTTCGTCAACATCCTTCCCGGGCGTGACGGGCTGCTCCACATCTCCAAGATCGGGGGTGGCAAGCGCATCGACAAGGTCGAGGACGTGCTGGAGCTCGGCCAGACGGTCGATGTCGTGGTCGAGGACATCGACCCGAACGGCAAGGTGTCGTTGCGTATGGCCGGTGACACCGGCTGGAGGAGATCGAGCTCCCCGCCGTTCAGCCCCGGCGGCGTCTCCGGCCGACGACACGGACGGCGGCGGCGAGGAAGAGGTCGGTGATGCCGGTTTCGATGTCGTTCGAAGACGATTTCGAGTCCGTCCCTCGGCGAGCGAATTCGGTGACCTCGGACCCGAGGGTGCAGAGGTCGCCGACAGCGCCGGCCGCGGTCGTGGCCGCGGTGGGGCGGCGATCGGGGCAGTCGCGGTGGCGGGGGTCGCGGGCGTCGATAGCCCACGGCCGACCGGCCGGCCACGTATCTGACCGGTCCGCACTGACAACGGGCGTGTCCGAATTCCCATCGCGGGATTCGGATACGCCCGTTTCGCATTCCGTCACCATGTCCGTGCAACTAGGCTCGGGTCATGACAATCCGGGTAGGGGTCTTCGGAGCCGGAGGGCGGATGGGCGTGACGGTCTGTCAGGCCGTAGCCGCCGATCCCGAGCTCGAGCTCGTCGCCGCAGTCGATCCGAGTCACGACGGAATCGACGCCCGAACCGTCATCGGCGTCGAAACGGCCCGCTTCGACATCGCAGGAAGCCCGGCGGCGATGACCCAGGCCGACGTGGAGGTGGCGATCGATTTCACGTCGCTTGGTGGCGGCGCGGCGCAACATCGAATTCTGCGCTGAAAACGGGATTCATGCGGTCGTCGGCACGTCCGGTTTCACCGAGGCGGACTTCGAGCTGATCAGAGCGATGTTCACTCGTTCGAACTGTCTGATCGCACCCAACTTCGCCATCGGGGCGGTGCTCATGATGCGGTTCGCTGAGATAGCGGCGCCGTTCTTCGAAACGGCCGAGATCATCGAGTTCCACCACAACCAGAAGGTCGATGCGCCGAGCGGCACGGCCATCAGCACCGCCGAACGGATGTCGGCTGCCGGCGGCGAGTGGGCTCCCGGATCCGACCCAGACCGAGACGTTCGCCGGAGCACGCGGCGCTCGAGGACCGAGCAACATCGCCATTCATTCGGTGAGGATGGTGGGGATGGTCGCACACCAGGAGGTCGTGCTCGGAACGACCGGCCAGAGTCTGGTGATCCGACATGACACGACCGACCGGTCCAGCTTCATGCCCGGGGTGGTGCTGGCCGCCAGGAGGATCGCCGGAATCCCGGGGTTGACGATCGGACTCGAACCGATCCTCGGGATACAGTCCGGATCTCGCTGCGGACGGTGGCGCACCACCTCGGAGTGACCGGTGGCGGGGTTCGCCGTAGGCTCATCGAATGGTTGTACCGCTCTCGCGTGATCCTGGTCGGCCTCGTCGGATGGCGACCGGGTACAGTGGCCCAGGTCCGCACGATGAGCGATGAGCGGAGAACCCAGCTCTCGACCGTCGGTCCGACCCCGACGGATCTGGCACCACTCGGAGCGGATGGATCGCCTGCCCCGCTGGCTGATCCGATTGGCGATCCTCGTCGCTGCGGTCTCCCTGGTCGGCTCGTGGACCGGCAGTCTCCTGGCGCCGCAGTTCGTCGACAACAATCCTCGACTTCTGATCGCCCTGAACCCGCGGAACAGCAACCTGGTCCTGGTCAGCAACCAGATCAGCGACGTCGCCTACTACTCGATCGGTTTCATGCGGCTGGTCTTCTCCGATCCCGTTCAACTACCTCCTCGGCCTCTACTTCGGCGAGAGGGCCTTTGCATGGGTCGAACGTCGCAGCCGCAGCTACGGACCCTTCGTTCGGGACGCCGAGCGCATTTTCAGCCGCTTCTCCCGCGCTTCTGGTCTTCGCCGCTCCCAACAACATCATCTGCATCCTGGCCGGCGCCACCGGCATGCGGGCGAGGTGGTTCTTCACGCTCAACATCGCCGGAACCCTCGTTCGCCTGATCCTGATCAAGCGGTTCGGGGCGGTGTTCGAGGGTCCGATCGACCAGATCCTCGACCTGATCGCTCGGTACCGCATCCCGCTCCTGATCCTGTCAGCATTGGGCGTTGCGTGGACGATCTTCGGTGAATTCCGGGGTGACAACTCCGAGCTGAAGGTGCTTCACGAACTTGACCAGTCCATCCGAGATGACCACGACGAACAGTAGGGCACGACCACATGGATCCGACTGGTCGTTCGCATTCGGCGCCCAAGTGGATCTTGTCGCACCTGTTCGCCCTGGCCATGGTGGCGTTGTGCATCTCGCGATGGTGTGGCAGCTCGACCGTCGCGATCAGCGGGCGGACCGCAACGAGCTGATCGAGTCCCGAAGTGAGGGGTCGCCGCTGAGTATTTCGGAGGCGTTGGCGCTCGGAACGCCGTCGGAGATCGACTACCAGCGGGTCGAGGATGTGGGCCGGTGGGTGAGCCCCGAGGTCGTCCGGGTCGCCAATCGCAGCCAGGCGGGACAGGCCGGCGAATGGGTCGTCGGGCTGTTCGAGACGGGATCGGGCGAGCAGATGCTGGTCAACCGGGGCTTCGTCACGCTGAACGCGGACGGCGAGGCACCGGTGGACGCAGACGGACATCACCGGCTGGCTGCAGGAGTCCCGCGAGCGCGAGGGTCTGGCGGTCGCCGACAGTGGACGAAGGACCTCTCGTCCCCCGGCTCAACGTCGCCGACATCGCCACCCGGCTGGCCGACCGCTCGGTGGCCCCGGTCTGGTTCCAGCTGGACTCGCCGGCACCGATGGGTATCCGGTGCCGGTACCGCTGCCTCCGCTCGATGCCGGTCCTCACCTGTCCTATGCGGTGCAGTGGGCGATCTTCGCAGTGCCTCGGGCGTGGTCGTGTACGAGCTGCTGCTCCGCCGGGTGGCGCGCGGCCAGGCCGGCTCACCTCCAACCCGGGCCTAGTCCGGGCCGGCGGACTCCGTCCCTGCCCGGCGGCACCGGGCAATCGATCCAGGCCCTACACTCGATTCCATGTTCGGAGCCACCCTGACCGCCATGGTCACGCCGTTTGCCGATGACCTCTCGCTCGATCTCGATCGGTGCGCAGAGGCTGGCCGAGTTCCTCGTCGAGCACGGCAACGACGGCGTGGTCGTCGCCGGGACCACCGGTGAGTCGGCCACGTTGACCCAGGATGAGCAGGTCGATCTGATCGCCGCGGTCCGCCAAGCCGTTCCCAACCATGCGGTGATCGCCGGTGTCGGGAAGCAACAGCACCGCTTCGGCGTTGCGAGCTCACCGAGCGCGCCTCGCGAGTTGGGCGTGGACGGTCTGCTCCACGTCACCCCGTACTACAACCGCCCTTCCCAGGAGGGGCTCCGGCATCACTTCACCGCCGTGGCCGAGGCGACCGACCTTCCGATCATCCTGTACGACATTCCGATCAGAACCGGACGCAAGATCAGCAGCGACCTCCTGGTCGACCTGTTCGAGATCCCGAACATCGCCGGGCTCAAGGACGCAGCCGGCAATCCTGCCGAAACCGCCGACGTGATCCGCAGGACGAGAGCCCAAGGTCACGACATCTCGCGTCTACTCCGGAGACGACGGCATGACCCTGCCGTTGCTGGCTGTCGGCGCCGTCGGTGTGATCGGGGTCGCCACGCATTGGTGCGGTGCGGAGATGGCCGAGATGATCGCAGCATTCACCAAGGGCGACGTCGAACTGGCCCGTCATCTCAACGCACGACTGATTCCGTCGTTTCACTACGAGACCGGCGATCTCGCCCCCAATCCGATCCCCTCCAAGGTGATGCTCAATCTGCTCGGTGTGGCCGTTGGCCAAGCTGCCGGAGTCCCATGGGTCCGATTCCGGATGGTCTCGAAGGGCTCGCCCGTGACGTACTCTCTGGTCTAGACCGGTTGATCGCCTTTCTGCTGTTAGGACGCTGAAGCATGCCCCAACCCGTACGTGTCGTTTTCCTCGGTGGACTCGGCGAGATCGGCCGCAACTGTGCCGCAATCGAGGTGGACGGTCGGATCATGTTCATCGACTGCGGCCTCATGTTCCCGGACAACGACATGGCGGGCATCGATCTCGTTCTGCCCGATTTCAGCTGGCTGCGTGACAACTCCCACCGGGTCGAAGGTGTTGTGGCCACGCACGGCCACGAAGACCACATCGGCGCCATCGGCTTCTTGCTCGACGAGATGAAGCTGAAAGTGATCGGATCGCCCCTCACGGTTGGCCTGGCGAAGAACCGCATCGAAGAACGTGGACACCTCAAGAAGGCGGAGTTCATCGAGGTTCGTGACGGCGAGCGGATCAAGGTCGGCCCCTTCGACATGGAGTTCTTCCCGGTGACACACTCGGTACCCCACGGGTATGCGACGGCGTTTCACACCCCCCAAGGGGTGATACTCCACTCCGGCGATTTCAAGCTGGACATGACGCCGGTCGACGGTCGTTTGTCCGATCTGGCCGGGATCGGACACCTCGCCACCGACGACGGCATCCGGCTGTTCCTGTGTGACTCGACCAACGCTCAGGAGGCGGGCTTCAGCGCATCCGAGACCAGCATCGGGCAGAACCTCCAGGACATCCTGCGGGCCCGGCCCGGTCGTCGAATCGTCGTCGCCTGCTTCGCCAGCCACATCCACCGCGTCCAGCAGATCGCCAACGCTGCGATCGAGTGCGACCGCACCGTGGTCACGATGGGCCGGAGCATGAACAAGAACGTCGCTCTCGCACGTCAGATGGGCCTCCTGGACATCCCCGACGATCGCATCGCCAAGATCGAAGATGTGGACCGGTACGACGACGGGCAGGTGTGCATCATCTCGACCGGTTCCCAGGGCGAGCCGATGTCGGCGTTGGCCCGTATGTCGAGTGGGGACAACAAGTTCCTCCAGATCAAGGAACACGACTGCGTCATCCTGTCGAGTCACCCGATTCCGGGCAACGAGACCAGCGTCGCCACGGTCATCGAGGGTCTGATCAGGCGCGGCGCCGAAGTCATCGACAGCCACACCCATCGGGTCCACGCCACCGGCCATGCCCAGAGCGAGGAACTCAAGGTTCTGCATTCGATCGTCAGACCGGAGTGGTTCATCCCCGTGCACGGTGAGTACCGCCACATGGTCGAGCACGCACGACTGGCCGACCCAGGTCGGCACCCCCGCCGAACGGGTTCTGGTGTGCTCCGATGGCGACTCGGTGATGCTGAGCGACAAAGGCGTCACGCGGGGCGAAGGTGTGCCCGGCAGAGTATGTCTACGTCCACGGCACACTCGGTGACCTGGGCGAAGGGGTGCTCGACGAACGGCGCACCCTCGGCACCGGTGGTTTCGTCTCGGCCGTCGTGTCATTGCGAATCGAGGGACGCCAACGCCTCCCTCGTCGGATCGCCTCAGATCGTCAGCCGGGGTGGATCTCGGGTCCCGAAGGCGACCAGATACACAAAGAAGCGCTGAGGTTGGTCAGCGATACCGTCGAGGATGCCCTCGCCAACGGGACCCGCAAACGGCCTGAGCTCGAGCGGCTGGTCCGCAAGACCCTGGGCCGTTTCGTGTCCAACCGAACCCGGCTGCGCCCGGCCATCGTGCCGGTCGTTCTCGGCGCTCACGAGTAGCCGACTCGAATGGCCGCCGAGTGCCACGGTTGGCCCGGCGTCGACGAACTACTCTCGATCGCACTGTGGCAACCACGAACAACAAACGACGCTCGTCGCGTTCGTCGACCACCCGAAGTGGTAGTGGCACGCGTCGGTTCGGCTCGCAAGAAGCGATCGGCGGCGCAGGCGACGAGCGATCGCGAAGTGCAGGGCCTTCTCCTCATCGCCGCCGGGCGTGCTCCTGGCGCTCGCGCTGTACACCGGTACGACCGGTCTCGTCGGCCGATCTCCTGGCGGATGTCACCGGATGGGTCGATGGGCCTGGCCCGTTACCTGTCGCCGCTGGCGTTCCTGTGGCTCGGGTGGCATCGCCTGCGGACCGCGCCGATGCCCCGCACGCGGTCACGAAAGAAGCGGGCGCGACGTCTCGAACCGGCCCAGGTCGCCAGCGTGGGCGACTGCTGTTCGTCGTCGGCGTTCTCGATCCTGGATCTGGTCGGTGGTCGTCCGTGGAACGGTTCGACGGTGGCCGGAGCTGTCACGGGCCGGCGGTCACGTCGGCGTCCGCATCGGTGGAACCCTCGAGTCGCTGCTCGGGCACTGGGGTCACATCCTGGTCACGGTGACGATGGTGCTGGTGGCGGTGACCATCCTCACCAGCATCAGTGCCGGCTGGATCCTCGATGCGATCGTCGCCTGGGTCCGCACCGCTGCGTCCTATGTCAGCGATGCCATTTCGAACATGGACATCGACCTCTCCCGCCTCGGTTGGAGCCGCAACGGAGCAGGGCCGGCGACACCGGTCCAGGATCCTGACGATCCGCTGTTCGACATCGAGATCACCGGACCCGAGGCGTTGGACGACCAGGGTGGTCTAACGGCCGAGCGCTACATCGATCTGCGTCAGCAAGCAGGCGAGTTCGATGACCTCGCCACCAGGCCCGCCGGATCCGCTCGCCGATGTCCCCGACGAACCGCGGTTCGCCAGGGGACTCCTTCGACGATGAGCGATCTGAGCCCATGGTGCGCGTCAGCCGGTTCGATCCGGTCCCGGTCGTCGCCGAGCCGGTCGCCATCGCCACGCCCCAACCCGAAGGAGGGGAGTGGCGCCTGCCGTCGCTCGGCCCTTCTCCTGAGATCTGAGAGCTCAGGACGTCGACGAAATCGAGGTTCGCGAACGTGGCAAGCGCCTCGAACGAGCGCTCCGCGAGCACAACGTCGAGACCCGCCTCATCGGTGTCAGGGTCGGCCCGACGATCTCGATGTTCGAGTACGAGCTGGCTCCCCGCGTGAAGGTCTCCCGCGTCACGAGTCTCAAGCAGGACATCGCGTATGCGATGGCCACACCCGATGTGCGAATCCTCGCGCCGATCCCGGGCAAACAGGCGATCGGCGTCGAGGTTCCGAACGTCAACCGCTCCCTGGTCACCGTCGGCGATCTGCTCGTGTCCAAGGAGGCGGCCGCCTCCGTTCACCCGCTCGAAGTGGGTCTCGGTCGCGACATCACCGGACGGACGATCATGATCAACCTGGCCAACATGCCCCACCTCCTTGTGGCGGGCCAGACCGGATCGGGCAAGTCGAGCTGCATCAACACGATGCTGACCAGCATTCTCATGCGCTCGACACCCGAACAGGTCCGCATGATCCTGGTCGACCCCAAGCGGGTCGAGCTCACCCAGTACGACGGACTGCCCCACCTGCTGAGCGAAGTGGTCACCGATCCCAAGAAGGCGGCCAATGCCCTCAACTGGGGCGTGCGCGAAATGGAGCGCCGCTACGACCTTCTTGCAGGAGGTCGGCGTTCGCGACATCACCGGCTACAACCAGGCCGTCGACGACGAGCGGCTGGCGCCTCGCGTGATGCCGGACGGTTCGCTCGGCGACTACGAGCGGCTGTCGTTCATCCTGATCGTTCTCGATGAGCTGTCCGATCTGATGATGGTTGCCGGCAAGGATGTCGAGGAGTCGATCGTGCGGATCGCCCAGAAGGCTCGGGCGGTCGGGATCCACCTCGTGATCGCCACCCAGCGTCCGTCGACCAACGTGATCACCGGCCTGATCAAAGCCAACGTCCCCGCCCGTCTGGCCTTCTCGGTCAGCAGCCTCACCGACAGCAGGGTGATCCTCGACGCCGGAGGTGCGGAGAATCTGGTCGGCCGGGGCGACGGTCTGATCAACGACGGCACCACCAGCGAGCCGACCCGCTTCCAGGGCGCCTGGGTCACCGAACACGAGGTGGCCGAGGTCGTCGACTTCTGGCGGCACCAAGCTCCCGACGTCGAGTTCGACCCGCGGGTACAGGGTGAAGAAACCGGATCTGCCGCCGCCGGGCTCCCGGGCGGCTCCACCGGCGATGCCGACGACGACGAACTCCTCCTGGCGGCGATGGAGATCGTCGTGTCGAGCCAGCGAGCGAGCGTGTCGGACTTCCAGCGCAAGTTGCGGGTGGGATTCGCCCGGGCCGGACGGCTCATGGACGAGCTCGAGGAACGGGGGATCGTGGGTCCCAACGTCGGCTCCAAGGTGCGCGACGTCCTGGTAACCCCCAGCGACCTCGATCAGCTGAGGGCCGCACAGGCCGCACCGAGTCCGCCGCCCCAACAGCAACGGCTGCTACAGCCTCCGGTGGTGTCCCCTACGGTCCGACAGGAGCGGGGACACACGCTGTCGAACGTGCCCAATCCCTCACCCGAGCCGGTCGGGGATGCGACCGATGCGCATGGTCGGTCCAAGGCGTTACCTCGACCCCTCACCGACGCCGAACGTACCGAGAACGAGACGTCCTCATCGCCGCCGCCCACCCGGGATCAACCTGGCACGACAGGTGAGGAGGCCGCAGTCGATGAGAACGATCGCGACATCGTCGATCACGCCGCCGAACTGATCGTCAACAGCCAGCTCGGTTCGGTCCCGATGCTGCAGCGCAAGCTGAGGGTGGACCTGGCCGAGGCCGAACGGGTGATGAACATGCTGGAGGATCGCGGCATCGTCGGTCCTGCCCAGGGGGTCCGGGCCCGCGAGGTGTTGGTCAAGCCCGAAACGGAGCCCGTAGCCAACGTTGTCGAGGATGCTCCGTCTGTGCTGCCCACGCCGGCCGTGCTCCGATGAGGTCGATCTGACCGATCAGCCCGATCGACCGACGAGCCGACGATCCGACGGTCGACGCCAAGCCCTCCGATGCTCTCGACGACGACGTCCGAGGGCTTCGACATCGACGCTGACCCGGACCTCGATGGCGACTTCGATCCGGCCCTGGCCCCACCCCCCGGATACCCGAACGCCCAGCGGTGATCACCGGCCTGGCGCTGGCCGTCGCCGGCATCGTCATCCTGTCCTACGCGGCTGACGCTTTCGTCGAGGGAGCAGCGCGACTGGCCGTCGTACTCAACGTGACGCCGATCGTGATCGGTGCGGTCATCATCGGATTCGGCACGAGTGCTCCCGAGATGCTGGTGTCGGCCGTCGCCGCCCGCAATGGTGATGTGGATCTCGGGATCGGCAACATCATCGGGTCCAACACCGCCAATCTCAGTCTCATCCTGGGTTCGGCTGCGCTCATGGTGCCCATCGTCGTCTCCCAGGATGTGCTGAAACGAGAGGCGATCATGGCGACGGGTGCCGCCGTGGTCTTTGCGCTGGCCGTGCAGGGTGGCATCCAACGGTGGGAGGGCGTGGCCCTCTTCGTGTTGCTCGTGATCGCCCTGACCTGGGTCATCAGGTCGGGCGATGCACCACCGCTCGACGATATCGTCGAACAGGCCGAGGTGCACCCCCGCAACGAGATGATCCGTACCGCCGTCGGACTGGTCGGGACGGTTGCCGGTGCAACACTCCTGGTCGAAGGTGCCACGACACTCGCCGACGAACTGGGATTGAACGACGGCTTCATCGGCGTGACCCTCGTCGCGATCGGAACGTCGCTGCCGGAGTTGGTGACGTCGATCGCGGCCGCGCGCCAGGGCTCCGACAGAGCTGATCGTCGGCAACCTCCTCGGGTCCAATCTCTTCAACTCCCTGGCGGTCGGCGCCGTCGTGGGGTTCTGGGTACCGGGGAGATCGTGGACCCGTCGCTCGCGTCGCTGGACACGGGGTTCATGCTCGTCGTGTGCATCGGCGCATTCGCGGCGATGTGGACCAGGTCGCGTGTTCACACGACTCGAGGGATCGGTGTTGCTCTGGGCGTGTTCGTCCTCTTCGTCACTCGTCGCCTACATCAGCGAGACGACCGAACCGGTCGAGGTGGCGCCGCCACGCCCACCACGGTGTCGACAACCTCGGCGCACACCCCTGCGTTCATCGTCGAGCCTGGGTGAGATTACCGCTGAACTCGACGGACCTGACCTGCCGATAGCAACGGTATGGCCTCTCTGTGCCGTACCCAGCCGCGACCCGGCGCTCTGAGGAGTCGGGTTACATCATCGCCACGACCGCGCTGCTGCTGATCCCATTGATGATCTTCGCGGCATTCGCCGTGGACGTCGGTGCCTGGTACGCCGAAGCGGACGAGGCCCAACGGGCCGCCGACGCTGCGGCGCTCGCCGGCGTCGTGTATCATGCCGGACTTCGGCCAGGCCACCGCGCGCGGTGGAGGCGGCGCACGAGAGCAACGGCTTCGACGGCAGCGACCCCGACATCACGATCGTCACCGAACGCCGCGGCTCCCAGGGCTTCTTCGTCCGCATCGAGAGCAAGGGCGAGACCTACTTCGGCAAGGTCGTGCTGGATGAGATCGACATCGCTCGATACGCAGCAGCCGAATACATCACGCCGGTGCCCCTCGGGAACCCCGGGAGTTCCTTGGGCGCCGGCCTCGACGCCCCGCCGATCGCCGGGGACCCCGCCGAACGCATGGTGCTGGCGCTGAACTCCTACTGTCAGGGCTACAACAACGGTGACCCGTTCGGTGCAGGATTCCTCGGTACCAACACCTGCAGCGGGACGGTCAACAACCGCTATCCGACCAATCCGGCGGACCGCGGCTACTACTTCGTCCTCGACTTCTCCGGGCCCGACGATCAGAACAATCCGGTCACCGGCGACTGGGATCTCCAGATATGGGAACCTGGTCTGTGCGGCCAGCTGTCCGAAGGCAACACCACCACCGGCGCCGCAATGGAGACGACGCTCTGGGCCGGTGATGACACGCTGCTCACCGACGACGACAACCTCGTCGACTCCAATCGGTGGCCCAACGCGGTCAACGGCGGTACCGGGCCCTACGAATGGCCACGCAATACCTGCGGCGGCTCTCCGCCGCGCGACCCCTGGATCACCGCCTACGAGATCGACGCCGACCTGCACCAGGGACGTTGGCTCCTGAGAACCCGGACGCTGCAGCGGACCAGCGAGAGTTCGCTGAATTCCTTCGGGCTGCGGCTGGTGCCCCGCGGCGGGAACGCGGTCTGTGGATCGATCGCACCGTCGACGACGTGCCCGCAGGTCTACGCAGACACATGGCTGCCGATCTTCATCCCCCGCTGGATCAACGACGTGAACAACAACCAGGTCACCACATTCGCAGCAGCGCAAACGGCCACCTTCTACCTGGCCGACATCCCCGAGGTTCATGCGAACAAGGTGTTGGAGGTCAAGCTCTTCGACCCGGGCGAGGGCATGGACAACATGCAGATCCTTGCCCCCGACGGGACTCGGTATCCCTTCCAGCGGGCCACGCTCAATCCCAACGCGGTCGCCCCGAGCGGCTTTGTCGCCAACAGCAACACGTGTACACCTCCGTCAGCAGCCTTCACCGACCCGGACACGGTGCTCGGGAACTCTTACGAGTGCCTCGATGTCACGGGTTCGGTCTACAACGGGGTCGAGGTGATCATCCGGGTCTCGATTCCCACCGACTACGACGTGCCCCGAGTCCGGCGGGGTGAAGAACTGCTGGTGGCGGGTCCGCTACGAACGTGATCCGAGTTCGCCCCTCCCACTCCAGGATCGGACCACGTGGAACGTCCGGGTGATCGGCGATCCGGTTCGTCTGACCGAATAGGCCCCCACGCCGAGCACACTGGGCGGGTGTTTCGTCCGCCGGCCGTCGCGCTCGTCTTGCTTTGCTGCACCGTCGGTGTGACCGGCACCGCTATCGCCGACGCCGTGTTCATCACCGGCTCTCCGGGTCCCAACTCGACGGTCGGATCGGTCGTCGATCGCGTCGAGATTGTCTTCGACGAGACCGTGACCGAGGCGTCGGTCGCTGTGGACGGGCCGGAAGGCCGGGTCGATACGGACATGATTCAGCCGGTAGGCCGGGTGATCGTTGGCCGGTTTGCCCCGCTGAGCGTCGAGGGTCGCTACATCGTCCGATTCCGGGTGACGTCGGCCGACACCGACCCGGTGGAAGGCGCTTACAGCTTCACCTACAACACTGAAGCCCCCGCCCCGCTTTCAGCGGTCGGCTCGGCTCTGCGGTCCGGGGGTCGGCGCAACCCGTGGCTGCGGGTCGGGGCCGCGATCGTGGGGGTCGCCGTCGCCGCGGTGGCGACCCAGACGCTGATCAGAGCCAGACGTTTGCGCAACCACCAACCGCCGTCAGGGCCTACCCTCTAGCGTGTGACCCGTACGTTCTGGATCGAGACTCTGGGCTGTCCCAAGAACCAGGTCGATTCCGACAAGCTGGTCGGGACCCTGCTCGCCGACGGGCTCGCCGCTGCTCCTTCACCCGGCGTCGCCGACCTCGTCGTGGTCAACACATGTGCGTTCATCGACAGCGCTCGCCGGGATTCGGTGGACACGATCCTCGCACTCAACGATGCCAAGGCCTCGCACGCAGAGGTGGTCGTGACCGGATGTATGGCCGAGCGGTATGGTCCCGAGCTGGCAGAAGCGCTTCCCGAGGTGACCCGGGTCAGCGGGTTCGGCATCCCGGTGTCGCTGGGAGCGACCCGTAACGCCGCATCGTCGAGACGCGGTGCCAGGATTCGATCTGCTCAATCTGCCAAGACCACCGTCCTCGGCTCCGTGGGCCTATGTGAAGATCGCCGAAGGGTGTGATCGCAACTGCGGTTTCTGTGCGATTCCCAGCTTTCGGGGCAAACAGCGTTCGCGGTCGATCGCTGCCATCGTCGACGAAGTCTGCGCCACCAAAGCTTCCGAGATCGTCCTGGTGGCTCAGGATCTTGCGGCGTACGGACGCGATCAGGGTGTCGGTGAACGACGGATTGTGGAGCTGGTGGACACGGTGGCGAGCGAGGTCGATTGGGTTCGGCTCCTCTATCTCTACCCGTCCGATCTCGACGATTCCCTCGTCGATGCGATCTGCCGCACCGGGGTGCCCTACTTCGATCTTTCGCTCCAACACGTGAGCCGACCGTTGCTCCGCCGGATGCGCCGGTGGGGCCAAGGGGCGGTCTTCGGCCGGCGCATCGAGTCGATTCGGCGTCGCCAACCCGACGCCGCCTTTCGGTCCAACTTCATCGTCGGGTACCCGGGGGAGACCGAAGCGGACCACGACCTCCTCCTGCGCTTCGTCGAGGACACCGGTCTCGATTGGTGTGGTTTCTTCGCCTACTCCGCAGAAGAAGGAACCTATGCGGTCGACCTCGACGGCCAGGTACCCGAGGGTCTTGTCGCTGAACGACTGACCGAGCTGACCGAACTGCAGGATCGGATCACCGCGGAGCGACAGGACGCAAGGATCGGGTCCACCGAACTCGTTCTCGTCGACGGACCCGGGGCGGCCCGTTCGGTGAGGGAGGCTCCAGAGATCGACGGCGTCATCTCGGTGCCCGACGGACTGGCCGTCGGTCAGTTCCACAAGGTGCGGATCAGCGGCGCGGCGGGTCCCGACCTCGTCGGTGAGCTCGTATGACCGCCGGCACCACCTCGCCCGGTTCGCTCGCATGGCTGGGCACCTCGCGTTGGGCGTTGGCGGCAAACTCCATGACGCTGCTCCGTCTTGCACTGACGCCGGTGTTCGTCGTCATGATCCTGCACCAGAACCCCTGGTGGCCCAGCTTCGCCATGGGTTGGTTCCTCGGGTTCACCGACTGGTTCGACGGCAAGCTGGCCCGTCACGCCGAACCGACGAGATTCGGGGCTTTCTGGGACCCGTTGGCCGACAAGATGGTGGTATTGGCCGCCGGTTTCGCACTCGTCGGGATCGGGAGATGGTTCTGGCTGCCGGTGGCGATCATCGCGGTGCGCGAGTTCGGCCTGATCGCCTATCGGATGTATTGGGCCCGTTCCAGCATGTCGATTCCCGCCCGCACGTCGGCCAAATACAAGACGTTCGTTCAGGGCCTGGCCATCGCCAGCGCTACCTGCCCACCGATCGAGGACAACGCCGGATGGATCACCGACGTGCTCCTCTGGATCGCCGTCGCGTTCACGCTCTACACCGGCGGCCAATATCTTGCTGATGGAAGGGCCTCTCTTCGAGTGGGCGGCACGCGATGAGCCGATCCTGTAGCACCGCCGCCAAGGCGGCACCACCTATGGAGTCCTCGGGTCCACTCCCCGTCGATCCGCTCGCATAGCGTGGATCAGGTGTTTCGCACCATCGGCACACTCGCCGTCGTTTCGTTGGCCCTGACGGCCGCCGCATGTACCGGTGACGAAGAGGACCGCGCAACCACGTCGACTTCCCAAGCATCCACCGACACCAGCGGGCAAACCACGACCGAGGGAGCCGTCGACGACTTTCCGACCGAAACGGTCGACTGTCCCTTCGAGGGTCCACCCGACGTCGCGGTCGGCTGCTCGACGATCACCGTGCCCGAGAACTGGGACACCGGGCAGGGCGAGATCACGCTCACGTTCGCCCGGGTCCCGGCACGGACGACACCTCCGGCCGGTGAACCGATCGTGTATCTCGAAGGCGGTCCCGGCGCCCATGCACTCGACACCCTCGTCTACCAGTTCGACGATCTCTGGGATCCGTTACTCGACGACCACGATCTCATCTTCTTCGACCAACGCGGCACCGGCTATTCCGAGCCCCGACTCAGCTGTCCCGAGCTCACCGAACTCACCCGCGAGGCCGAGGACGACCCAGGTCTCGACCCTGACGAGATCGAGACAGAGTACAACCGACGGCTGGGCGAATGCACCGAGGGTTTCACCGAGCGGGGCATCGACCTGACCCAGTACAACACGATCAACAGCGCCCGCGATGCGGACGCGATCAGGCAGGTCCTGGGCCACGAGCAATGGAACCTGCTCGGGATCTCCTATGGCACGAAGCTGGGGCTCGAGATCATGCGACAGTTCCCCGAGACCGTGCGAGCATCGGTTCTCGACAGCGTGTTTCCTCCCCAGGTCGATAGCACCCGCGACAACCCCACCACGTTCCTCGCCAGCCTCGACGCCGTCTCGGCCGCATGCGCAGCCGAACCCGCTTGCGCCCGGCAAGGTGATCTCAAACAACGTCTGATCGATGCCGCCCAGCAACTCGAGACCTCACCCCGGCAGGTGGAGGTCATCAACTTCCTCACCGGCGAGAGCGACACCGTGCAAGCCCAGGGCGACACGATCGTGCGCATCGTCGCCACCGGTCTGTACTCGCCGTTCGCGTTCACCGACTGGCCCGAACTGCTCACCGACATCGAAGCGGGCGGGACCGACGCCCTCTCCACCTTCTTGTCGCTCGACCGAACCAACGAGCCGTTCTTCACCACGGGCATGCAGCTGGTCGTTCAGTGCCATGAGGAGATCAGCTTTGCCGACCCGGCCGAGGTCGAGAACTCCGCTCCAGAAGATCCCTTCGGCCTCTATGACGTCGCATTCGATTCGGGCGATCCTTTCGGCCTGTGCGCGGTCGTCGACTCGGGGCAGGCGGAGGCAGTGTCCAACCAGCCCGTCGAAAGCGACATCCCGACGCTCGTCATGGCCGGCGAATTCGACCCGGTCACCCCGCCAGCCTGGGGTGCCCTCGCCGCCGAGACCCTCACGAACTCACATTTCGTGGTCCTCAGCGGCGAATCCCACGGCGCCAGCCCCACCGACTGCGGCGTGACCCTCGTTCGAGCCTTTCTCGCTGACCCGCTCGGACCCTCGACATCGACTGCGCTGACGACGGCACAGCGGCCTTCGTGAGTGGCACCGAGCCGGTGACGATGGTACCGACCACGGCGGACTTCGGCCCCGGCCCCACCGCCGCCCTGCAGCCCAAGACTGGACCAACCAGAACATCAACGGTCTGCTCGACTCGGCTCGCCAGAGATCCCTTCTCGACGTCACCGAGCTACTCCAGTTCGTCGGTCCGAGCATCGTCGCCACATCGATCGAGGGCTTCATCGCCGACCAGCTGGGCATCGAACTCGATACGGGAAGCCGAGAGGAGCGGATCGGATCCGGCCACCTGGCTCGTGCGCGGCGGCGACAACGGTCGGGTCGCAGCGGATCTGTATCTAGCGCAACGACGACGGTGAGGTCGAGCTGCTCCTCCTGATCAGTGCCGTCGATGAGCGATCCGACCTGGTTCAACAGGTGCTCCGACCGGCGGTCGAGGCGTTCGGTGTCGGTTGAGCCAAGCTGGTCGCCAACCGCCCGGGACGAGACGTCGAAGACTGGAGTGCGTGGTGCAGGTAGAAGTCGTTGCAGTCGGAACCGAGTTGCTGCTCGGGCAGATCGTGGACACCAACAGTTCGTGGATCGGGGCCGAACTCGCCGCCGCCGGGCTCAACAGTCACTTCCAGACCAAGGTCGGTGACAACCCGGAGCGGATAAGGGCGGCGCTGAAGTTGGCGCTGCGCCGTAGCGACGCCGTCATCTGTTGCGGTGGTTTCGGACCCACACAGGACGATCTGACGCGGGAGGTGATCGCTGAACTGATGGGGGCAGAACTCCAGCTCGATCCGACCGTCGCCGATCGAATCCGCGCCATGTTCGAGAGCCGGGGTCGCACGATGCCAGACAACAACCTCCGCCAGGCGATGGTACCCGTAGGCGCTTCGGTGATCGCCGAGCAGCCGGGAACGGCTCCGGGACTGATCTGTCCAGTGACCTTCGCCGGTGCCGAACGGGTCCTCTACGCCGTACCGGGTGTTCCCTACGAGATGAAGGAGATGGTCACCGGCACGGTGCTGCCCGATCTGCGTCGCCGCAGCGGTGATGCATCGGTGATCGCCAGCCGGATCATCAGAACCTGGGGTCAGAGTGAGTCGGGCCTGGCCGAGATACTGGCCGAAAGGATCGATGAGCTCGACTCGGCCGGCAACCCCACCCTGGCCTTTCTCGCCAGCGGCGTCGAGGGTCTCAAGGTCCGCATCACCGCCAAGGCTGCCGACGCCGACTCGGTCACCGCCATACTCGATGCCGAACAGCGCCGTCTCGAGCCCCTGATCGGCCGCTGGACCTTCGCCTACGACGACGACAACATGGAAACGGTCGTCGTCCGGGCACTCGAGCACCGGGGCTGTCGTTGGCGGTCGCCGAATCCCTGACCGGCGGTTACCTGTCCGGCAGGATCTGCGCCGTGCCCGGCGTCAGTTCGGTCTACCGGGGCGGCGTGGTCGCCTACGACCCGCGGTCAAGACCCAGTCTGCTCGGCGTTCCGGAAGGCCCGGTCGTGTCCGAAGAGACCGCCGCCGCCATGGCGATCGGCGTGTGCCGGGTCATGGACGCCGACGTCGGTATCGCCACCACCGGGGTCGCTGGCCCCGACGAGATGGAAGGCCGACCCGTCGGCACGGTCTGCATGGCGGTGAGCCGTGCCGGACGGCGACGAGCGTCACACCCGAACCGCCACGTCCGCCTACCGGGCGATCGGGAACGAATCCGCCAGTTCAGCACGATCACCGTGCTCGACATGCTCAGGAAGATGCTCTGATATTGTCCTCACTCCTGCGGGCGGGTGCAGGGCGCCCGTCCTCGTCGTTCGGCTCGCTGTCGCTCGAACAATGCTGACAGCGCTGCGTGCTGCCTTCGTCCCTCGGCAGCCTGACGGAGTTGTCATCGTGTCCTCACTCCTGCGGGCGGGTGCAGGGCGCCCGTCCTCGTCGTTCGGCTCGCTGTCGCTCGAACAATGCTGACAGCGCTGCGTGCTGCCTTCGTCCCTCGGCAGCCTGACGGAGTTGTCATCGTGTCCTCACTCCTGCGGGCGGGTGCAGGGCGCCCGTCCTCGTCGTTCGCGCTCGCTGTCGCTCGAACAATGCTGACAGCGCTGCGTGCTGCCTTCGTCCCTCGGCAGCGTGACGAGTTGTATGTCCTCACTCCTCTGGCGTCGTTCGCACTCGCTGCGCTCGAACAATGAGGGCGGTGGAGGGTCATGGGCTCGACGAGGTGGTCGATCGCAGCGGCGGGCGAGACGTGCTCGGCCGTCGAGGTCGAGTTGTCGTTGTCGTCGTGGGCCTGGTCGTCGAGGTCGTGGTGGTGACAACCCTGGTGGTCGTGGTCGTGCCCGCACTCAGTTCCTGGCCTCACGTTCGGGGCATCGGTGGGTGAACACGAACTCCTGGAAGGCGAGCTGTTCTGGTTCGAGCTGTCGCCAGATACGGGTGAGGACCTCGTTGTCGAGCGAACACAGCAGATCCGCCGTTTCGAGCTTGGAGGCCACCTCGGCGGGCGTCAGTGACCTCCCCTCGATGCCGGCGAGCAGCTCGGCGTCGGTGGGACCCGATACCTCGTTCGCTGCCACAGGCGCTCACCAGCACGATCAATGCACACCACAACGCTGCCGAGACCACGGTTCACGCCAACAGTATTCCATGCCGAACCACGGCGAGTCGCGGTGGGCCCTGGGAACCGGATGCCCCGTCGGTTTGTCGGGTAGGACTTGCATCGAACAGGTGTTCGGAATTACACTCGTGTAAGGCGGTCGGACCTGCTCTGGCGCCAGCGTTGTCACACCCGCTGATTAGGTTCAGCGCCACAGGAGATAGTCCACACCTTCGGCCCGTACGGGTCGGCCGACCATCACAGAACTGCGGGTCCACCGCTGGGAAGAGGAGACAGATGTCGAGAACCAGAGCAGACGACAGGGCCGAGAAGGATGCGGCCAAGGTGAAGGCCGAGAAGGCCAAGGCGCTGGAGATGGCACTGGGCCAGATCGAGAAATCGCATGGTGCCGGGTCGGTGATGAGGATGGGCGAGAAGGCCACGCTCGCCATCGGATCGATCCCCACCGGTGCGCTCTCACTCGATCTCGCTCTCGGAATCGGAGGTCTTCCCCGGGGCCGTGTCGTCGAGATCTTCGGTCCGGAGTCATCGGGCAAGTCGACCCTCGCCATGCACGTGGTGGCCGAAGCGCAGCGAAACGGAGGCACCTGCGCCTACATCGATGCAGAACATGCGATGGATCCGATCTATGCCGCCGCCATCGGTGTCGACGTCGACGAACTGCTGATCTCACAGCCCGACACCGGTGAACAGGCACTCGAGATCGCCGACATCCTGGTCAGATCCGGTTCGATCGATGTGATCGTGATCGATTCGGTCGCCGCGCTCACCCCCCGGGCCGAGATCGAAGGAGAGATGGGCGACACCCACGTCGGGCTCCAGGCCCGCCTGATGTCCCAGGCGCTTCGCAAGATCACCGGGAACCTCAGCAAAACCGACACGATCTGCATCTTCATCAACCAGCTTCGCGAGAAGATCGGCGTGATGTTCGGATCTCCCGAGACAACCCCCGGTGGTCGAGCACTCAAGTTCTACAGTTCGGTCCGCTTGGACATCCGTCGTATCGAAACGCTGAAGAACGGAACCGAAATGGTGGGGAACCGGACCAGGGTGAAGGTGGTCAAGAACAAGGTTGCGCCGCCATTTCGTCAGGCCGAGTTCGACATCGCCTATGGCGAAGGGATCAGCCGCGAGGGATCCTTGCTCGACATCGCCGTTGACCGCAACATCGTCAAGAAGTCGGGTGCCTGGTACACCTATGAAGGTGAGCAGATCGGCCAGGGCCGGGAAAACGTCAAGATCTTCCTGAAGGAGAACCCGGACCTCACGATGGAGATCCAGGACCGGGTGTTGCGAGAAGTGGGCCTGTTGGGAGCCGATGAGGAGCCAGGCGATCTCGAAAGCGATAATCCGGCGCTCGACGAGCCCATCCAGCTGGACTGATCGCTCGATCGTGCGCAGCCGGAGGGACCGCCTGATTCAGATCTCTGGCGAGGTCCGGATCAGGTCGGGTCTCTCAGTCGCTCGACGCGTCTAGCCTGGACCGGGATATGGCGACCACACCGATAGCAGCCGTGATCTTCGACATGGACGGTGTGCTCATCGAATCCGAGTCGCTCTGGTGCTCAAGCCGAGCGTGAGGCAAGCGATGCGCTCGGGCTCGGTTTCAGCGATTCAGACTTCGCTGCGACGCGGGGCAAACGAATGCGGCGAGGTCACCCAGACTCTGGTTCGACGCCCGGCCCTGGAAGGGCCCCGAACCCGCCGAAGTCGCCCAGCGGATCATCGATCGAGTGGTGGAGCTGGTCGTCGATCGACCGTCCGATGGCCGGTGTCCGGGAAGCTCTGAGCCTGCTGGCCGACCGAGGAGTTCGTCTCGGATTGTGCACCAGCTCGGACGCCGTGCTCTGATCGATGTCGTGCTCGACGCTCCTCGGGCTCGGCGATGCCTTCGAGGTCGTGCATTCCGCCCAGGACGACGAGTTCGGCAAGCCCCACCCGCTTCCGTATCTGCGAACGGCCGCATTGCTCGGCGTCGAACCTGAGGCATGTCTCGCCATCGAGGACTCGATGAACGGTGCGATCAGCGCCAGAGTCCGCCGGGATGCGGGTGGTGGCGGTGCCCGACGCCGCCGAGACCGGCAGCGGCCGATTCGGTTTCGTCGATCTCACCCTCGAGTCGCTCACCCAGCTCGATGGTGCAACGTTGACCGCTCTGGCCGCCGGGCAGTCGCCGCCCTCGGTGTCACGCCCTCGATTCCACCGGGCGTTCCCAGTGGACGATCTGGCCGAGGGCTCGCTGGTTCTACTCCGAGGTCCTCGGCGCACCGGAGGGACGCTCGAGCGACATCGTGGGTCGACTTCGACCTGTACGGCCACCAGATCGTGGCCCACCTCGCCCCACCTCGGCCCGCACCCAGCACCAATGCGGTCGACGGGCACGAGGTCCCCGCCGACCACTCCGGTGTGCTACTCAACCCTCCGGCATGGCGCGACCTGGTACAACGACTCGAAAGCCACGGCGATCGGATCCGGTGGCTCATGAAACCGACTACCAGGTTCGCCGGCTTGGCCGGGGAACAGCACACGTGCTTCGTGGCCGATCCGGCCGGCAATGCGCTGGAGTTCAAGGCCTTCGCCGACGACCGCTCACGTCTTTGCCCGCTGATCGATCGCACGAACAGTTCCGAGGAGACAACCATGCAGATCGGAATGATCGGCCTCGGCCGGATGGGTGCCAACATCGTGCGTCGACTCGATGCCGCCGGTCACGGTGTGTCGTTTTCGACGTCGACCCCGAGGCGGTACGGCAGCTGGTCGACGAAGGCGTCGCCACCGGAGCCGACAGCGAACAGGATCTGGCCTCCAAGCTGAGCGCGCCGCGGGCGGTGTGGGTGATGGTGCCGGCCGCCTACGCCGGGGCGGTCGTGATGAGGATGGCCGACCATCTCGAATCCGGCGACGTCATCATCGACGGTGGCAACACCCACTACCCCGACGACATCGCTCGGGCAACGGCGTTGGAGCCGCGGGCATCGACTACCTCGACATCGGCACGAGCGGCGGGGTCTTCGGCCTCGAACGAGGGTACTGCCTGATGATCGGGGGCAGCCCCGGGCCGGTGGCCCGTCTCGATCCGATCTTTCGTGCTCTTGCCCCGGGCACGGCTGCGGCCGAGCGCACCCCCGGGAGGGAAGGGAACCCCACCCAACCCGAGTACGGCTACCTCCACTGCGGACCGGTTGGTGCGGGCCACTTCGTGAAGATGGTCCACAACGGGGTCGAGTACGCGGTGATGCAGGCGTACGCCGAGGGCTTCGCGCTGCTCGAGCGGGCCGACGCGGGCCGGGAGGATCGCCCCCGAGATGCCGAGACGGCACCCCTCGCAGATCCTGGACTGTTTCAGTACGACATGGACATACCGGCGATCGCCGAGCTGTGGCGGCGGGGCAGCGTGGTCGGATCGTGGTTGCTCGACCTCACCGCCGCCGCCCTCCACGCCGATCCGACGCTCGACCGCTTTCACGGGCGCGTGTCGGACTCCGGCGAGGGCCGCTGGACCGTGCTCGCCGCGGTCGAGAGCGGCACGCCGGTACCGGCGATCGCAGATGCGCTGTTCACTCGTTTCGCCAGTCAGGACAACGCCGAGTTCGGGCACCGGATCCTCTCGGCGATGCGGAGTCAATTCGGCGGCCATGACGAGAAGAAGGGCTGATCGAGTGGCAACGACCGATGTGAAGACCGCCGATGCGTTGATCCTGTTCGGTATCACCGGTGACCTGGCCCGCAAGAAGCTCTTCAGCGCCCTGTACATGCTCGAATCCGACGGGGAGCTCGACATGCCCGTGATCGGTGTCGCGTCATCGGATTGGTCCCTCGATGAGCTTCGGCAACAACGCCAGGGAAGCGCTCGAAAGCGGTGGCTTGAAGATCGACGACGAGATCTGGGGACGCTTCGCGAACCGATTCGACTACGTGTCCGGCGACTACCGGGACAGCGACACCTACCACCGAGTGGCCGAGAAGGTCGGCGACGGCATCTGTCCAGTCGCCTACTTGGCCATCCCTCCGTTTCTGTTCTCCACGGTCGTCGACGGGCTGGCCGCGGCAGGACTGAACTGCGGCCGGGTCGTGCTCGAGAAACCGTTCGGTCGGGACCTGAGCAGTTCGAGAGAACTCGATGCCGCCGTGCTCGCCCACTATCCGGAGGAGAGGATCTACCGGATCGATCACTTCCTGGGAAAGGAGCCGGTCCTGAACATCCTCGTCTTCCGCTTTGCCAACAGCATCCTCGAACCGCTCTGGAACCGACAGCACATCCGACGGGTCACGATCAACATGTTCGAGGATTTCGGCGTGGAGGGACGAGGCAAGTTCTACGACGAGGTGGGGACGCTTCGAGATGTGGTGCAGAACCACCTCCTGCAGATCTTGGCGCTCCTGGCGATGGAACCGCCGGTGTCCAACGACGCCGACGCACTGAACGATGAAGTGGCCAAAGTTCTCCGATCCATGCGATCGATGGATCCGGCCAAGTCATGGCGCGGTCAATACGAGGGCTACCGGAGCGAAGCAGGCGTCAAACCCGACAGCGATACCGAGACGTTCATCTCGGTGAGGTGTGAAATCGACAGCTGGCGGTGGGCGGGGGTTCCGTTCACCATCAGCGCCGGCAAGGCGATGAATCGGACCACCACCGAAGCGCTGATCGAGTTCACAGCACCCCCCGGGCGCTGTTCTCCGAAGGCAACTATCCAGCCTCCTCCCAACACCATGCGCTTCGAAATGAAACCCAACGACACGATCGAGCTGAACATGCAGGCCAAACGCCCGGGGGAGAGCCTGACCAGTGAGTCGGTTCGACTGCTCGTCGATCACCACGGTCTCGAGTTCGGTCCGAGTCCCTACCACCGGCTGCTCGGGGACGCACTGGTCGGCGACAAGCGCCTCTTCGCCAGGGGTGACATGGTCGACGAGTCGTGGCGCATCGTCCAGCCGATTCTCGATTCGCCGCCGGCTCGTCGAACCCTACCGCTACGGGGCGGCGAGATCGGAACTCGGATGACCGTGCCGGCAGATCGACCGTCGCCATCGACCTCGGCGGAACGAACGTCCGCGCTGCGCTGGTCGCCGAGGATGGCAAGATCAAGGACCGGATCCAGCGACCGACCCCACACCATCACCCCGAGCCCACGATCATCCTCGAGATGATGTCCGAGGTGGCAGGCAAGCGACGGGCCCAGGCGAGCCGTCATCGGGCTTCCGGGCGTGATCGACCATGAACTGGAAGTTCTGATCGAGGCGCCCAACATCCCTCAGATGTGGATTCCCAGCCTCACCGAGCAATGGTTCGAGCAGCGATGCGGGTACGAGGTCTCCTTCGCCAACGATGCCGATCTTGCTGCCGTCGGCGAATCGTCGTTCGGGGCCGGGAGGGACCATCGAGACGTCGTCTACGTCACGATCAGCACCGGCATCGGGGCAGGGATCGTCGTCGGCGGCACCCTCGTGCGAGGCCGTCTGTCCGGTGGTGAGATCGGTCATACCGTCCTCGACATCGCTGCAGCCGCACGCAACGAACCGGCGACGGTCGAAGAACTCGGCTCGGCGACGGCCTTCAATCGATCGGCTCGACTCGCCGGAATCACCGAGCAGGGAAAGGAGTTGGTCGACCTGGTGCGTTCGGGACACGAGCGGGCGACGCAGGTGTTCGAACGAGTCGATGTTCGCGGCCGCGCTCGGCATCACCAATCTGTGCTGGCTGGTCCTACCCCAGGTCGTGGTGATCGGCGGAGGCCTCGGTCGGAACATCGACCTGGTCCACCCGATCGTGCGGCGAGTCCTCGACGACCACGGGCCATCCTCGTCGAAGGAGACCGAGGTCGTCGTGGCCGAACTGGGCGACGACGCGGCACTAGCCGGCGCCGCATCTTGGTGGTCGGCGGTTGGACGGGCATGACCATGGGCCAGACTGAAGCGGTGTCCGAACCCGAAATCGTCGTCGAGCAGGTCGAACCGAGCCAATGGGCGAGTCGAGCCGCCGATATCACGGCCGAGGAGTTGACGCTGGCACTTACCCGACGCAGCCGAGCCACGCTGGCGGTCAGCGGCGGGCGTTCCCCCAAGGCCTACTTTGCCGAACTGTCGCAGAGGCCGGTGCCGTGGGGTCGGATCACGATCCTCCAGGTCGACGAACGGGTCGTGCCCGAAGGATCTCCCGAGCGCAACCTGACCGATCAGATCGCCAGCTTCGGCGACCTCGAGGCCCGGTGGCTGCCCCTGCCGGTCTCGGCCTCCGAGGACCCGAGGGCTCTGAACGCTTTGTCGAAGATCTCTGCGAAGACGCCGGAAACCCACCGGTCATCGACGTCGTCCACCTCGGGTTGGGCGACGATGGACACACCGCGTCTCTGGTGCCCGGCGACCCGGTGCTCGCAGAGCGGAGCCATGTCGTCGCCAGGACCGGGCTCTACAACCGAACCCGACGATTGACGCTGACCGAACCGGTCCTGAGTCGAGCGGCGCTGATCCTCTGGCTGGTGTCGGGTCACCAACAAGGCGGAGCCGGTCAGCGAGCTGCTCGCCGGTGATCCCGGAATCCCCGGCACGCTCGTCAAGGCGAAACGACAGATCCTGCTCGGCACCCCCGACGTCTTCGTCTGAGGCACCCCTGGGGTGATCGACCCAGTGATCAATCGTTCAGGAAGCGAGCGGCACGTCCGATAGCGATACGTGTTCGGCGCCCACCCGCAGCGTTGGTGGTGTCACTGGACACGTCGGCGGACTCCTGACCGTGTGGGGTCGGGCCGATGCGGTACATTGCCGCGTTCGCCGGCCTTGCCCGCAACGGCCGATCGATCAATGAACACATCCCACATGAAACTCCTCCAACAACACAGGCCGCCGGTCCATCCCACTCGACCGGACGTCGGCAGCCTCGACGACCGCGAGCTGCACGGCAGAACCGAGCGTTTCGAACCAGCCGTCGATCGACGCGCACATCATGACGCGTACACCCGGGATGGGTTCATCCATGTTCGTCGGCGAGTTTCGTGTCGGCGCTGCCAATACACGATCGATCGCCATCCCGGTCCTGAAGCGACTGGCCCGCTCGACGATCGCCCAGCTGACGACGCTGCTCGCGCATATCGGCCAGGCCCGCCGAAATGGCGCAGAGCCGTGTCCGCCAACACGATTCGGTCGCAACCGATGATCGTGCGGGCGGCTCTCGTCCCTTGCGCCTCGATCTTCATCGCGGTCGGTGTCGCCGCCCAGCTGACCGCCGGTCTGGGAATCGGGCCGGGTGACATGATCGTCAACGGGATCTCGGTCCGAAGCGGGCTGAGCTTCGGCACCGCCGCCCTGCTCATGTCGGGCACGCTGGCGCTCATCGGCACGCTGCTCGGCAGGCCGCCCCGGATCGGCACCGTCGCGAATGTGGCCATGATCGGTCCGCTGATCGATGTCGTTCGCCCCCATCTCGAACTGGATGGAGGTATCGGTGCCCGAGTCCTGCACTTCGGTGTCGGGTTGTGGCTGATCGGCATCGGGCTCGGTTGCCTGATGCATGCTCGGTTGGGAATCGGCACCCACGAAGCGTTCAGCCTGGCGATCAACGATCACACCGGCGTCCCGGTGAAGAAGAGTGCGTCTTGGTCAGGAGATCACGTGGATGGCGGTGGCGATCGTGCTGGGATCGCCATTCGGTGTCGGCACCATCGCCGTGGCGATCTTCATCGGACCGGCGATCGCCGCCGGTACGAGGACGGTCGGTCGCGTGCTGACGGCCTTCTCGTCGCTGGTGGAGGCACCCGAGGTTGCCGCCCACGTCCGCGACGTCGGTTTCTGACGCATCCGCTCACGACCACCGGACGACGAGCTGGTCGGGTTTGCGAAACACGACCCCGACGGGAGCCGATCTCGAGATGAGCTCGACTCGACCCAACCGTTCGGTCACCGCAACGAACCCAGCCCGAGCCTCGGCACGGGCGAGATGCGGGCCGATGACAGGCGTGGGGACCGCGAGCGAACGCCAGATGCCGAGACGCGTTCGTGCGGAACGGATCGAAACGGTCCGGGTCGGCGAAGACGGTCGGGTCCCGGTTGGCGTCACGAATCGAGACGACGACCAACGCTCCTCGCGGGATCTCGATTCCGTCGACGGTGGTGGCCTCAGTCGCATATCGATCCACTCTGCTGGCCGCTGGTTCGAGCCGAAAGGACTCTTCGATGGCGCCGTCGATCGCAGACGGTCGGCCCAGGCAGTCTTCGTAGGCGATCGGGTTGGTGAGCAGGTGCCAGAACAGGTTGGCGATCGATCCGTCCACCGTCTCGATACCACCGAAGAGGACGACGGCTGCATTCGATGCGATCTCCCGACGTGTCTGAGTTACCCGCCTGCAGGTCGGCAGCGTCGACGGCATGGGACAACCTGCTGCATCGCGTCCACCGCCGAGTCGGGAACGTCGACCGTGCTCGGTGAGAGAGGTGACGCCGGCGACGATGTGCTGGTACCAATCCGATAGGTCCGCCGGTTCGGCGCCGAGACCCAGGATCTCGTTCATCACGCCGACGGCGAGGGGACCGGTGAGGGAGGTCCTCAAGTCAGCGGTCCGGGTGGTCAGTTCGGCCATTCCGTCGACGAGTTCGCCAGCGAGACGATCGATGCTCTCGGTGGCCCGTCGGCGGGTCTCGTGCGATCTCAGCAGGGTCGCCCAGGGCAGACGGTGGTGAGTGTGGCGCGGCCCATCGGTCGAGAGCATCGACTCGCCAACGATCACGCCGGTCGTGAAACGAGGATCGTCCACGGTGAACGTCTCCGGGGTCGCGCATCACCGTCTCGCACCCCGGTAGCTCGTGATCACGTAGTCCACCGCCATCACTATTGCAGCGGGGACCGTCGGGCACGCGGCGAGACGACGGCTCGAGTGTCCCACGCACTCCATGCTCACCGACCGCTCGGGCACCAGGATCGCAGCGGCGATCTACACTGTCCCGGTGTCCAAGCGGTACCTGGTTCAGACATTCGGCTGCCAGATGAACGAGCACGACTCGGAACGACTGGCCGGGCATCCTCGAGGCCGACGGGTACGAACCGACCAGCGATCAGACCCAAGCCGACGTCATCGTCCTGAACACCTGCTGCATTCGTGAGAATGCCGACAACAAGCTGTACGGCGCTCTCGGCAACATGAAACAACTCAAGGACGACAACCCAGACCTCCAGATCATGGTGGGGGGATGTCTGGCCCAGAAGGACCGCGAACAGATCCAGCAGCGGGCCGGACATGTGGATGTGGTGTTCGGCACCCACAACGTGCATCGCGTCACGGCGCTGATGGCAGACGCCCGCCGCAATGGACCGATCACCGAGATCTGGACTGCGGCCGACACCGACGATGCGTTCCCGTCGGCCTTGCCGGCCCGACGTCAGATCGACTACGCCGCATGGCTCACGATCCAGATCGGCTGTGACAACTCGTGTGCGTTCTGCATCGTCCCGGCGGTCCGAGGAGCTGAGATCAGTCGCCCACCCGAGGACATCGTCGTCGAAGCCCAACGCCTGGCTGCCGACGGGGTCACAGAGATCACCCTTCTGGGCCAGAACGTGAACAGCTACGGTCGAGACCTGGCCGTCGACCGCTCGCCGCTCGGGCGGAACGGGAATCCGTATCCGTCCCGCCTTCGCCGACCTCCTGCTGGCCGTCGGCGGCGTCGAGGGCATACGCAGGGTGCGGTTCACCTCACCGCACCCCAAGGACATGAACACCGAGGTCTATGAAGTGATGGCGAGCACGCCCTCGGTGATGCCACATCTTCACTTCCCGCTCCAGTCCGGGATCGGACAACGTCTTGAAAGCGATGCATCGGGGTTACACCGCCGACCCGCTATCTCGCCAAGTTGTCCGAAGCGAGACGGATCGATCCCGGACCTGGCGGTCACGACGGACATCATCGTCGGCTTTCCGGGCGAGACCGAGGAGGATTTCCAACGCACGCTCGAGGTGGCAGCAGGCGCCGAGTTCGACAGCGCGTTCACCTTCGTCTATTCGCCCCGGCCAGGCACCGAGGCGGCCGATCTCACCGACCGCTTCTGCGATCCCGAGGAGGTGAAGGATCGCTACTCCCGCCTGCGCACCGTGATCGAGCGAAGTGCGTTGAAACGGCATCGAGCCCGGGAGGGGATGGTCGAGGAGGTCGTCGTCGAAGGTCCCTCCAAAACCGACCCACTACGACTGACCGGCAGGACCGGACAGAACAAGCTCGTGCACTTCCCCAAGCCCGAAGGTCCGCTGCGTCCGGGCAGCTACGCCACGGTTCGGGTCCTGGAGGGACGCACGCAGTACCTGATGGGTGAGCTCGTCGAGGTCACCGCCCGGGCCACCCATCGAACTCGACTCGCGGTCTTGTGAGTTCGCTCCACTTCGTCGATCCCGGTGGGGAGCGATCGGAGCAACGGTGCAGGGCCGGTTCCGCGAGGCGTCGACCGATCCGGCCGAGGTCGTGCGGCTGTTCACCACCTCCGACGACGTGATCGCCGAGGTCGCCGAGGGCCCCAACGACGTGTGGAGAATCCGGGTCGAGGGTCCTCGAGTTCAGGAGCGCCGGGACGACGGCGATCTCGACTCGGCGTGACGGCGGATCCGACATCGAGATCCAGATCGAGATCAGAGGCAAGGGGTTGCTCGGTGTTGCCGGATCCCTGGTCGGGTTGGCAGCCGGTCGCTTCAGAACGAGGCCACCACTGCGCTGCAGGCCGAGTTCGGCCGACCGGTGGCCGACGGGCGCCTGGCTGATCGGCGTGACGGTCAACCGGTGTTTCTCATGCCGGCCGCAACACCGTTGACGGTCAGGAGCAGTGCCCGTCGAACCTCCGGATCCATGTCGTGTCCGGCCGATCCTGATTCCGCCCCGGGTGAGCCCTGCTCCGAGCGAGGAGGTCCACCTGCAGCACGTGGAGCGGATCGAGGTAGACGGCGCGGGTCTTCAGCGTGCGCGAAAGCACGGGAAGGTTGCCGAGTAGGTCTCGTTGGGTGACGGCGGTGACCTCGGCGATCGTGCGCGCATGCTCTTCTTCGACCACCTCGAAGAGGTGGCGGTGTTCGTCATCGACGAGCGTTTCGACGTACGCAGCAGCGATACCGAGGTCGGTCTTGGCGAGGGTCATCTCGACGTTGCCGAGGAAGGTCTGGAAGAACTGCCAGCTGGCGAACATGTCGACCAGGGTCGATCCGTGACCGGCCTCGCGAACCGCCGCCAGCCCGGATCCGACACCGAACCATCCAGGGATGATCTGCCGGCTCTGCGTCCAACCGAACACCCACGGGATGGCCCTCAGGTCGTCGATACCCGTGCCGGCGCTGTGCGCCGCGCCGGTCGCGAACCGATGTTCAGTTCTCCCAGCTCCTCGACCGGGGTGGACGTCTGGAAATAGAGCGGGAGGGACGGGTCCTCGACGAAGGAGCGATAGGCCGAGAAGGCATGAGCGGAGAGCTCTTCCATCACCTGCGGACCACTGCTCCAATCGAGTCCTGCCCGTGACGAGGGTCCGGTGGGCGACGGTCGCCTCGAGGACGGCGGCGAGCGCGAGGTCGAGGTTCCGATGGGCGATGTCGGGTTGGCCGTACTTGTCGGCGATCACCTCACCCTGCTCGGTGATCTTGAGTTCTCCGTCGACGACCCCCGACGGCTGGCTCAGGATCGCCTCGTTGGTCGGACCGCCGCCACGGCCGACCGACCCGCCGCGGCCGTGGAACACCCGGATCCGGATGTCGTGACGTTGAGCCACGGATCGGATCGTTCGGAGAGCCTTGTGGATCTCCCACTGGCTGGTCGAGATTCCTCCGTCCTTGTTGGAATCGGAGTAGCCGACCATCACCTCCTGAACCCCGCCACGCAGTTCGACGATCCGTCGGTAGGCCGGAATGCACAGAAGCTGATCCATGGTGTCGCCGATCCGGCGAAGATCGTCGATCGTTTCGAACAGAGGCACGAATCCCAACCGCGCCACACCTGCGGACAGGTCGACCAGTCCCACCTCGCGGGCGAGCAGAACCGGAGCCGAGCAGGTCATCGATTCCCTTGGTCATCGAGACGATGTAACTCTCGACCAGTTCATCGCCGTAGTCGTCCATCAGTTCGCGCAGGACGCGGAAGACCTCGAGCGCAGTCGCCGTCCTGTAGTGGGGTCCCCGGAGGCGATAGGGGACGGCGTGAGTTCAACTCTGCGGTCAGCAGGGCGATCCGACCGGTGCGTTCTTCGGGGTACTGGATCCCGGTCGATTCGAAGAGCCGCCCCAGCGATTGATGGTGACGGGTGGCGTGCTCGCGGATGTCGAGAATCGCCAGATGGAAACCGATGGCGGCAACGAGCCGCCGCACCCGGGCCAGTCGACCGTTGGCGAGGAGATCTCCGCCGTGGGCTCGCAGCGACCGATCGAGCATCTCGAGATCGTCGGCAAGCTCGGCCGGTCGGGCGTAACGTCGCTCGCCGCCCGGACTCCAGGTCGGCCTCCTGGAGCCTCTGGACCATGACGCCGAGTCGCAGTCGGTACCACTCGCCGTCGTTGATCCGCGCGATCCGCCGATGCACATCGGGGAAGGACCGGGCATCGCGTTCCACCGCCTGGATCAGTTCGTCGCTGGCCGGACGAATCAGCTCGGTCGTCGACAGCTCCGCCCGCAGATTCTCGACCTCGTCGATGAGGATGCGCAGAGCTCGGGTTCGCTGGAGTTCGATCACCTCGCGGGTGGTGGTGGCGGTGACGTTCGGATTGCCATCCCGGTCACCGCCCACCCAGGAGCCGAACACGATCGGCGCAACGCAGGCGTCGAGACGCTGACCGACCTCGTCGAGGGCGATGTCCAGGTCCTCCCACACGTGGGGCACGCTGTTGCGGACGATCTGCTCGAGGTAGTAGAGCAACGTGCGTGCCTCGTCGAGCGGTTGTGGTTTCTCCCGCCTGATCTCGTCGGTCTGCCACATCGCATCGATGAGCTCGTCGACTCGACGATCGATGCGCCGTCGTTCCCAGTCGGTGCATCGGGCCATGCCACGCTCCTCGACCAGGCGGGCGATCTCGGCCAGCTTGTCGAGAATCGAACGGCGCGAGGCCTCGGTGGGATGGGCGGTGAACACGGGATGCAGAGACGATCGTTCGAGTCCGGCCACGATGTCGGACGCCGCTGTAGCCGAGGGCGACGAGGCGGGGAACCGTGTCGGACATGCGGTCGGCGTTGGCTCGTGCGGATGTTGAGGTCCTCGATTCGGTGGACCTGTTCGACGACATTGGCGAGATGGAAGTAGGTCGTGAACGCCCGTACCAGTTTCATCGAGTCCACCAGGTCGGCCGACGCAAGAGTCGTCGCCAGGTCCCTGCCGGCGTCGACGTCACCGTCGCGGCGCAAGGAGCGGGAGAGGGTTCTCACCCGTTCCACCAGTTCGAAGAAGGCGTTGCCCTCCTGGCGGATGATCGACTGTCCGAGCTGCGCGCCCAAACGCCGAATGTCGTCGCGCAGCGCCTGATCGGCTGTGTGTTCGGTCACCGGTTCAGGCTATGGAGGTGGGCTCAGGGGTGACACTCCCTCTCCATGATCGCCGGCCGGCGCCCTCTACGGTGTGGGTCGTGAGGGACACCTACACCCATGGTCATCATGCCAGCGTCCTGAGGTCGCATCGATGGCGTACCGCCGACAACTCCGCCCGGTATCTCCTGGATCATCTCGCTCCGCACATGTCACTTCTCGATGTCGGGTGCGGACCGGCGACGCTCACGTGCGATCTCGCCGGGCGGGTGGCTCGGGTCATCGGCATCGAACCGGTCGAGGGGATTCTGCGCGAAGCCGAGGCGACCCGGAAGTGAGCGAAAGGCCGACAACGTCAGTTTCGAAATCGCCAGCGTCTACGCCCTCGACTTCGACGACAACACCTTCGATGTCACTCACGCCCATCAGGTGCTTCAGCATTTGAGCGATCCGGTGACCGCATTGATGGAGATGGCGCGAGTGACCAGATCGGGCGGTGTGGTGGCGGTCCGGGACGCCGACTATCACGCGATGAGCTGGTATCCCGAGCTTCCCGGACTCGATGATTGGATGGACGATCTATCAGCGGGTCGCCCGGCGCAACCGAGCCGAACCCGACGCGGCCAGGCAACTTCTGGCCTGGGCCGACGCCGCCGGTCTCCACGATCTCGAGGCGTCGGTCGATTCGTGGCTGTTCTGCGTCACCGAGGATCGCCGCTGGTGGGGCGGGCTGTGGGCCCAACGATGCACCGCATCGGCGATGGCGGGCCAGGCCGTTGAGTACGGCATCGCCACCGGCGAGGACCTGCGTCGGATCGCAGCCGCCTGGGCGGAGTGGTCCGAGCACCCCCACGCGTGGTTCGTCGTCCCCAACGGCGAGCTGATCGCTCGGGTGTCGTGACCTCGCCACAGGCATTTGGCGGGACCGAGAGCCGTCACTAGTCTCGCGTCCATGGCAGGTACGACGGCGAGGCAAGGGCCGAGACCTCGCCGCCATGCCGGACCGTTGGCTGTTGATCCCCAGCATGCTCCTCGGCCCCCAATCGTGGTCCGGGGTGTCCCGAGTGCTGAGCACCCTGCACCAGGAGGCCTTCATCGCCGATCCCCGGCCCGTGGCCCGCACCGTCGACGACTTCCTGACGCCCTGGTTGATGGATGTGGTCGGTGCACTCCCGGAGCCGGTCGACGAGGCACCCACAACGCAATCGTGTGGTCATCGCCGGCCACTCCTCGGCGTGCCCCCGGCTTCTTCTCGTGGCCGAGGAGGCGATGGCCCGCGGTCACACGTGTCCACGGTGATCCTTCTGAACGGGCGGGTGCCCGCCGATGGCCTGTCGGCCACCGATCTGGACCCCCCGCTCGGACATCTGCTCGACGACCTGACCCGACCGGATGGCCATGTGCCCCCGTGGCATCGATGGTGGGGTTCGCTGATGGAGGACATGTTGCCCGACGAGGAGGACCGACGACGGGTGTTCGGAGAAGCCCGTCCGGTGCCTCGGGCGTTGTTCGATCAGAAGGTACCGGCGCCGCGACTACCCGACGAGGTCTCCATGGCGTTCCTCGCCATGGGTGACATGTATGCACCGTGCATGGACGAGGCCCGCCGGCAGGGCTGGGCGGTTGCCCGGCTGGAGGGTGACCATCTTCATCAGGTCGTCGATCCGGTGGCGGTGACGTGCACGATGATGGCTCTGGTGGGGCAGGCGGGCACCTGAACCGCAGCCCGGCCGACTCCTCCGGCCCGGCAGTCCTAGGGTGTGGAGGTGGAGTTCGACACTCGGGTCGCCGCCGCGATCCACCAGGCCCTCGGCGATCACCGGCGACGGTCATCGGGCCGATCGGCCCGACCTTCACGGTGACCTGCCCGGCGTTCCCGCTGCGCTCGGCCGGGGCCTCGCCCGTATCCATCACGCCGTCCCGGACGAGCCGGTGGAACCGTTCGACCTGGCGAGGGTGCTGGAGCAGCATGCTCGTCGGCCGGCCGGCTCGACACCTCGTCGTTACCCGATCCCTACAGGAGGTACGGAGCAGCCGAACTCGTGGAGATCTGGCGACGGTGGCCGCAGCCGGTCACGGCCTCCGGACCGGCCGTCTGTTCGGTCGGCCGGCTCAGCGTCGATCGCATGCTGCTGTCCGACGGTGAGGTTGTCGACATCGGGGGAGGACCGTTCGGATTGATGGCCGATCGCCATCTCGATCTCGCCGTGCTCCACCACAGCCTTCACCTGACGCTCGGCGCCGACGCGGTCTTCGGCTTCTACGAGGCCTACGGCATCGACCCGGATCTCGTAGCTGCTCGATCGCCACGTGCTCTACGCCCATCTGCTGGGCTGGATGCCGACTCGATCCGTCGTGAGCCGGCGACCACTCGTGATCGTCGGTCCCACCGCCACCGGCAAGTCGACGTTGGCGTTGGCGGTTGCCGATCGGACTCGAGCGCGGCGTCGATCGTGTCGGCCGACGCGATGGCGGTCTATCGCGGCATGAACATCGGCACCGCAAAACCAGACGCAGACCGATCGCGCCCGCATCAGACACTTCGGGATCGACGTGGTCGACCCGTCCGAAGAGTTCGGAATGGCCGATTTCCAGGACGCTCGTCACCGACGCGCTCCGCCCTAATCGAGGCGGCTGGAGAGGTCCCCATCCTGGTCGGTGGGACCGGCCTCTACGTCCGAGCCATCGTCGACGACTTCACCACCCCGGGGCGCTACCCGGACGTGGCCGCCGAACTCGAGGAGCACCGGGACACCGCCGCGACTCCATCGACGTCTCGCCGAGGTGGATCCGGCGGCTGCGCCAGAAGATGGAGCCGACCAACCGTCGCCGCATCGTGCGGGCTCTCGAGGTGACGCTCGGAAGTGGACGACCGTTCTCGAGTTTCGGTCCCGGCGTCGACCGATACCCGACCACACGGTTCCTACAGGTCGGGCTGCGAGCTCGATCGGGACGAGATGGACCGCCGGATCGATGCCCGCTTCGACGCATGGATGGCCAACGGTCTGGTCGACGAGGTCCGATCCCTGCCCCGGCCACTCTCGAGGACCGCTGCGCAGGCGCTGGGATACCGGGAGCTGCTGGGTCACCTCGACGGCGAGTGTGACCGAGCCGAGGCGGTGGCGACGGCCAAGGCCGGACACGACGATTCGCCCGCCGCCAGGAGCGATGGTTTCGACGCGACCCGAGGATCGTGTGGCTCGATGCCACATCGCCCGACCTGGTCGAGATCGTGGTCTGGCGCAGTGGGACGGATTCACCGTCGTCCTGAGTCGGCGGAGACGTGTTGGTGGCAGCGGGCAGACTGGTAGCGGGACAGATGACGGTTCTGAGCAAACACCACGGACTGGGCAACGATTTCCTCATCGCTGTCGAACCGAGCCGAGCGCTCTCGGCCACCGATGCTCTCCGCTGGTGCGAGCGTCGTCGGGGGATCGGCGCCGATGGCCTCATCTCCGCCGACCCGTTGTCGTCGGACGGCACGCTCTGGTCGATGTCGCTGTGGAACGCCGATGGCAGCCGGGCCGAGATCTCCGGCAACGGCATCCGGTGCATGGCCCAGGCGATCGTGCGGCGGTTGGGAATCGAGGACCGAACGGTTCTGAACATCCGGACCGCCGGCGGGATGCGAGAGGTGGAGATCTGGCCCGACCGGCGGGCGGGCGTTCACCAGGCCAAGGTCTCGATGGGAAAGGCCACCGAGGGCCCCGAACCCTATGACAAGTGGGACCTGTTCGGACTTACGACCGATCCGGCAGATGACCGTCGACATCGGCAATCCCCATCTCGTCGTGGAGATCGACGATCCCGACCTGATCGACCTGGCGGCGATCGGACCGGAGATCGAGACCAGCTACGACGCCGGCATCAATGTCCATCTCGTCCGCGTGGATGATCCGTCATCCATATCGATCTTCGTGTGGGAGCGAGGAGTCGGGATTGACCGAGGCGTGCGGATCCGGAGCTTCGGCAGCGGCGTGGGCCACCCATCGATGGGGGTTGACCGGCGACACGGTGACGGTGCGCCAGCCCGGCGGCGATGTGATGGTGTCGCTGACCGCGGATGCGGTCGTTGCTCACCGGCGCCGACCAACTACATCGCCACGATCGACGTTTCGGACTGATGTGAGTTCCGACGACGCCGACCTGACCGAGCCCGAGGCCCGCTTTGAACCGGTCGCACGGTACCTGGTGGGATCGAGCCACCGTCCGAGGTCGATGAGATCGATCCGGGCTGTCGTTGGATGGCGATCGCAGAGGATGAGGTCGACGATGAGACCCATCGCGGGCGCATTCGGTGAGTTCGGTGGTGAGATCCGCCGTGGCTTTCTCGATCGCGCCTTCCGGGAACGGATCGTGGTCGTCGGTATGGCCCACAGCGGTATGGATCTGCCGACCGCCGAGGCGTCGCTGGATGAGTTGGAGCTACTGGTCGACACCGCAGGAGCCGATGCGGTCGCCCGCATCATCCAGCGGCGGGATCGACCAGATCGGGCCACCTTCGTCGGCAAGGGCAAAGTGCAGGAGATCCTCGACGTGGCGTTGGAACTCGACGCCGACACCGTCGTCGTTCGATGACGAGCTGACACCGGCCCAGCAGTTCAATCTCGAGAAGATCCTCGGCCGCACCGCTCTGGATCGAACGGCGGTGATTCTCGACATCTTCGCCCAGCACGCGACGTCGACCGAGGGAAAGACCCAAGTCGAACTGGCACAGCTGAGGTACAACCTGCCTCGCCTCAGGGGCAAGAGGTCCTTCAGCCAGCAGGCCGGCGGGATCGGGACCAGAGGCCCGGGAGAGACCCAGCTCGAGGTCGATCGACGCCGACTCGTTCGCCGGATCCACAAGCTCGAGCGGCGACCTCCGCAGCATCACCGCCCGCCGGCAGAATCAACGCAAAGCTCGCCATCGATCGCCGTATTCGGTCGTCTCGATCGTCGGCTACACCAATGCCGGCAAGTCCACGCTGCTGCGCCGGCTGACGGGTGCCGACGTCAAGGTCGAGGATCAGCTGTTCGCCACCGTCGATCCCACAACCCGCAAGCTGCGCCTTCCCGGGAGGTGAACAGATACTGCTCACCGACACCGTCGGGTTCGTGAAGAGGCTTCCCCACACACTGGTCGAGGCCTTCAAGTCCACCCTCGAGGTGGCGGCCAGCGCCGATCTCCTGATCCACGTGGTCGACGGAGCGGGACCGGACCCCGAAGCCCATCTACTCGCTGTTCAGGAGGTGCTCACGAGCATCGGGGCGGGGGAGGTCGAGCAGCTTCTCGTCTTCAACAAGATGGACCTGTCGCCCGACGTCAAACGACTGGTCGATCTCAACCCGGGGTCGGTGGCGATTTCGGCGGAGAGCGGCGCGGGGATCGACGGGCTGCTGCACGCCGTCGCCGATCGGTTGCGGATCGGGGCCGAGGTCTATGAACTCCTGATTCCCTTCGCCAGGGGCGACGTGATGGCATCGGTGCACCGGGAGGGTGAGGTCCTGGCCGAGGTGGCCGAGGTCGACAGCATGCGCTTCACGGCCCGCCTCGATGCCGCCTCGGCGGCGCGGCTGGGTGAGTGGATCGTCCATGTCTGAAACCGGCTTCGTTCCCCCTCCCTATCCCTACGACCGGCTCGACCAGATCAAGGGGATCGCCGCCCGACACCCCAACGGTGGCATCGACCTCTCCGTGGGTACGCCGACCGACCCACCCCCACCCTCGGTGATCGAGGCGTTTGCCACGTCGGGCGCCGAACGAAGCTACCCCCCGTCGATCGGCACCGCCGCCTTCCGCGCCGCCGGTGCGCGATGGTTGAACGATCTGGTGGGCACGAGCCTCGACCCGGCCGATGTCCGCGCCACCATCGGGTCCAAGGAGTTCGTCGCGGGGTTGCCCCATTGGCTGCGACTTCGTTCACCGGACCGCGACACGATCCTCTATCCGGCCATCAGCTATCCGTCCTACGAGATGGGGGCGACCCTCGCCGGCTGTCGGGCTGTCCCCATCCCGATCGACGAGCGGGGCCGGCCCGACCTCGGGGCGATCGACGCCGGCGACGCCGATCGGGCCCTCTGCGTGTGGGTGAACTCGCCATCCAACCCGACGGGGGTCCTCTGTGATCTCGGCGCGGCGGCGGAGTGGGGGAGGCGGCACGGGGTTCCGGTGTTCTCCGATGAGTGTTACATCGAGTTCACCTGGTCAGGCCAACCGCGCAGCATCGTGGAATCGGGCCGGGCGGGGGTGGTGGCGGTGCATTCGCTGTCGAAGCGTTCGAACCTGGCCGGTGCCCGAGCCGGCTTCTACGCCGGTGACCCCGAGTTGCTCGAGTATCTCGGCGAGGTCCGCAAACACGGCGGGTTCATGATGCCCGGTCCCTCGCAGGCTGCCGCGGTCGCCGCCTTCGGCGACGCGGCCCATGTCGCCGAGCAGCGCCAGCGCTACCGAGAACGGCTGGAGAAGATGCGGGGCGTGCTGCACGAGCGGGTCGGCATCGAGGCGCCGATGCCCCAGGGCGGCTTCTATTTGTGGGTCCCCGCCCCAGGAGGCGACGCATGGGGCTTGGCCGAGTTACTGGCCCGCCAGCTCGGGATCGTCACCAGCCCTGGCGAGTTCTACGGTGAGGCAGCATCGGATCATGTGAGAATCGCCCTCGTCAGGGACGTGTCTGATCAGTCCAGTGGCTGAATCCGGACGATCGTGTCCCGGTCCCCTCCGTTGCTGGTCGTGACGTACAGCGAACCGTCGGGCCCCTGGGCCGCCGCTCGCAATCGCCCGTAGTCGCCGTCGATCACCACGTGTTGACCCTGGTACTGGCCGTCGTCGGTGAAGAACAGCACTCGCAGGCTCTGAGTCTTCAGAGCGGACACCGCCAAGCCGTTGCGCCACGAACCCCACGCGGGACCGCTCAGGAACGTGGCTCCTGAAAGCGCCAGGGTGGGAGCGCCGGTGGCCCACGCCGCCTCGATCGCCTCGGGGAACTCAGCGCTGTCGGTCATCGGAACCCGCTCGTTGTAACCGGGCACCGGATTCCATCCGTAGTTCCCGCCCGCGACGATCAGGTTCACCTCGTCGTCGCTGTCCGGACCGTGCTCCACGCTCCACAGATCGCCGGTCGTCGGATGAACGGCGATGCCTTGGACGTTGCGGTGGCCGTAGCTGAGAATCCTGCTCGTCGCCGCATTTGCCGAATCGGCAAAGGGGTTGTCGGCCGGTGCAGCTCCGGTCAAACGATCCACCCTAAGCGTCTTACCCCCGAGGCTCTCGAGATCCTGGGGATGCGACCCCACGGCGGCGTCACCGGTGCCGACGATCAACATGCCGTCGGCGGCGATCTCGAGCTGACAACCGCCGTGGCGGCCTCCGACTCGATCGGGAGCCCCGCCACCAGATGGATCCTGTACCCGGGTGGCCGACGGTGCGCTGGCGTCGAGTGTCCATGCGATCACTTGGATCTCCCGAGGCGATTCGTGCCCCTGGCAGGTGTAGAAACGACCGTTGGAGGCGAAGTCGGGGTCGAGCGCCAGGCCCATGAGGCCGGTTTCGCCGGATGCGAAGAGGTCGGACAGATCGGCGGACACCGTGGTCGTCGTCCCCGAGTCGACGAGCAGCAGGCGTCCGCCCCGTTCGCTGACCAACAGCCGGCCATCGGGGAGCGGGGCCACATCCCAGGGGATGGTGAGCCCGCTCGCCACCTCGCTGATCGAGACCACCGGCGCAGCCGGGAAACGGTTCCGGTACTCGGCTCCTGCGATCACGGGGGCGATCATCGATGTGAGGGAGGCACCGTTGCGGATCCGTTCGGTCCAGTAGGCCGCTCCGGCGGGATCGGGCAACCTCTGGAGCAGGCCGAGGTAGACCGTCGTGACGACCACGTCGGCGTGGCGTCGCTGGCGGTGTTCGAGCCGATTCGCTCACCGCGGCGACGAAACGTGGCACCGAGAGCGAACCGTTCTCGATTCGGCCGGTCCAGTAGGCGAGGCCGGCAGCGTCGGGTTGGCGGCCCAGTACCCGGGCGTAGACGGCCTCGACGATCTCGGTGTCGCTGCGAGCCGTCGGAGAGCGCAGCGAACTCGTTGCCGGCGAGAAAGGCGCGGGCGATGTCCTCGATGCGAGGCACCTTGTCGGCGACGCTCGATCCAGTACCGAAGCCCTGGCAGGTCGGGTTGGCGGTCCAGGACGCTGAGGTAGAGCCGGACGATCGGTGCCACCGTGCCGGCGAACTCCGGCGAAGCCACCAACTCCTGGTACAGCGCAGCGCTGCTCGCACCCGCCTCGATTCGCCCGGTCCAGTAGGTCAGTCCGGCGGGGTCGGCGGGTCGGCCGAACACGTCGAGGTAGGCCTGGTCGACGAATCGTTCGACGGTGGGAAAGCGTCCCCCGACCGGCCCCGGTGGTGGCAGCCGACGCTGCCGATGCCGGCCACGTCCGGCGTGCTGAGCATGAGGGTCAGGCTCACGCAGGCAACGATCAGATAGGGGATCCTTCGGCGACGGTGGCATCGAGTGACCGTAGAGCATCTGAGTGAGGGTGGCAAACGGGGTCGACCACTAGGCTTCATCCCCGTGAGCACCACCGAACTCCAGTCAACGATCGAGGCGCTGTGGGAGGTGCGCGACACCCTCGGCCCCGAGAACACCGACGCGATGGCAGCGGTCACCGAGGCGATCGATCTTCTCGATACGGGGCAGGTCCGGGTCGCCGAGGTCAACCGGACGGGTTCGTCGTCGTCAACCAGTGGCTGAAGCTCGCCGTGCTGTTGTTGTTCAAGCTCACCGAGATGCGGACGATCGAAGTCGGCCCGTTCGAGTACGCCGACAAGATCCCGCTCAAGACCGATTACATGGAGCGCGGGGTACGGGTGGTGCCCGGTGCCTCGGCCCGGTGGGGCAGCTATCAGGCGCCCGGCGTGGTGATGATGCCCAGCTATGTGAACATCGGTGCGTATGTCGGAGAGAACTCGATGGTCGACACGTGGGCGACGGTCGGTTCCTGCGCCCAGATCGGGGCCAACGTGCATCTCTCCGGCGGTGTGGGAATCGGCGGGGTGCTGGAGCCGCCACAGGCCGAGCCGGTCATCATCGAAGACGATTGCCTGATCGGAAGCCGCTGCATCGTCGCCGAGGGTGCCCGGGTACGGCGCGGGTCGGTCCTCGGTGCGGGTGCGATCCTGACCGGCTCGATACCGGTGATCGATGCCGAGACCGGTAGGGAGCTCAGCAGGGGAGAGGTGCCGGCCAACGTGGTTGCGGTGTCGGCTACCCGAACCAGGGAGTTCGAGGGAGGTTCCTTCGGTTTGCCGTGCGTGTTGGTGATCAAGAGAATCGATGCCGGCCAGCGCCACGACAAGGCTGCGCTGAACGAGATCCTGCGGGGCCACGGCGCGATCTGACCCTTACATGGTCACCAGCTGGTAGATAGCCGCGTACGTACGCTCGATGCTGTCACGATGCAGGTGTTCGCCCTGAGTGTGGGCCACGGTCGGGTCTCCGGCGCCGAAGTTGGTGGCGGGAATGCCGAGCTGGGCAAATCGGGCGACGTCGGTCCAACCGAGTTTGGCCGTCTTGCCCCGACTTTGGGCGAGGGTGCCGAGGAGAGGATGGTCGAGCGAGGGTGGGCAGGCCGGAGCCGCATCGATCATCTCGATCGAGTCCTCGGCAGGTTCGAGGTGGGGTTCGATCATCGAGAGGAACAGGGTTCTTGCGTCGTCGGCGGACCGGTCGGGGGCGTAGCGGTGATGGACCGTCACGGTGACCTCGTCAGGGACCACGTTGACGCCGTGACCTCCTTCTATACCCACGGTCTGCACCGATTCGATGAATTCACATCCGTCCAGGATCGGACGCCTGGGGGTGTAGTCGGCCAATGTGTGGAGCAATGGTGCCGCCCGGTGGATGGCGTTTCGTCCCATCCACGGCCGGGCGGTGTGGGCCCGTGCGCCGCGGATGGTGATCTTGAACCTCATCGATCCCTGACAGCCGGCTTCGACGTGGCCGTCGGTGGGTTCGCCCAAGATCGCACAGTCGCCGACGACGAGGTCGGGACGCTCGGTGATGAGCTCACCGAGTCCGCTGTGGTGCATCGGAAGCTCCTCCCGGGCGTAGAACACGAACGACAGGTCGACGTTCGGGTCCGGCACGGCGTGGGCGATCTCGTGGAAAACGGCGAGGCCCCCCTTCATGTCGGCCGATCCCACGCCGTAGAGGGTGTCCCCTTCGAGGCGGGCGGTGCCGTTGCCGTTGATCGGGACGGTGTCGGTGTGGCCGGCCAGGACGAGGCGGTGGTCTCTCCCGAGGTGCGTGCGAGCGACGAGGTTGTCGCCGATGCGAACGACCTCGAGATGGTCCAGACCTCGCAGATCAGCCTCGAGGCGGTTGACGAACTCCGCCTCGGCGAAGCTGACCGAATGCATGTCGACGAAATCGGCGGTCTTGGCCAGGAGATCGGTCACCGGCTACAGGATAGGACTGCAACACGAACGAACCGGAACCTTGCGGTTCCGGTTCGTGAGTCGGACATCCCCCTCCCGACTGACCCAGAGGCTACCAATTTGTGGCGGAAGGCACAATCACCGGACTGAAGCTCGACCGGCGACGCAAACGCCTACACGGCCCGGGCGGGTTCAGAGCTTGCGCAGGACGGTCACGACCCGGCCGAAGATGTGGATCTCGTCAGGATCGTACCGCATCGGCTCGAGATCCGAGTTCGACGGGAGCAGCACGATCTGGTCGGTGTTCGGATCGATACTGAAGGTTTTGATCGTCGCCTCGTCGCCAGGGATGCCGGCCACGACCACATCACCTATTTCGGCGGTGCTCTGCACGTTGGCGATGACGAAGTCGCCGTGGAGAATCCCGGCCTCGATCATCGAGTCGCCCTTCACGCGGACCATGAAGAGATCACCCTCGCCCGTGAAGTCGGCGGGAACCGGCAGGCTCTCCTCGATGTTCTGCGCCGCCAACACGTCGGTTCCGGCCGCCACCTCCCCGACCAGAGGCACGTGACGCATCGGCCTCCGTTCGACATCGACCGCCCCGGTGGCGGAGTCCCAGTTGACTCTCAGGCCACGCGGTGTGGCGGGATCCCTGGTGAGGAATCCCTTCTCCTGCAGATTGTTGAGGTGCGTGTGTACCGTCGACGAGGACCGCATGCCGACGTACTTGCCGATCTCGCGAACCGACGGGGGATACCCATTGTCCTCCATGAACGCTTCGATGAACTCGAGGATGGCCCGCTGGCGATTGGTGAGCTGATGCGTTGATGCCGACATATGTCCAGTATGGCACGCCGAGGCGCACGTTTGTTCGTTTTTCTGTTCCGTCGGGGTTGTGGAGAACACATGTTCGGTCTACGGTCCAGAACGAACGTTTGCTACGACGGTGCCATTGAGGCCGCCGACTCTGTCACACCCCCCGAGGAAGATGGTCGCATGGTTGCACTTCTCATCTCCGATCCGGTCTACCGGCGTCCGGCCCCCAGGGCCGACCTCATCGAGGCCCCCACCCCGGTACGGCCCCGGGATCAGCGTCTGCACGTCGTATCCAGCGACGGCGCGCAGGTCTGTCCCGGGGCCGATCCTCGGACGGGCCTTCGATCGAGAGCCGAGGTCGCTGCGGTGGTGGTCGCTGCGGTGGTCGTGGCCGCGCTGGTGATCAGCGTGGCCCGGCCACTGCAGGGCTCCCCGACCGGGGCGTCGTGGGCGGCGGTCCAGCAGGCGGCCCGCACCGAGGTCCCGCCGGTGGGGCCCGGTGACGCGGTCCTGACCGTCCAACCGGGCGACACCCTGTGGGCGATGGCCGGTGAGATCGCACCCCACCTCGACCGGCGCCAGGTCGTCCAGGTGCTCGCCGATCGCAACGGTGGCTCCTCGATCCGAGCAGGCCAGCGGTTGATCGTCCCTGCGCCGCTTGCAAATCCCTGAGGCTTCATCGGAGGTCAAGCCGGTGGCGTACGCTGTTGGCGTGCACTGTCGCCAATGTGGAGCTCGAGACACGAGGGTGATCGACTCGCGGGTGATCGAGGACGGAGCCTCCATCCGGCGGCGGCGGGCATGCGCTGAGTGCGGTCACCGGTTCACGACCTTCGAGCGCGCCGAGGAGGTACCGCTCACCGTACGAAAGCGAGATGGTCGTCGCGAACCTTTCTCCGCAGCCAAGGTGGCCAGCGGAATCACGCTGGCCGTCAAGGGTCGTCCGATCACCGCCCAACAGGTGGCCGACATCGTCGCTGCCGTCGAGAACGCTGCCCGCAGCCGCACCGAACCCATCACGACGCAGGCTGTCGGTGAGATGGTGTTGGGTGCGCTCAAGGATCTCGATGCGGTGTCGGCGATGCGGTTTGCCAGTGTGTACAAGCACTTCGAGGATCTGGCCGACTTC
>CAWCAF010000026.1:0-87905 GCA_963793385.1 uncultured Acidimicrobiales bacterium
TGTCGAGAACCACCCAACGTCGGTCAGTTCCTCGGGCAGGTCCAACGCGAGCGCTGTGCCGTGCATGGGCACCACCTGCGGCCCGGTTGGCAAACCGGAGCCGGTGTGCAGGCTGACGAAAGCTGCGTCGGGCGCCGGGCCGAGGTCGCTTGTGCCGTTCCGAAGTGATACGGCGATGGCGTCGGCGGCTTCGATGGTTGCGTCCAAGGTCTCGGGTGCACCTGCAGCGTGGACGCCCAACCCGACCTGGAGGTCGTTTCGCGCATACGACCTCATTCGCTCACCCTGGAGGCTGAAGATCTTGCTGTTGCCGGCGAAGGCGTTGAAAGCACACGTCGTCCCCAGCATGCAGGGGACTGTGAACTCCGGTCGCTCAGTGATCGTTATGTCCCACCACGGGGTTTCTGCGTCGCCACCGTCGAGCACGCCCAGCTCCCCGATTCGATTGGCCGGGTTGGCCCTCCACGCCTCGGTCATGGCGTCGGTTTCGACCGGCACTGGAACATCGGCGGAGCCGTTCCACATCCCCGTGAACCGACCGATCATGATCAGGTCATTGGCACCCGGGGTGCTCAGATAAACGATCTGGTCGTCCTCAGCCACGAGGACCAGCTCCCGGTCAGTCTCGAAGACAACAGGGTTCGCGAATGCCTGGGTTGCCCAAGCGCCCGCTGGCAGGATCCAGCCCTCTTCAAAGTAACCATCGTCCAGAACGCTGGACAGCCATCGTGGGCCAGCGCCGGAAGCATCCGTGGTGCTATCGGCAGTGCCGCAACTGGCAAGAAGAACAAGAGCAACGATGCAAGTGAGAAGGCGCATCGGATACTTCCGGTGAATTTGTGACATGCCAGTAGATCGCTCGACCACCCGCTCGTCCCTCGCGCAATGCACGAATTCTTTCTCAAGCGAGGGATACAGCGCTTCTCCTACGATGAACTAGGCATGGACCTTGCCATCCAGCGCAGTCGCGCCGAGCTAACCCTCGCGGATGTCTTCGAGAGTGAAGTGGCGAGCGTGTTCGGTTTTCTACTCACACGCTGCGGGTCGCGGTCAATTGCAGAGGACCTCACAAGCCTCACGTTTCTGGCCGCGAGTGAGCAATTCGCGGCGGGAAAGGGCAACCAAGTGACCGGCGGATGGCTTCGGACCGTGGCGGCGCGTCGGCTCGTCGATCACTGGCGATCGGTAGGCACCGATTCTCGAAGGTTCGAGCGTCTGCGGAACATCGCCCGATTCCACGTTGACCCGCCGACCGAACCAAATGACGACGTGCTGGTTGCGCTCGACTCCCTGCCGGATCGGCAGCGGGCGGTGTTGGTATTGCGCTACCTCGACGATTTCTCGAACGCCGAAATCGCAGAGGCGCTGAATCTGTCGTACAAGGCAGTCGAGTCATTACTCGCCAGAGCTCGGGCGTCGTTCCGTGCCGCGTACTCAGGAGACATCGATGTCTGAAGATCTGCGCAGTCTGCTTCAGCGGGCTGATCGTCCCCATTCTCCCTCGCAGGCCGAGCTAGACCGAATTCGGACAAGAGTGTTGGACCATCCTGCACCGGAGCTGGCAGAACTGATAACCCTGCAGCCTGAACGCCAGCATCCGCCAACGCGTCGCCGCTGGGTGGCGACGTTGGCGGCCGGGCTTGCGCTGTTTGCGCTCGTGGGCGTGGCAGCGCAGCTGCGCGGCGACGACAAGGCCGACGTTGCCGTGGTGCCACCGCTTTCACCCGTCTGTGAGGCAGTCCGAAACGTAGACTTGGCCCTGGAATCGTGGCGCACGATCGATGACTGGGCCCGGCTCGCAACAACCAATCCAGATCTCGCTTCCGAGACTGCCACCGTACTCGAGCTGTTGTCGCCGCCCGAGGTCGTGATCGCGGCAGAACTCGATCGGTCGCTGCTGGCACTACAGCAGGCCAGCCGCCCAGGCAGAGAGGGGCAGCGAACAGACACCCGAAAGTCTGCAGTGGAAGAGGCCATGCGCGTGGCGATCGTCGAACTCGAGGCAACATCGGCTGGATGCGATCTCGAGCTATGGACAGCGGCGCTCGAATGACGGACCGAGGTTGTGCCGCGGCGAGCTGTTCGACGGAATACCAAACCTTGCGGTCTCAAACTGGCGATCAAAGCGCCCGTGCAGCGGGAGCTTCGGTCGCCACCATCGGCCCTCCGGACGCCTACGAGGATCCCGTCTCGAAGGCGCGTATTCGTGCAGTTCCTTCTCCTACCCATGGCATTGGCCTGCTTGAGTTCTCGCTGAGCAAGTCCCCACCATCGCCTCGCGCCGAGCTTGGGTTCGTGATCAATTTCCTGGAGAGAGCCAGTAATGGGGTCCTGGCCGCCAGCCACATACAGCACTCTCGTCGATGTTGTCGTCGCTCGGCAAACACGGACTATTGCGGATTCGTTCACCGTGTGCTTCCAACCGCACGAGTCCTTCGATGTGGTCGTAGTTGGCAGCGCAGCGATCGCTTGTGCCTAGGACCTCCGGCGGAAGAAGAGCCTTTCTGGCACGACGCCCAGTTCTCCGAGCGCAGGTTCTCCCCTGCGGGTGGCTCGGGAGGAGCGACACACCGGTTCGCAGCCCAAACCTCACACGCCCCCCTTCGAGGCACTGAACGGTGTCGACAAGAGTGGAATCGACCGGGCGGACCGGAACCAGAGGGTCATTGACAGACCACGGCCGTAGCACTCCATGCTACAGTCAGTCTCATGACCAGCAAGATCAGCCAACGCGAACTTCGCAACGACAGCGGCCGTATTATGCGCGCCCCTCACCGAAGGCGAGACCTTCATCGTCACTCGCAACGGTGAACCCGTCGGCGAGCTAGCCCCACTTCGCCGCCACCGGTTCGTCCGCTCCGAAGCCGCCGTCGAGCTCTTCAGAACAGCCACACCAGTCGACTACGACCGACTCCGCCACGACCTCGACCAGATGGCCGACCAAAGCGTGACCCCCCGTGCCTAGCTCCAGCCGACCCGAACGCGGCCTGCTCGACACGTCGGTCGTCATCGATCTCGAACGAATCCCCGCCAGCTCACTACCCCTCGAAGTCGCCATCAGCGCTATCACCCTCGCCGAACTGAGCGCCGGCCCACACGCCACCGACGACCCAGCCGAACGCAGCCGCCGCCAAGACCGACTCCAACGGACCGAAGCTGTCTTTGACCCGCTCCCGTTCAGCGCAGACGCGGCCCGCGTGTACGGCAGCGTCTTCTCTGCGGTTCTAAGCGCTGGGCGCAAGCCCCGTGGAGCCCGAGCGGTGGACTTGCTAATAGCGTCCACCGCTGTCGCTGAAGGCCTACCGCTCTTCACACGCAACCCCGAGGACTTCCAAGCCCTGGACCATCTCATCGAAGTCGTAACAGTCTGAACGAGCCTCATGCAGTCGCCCATATCTACAAAGCTGGGCTCTCCAATGGTCCGCTATTGAGCCACGCAGCGCGAGCAGCGATTGCTGGGACAGCCAGGGACAGATTTGACCAGGAGACGCATCTGGACGCAAAACGGGAGGTGGCTTGGCCACCTCCCGTTCGATGCTTTGAACTGTCACTGCACGTTTCTGGTTGACATTGGGACGATATCTTCCTATAACTGAATCATGCGAAGGAAGCCGGGAACTATCCTCCCTATCGAACTATCGATCCTCGAGACTGCAGTCGCTCTGTCGAGGGCTGGAGTAGAGGGATTTCACGGCTTCGAGCTAGCCAAGCGACTACGAGACGGCGACGGCCGGCGGACACTGACTGCTCACGGAACCCTGTACAAGGCTCTGACTCGAATGGAGAAGGCCGGGTTGCTGGAATCCGCTTGGGAAGATCCCGATGTTGCCGTCCAGGAAGGTCGACCGCGACGACGCCTGTACGCCCTGACCTCCAAGGGACGGGCGGCCCTGACCCAAGTCGCCTCGAAGCCGACCCAGCCCACGAACCTGAATCCAAGATGGAGCGAGCCATGACCGGCATCGAAACTGTGCTGGTGCGGTTGGTGCGGGGCTGGGTGCAGCTCTACACGCGTGGCCTCGCGGTTGACGACCGTGAGCGTCGACGTCTCGAACTCGATTCCGATGTGTGGGAGCACCTCCATGATCCAGGCGAGCAGGCGACGGGGTCAGCCGTGTTTGGAAGATGTCTTCGTGGCATCCCTGCCGACGTGCGGTGGCGATATCGCACGCTTCTCGAATCCCGAGGAGCCCGGCACAGGAGTATCGAGATGAAGACAACCCCGAAGATTCAGTGGTGGACTCCCACCACAATGGTGATCGGCGTGACCACCACGACCCTGGCTCTGCTGGGAGTCGGATTTGGCGAGACCGGAGCGGGAGGATTGACCACTGCGATCAGCTGGCTCATCGCTGCCGTGTTGCTACTCGTTGGTCTCGCCGCACTACGACGGCGACCCGTGCTCGGGTCGTGGACCGTAATCGCCGGTGGACTGCTTTTCGCACTGGTCGAGCCGATTGTGTTTCCACTTTCGTTCCTCGTGATCTTCGGAGGGCTGTGGACAGGCAACCTCGTTCCTTCCAGGAACGGTGCCGACTGGACGATCCAACTCGAACCCCGCCACCGCTCTCTGACTGAACGGTGGTACGCCTGGCTCATCACCTCCATCGCACTTGGTGCTCTCGGATTCATCGTTCTACTGGCGTGGCCCGCCGTAACCCCCAGCAGCTGCACCGAAACCAACCCTTGCTGGCAAGACACCGCCGCATGGGCCACCTGGATAGTGAGCTGGATGGCTGCTGCGGTCACGGGCGGCATCGGATTGATGCTCGCCGCTTTGCGCCTCCTCGTTCGCCACCGCACACGGCTCGCCTGACACCTTCGGGTGGCGGCGCCACGTGGGCAGTCGTGGCCCCCTAACGGGGGCCACGACACACGCTACGCAGGTAATCAAACAGGACGCGGCGGGCAACCGGCTCCCCTCTGATGCTTCAAACCGGGGTATCTACTGGATTTGCACAGCGTCGCTCCTCTGAATCCACCATCCGACCACGGCACGAAGACTCTGCGACGCGAACCCGGCCACACCGGCACCGCCGCACATGCGAATGCCCAGCCAAACTGCGAGCACCCAATCGGGTAGCGCGCCCCATCTCCCGCAACTCAGGAAAACGCCGGGAGGTGGGTAGGCCGGGGGTGCTGGCGGCCGAGCGCGTTCGCGATTCGGAACCGCCGATGTCCCTGGGCGAAGCACATCAACGAGGGAGCATCAGATGCGACGAGGAATCAGCGAGTATCCAGATCTGCTAGCTGTGGAAGGAGGCGGCCGAGTATCTGCGGATCAGTCGGGCGCTCGGCTACCAGCTCGCTCGGCAATAACGGATGACCCACGGAGCCACTGGTCTGCCCGTGGTGCAACTCGGGCGCTGCTTGCGGGTGCCAAGGGATGAACTCGCACTGCTGGTTCGAGGTCTACGTCCCCAATCGACTCACGTCGGGAGCAACCCGGCATGACGAAGTTCATCGATCGTCTGGTCAGGGACACCGAGCACATCCAGGTGGACGATCGAGTCGCCAGCTGGTCCGTCGAGGACATCGACCACTCGGGCCAGGAAGGGCTCGACCGAATCGCCGGCCACGATGATCGATCCTGGCACCACTCTGGCCGGTTCGGCCGAGTCGCTCAGGAACGCCCACACGTAGCCCGTGTCATCGACCTGGTTCACGTCAGCTGGGAGGGTCACAGCAACGTTGGTCTCTTCGCTCATGGTTGCCTCCTCACGTGATACGGATTCGCCACGGCTTCACCCAAGACCCAGATAAGCCGCTGCGCTTAGTCTTCAATGTAGTTCGCCAAAATCTAGGGAAAACTAGGGACAGATTTGACCAGGAGGTGAGTCGGGACGCGAAACGGGAGGTGGCTTGACCACCTCCCGTTCCAACCTCCCAAACAGGGTGTATCTACTCGATCCGCAGACCCGAGATCGCCCGGGCGACCATGAGCTGCTGGATCTGCTCGGTGCCCTCGAAGATGTCGTAGATCTTGGCGTCGCGGTGCCAGCGTTCAACCGGGTACTCCCGGGTGAAGCCGTAGCCGCCGAGGATCTGGATCGCCCGTTCGGTCGCCCAGACCGCCACCCGGCCGGCCTTGAGCTTGGCCATCGAACCTTCGGCGTACCTGAACTCCTTCTGCCGTCCCAGAAGCGCAGCGCGCCACACCAGCAGGCGGCTGGCGTCGATCTCCACGGCCATGTCCGCCAGCATGAAGGCGATGCTCTGGTTCATGATGATCGGGCGACCGAAGGCTTGGCGATCCTTGGCGTACTCGAGCGAGTACTCATAGGCCGCCCGGGCGATTCCGACCGCCATGGAGCCGACCGCCGGGCGGGTGGCCTCGAATGTTTGCATGGCGGCCTGGGAGTGACTGTGCTTGCCCTCGCGCGCCTTGGCGAGGCGCTCGTCGAGTTTGTCCTTGCCGCCGAGGAGGCAGTGACCCGGAACGCGAACATCGTCGAGCACCACTTCGGCGGTGTGGCTCGCTCGCAGGCCGTGCTTCTTGTACTTCTGCCCCTGGCTGAGGCCGGGCGTGTTGGGCGGAACGATGAAGGACCGCGTGCCCCTTGGCCCCCAGTGCGGGATCGACGACACCGATCACCACGTGAATGTTGGCGATTCCGCCATTGCTGATCCATGCCTTGGTGCCGTTGAGGACCCACTCATCGGTCGCCTCGTCGTACACCGCTCGGGTCCGGTAGCCGCCGACATCGGAGCCGGCGTCGGGCTCGGAGGCGGCAAAGGCGCCGAGCTGCACATTGTCGGCGTCCCCGTAGCACTGGGGCACCCACTCGATCACCTGCTCGGACGTGCCGGAGGCGGCGATACCGGCCGCCGCCAAACCCGAGGCCATGATCGACATACCGATGCCGGCGTCGCCCCAGAACAACTCCTCCAGAGCGACCGGACTGGAAAGGCCGGTCGGGTCGTTCATCAACAGTTCGGCCATGAACTCCCAGCCGTAGAGGCCGATCTTGGCGGCCTCTTCGAGGATTGGCCACGGTGTCTCCTCCCGCTCGTCCCATTCGTGGGCGGCCGGTCGGATCACGTTTTCGGCGAAGTCGTGCACCCACTTCTGGAGTTGCAGCTGGTCTTCGTTCAGTTCGAGGGAGAACTCGCTCATCGCTGGATCGCTTTCGGGTGGTGGACGGGTCTGCGGTGTGCCTGTCGGCAGTTGTTACCGCGAAGTAATAAGAGGATCGTAGATCAAGTTACCGGTCGGTAGCAACACTGTTGGCGACAATGTGACCTTGGTCGGTGTTTGTCGTGAGCGCGGTCCGGGCGTCACCGGGACGATCTACCGATGGCCCCAAGCATCGAACCATTGCCACAATGAGGGGGTGGAGCCCGACGGCGAAGACCAGTGGAGCTGGTGGGAATCGATCGAAGAAGCACCTCCGGAGGCCAGCCCCTCGGAGGTCGACGACGGCCCGGGGCGCGACCCTCTCCGGACGGTGCTCATCGCGATCGTGTTCCTCCTGGCCATCAGCTTGGCCATCACCTCGTATCTCCGATTCGTGCCATCGGAGGAAGTCGAAGCCGACGGACAAGGAGCTGCGGAGACCACCGCCACGACCACGGCGTCGCCATCGACGACCACGGCGTCGCCATCGACGACCACGGCCACCACGGCCCCGACCACGACAGCCACGACAGCCACGACCGCTGCCTCGACGTCTACGACCACCGCCCCGGCGCCGAGCGCCGGCCCGGCCCCGGCGCCGCCAACCGACGTCGAAGTCGTCGAGACCCGAAGCCGTAGCGCCGAGATCCACTGGGCGAGCGCCGAGTGCGTCGGCTCGCGCTACCAAGTGGGCGACTTCGAGCCCCGCGGCGGGGGCTACCCCAACGTGGACCGCTGCTGGTTCGACCACGTCGTGCTGGCCGGCGACCCGTCGTTCTCGCCGCCGCTGGAGCCCGACACTGACTACGTCGTACGAATCCAGGCGGTTCGCGAGGACGGGACGATCAGCGATCCGGTGGAGGTCGTCTTCCGGACCACCGCCGAGTGAAGGTTGGTCGCTACGAGGGCACGTCCAGCGAGTCGCACAGGAACCGCATGAAGGGCACGGTCGCCTCGAGTCGGTCGTTGAACCGACCGAGGAAGGACGGCCCGGTGACCTCTTTCTGGGTGAGTTTGGTGATCGCGATGAAATCCTTGCGCTTCAGATCGTCCACGAGTGGATGATCGGCCGCGAAACCCCTGGGCGGACGTTTGAGGGATTCGCCATCGAGGGTGAAGGACTTCTCGAATGCGGGATCGTGGGTGATGTCGGTCCAGCGATGGGCGTTGTCGGCGATGAACTGCCGGATGGTGTACGCAACCGCCGTCTCCGGACGCCACAGACCGATCCCGGTGAAACAGTTGCGGGGTTCGAGGTGAAGATAGAAACCGGGTGCGTGGGCGTCCTTGGCCCGTTCGTGCCGGAAATGAATGCCGACGTGGGTCTTGTACGGGGTCTTGTCCTTGCTGAACCGCACGTCGTTGTGAATTCGGAAGAGGGATCCGCCGACCGTCTTGGCGCTCGCCTCGAAGTGAGGGCTGAGCGAGCGCAGAGGCTCCCTGAAATCATCGATGAACCGAAGTGCCGGCTCTCGCACGACCGACTCGTAGCGAGACTTGTTGTCGTTGAACCACTGCCGGTTGTTGTTCTCCTTCAGATCACCGAGGAAGTCGAACAGATCCTTGGTGAAGTAGCCAGCCATCGCAGACCCGCTAGCCGCTGATGCGAACGAAGGTGGGCGAGTGAGAGGTGGATCGATCGGAGTCGTACCGGTACCCCATCCCTTCGAAGTCGCGCAGTCCACGCATCGAGGCGATCCGATTGCGGACCATCCACCCCGCCATCGACCCGCGAGCTTGTTTGGCGAAGAAGCCTTTCACCGTGGGCGTGTGACCCGGCGCTCCGTCGAGGAATACCGGGGATATGACCTTTCCGGCCAGCCGGTCGGGCTCGACGGAGCGGAAGTACTCGGCGCTGGCCAGGTTGACGATGGCGGCGGCGCCCGGGCTGACCTCGAGATCAGAGTTCAGGAGATCGGTGATATCACCGCCCCAGAATCGGTACAGATCACGGCCGGCGGGTGTGGTCAGCTTGGTACCCATCTCCAACCGGTACGGCTGCATGAGATCCAACGGACGCAACACTCCGTAGAGACCCGACAGGATGCGCAGGACCTTCTGGGCGTGGGTGAAGTCCCGCTGATCGAACGAACCCGACGCATCGAGACCACGGTAGACGTCGCCGTTGAACGCAAGGATGGAGGCTCTGGCGTTCTCCGGTGTGAACGGGGTCGACCACTCGTTGAAACGGGCCGCGTTCTCCTCGGCCAGCTCCGGAGAGATGCCCATCAGATTCTGTAACTCCGGCGGGCTCATCGGCGCCAGCAGGTCGATCAGTTCAGCGCTGCGATCGAGCAGGCGGGGCTCGGAGTGCTTCTTGGTCGCCAGAGGTCGCTGATAGTCGAGTGACTTGGCGGGAGACAGGAGGATCAGCACGTTTCTAGTTCTATCAGTCTTCGATCCGATCTCGGAAGGCGAGCGCGTCGACCCACAGTCGGAGATCGGCGACGGCGCCGCTGTCGAGGGTTCTGAGCTCACTGCCGACGAACAGCCCGCGGTCGAGGTCGTAGACGGTCACTGCGGCGTTGCTCGTACGCCCACCTTCCTCGCCGATGACCGCTGGCTGGAAGCCGGCGACGAACCGACCGCTGTCGCTCCAATCGAAGGTGCTGGGCCCCGAGGTGGTGAACAGGAGGTCGCTGGCGTCGTTCACCGAGACCGGCTCCGCTGTGAAGAGGAGGACCTTGCCGCCGGCGCTGCCGCCGCGACCGCCGACCAGACCGACCGAGTACTTGCCGCTGGGCGACTCGGCGAAGGCGAACACCTCGCCGCTGCTGTCGTACCAGACGTTCGGTTCGTACACCGCGTTGTCGAGGTTGAGGACGATCGAGGATTCTCCGCCGTCGATCAGGAGGCGCTGTGGAGCGATCTGCCCGAGGGCTCGCCCCGGATTGCCGGTCGCCAGCGTCTCGAGCTGAATGGACCCGCTCCCGATGGCGCCCTCGGGCAGGACTGCGACGCTGGTGAACGGAGCGGGCCCCGGCTCGTTGAAGGCGAACCCCCAGTCGCCCCACACCTGGAGTTGACCGGGGAAATCGGCTCGATAGCGCAGCGTCCGAGGGCGTTCCGCATCGAGATCGACGTCGGCGATCTGAGTTGCATTCGAGAGGTCGGGCAAGGCGTAGGCGATCCGTCCGGGTTGACTCGGGTGCCAGGCGAAGCCGTTGATGCCCACCGCCAGTGGCTCGAACCGCCACGTGCTCACGTCGGCATCGGCTGCGCTGACGATCAACACCTCCTGCTGGAAACTGTTCATGTAGATCGCCGCGATCCAGTTCCCCGAGGCATCCAGGCGGACGTCGCTGACGCCACGACTGTTGACCCGGGCGTAGTCGAGGCCCTGGGTCGGACCGAAAAGGATGTTCCGGGCGTCGCCGAGGCTGGCTGCCACGACCACGTCGGAGAGTGCCTGGGCGACCGGGGAATAGCGGTTGTCGATCGGGAACTCGGGATCGTTCGGATCAGCGAGCTGACCCTCACCGGAGGCGAGCACGCCAGCCTGCTCGGGATCGGCGACGTCGCCATCCTCCTCGGCCGATTCCTGTGAGGCGCTGGTGCGGTCGGATACGACCGACCAGAGAGCGCCCCCGACCACTGTCGGCACGAGCACCGCGGCACCGAGCATCATGACGAACCGAAGGCGACGGCCTGTCCTGCGCCGGACGAGGCTCGTTTCCTGGTCACCTCCGATCGCGGTGGAATCGAGAAAGACCACCCGATCGGTGACGCTGCGCTGCAGGTCCGGTTCTTGGCCGCCGCCACCCATGACTTGACCGTACCCAGAATGTCGCAGCTGTAGCCGATCGGAGAGGATCAGGGGTTCGGGGAGAGGGCGTTCGCGACCGACGTGGCTACGTCGTGGCTGAGAAGCGGTGGACGAGTTCGGGACTCAGGAGCAGCCCCACCTTGCTGCCGGGCTCGATCACCGACCCGGACCGGATCCATAGCCGATCGAGACCTTCGATCGGTTGTGCCAGCGAAACGGTGATCTGAAAGGCACCGTCCACGAAACGGCAGCGCTCCACCTCCCCGTCCGGAGGCGATGACGCCGGGGTCGGTTCGATGTCGACGGCGGTGGCCGGGATCAGTATCGAATCGGTCACGTTGCGATGGCCGAGGAAGCGAGCGATGGCGGCGTCGGGAGGGCGCAGCCACAGGGTCGCAGGAGAGCCGTCGGCCACGAGCCGGCCGCTCTCGAGGATCAGCAACCGGTCGGCGATGATGGCGGCTTCGTCCTGATCGTGGGTGACGTACAGCGCGGTCGTGCCCGTCACGCGTAGAAGGTGTTCGAGTTCCGCTGCGAGTTCGTCCCTCAGCCGCCGGTCGAGTGCACCGAGCGGCTCGTCCAGCATCAGCAGCGCCGGCCGTGGGGCGAGAGCCCTGGCCAGGGCAACCCGCTGGGCTTCCCCGCCGGACAGAGCGTCCACACGGCGGTGCTCGAATCCGGCGAGTTCGACAAGGTCCAGCAGTTCCTCCACGCGCTCGGTGACGTCGGCAGCCGACCACCCGAGCTCGCGAACGCCGAAGGCGACATTGTGAGCCACGTCGAGGTGAGGGAAGAGGGCATGATCCTGGAACATGAGACCCAGGCCCCGCTCGTGGGTCGGCATGCCATCGATCGACCGCCCGCCCAGCCACACCGACCCCTCCGACCGGATCAGCCCGGCGATCGAGCGGAGCAGCGTTGTCTTGCCACTTCCGCTGGGCCCGAGCACGGCCGCAACCTCTCCTCCGGCCAGTTCGAGCGACACGTCCGCGAGCACCTCGACCGAACCAAACCGCACCGAGAGGTGCTGAATCCGCAGATTGCTCACAGCCACCCCCGACCCAGTGTCGACCGGCCCCGATCGATCAACAGGACGACGAGTACGACCAACAGCCCCAGCACGATGCACAGGGCCGCCGCCTGGCCCTGGAAGTCGGCACCGGGCTGGGCGAGAAGCCCGAACACGGCTTGGGGGGCCGTGTAAGACGATCGTCCCCTGGCGAGAAACCCGCTGGCACCGAACTCACCGAGGCTGACCGCAGCAGCAAATCCGGCCCCGGCCAGAATCGCCGGACGCAACAGGGGAAGTGCGATGCGGCGGAGCACGCGGGCGGGGGTCGCACCGAGCACGACGCCGGCATCGAGCACCCCGTCGTCGAGCGAACGGATCGCCGGGAGGAGGGCGGCGACGACGAACGGAAGTCCGATCACCGCATGGGCGACCACGACCAGGACCGGCGACCGTCGCAGTTCCAGGAACGTGAAACCCACGAGGTAGCCGAAACCGAGGGTGACCGCCGAGATGCCCAGCGGGACGAGGACGGCGGTCTCGACAATCCTGGCCAGACGAGAGGAGACCTGTGCGCTGACCGATGCAGCCACGCCGATCACGGTGGCGACGAGGGCGGCAGCAGCCGCAAAGACGACCGAATGGACCATGGCTCGGGCGGGACTGATCGGCAGCACGGCGGGACGCTGGGTCAGGGCGGCGTAGTGCTCCAGACCGAAGCCGCTGTCCACCCGAACCGAGCGCCACGCCAGCAGGGCAAACGGCAGGAGCAGGAAACCGAGCGTGATCACGATCACGGTTGCGGCATGGAGCGCTTGCTGCCAGGACATCCTCTGAGGCCATCGTCGGCGGGCGGACGATCCACCGTTGACCCCGACCCGCCGTTGCAGCCGCTGGTTCAGATAGGCGAGCACGCCGACCGCCACCGCCTGGACGACGGCGAGCAACGCCGCGGCGGAGAAGTCGTTGCGGGTGATCGCATATCGATAGATCTCGGTCTCGAGGGTGGATCGTGAGAGGCCGCCCAGGATCACGATCACGCCGAACGACGTGAAGGTGAACAAGAAGACCACCGCCGATGCCGCTACCAGGGGCGGCCGCAACCGGGGCAGGGTCACTCGCCAGAACACCGACAGTGGGGTCGAACCCAGAACAGCGGCCGCTTCGTTGGGCCGGCGGTCCATCGCTCTCCAGTAGACACCGACCACCCGCACGACGACCGACACGTTGAACACGACGTGGGCGATGAGGATGGCGGTCAGGGAACCGTCGATGCCGTCGAAGGTCATGCCCACGGAGATGAGCGCCCGTTGCACGGCGATTGCGACCACGACGGTGGGGAGAACGAAGGGTACGAGCGTGGCGACTTCGACGACGCGACGGCCCCTGAAGGAGTACTCGGCGAGCACGTGGGCGAGGGGAAGCCCTGCCAGCAGTGTCAGCAGCGTGGACAGCGCCGCCTGGGTGATCGTGAATCCGACGATGTCGACCGTGGAGCCGAACGAGAGGGTCTCGGCCTGGCGGTCGCCGGCCACCCTGACGAATCGGCGGACCATGGCCAGGGCCGGATAGGCGACGGTGATGACCATGAACGCCAGCACCGTGATGCCGAGTCCCCGGGTGACCCGGTCGCCTACGAGTCGCCCGAATGCGCTCGAGTCGCCGGAGAGATCGCTCACTCCCTGAACAGGTCGAGCCATTCCTGGGTCCACCTGGCCTGGTTGGCGCCGATAACGGAGGGATCGAGCGCCAGAGGCACCACGATCGGCGTTGTGTAGCGGGAGAACTCCTCAGGGATGACCGCTCGCTGGTTCACCGGTTCGACGAACATGCTCAGGGGGATCTCGCTCTGGACCGGCGGTGACAACAGATAGTCGATCAGGCGGCCGGCGCCTTCCTCGGCATCGGTGCCGGCGAGGATCCCGGCGAACTCGATCTGTTCGAAACAACTCTCGGCAAGGATCGAACTCACCGCCGGCTCCTCGCCTCCGAAGAGGCCCTCGAACACCGGCGATGAGGCGTAGCTGTTCACGATCGCTCGTTCACCGCCGGGATCGCCACCCACGTAGTAGTTGTTGTACGCCTCGCTCCACCCGGCGGTGATCACCACCCCGTTGTCCCGCAGGTCTCGCCAGAAGTCCTGCCAACCGTTCTCGCCGAACTCGGCGATCGTGGCGAACAAGAATGCGAGGCCGGGGGTGGAACTCTCGGGGTTCTGGGTGACGAACCGGGCCGCGAGTTCAGGTCGGCGCAGGTCGTCCAACGATCGGGGAGGGCTGGCGTTGCCGAGCGCATCGGGGCGGTAGTTGACGCACACGTAGCCCGAATCGATCGGTGTCACCCTGTTCTGCTGGTCGAGTTTGACACGATCGGGCACGTCGTCGAGTCCTTCGGCGGTGTGGGCGACGAACACCTCGGCATCCAGAGCCCGCTGCAGCAGCAGGTTGTCGACGCCGAAGAGCACGTCGCCCACCGGATCGCCGGCGGTGGCGATGGCGTTGGCCACGATGGTGCCGGCGTCACCTCCCTGGACGACCTCGACGGTGATGCCGGTGTCCTGGGTGAACGTCTCGAGTGTGCCGTCGGGCAGCACGAAACTCTCGTGGGTCAGCAGGACGATCGTGTCCGGCTCACCGCCGCACGACGCCGCCAGCATGGCGGCCCCGACGAGTATCCACAGTCTCGGACCCACGGTCTCTCCCTTCGCTGGCATTACCCAGACAGGTTCAGCGGGTCGGCCTCTCGGCCCTCTCAGCCTGCGATCGCAAGCTCCCCGGCTTTCACATCCTAGCCGGACGGTTCGTGCGGCCCTACCGTCTCACGGGACAACGGGGGGGTCGGGATCTTCTGCTGGCCGTCCCGATGATCGAATGGACGCATTTGTGCCGGCCTCGCAAGGACCGCCCAACCAGATCACCGATCCGCCCGCCACCTCGAGGTCGTCGAGCGGCTTGGTCACGGCCGGGGCGAGACGAGGTCTCTCTTGTCGAGCGACTACCCGCGGTCCTTGAAGGCCACGAGTTTGATCGACAGCATCACTTTGCCGAGGAGTGAGTTCGCCAGCCAGCTACCCAGGGATCGAGGCAACGCCTCGACGAGCACCTCGAAGCCGGTCCGCAGGCCAACCGGTACCCGGATGCACCGCGAACCCGGGCCGAGGTAGGTCGAAAACCTCCCGAACCCGGTCTCACGAAAGAGCACCACGAGCTCGCGGTAGGTGTATTCCTTGAGATGAAACCCGGTCGCGACCGGATCGAAACCCCTCGAGACGTCGTGCGGTCCGTTCAAGCGGTTTGGAGTCACGCAGAAGTAGGCACCGCCGGGCCGGAGAGCACGAAGGATTCCCCCAAGCTGTTCGGCGGCGTCCTCCGGATGGAGATGCTCCATCAGCTGGTCACTGAAACACAGATCCACACTCTCGGCAGCGACCGGGATGCTCGAGCCGTCCGAGATCACCAGCTCGAAGTTGTCCGGCGCATCCAGGTCCTTCGTCAGCTCTGTCGACACGTCCACCGCGTAGACCTGGCTCGCGACATGCGTCATGGCGAGTGCTAGCCGGCAGGCTCCCGGACCGACCTCGAGAAAGACCTCATCCCGACCCAGCAGGCGGGTGAGCAGCCGCACGCGCGCCGCGATGTACCGATCCTCCGCCGCTGGATCGGCGAGTCGCGTCAGACAGGGATGCGACGGGACGCGCCGGAACAGCTCGTCGTACAGCTCGGTGTACAGCTCCTTGCGCGAGCCCCGGTCGGCCTCCTTCAGCTGCGCCGCCAGCTCCTTCTCGATCTCGTAGTGTCGCTCTATCTCTTCGGCTTGCACGACGGCGATGCCCTCTCGTCTCGATCCCGCGATCGAGTGTTGATTCCGCAATCGAGGAGTATACGACCGGCTCCGATTCTGCGCCCGGGTATTCTCGCCCTGGCCGTCCCGACACGCACGACTCGCCGCCGGTGCGAGAAAAGGATTCCTGGTCACGGGTCACATCGACCGGAACGTCGTCGAACGACGAAACGGGTGACGGCCCGGACGCCGAGGTCGATCGCCTCGATGTCGACAAGGCGGCGTCACTCGCTGGAGGTCTTGAACTTCCTGGTCGCGAGAGCGGCGAAGACGACGACCAGACCGATCGACCACACCAGCGACCACATCACCGCATCGCCAGGATCGTTGCCGTTGTACATCGCCCGGGCGGCGTTGGTGACCTGGGTGAACGGGTTGACGTCGGCGACGGTTCGAAGCCAGGCGTACTGAAGGTTGCGGGTGTCGATGAAGGCCGACGAAACGAACGTCATCGGGAACATCCACAGGAACCCCGCGGAGTTGGCGGCCTCGACCGAGCTCACGCTCAAACCGATCAGCGCCTGGACCCAGCTGAGTCCATAGCTGAACAACAGCAGGAGAGCGGTGGCGGCCGCCGCGCTCATGAGCGACCCTTCGAACCGGAAGCCGAGGACGAAGGCCACCGCCAGCATCACTATGAAGGTGATGATGTTGCGGACGAGATCGGAGAGGGTGCGGCCGATTAGGACCGATGACTGGACGATCGGCAGTGACCGCAGCCGATCGATAAGGCCCTTGGACAGATCTTCGGCCAGACCCACGCTCGTGAAGACCGAACCGAACACGACGGTCTGGGCGAAGATGCCGGGCATCAGGTACTGGTCGTAGTCGGGGTACCCCGGCACCTGGATCGATCCCCCGAAGACGAAACTGAAGAGCAGCACGAACATGACCGGCTGGATCGTGGCGAAGATCAGGACTTCGATGTTGCGGGGGATGATCCGCACATGCCGTCCGGCCTCGGTGAACGAATCTACAACGACGTTGGCGAACCGCCCCGAACCGCTCGGCGCCGTCGGGGTCGGGGAGGCGCTGCTGATCGAGCGCTGGGTGGTAGTCATGTGCGGCTCTCCTCCTGTGCGGGCATCTGGGTGCCGTGACCGGTCAGGACCAGGAAGACATCGTCGAGTGTGGGGCGGCGGACCTCGACGTCCATCACGTCGACCCCGGCGTCGTCGAGGGCCCGGATGATCATCGGCACCACTCCCCCGCCGGCCCGGATGGGGGCGGTGAGGGTGAGCGGGGATTCGGGGTCCTGGTCGACCGCACCCACGCACAGGGGCCGGATCGCCTCCTTGGCCCGCTCGATGTTCTCGTACCGCATGATCGACACCCGCACGTTGTCGCCTCCGATCTGGTCCTTGAGTTCGTCGGCGGTGCCTTCGGCGATCTTCCGGCCGATGTCGATCACGGCGATCTTCTCGGCCAGCCGATCGGCCTCCTCGAGGTATTGCGTGGTGAGCAGCACCGTCGTGCCTTCGTCGCCGAGCCGGGCGATGAAGTCCCACATCCCCAGCCTGCTGCGAGGGTCGAGGCCGGTGGTGGGTTCGTCGAGGAAGAGAACCGACGGCCTGGCGACGAGGCTCATGGCGATGTCGAGACGACGGCGCATGCCGCCGCTGTAGGTCTTGGCCACGCGATTGCCGGCATCGACCAGGTCGAACATCTCGAGCAGTTGGGCGGCACGAGCCTTCTGATCAGATTTCGAGTAGTGGAAGTAACGACCGATCAACTCGAGGTTCTCCCGACCGGTGAGACGCTCCTCGACGGCGGCATATTGGCCGGTCAATCCGATGCGGGTACGCACCGCACGAGGGTTCTCACCTACGTCGATACCATCGATCACCGCCCGACCGGCGGTCGGTTTGAGAAGGGTGGTCATCACCTTCACCGCCGTCGTCTTGCCGGCACCGTTGGGCCCGAGCAACCCGAACACCGATCCCTGGGCCACCTCGAGGTCGAGACCGTCGAGCGCCTTGGTCTCGCCGTAGCTCTTCTTCAGTCCTTCGGTTACGACAGCTGGCACGACCATCAACGTATCTCCGAGCTTTCGTGCGTTACATCTGAACAAAGGTCAGAACACGAGAAGCCGGACCGCCATTCCCACACAGGTGAGCACCAGTAAAGGCTTGATCAGCCGGGCCACGGGCGCTGCTCTGACAAGACCCGACCGCGCACAGGCGCTGGCGGCCGCGGCAGCACCTTGAAGATCGCCTGAGCCTTGTTGGTCCCGAGGGCGGTGAGTGGACCCGCACCGGTGAACAGGAGCGCGGGGATGCCGATCAGGCCGCCCCCGCCGGCGATCGAGTCGACGAAACCCGCGAGGAATCCTGCGACGAGAGGAAGAAGGACCGTCGCCCCGTCCAGGTCCACGTCCGTCCTCCCCGGTGTGCGGTGGCTGAGCGCCAGAGCATAGGCAGTAGCGTCTCGGGCATGAGTCTCCGATTCGGTCGCCAGATGGTGTCGATCCCCGGACCGTCCACGATTCCCGACCGCGTCCTCAATGCGATGCACCGGCCGATGCCGAACATCTACGAAGGTGAGCTGGTCGAGATCGTCCACCAGGTTCTGGACCGTCTCCCGGCGATCGCCCGCACCACCACCGCCCATCCGTTCATCGCCATCTCCAACGGCCATGGAGCCTGGCAGATGGCGATCAATAACACGTTGAGCCGGGGCGACGAGGTCCTCGTGCTCGAGTCCGGTCGATTCGCCCCGGCCTGGGGTGAGATGGCGGCCGTGAGCGGCGTCGAGGTGGAGACGCTAGCCGGCGACTTCAGGGCACCGGTGGACGTCGACGCTTTCGCCGAACGCCTCGCCGCCGACACCGAGCGCAGCATCAGGGCGGTGTTCGTGGTGCTGACCGACACGGCGAGCTCGGTACGAAACGACATCGCTGCGCTCGGCCGGGCGCTGCGTGACGCCGACCACCCCGCTCTGTTCATGGTGGATTGCATCGCCTCGCTCGGCTGTGACGTGTACGAGATGGACGCATGGGGGGTCGACGTCACCGTCGCCGGGTCGCAGAAGGGTCTGATGGTGCCGCCCGGGCTCGGGTTCGTGTGGGCCGGACCGCGGGCGCTGGCCGCCTACGAAACCGCCGGTCTCAAGGACGGCTACTTCGACTGGGGACCCCGCCGGAACCCCGACGTGATGTACAAGATCTTCGCCGGTACCCCGCCGATCCAGCACCTCTACGGCCTCACCGAGGCGTTGGACATGATCGACGAAGAGGGCGGGCTGGAGCCGGTCTGGGCTCGCCATGCGGCGCTGGCCGGCGCCATCCGCGCCGCCATCACTGCGTGGGCCACCGACGGCGGCATCGAGTTCAACGTCACCGACCCGGCGGCCAGGTCCGACGCCGTCACCACGGTGCTCACCGGGGAGATCGACGGTCGGGAGATGCGCACACGGGCCGAGGAGGGCGGCGGTCTGGTGGTGGGGCTGGGACTGGGCGGGATGGAGAACGCCTTTCGTATCGGCCACATGGGCCACCTCAACCCGCCCCATGTGCTCGGCACACTGGGCACGATCGAGGCGACGCTGCATGCGATGGGTGCACCGATCGGTTCGAGCGGCGTCGCCGCCGCCGCCCACGCCCTCGCCCCCCACCTCTGACCCCGCACACTCGCCCGCCGCACCGAAATATCGTGTGGAGCCCACGTTTTCTGTGGGCTAGGAACGACAGAACCATGTCGATGTCGACTCCAGACGCAAAGTCCGAAGAGCTGAATACCCCTGCCATCCGCCGAGGTTGTTAGCGTGTCGGAATGACCGCACTCAAGGTAGGCGTCCAACTCCATCCCCAGGCCACGTCGATGGCGGCCCTGAGGGAGGCGTGGATCAAGGCCGACGGACTGGGTGTCGATTCGCTCTGGACCTGGGACCACTTCTACCCGCTGTACGGCGATCCCGACGCGGCCCATTTCGAATGCTGGACGATCCTGGCGGCGATGGCAGCGACCACCAGCCACGCCACGATCGGGCCGATGGTCACGCCCATGAGCTACCGCAATCCTGAACTCCTCGCCGACATGGCTCGCACCGTGGACCACATCAGCGGCGGGCGGACGATCCTGGGCATGGGCTCGGGCTGGTTCGAACGCGACTACGACGAGTACGGCTACGAGTTCGGCACCGCCCCCGAACGCCTGAAGATCCTCGGTCGGGAACTCCCCCGGGTCATCGCCCGGCTCGGCAAGCTCAACCCAGGCCCGATGGGGCCGCTCCCACTACTCATCGGAGGCTCCGGAGAAAAGGTCACCCTACGCCTGGTCGCCCGGCACGCCCAGATGCACAACATCGTCGGCAAGAACCCCGACGAGGCCAAACGGACGATGGAGGTGCTCGACGACTGGTGTGAGAAAGAGGGTCGCTCACCAGAATCGGTCGAACGCACCGCCCTGGTCGGAGCCGACACCGATGTGGCGGCCTGGGCCGACATCGGCGTGCACCATCTGATCTACATGGCTGCCGACCCGTTCGACCTCACCGAGGTCGAACGCCTCCTCGCCATCCGGGACGCCTGAGGCCGCACGCTCTCGACTGGCCGACCCTCACTTGTGGAGGATCACGTACTCCCAGTCGAGCAGCTCGACAGGGTCACCCTCCCCTGATTGTCGGTACCCCTTGGTCTCGATGGTCAGCATCTGGCCGTTGGCAACCGGCTCTGCAGCCACCAGTGAATGGGTGAAGCTGAGGGTGTCGCCCTCGAAGGCGGGCGCGGTGTGATTGCACCGCTTCCATCCGAGGACGGTCGCCGTGCCGGGGAACACCCTCGTGGTCGATGCCTGGGCGAGGGCGATGACATGCCCGCCGTACACGAGGCGGCCGTCGTAGGCGGTGGCGAAGACCGAGCGGTGCACCATCGCCTGGTTGAAGGTCATGCGGGCGAAGGCCGGGGCCAGATCGACGTGATCCCACATCGGGTCCTCGATCGAGTCGCCGACTCCAACCGGCAAATCCGGCAGTCCTGACAGATCCCATTGCGGGATCACCACGGAATAGTCGGGGACGGCGGCCGAGGTGGCCGAACCGACATCGTCGGAGTAGCCCGGTGCCTCGCCACGGCACGGCAGCAGCGCACACCGCTCGTACTTGGCGATCGGACCGTTGGTCCCGATCGTCTCGATCCCGAGCAACACCTTGCCCCGGTTGAGATCGCCCTTGGGGCGTGCATCTGCCATACCCAGCACCGTGGTTGTGGTCTGTACTGTCTCGCCCACCTCGACCGGCCGAGCCACCAGAACACCGCGATAGAACAGATTGGCGATCGCATGCCGGGTGGCGCTAGTGCTCAGACCGATCGAGAGCTGAAGCGTCAGGCCCGGATTTGCGAGCGCAGAAGAACTACCCGACGCCGCCCGGTACAGGGTCTGATCCGCCGCCAACCGGTTCTCGTCACCGGTGATGCTGCGATACAACACGTTGTCGGCATCGGTCAGCGTGACCGCAGGGAGTTGGGGTAGGACCTCACCGGTCGAGAGATCGTCGTAATAGGGGCCGTTGAGTCTGTGCATCAGCAGTCGATTGTGGTCGCCGCGCCCCCCGATGGGAAATTGGATGCATGGTGCACCTGAACCTCAGCGAGACCCGCACCGATCCGGCGAAATCGCCGATCGTTTTCACCCACGGTTGGTTGGATGACCACACGGCGTGGGACGGCGTCCGCCACGAGATCGCCGATCGCAGCACCTACGCCTGGGACCTCCGGGGACACGGGGGCTCGGATGCTCCGCCGCCGGGCGAGTACGGCCGCGACCGAGCGCTCGCCGACCTCGGTTCGATCGTGGCCCGACTCGACCCGCCGGTCGTGCTCGCCGGCCACTCGCTCGGCGGGTACCTGAGCCTCGCCTTCACCCTGCTCCACCCCGATGCGGTCGCCGGCCTGGTTCTCATCGCCTCGGGACCGGGCTTCCGCAATGCCGAGGCCAGGCAACAATGGAACAAGGCGGTCGAGGATGCGGCGGCCAAGGTCGACATCCCGCCCGGCAGCGAGGAGATCTCCGCACACATCGACTCGTGGGTCATCGACGAGCTCGCCACCATCACCGCGCCGTCGGTGGTCGTCGTCGGCGAGCGGGACAAGCGTTTCCAAGCCTCGATGCGGGTGTTCGAAGCCAAGCTGAACGTGGTCCATGCGGTCGTCGTTCCCGGAGCCGGACACTCGGTTCACCGCACCCATCCCGAGGCCGTGGCGGCCGCCATTCGACAACTGGACGAGCGACGCTGACGGGCTAGGTCAACGGCAATGACCGGCTGAGCCACTGGAAGACCCGCCATCCGACGTGATCGGGCTGCAGTGTGGACGCAGCGATCTTGGCGGCTTCATCACTGATCGCCACGCCGTCGGGAGCCTTCACATGAACCTCCGCGACCCGTTCGGCCATCACGAACCACCCGACGGCGGCCTCGACCGAGCCCGCCGCGGTCAGCAGGCCGTGGTTGCGAAGGATGCACAGTTTGTGCTGACCCAGGCTCGCCGCAATGCGTCGACCGCCCTCGATCGAGAGAACCTCCACCTCCTCGTCGTCGAACAGCCCCTGGTCGAAGACGAACGCACACGATTCCTGGGACAGCGCCCGGAAGGGTTCGACATTGGCCGACCACGGTGTACCGAACTGGGTGTGGGTATGGGCGGCGGACACGACGTCGGGACGGGCGTGGTACAGCGGGGCGTGGATGTTGTAGCCGGCGGTGTTGACCGCCCCGGTCGGGTCGCCGGCCGCATCGGTCACCCTGCCGTCGGGCCCCACCAGAACCAGGCGGTCGGCCGTTGCCTCAGCGAAGGGGACACCCCAATCCAGCACCCAGAAGTGATCGATCAACTCAGGATCCCGGGCGGTGACATGGCCGTCGCCGAGCTGTCCCCACCGCAACGAAGCGAAGATCTGATAGCCGCGGGCGACCGCGTTCTTGCGATGGGCGCGTTCGTCGACGTCGGATCGAATGGTCCCGTAGGGTTCGACGCCGGGAAATGTCGGATACAGATCCTCGGTCATCCCTCAACGGTAGAACAGCACGCAGGAGTGGACCGATTTCGGCGCCGAAGGGCCAGAATCCCCCGACCGAAGCTGTGATCGGCTAGACACGGGGTCAGTGAACACCAAGGGCCCACGGCATGTGAGGGAGAGATCCGAGGGTCCCCCGTCGACCCGGCTGGCCCCACCGCGTACGCAGCCGCGCATGTACTACCGCAAGGCCGAGGACACCGACCCGTGGCGCCGCTTCCAGGTGGCCATGCTGGCGGTGATCGTGATCCTGGTGATCGGTTGGATCGGCTATCGCATGATCGGTCTTCCCTGGTTCGATGCCCTCTACCAGACGGTCATCACGATCACGACGGTCGGCTTCACCGAGGTCGATCTCATCCCCACCAACACCGTCGCGTACCGAACCTTCACCCTTTTCCTGGTGGTGACGGGCGTCGGAGCGGTCCTCTACACGATCAGCGTTTTCGTCGACACGCTGATCGAAGGCACACTCAACGACAGGTTCCGGAGGCGAAGGATGACAAAGGCAATCGCAAACATGAGTGGCCACACGATCATTTGCGGGTGGGGCCAGGTCGGACATGCCGTGGCCCACTTCTGCGCCCGCAACAAGACCGATGTGATCGTGATCGACAATGACCCCACCGACAACGAGGATGATCTGCCGATCATCATCGGCGACGCCACCGACGACGACATCCTGCGCGCCGCGGGAATCGAACGAGCGGGGATCCTCATTCTGGCGCTGCACCACGACGCCGACAATCTCTTCGTGTGTCTCTCGGCCCGTGCGATGCGCAAGGACCTCTTCATCGTGGCCCGCACCAGCGACCAGGCCAACCAGAAGAAGTTCCTCCAAGCCGGGGCCGACCGGGTGATGAATCCCCACGAGATCGGCGGCTCACGCATGGCCGCGCTGGCGTTGCAGCCCCATGTGGCGGAGTTCCTCGACGAGATCCTGCACGACGAGAAACACGATGTCTCGGTGCAGGAGTTCGTGGTGACCGAATCGTCGGTCATGGCCGGCAACCGGCTGCTCGATCTGCGGGACGGTAACCAGCGCTCGCTGATCATCGCCATCCGCAAGGAGGACGACCGGTATCACACCAACCCCTCACCCCAGACCGTGGTGGAGGCGGGCGACGTATTGATCGCCCTGGGTAGTGACGTCGAGCTGTTCGGTCTTCGTCGCAAGATCTAGCTGTGGGGAAGGGATGGAACCGATGAGCGCCGGCCAGGTCCGTTTCACGTCGACCACGCTGCTCGCCGGGAACACCGAGGAGATGCTGGTCGCCGCATTCGGGCTGCTCGCCTGCGATGGGATCGAGATCTCACTCGATGCCGACGCGAGCTGGGAACGGCGCAAACAGATGGCGCTGAGCGGCGACATCGATCTGCTCTGGGTGTGCGGCCTGCTCGGAACCAGGCTGATCGACTCGGGCGGATTGCCCGGCTCGATCAGGCTTGCGCCCGTCTTCGACCGACGCTCCAGTCCCGTCTATCAGTCGGTGATCGTCGCTCGCTCCGGCAGTGTGTACGCATCGTTGGCCGACGTCGCGGGGGCACGTCTGGCCGTGAACGAGTACGGCTCCTGGTCCGGATACGCCGCCCTCGTGGAGCATCTGCGCCGTCATCGCCGTTCGATCGACATCTTCTCCGACGGAATCGTCACCGGCGCCCATGCCGCCTCGGTCCTCGCTGTTCAGGACGGTCAGGCGGACGTGGCGGCCATCGACGATTCGGTCTGGCAATGGATGGCCCGAAACGGACGAACCGAGCGACTGACCGTCATCGACCGCACAGCACCCTGGCCCGCCCCTCCGTTGGTGATCGGCCACCGGGTCGACGACGAGAAGGCTACGAGATTGGTCGACGCCCTCGCCGGGCTGCCTCATCGATCGGTGGACGGGCTCGACCACTTCGAACCCGCGAACGACACCGACTACGACACCATGCGTAACGTCGACCGGGACCATTGCGCCGAAGGACTGGCTCGTTTCGATTGAGCAGGCGCCTGTCCTGGTCGATACTGAAACCATGAGCGAGGAGGTGACCGGCTGCGAACGGGCGAACCTGGCCCTGACGCAGTGGTTCCGCATTCGCTGGCATCACCGACGGATCGGACATCCCGAGGTGTGGACGCTTCGGGTCCGCTTCGATGAGCTGATCGCAGCCAACTCATGGAACCTGGCTGACAACATGGACGAGCTGATCGACCGCTACGCCCACCTGTATCGACCGGGTTGATCGACCGAATCGCTCGAACGAACGCGCAGAGTGCCGGGCCCTGCAAGGGCCCGGCACTCTTTCATCAGGACCCGAGGGAGGGGCGGGTCCCGGCGGACATTATCCGGGGAGGAGCACGGCGTCGATCACGTGGACCACTCCGTTGCCGGCCATCAGGTCAGCTGTGGTGACGGTGGCACCGTCGATCATGACCATGCCATCGACGACGGAGATCTCGATCGTGTCACCGTTCACGGTTGCGATCTCGGTTCCGTCGGCGGCGATGGCATCCTCTGCGGTGATCTCGCCTGCCACGACGTGGTAGGTGAGGATTCCGGTGAGGTCGGGACTGGCCAACAGCTCCTCAGCGGTGAGGTCTAGGTCGGCCAGCGCCTGCTCGAATGCCTCGTTGGTCGGGGCGAACACGGTGAAGGGACCTTCACCTTGGAGAGTCTCGACCAGATCGGCCTGCGTCACCGCAGCCACGAGGGTGCTGAAGTCATCCGAGCTGAGCGCGATGTCGACGACGGTTGCGGGCTCGTCGCTCATCTCCTCTTCGCTCATCTCGTCCTCGGTCTCAGTCATTGCAGCTTCGGTTGTCGTGGTCTCCTCGGCCGTTGCCTCGGGGTCATCGGACCCACACGCGGCGGCGACGAGTCCCAGGGACAGAGCCAGGGCGGTGACTTTGGCAGCAGAGCGTTTCATTTCGTTTCTCCAAATTGGTTGGGGATTGGGGATGTAACCAGGCCTACGCAGCGTCTGGGACGGGCGGATGCACCCCACTCGTGACCTCCGCCACATTTATCACTAAATCAATGAGACCCGCAGAATCGGTTTGGCCCGGGCCCCTCGGGCGACTACAAAACTCTCCATGGACGACCACTTCTCCCCCTCCACCGACGAGCTCGTCGCGGCCAACCTGCAGTTCGCTGAAGCGTTCGACGGCGCTCGCATCGACGTCCGACCCAACCGCAGGATGGCCATTGTGACCTGCATGGACTCGCGCATGGACATGTTCGCCATGCTCGGCCTCGGCAACGGCGAGGCCCACGTGATCCGCAATGCCGGAGGCGTGGTCACCGACGATGTGATCCGATCGCTGTGTTTGTCGCAACGGAGGTTGGGCACGAGAGAGATCGTTCTCATCCACCACACCCATTGCGGCCTGATGCAGGTGAAGACCGACGACTTCTTCGCCGAACTCGAAGACGCCGTGGGCGTCCGACCCCGGTGGGCGCTCGAGGCGTTCACCGATCCGTTCGCCGACGTTCGCCAGAACATCCAACGCCTCTACAACACGCCTTTCGTCGAGCACACCGACCACATCCGCGGCTTCGTGTACGACGTCGAAACCGGCCTGCTGTCGGAGGTCCATCCGCCCGAACCGAGCTCGAGCTGAGGGTGGGGTGACCTCCGAACAACCCCATACCCAATAGATATTTTCAGATTTACCTTTTCAAAGCTGTGTGTTTGGTGTAGGGTGTCGAGATGCAGCCCGCAGCGGCGTAATCATCCACCCCTCCCCTACCGCGAACTACACGAAAGGAACTGTCATGGAATTACTCCTACTATTCGGTTGGCTTGTCTCCGGCGTCGTCATCGCCCGTTATCGGGCCGAGGCCGAGCGGCCGTGGGCGTGGGCGCCCGTCGCCGCCGTCTTCGGACCGTTGTGGCTGGGTGTTCACAACGAATTGCCCGAGGTCGCAAGGGCCAGCGCAACCGTTCGATGACCCGACGCGAGGCGCTGCATCGAGGGAACGGTTCGCCTCGCCTCACGGTCGTACCTATGATCGATCCGGTGAGTTCGGAGCCCGCTCAGCCGAAGTCGTGGACCTTCCTCAGCAATCACGCCCATGTGCTCATCGCCATTCAACGGAATCCCGAGCTGCGTCAACGGGAGATCGCCGACCAGGTCGGCGTCACGCTGGGGGCCGTGCAGCGGATCATCGCCGAGCTCGAAAACAGTGGCTACCTGCGGCACGAGCGGGTGGGACGGCGCAATCGCTACGAGATCGATCACGATCAGCCGCTCCGCCACCCGCTCGAATCACACCGCACGATCGTCGACCTCTTGCAGGGGGTCGGCTGAGTGAGTTCCATAGCAATCTGATCGTGGTGCCGCGCCGTGCGATAGTGGGCGGATGGACTTCGACCTCGCCCAGACCGATGCGCTTCTGAGCACCACCCGAGCCGTCCGCAAACGACTCGACCTCGATCGGGATGTGCCGAACGACGTACTCATCGACTGCCTTCGCCTGGCCGTCCAGGCGCCGACGGGCGGGAACGCCCAGGGGTGGCGCTGGCTGTTGATACGAGATCCGGAGACCCGGGCGAAGCTCGCTGACATCTACCGCCGAGGCGCCGGGGACTACTTCACCCGGCGCTCCTCAGACATCGCCCCGGACAGCCAGAGCGGGCGGGTCATCGACTCCGCCACCTACCTCGCCGACAACCTCGAGCGAGTCCCGATCCACGTGATCCCACTCATCATCGGCAAACTCGACGGGACCAACGTGCAGGCAGCGGGGCTGTACGGGTCGATCATCCCGGCGATGTGGAGCTTCCAACTGGCCTTGCGCAGCCGTGGTCTGGGCAGTTGCTACACCACACTGCACCTCAATCTCGAAGACGAGGCAGCGGAACTACTCGGCATTCCGGCCCACGTCACCCAAGCCGGGCTCATCCCCGTGGCCTACTCCAAAGGGACCGACTTCAAACCGGCCGGTCGCGGCCCGATCCAGGACATCACCTACCTCGATCGCTACAAGAACCCGCTTGCGTGAGACGTTGTCGCCAATGGCCTCGACCCGCTACCGCTTGCTACCGTCGGGTAACAGGCCGGGAGGAGACCCATGACCATCGCCGACAACGATCGCGGACAGCGAACCGATCCCAACGATGTCGACGCCATCCTGGCGATGACCAACACCGATGTCGATGCGGTCATCGCCTCGGTCGAGAACCATGCGGACACCATCTTCACCTGGGATTACGAAAAGGGTCGAGCGGCCACGGCTCGACAAGCTGTACGAGAAGGCCAAGGGCTCGATGTGGAACGGCGAGACCGACCTCGACTGGTCCACCGACGTCGATCTCGAGGAGATGACCGAGCATCTCGCCGTCGTCGCTCAAGTCCAGAACAGACCCCTCTACGACCTCGCCGCCGAGCCGGGCAACCCGCTGTCCAATTGGGCCGACAAGGAGTGGAAGGATCTCGCTCGGGAGTCGCTCGTCTGGCAGCTCAGCCAGTTCCTCCACGGCGAGCAGGGCGCCTCGTCGCCACCGCCAAGATCGTCGAGACCGTGCCGTGGATCGACGCCAAGTACTACGCCTCCACCCAGGTGATGGACGAAGCCCGCCACGTCGAGGTGTTCGCCAAGTACCTCGACACCAAGCTGCGGTGACCACTACCCGATCAACGTCCACCTGCAAGCACCTGCTCGACGACGTCATCAACGACTCCCGGTGGGACATGACCTACCTGGGCATGCAGATCATGATCGAGGGACTGGCGCTGGCGGCCTTCGGCTTCCTGCACCAGATGACCGACGAGCCACTGCTCAAGAAGCTGCTCCGCTACGTGATGAGCGACGAGGCCCGCCACGTCGCCTTCGGGGTGCTCAGCCTGCAGGAGTACTACCAGGGACTGTCGCTGGCCGAGATCCAGGAGCGGCAGGAGTTCGCATTCGAAGCTGCGCTGCAGGATGCGGGATCGATTCCTGCGCCAGGAGGTCTGGCATCGCATGGGGATCGACGATCCCAAGCCGCTCATCGCCGCCATGCTCGACGCCCCGCCCGAGTCCAAGGAGTTCCAGCGGTTGTTGTTCTCCAAGATCGTGCCGAACTGCCGCAAGCTGGGTCTGCTCGACGCCGGCGAGGGGTGGCTGCGCACGAAGTTCGAGGAGATCGACGTGATCGAATTCGAGCATCTCGAGAGCACCGACGACGAGTACGCGACTTCGCTCTTGCCGAATGAACCGCCACCGAACAGATCTCGTGGTCCTTCTTCTGCGAAGCGATCGTCTTCTACTGGGCTGTCGGTCGACCCCCGAGGCGCCTGAAATGATCTGCTCTGATGACGCATGGAACCGATCATTCCGCCGCCAGACCCCAACCGCCCGGTCACCGAACGGAGCGTGAGATCGCGGTCGAACAGATCCAGCGGGCTGTAGCGGCCGACCGGATCCGGTTCGAGGAACTCGACCAGCGATTCGAGGCACTCTACACCGCGGCGAATCGCGGGGAACTGGATGCCGTCACCGCCGATCTTCCGGCACCGCCACCACCGGAGGCTCCCGTCCGACGCACCCGATCGCTCCGGTTTCCTACTCGGTGTTCGGCAATGTGAACGCAGGCGGTTGGATCTCGGTGCGGGGGGATCTGAGTTACGGATCGGGTTTCGGTGACGTGACGCTCGATCTGTCGTCGGCCCGGCTGCACACCGGGATCTCACCGTCAGGGTTCGATCGATCTTCGGCGATGTGACGGTGATTCTTCCCGACGGTGTTCGGGCCCACCTGCAGTCGGTCACCGTCTTCGGCGACCGCGAAGGAGCGCCTGAGTCCTCCGGTGGCCGGCGCCCCCTACGTGCGGGTGGTGGCGGCCACCCTGTTCGGCGACGCCGAGCTGTATTCGCTGTCCCTCGTTCCCGAGGGTCCGTTCCGCCGATTCTGGCGCAAGCTGCGAGGGAACTGAACGCCCGCTATCCCGGCAGGGCATCGCCGAACAGGGTCAGGGTGCCGAGGGCCAGAATCACCCCCCACACCCAGCCGGCCAGAACGTCGGTCGTGTGGTGAGCTCGCAGCACGATGCGGCTCAACCCCATGGCGATGGCCACGACCGCGCACAGCACACCGGTCATCGGTGACCAGGCCCACCACAGGACGGTCGAGAATGCGGCGGCAGACGAATGGCCGCTGGGGAACGAACTCGATCGGGGCGGACGAAGCCATCCGGGAACCAGGTGGACGATTTCGGAGTTGTCGGGGCGTTCGCGGTCGAACAGCAACTTGACCGGACCGTTGGTCAGAACCCACTCGGCGAGGACGGCGACGACCCAGGACCAAGAAGCCGAACCGGGTCGGAGGTGACCACCACCCCGACCAGGGCCGCGACCAGCCACAACATCGAGTAACGGCCGGCCGCCGACAGAGCGGCGGCGATGCGGATCAGCTGGGGAGTGGCGATCGATCGATAGCGCTAGAACCACATCGCCGGTGCCGGTCGTCCGGGTGAGCGCCGCGGAGGGTTCTACACACCCTTGGGCTGTGGCTCCGGAACCACCCAGTCCGCAGGCATGCGATCGAAATCGAAGAACGGTGCCTCGTCACCGTGCGGCCACCGCTTCTTCGATCTGGTCGTAGAAGCCCTTGCCGGTCTCCTGGGCAAAGGTGATCGCCACGTCGGCACTGTCGCCCGACGTCGGACGCTGGACGTACTCGGGGAAGCTGGCCTCGGCGGCATCACCTTCGTCGTAGCCTCTGGCGAACATCTGCTTGAGAACGCCGAAGCCGTCGTTGCGGACCAGGACCTTTCCCCTGGGCGTGCCACCGAGGCCCTGCATGTGTTCGATGAACTTCTCCAGATCGTCGGTGGCGTAGGCCACATGCTGGACGGCGTGATCGCCGTGTTTGTCCACGAACTTGGTGACCTGAGATTTCTTGGACCGGTCGATGCCCTCGATCAGCGCGACACCGAACTCGCCGTAGTCGATGCACCAGATCTTCATGCTCGACTCGGGGTCACCGGGGCGCACGTCGTCGATCCGGTTGATCAGCGTGCCGCCCTCGACCTCGATGTGGAACCAGGCCCACTTCTCGATGCTGCCCTTCTCGCAGGCATAGGTGACGTGGTCGACTCGCTTGATCATCGTGTTCCTCCGAATGTGGCGACACCCTCACTACACACTACGTTCACCATCATGCAATCAGGATTCGGCGATCAGCCGATAGTATCGCTACTGACTGAACATATCGATCACAACGCGCTGAGCCAACCGACGAGGAGTTGAACGGAATGACCATCGACGAAACCGATCGTGCGCTCATCGCGGCGCTGCGTCGCCTGCCCAGATCTTCGCTCACAGAGATCGCCACGGCGATCGGCGTCGCCAGGGGCACGGTGTACAGCAGGCTCGATCGGCTGACCGCTGCCGGGGTGATCACCGGCCACGGACCGGACATCGACCCCAGGCGAGCCGGCTTCGATGTGACCGCATTTGCAACCTTGGAGATCACTCAGGGAACCCACGACCGGACGATCGAGGCGCTGTCGGAGATACCCGAGGTTCTCGAGATCCACACCGTCACCGGGATCGGCGATCTGCTGTGCAAGGTGGTGGCCCGATCCAACGACGATCTCCACGACATCCTGCTCCGGATCACGTCGGTCCCATCGGTACGGCGCTGCCAGACCCAACTGGCATTGCAGACGAATCATCAGCGGCATCTGGCCGAAGTGCTCTGAGCCGCTGACCGTACGCGTTCGTGTCCACCCGTCCGAGGCAACCGGGTACGGTCGCGATCAGAGGAGGCCGCCCGTGTCGAACAACTCCTATCACGTCGCTCCCGAACGAGTGGCGGTCGCTCCCGCCGGCTGCCCGGTCGAACACACTGTGGAACCCGCTGGGCGAGGAGTACCTGGCCGACCCCTACCCCATCGCCAGGCGGCTGCGGGAGGACCATCCCGTCTTCTTCGCCGAGGAGATCGGCTATGTGGTGGTCACCACGGATCGACGACATCGAAGAGGTGTTCATGAATCCGGACGTCTACTCGTCGTCCAACGTGCAGGACCCGCTCTTTCCCCTGGTCTCCGAGGCCGCCAGCGTCCTCGCAGCACCCGACTTCGATCCGGTCGCCGTCATGAGCAACCGGGCCGAACCCGACCATGGTCGGATCCGGGTCCACACCCGAAAGGGCTTCTCCAATCGCCGGCTGCGCTCCGCTGGAGCACTACATCCGCCGCCGGGCCGAGGATCTGATCGATCACATGCTGCAGCAGTGGCGACGGCGCCGAGTACATCGCCGCGGTTGCCTTCCCGCTTCCCGCCGAGACCGTGTTCCGGCTCATCGGCTTCCCCGAGTCGGATGACGCGCTGATCAAGAGCTGGTGCGGGGACCGCAAGGCGTTCTCGTGGGGCAAACCCACCCCCGAACAACAGGTCGAGATCGCCGAGCACATGCTCACCTACTGGCGGTACTGCCGCGACTTCGTCGCCGAAAGGCGAGGTCGACCGCCGGGACGATTTCACCTCCGAGTTGCTTGAATGCCCACGACGCCGACAACGACGAACTCACCTACCGGGAGGTCGAGTCGATCGTCTACGGCCTGTCCTTCGCCGGACACGACCCGGTCACGAATCTGCTGTGCAACACGCTCCTGTGCCTCCTCCCCCGCCGGGAGCAGTGGGCAGAGGTGTCGTGCCGAGCCATCACTGATCGCCAACGCGGTCGAGGAGACGCTGCGCTTCGAGAGCAGCCAGATCGCCTGGCGTCGGGTCACCACGTCCCCGACGAGCCTCGGCGGAATCGACCTGCCCGCCGGAATGCCGATCTTCCTGAACTTCGCCGCCGGCAATCGCTCACCCGAGCGATTTCTCGCAGGCCGACGACTTCGACATCCACCGGGAGAACGCCGGTCGTCACATCAGCTTCGGCAAGGGCATCCACCTCTGCCTCGGATCCGGCCTGGCCAGAATGGAGGCGCGGATCGCATTGGAACTCCTGACCGAGAAGGTCTCGTCGTTGCGTCTGAATCCGGATCAACAGATCACGATCTTCCCCAACATCACGTTCCGGGGACCTGAACGACTACTGCTCGAATGGGACCGACCGGCGTGCGAAGAGGATCTTCCAGCGGCCTTGTGAGCCGCCGTCGCACTGACCTACCGTGGCCGTCGATGAGTATACGCAGCATCATGGAAATGGTCGAGGCAGCCAAGACCGAGCTGGACAACATCTCCCCGACCGAAGCCCGACGTCGGGTCGACAGACGAGGGCGCTCTCCTGGTCGACATCCGTGACGTCCGAGAACTCCACAGGGAGGGAGTGGCGCCCGGGGCCCACCACGCGCCACGGGGCATGCTCGAGTTCTGGGTCGCACCCGATTCGCCGTACCACAAACCGATCTTCGACGAGGACCGAGAGTTCATCCTGTGCTGCGGCGGGGGCTGGCGCTCGGCGCTGGCAGCCAAACAACTGCAGGACATGGGTATGGAGCGGGTCAGCCACGTCGACACCGGTTTCACCGGATGGAAAGCCGACAACATGCCCGTGTGCTCGTATGAGGAATGGAAGTCCGATCGCAGCTGAGGACCCCCTTCGGGGTGGGCCTCGGCTGAGCGGGCTGGTGCTGGCCGGATGACCCGTCGACCTGGGCTTCGGCCGGTTTCGACGTCCACCGACCACACGGTGACGCTCGGGGGTTTCCGCATCGAACTCGGGCGAGATGTCAGCGCACCAGGCTGGTCGATCGAGCTGGCCTCGAGCCCGTCGCCACGTTCGACGGGATCCGACGTCACATTCGATCGGAGCCAGGACACCACAGCACTCCCCCATCCCAACCTGCGGTTTCTGTGGACCACTGGTCGTCGCGTCCCCCGATCCGGATCGAATGATCCGGGAGGCAGCCAGCGGATAGGTCTCGAATCACCGCCGGACTCGCGATGTGCCCGAGCGGAATCTCCGACAACGCTTCTTCTGGGCGGGGGATGTGATCATCGAGGTGGTGGGACCGATCGAGCCCGGCGACGATGGTCCGTCGGCCATCTGGGGTCTGGCGCTGGTGTCCGACGATCTCGACGAGTCGAAAGCCGATCCTGGGCGACCGGCTGAGCGATCCGAGAGCGGCGATCCAGAAGGGTCGCCGCATCGCCGCCATTCGCACTCCGGAGTTGGGCATCTCGATCACGCTCGCCTTGATGACGCCCGCACGTGCCGAGCGTGAGGCCGGACCGATGGGCTGCGGCCTCTCCGAGGCCATCCGACCCGACAACTGCGCCGCTTCGTAGGATTGGCGGATGTCGCGCCTCAAGATCGTCCTGATCGCCTCCACCGCAGCGGTCGCGCTCGGTCGCCATCGGCCTCTTCGCCTTTCTGGCTCTCCGTGACGACGGACCGGCCGAACTCGTGATCGGCGAGAGGGCGACCACCACCGCGTCGGCGAGCAGCTCGGAGGCATCGTCCACGACTGCGGCCCCGCCATCGGAGATCGAGGGCGTGGAGGGCACCTGGTCGACCACGGACGATTCACTTGCCGGGTATCGGGTGGTCGAGGACTTCGTGGGCGGGCTGTCCGACTTCGAAGCCGTCGGCCGCACGTCGGTCCTCGACGGGACCCTGACGATCGAGGGGACGACGGTGACCGACGCCAGGTTCAGCGTCGATGTCGCCAGCATCACCTCCGATGACGGCCGCCGTGACGGTCAGTTCCGAGGCCGGATCATGGACGCTGCCAGACTTTCCCGAGGCCACGTTCGTCCTGACCTCGCCGATCGAGCTGGGGTCCATCCCGGCGGCGGCCAACAGATCACCGCCTCCGCTGCCGGCGAGCTCACTCTGAGGGGTGCGACGGTCCCGGTGGAGTTCCCGCTGACCGCTCGGATCGTGGGCGACGGAGATCGAAACCCTTGGCTCGATCCCCGTGCTGTTCTCCGACTACGGCATCGACAATCCTTCCAACGCCATCGTCTCGGTGCGGGACGACGGTGTTGTGGAGTTCAGCCTCATCTTCGCTCGAGGGTGACTCACTCGACCGGTCTGGCGTAGGCGACGATGTTGTCCTCATAGCTGCTGAGTGAACGCTGGAACGTGCCTCCACAGCTGATCAGGGTGATGATCGGGTCTCCGCTTCTGGAGAAGACTCGATCGAACGGCAACTCGTTCTTGTTGTATTGCGCCCGCTCGAACACTTCGTAGCGTCGTTCGGTGCCGTCATCGAAGGCGACCGTGAACTCGGTCGCCGACCTTCGCGTCGACCAGGTAGCGGAAGACTCCCCGCTCGCCGTCGAAGGCGATGTGTGCAGCGAGTACCGCCGAGCCGGCCTCGCCCGGAGACGGGCCATAGGAGTACCAGCCGACCTCCCGCGCGCCGGGAATCTCCATTTCACCGTTGTCGAGGACGCCCACGCCGTGAATCGGCGCATTCGCTCACCCGATCGCCTCGAAGCTGATCGCGACCGGCGCCGTCACCGTACGAGCTTCGGGAATCCCGCCCGCCGGCGGCAGCTCGACGATCTTGGCCGCCAGTGGTGACAGGCTCGCTTACTTCTTGACCGGGCGCCGGATCATCGAGGACGGGCGCTACCTCCGTCGAGGCCCATGCGTCGACGACGAGCAGGTCCTCGATCGTGACCGCCGCCGTCTCGACATCATCGGCCGGAGGCGCCTCGGCCTGAACGCCCGCCCCGCACGCAACCGCCAAGCAGCGGAAGGGATACGAAGAGGGCGTTCAGGCGCACAGCGACTCCTTGGACTCTGGACTCGTCCGGTTAGGCCGTGACCAGACGTCGACCGGCGGCACCGACCACGGCGAAGCCGGCCAGTCCGACGAGCACCAGGAGTGCGGTGTTCGATCCGGAATCGACCGGGGAGTTGCCGGTGTTGACCAGGGTCGGTGAGGCACCCAGACCTGTGATCGACTCGGTGAGCACGGTCAGCGTGCCGGCGTCGAGTGAGCCGACGGCGTACACGGTCAACGACTCGACCCTCCGCAACGGGAAGGTCGGCTGGGCCGATCACAACGGGGGTGTCAGCTCCGGTCGGGACAACCTCGGCGACCACGGTGCCGGCGGGGAGATCCGCCGAACCCTCGCCACCGTTGACGACGTTGGAGAAGGCAACTGCACCGTTGGCCTTGATATCCACCGCCGGGGCGGCTGCGGCGTGGCGCACGACGAGACGACCCTCGCCGGCTGCGATCGTCGAGATGTCATTGCTGAAGATGGCCAACGCAGGAGCGCCGGAAGCATCGAGATGGGCAATGATCGTGGTGTTGCCCGTGGTCGGCAGCGTGACGTCGCCGGCATCGATGGCGACGGTGTCGGTTCCGGCGAGCTTCACCTGAAGACCTTCGAGAGTGGCACCGGCGAGGGCCGAGAGGTCTTGGGTCTCGGAGAACGCAAAGCCGGTGAAGACATCGGCTCCGTTGGCCGCGACATCCACGTCGGTGTCGGGGATGCCGTGGATCAGGTGGATCCTGACATCGCTCTTGAGCCGAGACGGGGGCGGCGAAGGTGGCGACGGCGACGAGCGGCCACGAGCGCTCCCATGAGCAGACGGATGGATTTCATTGCACTCTCCTTGGCATTGGGTTGGATTTCCCTCCCCTACGCCCCCGTGCTCGTTTGGATGCGTCGTCAGCAGCGGAGTCGGGGCGCTCTCGCCGGCCGGGCACGACCCGGCTTGCTCCAACGGGCGGGCTGGCGCCCGATCCCGGCCGACGTCGACGATGCGGTCGAGCTGGCCGGTCCTGAGGGCTCGAAGCGGACCGCAACGCCTGATGTCGACGAGTAGTCGCCGTGCGGCGCCGAGGCGGACCATCGTTGCCTCCGCCGATCACTGACGACACTCACGACACAGACCGGTGACGGTCAGATCGATGCGTTCGGGAACGAACCCGTGACCCGAGGACAGGTGATCCTGGATCGACTGGACCAGCGAACCGCGGTGGTGATCGACCGAACCGCAGAGCCGGCAGACGAGATGGAAGTGCTCGTCGGGGTGTTCTCGTTCCCAGAAGGCAACCCGTTCGGGTCCCAGCCGGGTCTGTCGGACGAGCCCCATCTCCTCGAACAACGCCAGCGATCGGTAGACCGAAGCCAGATTGACCGAAGGGTCGTGGACGGCGACGCGCTCAGCCACCGACTCCGCCGTCAGATGGACATCGGTGCCGGCGACGACCTGCCAGACGAGCTGTCGAGCTGTCGTGACACGATGACCGCCGGCCCTGAGGAGGCCTGCAACCTCGTCGTCGGGCGTCGACGGTCGCCGTCGCAACTTCTTCGGTACGGTCGATCGGGTCGTCGGTCATGCGTCCGGTCCGACCTGTGGCGAACCGATGATCGACAGAATCTGCTGTACGGCCGCAGCACCGTCCGGTTCGACCTGATGACACTCGACATCGAGCTGCTCGGCCCCTCTCCAGAGGATCGGCACTCCAGGCCGGTTGGTCGCATGGGCTTGGATCAACTCCTTGGTCTGTTCGGCATCGGGGTCGAGCAGGACGACGATCACCGCAGCCTCCTCGGCGAGTGGACACGTGCCGCCCTTCGAGGACAGGGCACCCTGATCGGTGACGCCGCTCGGGCCCCGAACACATCGCCACGGCCAGCCCAGCTTTTGGGCCGCCTGTTCGCCCGCCCACCTGCCTCCAGCCACCTCGATCAGCACCTTGGGTCGCTCCTCGGCCGGGGGCCACGAGGGCGTCACCCCGGCGGTGCCGATCGTCAGCCGAACCTCGCTGCCGGGATGTTCGAGATCGACGGCTCCCCGGTGCCGCAGAATCGACAACATCGGCCGATTCTCGAGGAGCACCTCCGCCTGGAGGTTGCGCACACCGACACTGGCGGCCTGGCGGGCCAGCACATCAACCAGATAGGGGCCGATCCAACCCCGCCAGTCACGCTCCACCGTCACGGCGAGATCGCCGTCTCCGTCGCTGCGCATGGCGTAGCCCGCCTCGGCGATGATGCGGGTGGCGTCCCCGTCGTGCAAGACCACGACCACACCGAACCCACCCCGCTCCCCGGCCGTCGCCCACGTCCGGCACCATTCCAACCGGGGGGCGAAGGCACCGAAGAACCGACGGAACCGGTCGGTCGCGGAAAGCCGCGTGTACAGCTCGCAGATTGCCTCGGCATCGGCGCCGGTGCTAGGACGTATCTCGAGGGACCGTCCGTCCTTGAGCGGTACGCGCTCGGAAAGGAGAAATCCGATTCGGCTGGATCGACCATGCGGCCCTTTCGCAGAACTCAGACGATCAGTGTGCCGAGCAACGTCACCGCCAGCATCACGCGAGAGAGCCGGCAGGACCTTACGCCGCAACGCCTTCGAGCCCACCGCCACGACGATACCGCCCTTCACGAACGTGTTGCTGACCGCTGCCAGCGCGATGGCGGTCGATGCGGTCGAGTCGGCGATGGGACCGTCGTCCCGATCGACAGCTCTGCCATCGACAGCGTGATCGCATCGACATCGGCGATCCCGGACAGGATCGCCGACGCGTAGACACCCAGATCGCCGAACGCTTCGAGGGCGGCCTTGGACACGACCAACACCACCCCGTACAGCAGACCGAACTGGATGGCGGGCATGATCTCGAACGGGTTGGTGAACTCCAGACGCATCGGCGTCGCCTCCGCCGCCGTCCCCGGACAGATGAAGTACCGCTGCGGTGATGAGTCCGGCCACGGCTCCGGCGGTTATCGGAAGCCAGGCGGTCGCCAGGAGCGAGCGGTTGACCACGGCGATCTCGACCAGCACCCGGATGAACATGATGGTCCAGGCCAGGAACAGTCCCAAACCCAGCGCGTTGGTCAGCCGGTGGGTCTCCTTGCTCCGGTTCGACAGGGAGACCGTGACCGCGGTCGACGACACGAGCCCGCCGAGAGCCCCGGTGACGGCGATGCCGCGATCGGCGCCCACGAGTTGGATCAGGACGTAGCCGATGAACGACAGACCAGAGATGAAGACCACCATGAGGCCGATCTTGAACGGTGTGGCGGCATCGAACGGTGAGGATCCGTAGGTCTCGTCGGGCAGCAACGGAAGGACGAGGACGGCCAGGACGGCGAACTTCACGGTGGCGAAGATATCGTCGGGCTGGATTCTGGCTGCAAACCGGTGGACCTGCGGCTTGAGGGCCAGCACGATGAAGGTCGTGACCCCCACCGCCGCAGCACCGTCGAGTTCGCCCACCCCGGCCAGACCTCCGGCCAGGAACACGACGACCGCACCGATCTCGGTGGTCGACCCTCGGTGGCCATGTCGGATGCCGGACACGTAGCCGAGCGAGATCAACGCGCCGACGGTCACCAATGCGGCGGCGAACACCACCGCGTTGCCGACCGCGAGGGTCGTGTAGGACGCCATCGCTCCGGCCAGCGAGAACAGTGTGAAGGTTCGAGATCCGCCGAACCGCTCGCTCTCCGCCTTGTCGGCCTTGGCCAGCTCCCTTTGAAGACCGACGAGCAGGCCGATCGCAACCGCCACCCCCAGACGGCCGAAGAGCGCAGGGGTGTCGATCTCGTACGCGCCAGGGGCTTGAGCGACCAGCATCTGCACCCCCCTCATGAAAACGAGAGTGCAGTCGACCTTGAACAGTGGCCTAGGGCCTTTGGGCACGAAGAAATCCGTGACGGTGACGGGCCAAGAGCTCAGGCGGGGACCATCTCCGCCCAGGAGCCGAATCCGCCCATGAGGTCCGAGACGTCGCCGAATCCCGCCTGGCGCAGCACGCTGGCCGCGACCGACGATCGATAGCCGCCGGCGCAGAACACCACCGTCGGTGCAGCCGGATCCAGTTCGGACAACCGAGCCGGCACCTGTCCCACCGGGATCTCCTTGGAGCCGGCGATGGTCCCGAGCGCGATCTCACCGGGATTGCGGACATCGACGAGCTGGAGACCGGGGACATCAGCGATCCGCTGCACCAGCTCGGGGGTGGTCAGGCGGGACCCATGCTGGACCCGCTGGGGGTGGGCGGCCATGACCTCGAGGGGGTGGACGAGGTAGCCGACCACGCGATCGAAACCGATTCTGGCAAGGCGGTTCCTGGCCTCGATCTCGAACCCCGGATCGACGACGAGCACGATGTCGACGTCATGGGGCACGGTCGATCCTGCGAACTCGGCGTAGCGACCGTTGAGACCCACGTTGATCGATCCGATCAGGTGGCCGTGGGCGAACGCTTCGGGGTCCCGGCCGTCCACGATCATCGCGCCACCGGCGACGAGTTCGTCGAATCGTTCGATGTCGAGGGGATCCGGGCTGACCGACTCGTCGTGCAGGGGCCGGTCCTTGCGGTTGAGGATGGCGTCGTAGACGAAGTACTCGGGGGCGGGCGGCTGACCCTCGGTGACGAGGTCGATGAAGGTCGCCTTGTCGGGAGCGAGCAGGGCGTAGTTGGTCGCCCGCTGGTCGCCCATCGTCGACCACGTGTCGGTCGAGAGGTTCTTGCCACAGGCCGATCCGGCACCGTGGGCCGGGTACACCCTGGTGGCATCGGGCAGCGGCAGGAGCTTGTCGTGGAGGCTGTCGTACAGCTTGTCGGCGAGTTCATCGCGGGTGAAGCCGATCGACGCCAGAAGGTCGGGCCGGCCCACATCGCCGATGAAGAGCGTGTCGCCGGTGAGGACGCCGTAGGGTACCTCGTCGCCTGCGTGCTCGTACACCACGATGCTGATCGACTCCGGCGTGTGACCCGGCGTGTGGAGGATCTCCAACTCGACCTCGCCGAGGCTGATCCGTTCGCCGTCGGCGAGCATCCGGGCCGGGAACTCCGGCTCGGCCACCGAGGAGAAGGCGATGTCGGCACCGGTCGCAGCCGACAGCTCGAGGTGACCGGACAGGAAGTCGGCATGGAAATGGGTTTCGAGCACCAGTTCGATGGTCAGGCCGTCCGCTTCTGCATCACGCACGTACTCGTCGATGTCGCGCCGAGGGTCGACCACGACCGCTCGACCTGTCGTCTCGTCGCCGATCAGATAGGACGCTTGCGAGAGGCAGTCGAGGTAGTACTGCGTGAACTTCATAGGGGAGGGATCCTTTCGTCGGAATGTACGGACATTATACCCCCGGGGGTATCTCTGTCAACCGTGAGGGTAGGCGAGCATCCCGCCGGCCAGGTTCACCACGTCGGTGAATCCGTTGGCGGCGAGGAAACGAGCGGCGGTGGCACTACGAGCGCCGCTGCGACACAGCAGCGCCACCGTCCGGTTCGGATCGAGCTCGCGCATACGATCGGGCAGGGTCGCCAGAGGGATGTTGATGGCCCCGTCGATCGTGCCGGCGGCTACCTCGCTCGGGTTCCCGCACATCGACGAGCTGCCCGTCGTGGCCGAGAATCGACGACCAGCTCGGCGACGGGACGTTCGGTGTAGCCGGGGTGCGCGGTGTGCATCTCAGGCGGTCGTGTCGTTCAACTGCTCGAGGACACCGACGATGTCGCAGCGGTCGGTCTTGTTGTACGGGAAGTTTGGCCAGTACGTTGCCCATCGCACACGTGTTGGTGGCCGCCGAGAAGACCAGTCCAGACCCTATGCCGGCCGAGAACCACTTCGCCCTGTGGTGGAACAGGCTCCCGACGATGCCGATCAGGACGAGCAGTCCGGCGGCGAAGCGGACCTGACGCTCGATGGCCCATCGTTCGGTGTCGCCTCGAACGACGTCGCCGGTCGCCGCGACCCAGCCGTTCATTCCACCTTCGAGAATGTGGAGGGTGTCCTTGCCCGCACCGGTGAGTGTGGCGTGGGCCTGGCTGGCCCGGCCTCCCGATTGGCAGACGAGCACGACGGGATGGGCCACATCGGCGAGATCTCGTACGTGCTCGCCCAGGGTGTCGAGCGGAACGTTGTAGGAGCCGGGGATGTGCAGCGTCTCGAACTCGCCTCCGGTCCTCACATCGAGGATCCGCAGGGCCGGATCGGCGGCCATCATGTGCTTCAGCTCGGCTGCGTTGATCGTGTCGGTCATGGGGATGGTGGTTGTCATCTGTTGCTTGTCCTTTTTCGGGTCTCAGTGAGTGGGTACGGGTATGGGTGGTTCGATCGTTTCGATGCGGTCGTGGGCGAGATCGTAGAGAGCTCCTCGCACCGAGATCTCGCCGTGGCGGATCGCATGCCCGATCGGCGAGTCGGAGCGGCGAGGGTGTCCAGCGAACGCTCGACGTTGCGACGGGCCAGGTTAGCCGCATCGAGGGTGTCGTGCTCCGACAGCATCTCGCAGAGCTGACGGGTGATCGGAGCGAGGAAGCCGTCGCAGTCTCCCGCGAGCGCCGCCGTGACCGCTCCGCAGCCGGTGTGGCCCAGCACGACGACAAGACCGACGCCGAGCTCGGCCACCGCGTAGTCCAGGCTGGCGATTGCACTGGGCGTCGCCACGTTGCCCGCCACCCGGACGACGAAGAGACTCCCGGCCGGCTGATCGAAGACGACCGACGGCGGGACCCGGGCGTCCGAGCACGCGAGAACCGCGGCGCGGGGAGCATGCGTCGGCACGTCCTGACGTCCGGAATCCCGGGACCGCTCGTGGGAGCCGAGCAATTCGGCCCACGCCTCAGACATGAGCTGCATCCTGGGTTGCGCCGGGGACATCGAGGGGCACAGGGCGTTCGTCGATGCCGAGCAGCCGTTGGTCGGCGGGGGCGGACCGCTGACCGCTGATGGACTCGACGGCGTCGTTGGTGCTGGTGTGGATCCGCGCTCCCAGGCCGTCCCAGATGCCGGCTCGTCGGAGCACGTCACGTACGGGTCCCTTGACATCGGTCAGGTGCAGGGGCACGTGGCGCTCATCGAGTTCGGTGATCACCTCGCGGAGCATGTCGGCACCGGTTGCATCCAGATCGTTGATCCCGGAGGCGTCGACCACCAGAGCCGTGGGTGGTCCGGCCTCGGCCAGGCCGAGCAGGAGCTTCTTGACCTGGGTGGCGTTGACGAACGAAAGCGCAGCATCGATGCGAACGATCCGGATCCCCTCCACGGTCTCCGCCTCGGGGAAACGCTCGATGTTCCGGTAGCTGGTGGTGCCGGCCACGTGGCCGAGCACCGCCGAGTGGGGCATGGACATCCTGGCGAAGACGACCAGCATCGAAGCGACGACCGCCACGACGATACCCAGTTCGATGCCGAGCACCAGGGTTGCGGTGAACGCCACGCCGAGCCCGATCAGGTCGGACCGTTTGACCTTGGCGATGTGGCGCATCTCAGCCGACGTCGATCAGGCCGATGACCGCCATGATGATGATCGCCCCCAGTGCCGCATTGGGCAGGGAGAACAGCAGCGGGGTCAGGAAGGCGATGGTGGCGAGAACGATCCCGGCGGTGATGATCGAGGCCAGCGGCGTGCGGGCGCCGGCGGTGTCGTTGACCGCGGTGCGGGAGAAACCGCCGGTGACCGGGTACCCACCGAACAGGCCGGCTGCGACGTTGGCGGCGCCGAGGCCGACCAGCTCCGCATTCGGTTCGACCTCGTAGCGGTGACGCCGGGCGTAGACCTTGGCGACCGCGATCGACTCCATGAAACCGACCAGCGTGATGACCAGGGCGGTGCCGACCAGGCTGCTCGACCAGCGACCCGCTGAAATCGGGGATGCCGAATGCGGGCAGCGTGTCGGGGATGTCGCCGACCACTTTGACGCCTCGATCCTCGAGGGACAGCAGTTCGACCGCCAGGATGGAACCGACCACGACCACGAGGGCGGCGGGGATGCGGGGCAGCAGCCTCTTGAGACCGAAGAGGGCGGCGAGAGCGGCGAGGCCGACGACCAGGGTCGTGCGATTCGTCGACGAGCAGCGTTGTCCACGACCTCGAGCACGGTTTCGTAGAAGTGGTCCGTGCGCTCGACGGAGATGCCCAGGATGTGCTTGGCCTGGGAGAAGCCGATGATCAGGGCTGCGGCGGCGGTGAAGCCGACGAGCACCGAGTGGGAGAGGAAGTTGACCAGGTAGCCGAGCCGGCCCGCGCCGAGGACGAGGTGCACGATTCCCACCATGAGCGCGAGCATGGCGGCGGCGTTGAGATAACCGGCCGTTCCCTCCTCGACGAGGGGTCCGAGGGCCGAGGCGGTGAGCAGCGACACGATGGCCACCGGCCCGACCGCCAGTTGGCGCGACGTGCCGAAGACGGCGTAGACGAGCACGGGGATGGTGGCGGCGTACAAGCCGACCGCCGGCGGGAGCCCGGCGAGCAGTGCATACGCCATCGCCTGGGGAACCAGCATCGCACCGACGGTGATCCCGGCGCCGAGGTCACTGCGCAGGTCGGATCGGTCGTAACGGGGGCCCCAGGAGAGGATCGGGAGGAGGCGCTCGGGCTTCATTAGACCGAATATACGTACATTTACCCGGTGCTGTCAAGCATACCCCCGGGGGTATTATCGAGGCATGCAGTTCCCCGCAGAAGTCAATGCCGACGTCCTCACACGACTCCGCCGCGTCGAGGGCCAGATCCGCGGCCTGCAGCGGATGATCGACGAAGGCGACCAGTGCCGTGACATCGTCGTGCAGCTGGCGGCGGCCCGGGGCGCCCTCGATCGAATCGGTTTCAAGCTGATGTCGTCGGCGCTGTCGGCCAGGTCCGACGACGCCGATCTCGAAGAACTGGAGAAGCTGTTTCTCAAACTGAGCTGACCGACACGAGCCGATCTGCCCTAGCCGACCAGCAGCACCGCCAAGGTGAGCGCGACGCGCGTGAAGACGATCGTGACCAGCCCGATCAACCGGGTGAGTCCGACCTGGGCGACCGCACTGGCCGGACGGGTCGGGCTGTGGAGATCCTGATCGTGGCGGCCGGCCCAGGCGAGGAGCAGGCCACCGGCGGCGGTCTGGGCAACACCGACGAAACCCAACGTGTAGTGGATCGATTGGGCGGCGTACCGGGCGAGGATCACACCGGCCACCATCATGGCGATCGCCGTTCTCTCCCACGCCAGGCTCGTGCGCTCGTGTTGGAGCCCGCCGCCGATGCTGTTGACCGGGCGACGCATCGGGGCTTCTTCGGACATCAGATCGTATCGATCACGAACAGTGCGGCCGCGACGAGGGCGACGAGGGCGGTACCCGCCGCCATCAGTTGCGGCAGTCTCGACGGTGGGAGCGGCTGGCCCAGCCGCATCGCCGCCTCGTTGAGCGCCCATCGTCGATACGACGAGGCTGCGGTGGCGAAGCTCAGACCGAGCAGGAGGATTCCGAGGACCTCGCGACCCGAAGAATTCCGGGATCAGGCTGACGGCGGCGAGTCCGCCGGCGCCGAGAGCGCCAGCGAGGTCCTGACCCACGCAAGAAACGTGCGTTCGTTGGCGAGGGTGAACCGATAGTCCGGCTCCTGGCCGACAGCCCTGGGATCTCCGGGGAGGAGCGAACGTATCACGTTCCCACGATACGGCGGTGCGACATCACCGGGTCGGGAGTCGATAGGCCGAGGGCGCCGGCTTGAGTGGACGGGCGTACCAGAGCGGCCGCCGCAGGCCCGAGTCGTTGGTACCGGCCGGGCGGGTCTTGGTCAGCCAGTCGAGATAGGCCTCGCGGGACTTGGCGGTGTCGACGACGACATCGCCGTACTCGTCACCGGCCTCCGCAGGTGTCACGCGCACCCGCTGATGCCAGCACTGCATGCCCGAAATCGGATCGGGTTGGACACAGAAGGTGGCGTTCTGGTGCACGCCCGGTGTCCTTCCACCAGATCCGGCTGGTGTCGTGATCGCCGGACTGGTACGGCTCGTTGCCGTGCTCCCGTTTGAGTTTCCACTTGGTGCCGTCGTTGGTGATCGAGGCTTTGCCGGCCGCCCATGAGCGGGCCTTGTCCTCCTCCAACCGCCACCGACCCATGTGATGCGACGCGGCGACGACCCCGGGCCGGATGCCCTCGGTACGCCAGGCGACGATCACGAAGTGGCCGATGCGGGTACTGATGCGCACCAGCCCGTTCTCCTCGATCCCGAGCTTCTCCGCATCCGAGGGATGTATCCACAGCGGGTGGCGGTGGCTGATCTCGTTGAGCCACTTGGAGTTGGCCGAACGTGTGTGGATGAGGGTGGGGATCCGGAACGTCGGCAGGAGGATCCGCTCGTTCCCGGCGATGTCCATGTCCTCCCAGTGCACGTGGCTCGGAATCCAGGTGGGCGTGGCGTACTCCGGCCACCCCCACTCGGCCAGGGTGGTGGAGAACAACTCGAGCTTCTTCGACGGCGTCGGGAAGCCCTCCTTGACCTGACCATCGATCTCGACCGCCGGCGAGCCGTCCCCGAGAGGTGCCAGCTTGAGCTCGTCCAGGGCGGCGAGGTCACCCGACCACGAGCCCGGCGTGTTGGGCTTGCGATACACGCCATCGGCATCCATGGCACATCCGGCGACGGCCTCGGCGCTGACGGGACGCTCGTAGGGCTCGTAGGGGTCGGTCGGCACGGCGAAGGCCGACCGGTCCCGCATGTACTCCAGCGGCGACTGGCCGGCCGCGGCGGCGGCGTCGGCCAGACCGGGCACGCTTTCGGAGAACATCTCGGCGTAGTACTCGTCGATCGTGACCGGCTTGCCCGGATGCTCCTTGGACTCGAACCACTTCCGAACACCGAGAGAACCGTCGGGATCGATGCGCCACGACAGGTCGATCCAGAACTCGTTCTCCTCCCACACCTCACCGGGGTTGTAGTCGTAGCTGCGGGCATCGGGTCCGAGATTGCCGTCACCGGTCTTCTCGGCCTGCTGGATCTGGGCATACCGGCGGAACACCGATTGGCGGAACCCGATCCAGCGACCGGCGTGGGTCTCGTAGCTATGCACATCGTGCCGCTCGGTCGAAACTCCCATCGGCAGGACGTAATCGGCGAACCACGAGGTTTCCGACCACGTCGGCGTCAGCGCCACGTGGCAGCGAACCTTGTTCTCGTCCTTCAGCGCCTCCATCCACGTGAACCCGTCCGGATTGGTCCAGATCGGGTTGTAAACGCGCGAGAAGTAGACCTCGAGACTGCCCCGCCCCTCGTTCAGGAAGTGGGGCAGCAGGATCGACATCTCGTGGTAGGCCAGCGGGTACTCCTCGGGCCATTCGAGCTCGTTCCAGCTCGTGATGCCGGGGGCGCCGATCGGGGCCGCCGGCTTGAACTTGTTCATGCCGTTGCCGGCCGTGCCGCCCTTGGTGGCCACCGAACCGGTGAGCACGTTGAGGAAGAACAGACAGCGGGCCACCTGCCAACCGCCCATGTTGCCCGCGCCCGCAGCCCGCCAGTTGTGGGAGGCGAACTTGGTGGGGTTGGCCCCGATCAGTTCGGCGATTTCGCGGATGGTGTCGGCGTCGACGCCGGTCTTCTGCTCGGCGGCCTCCGGGGTGTAGGCGGCATACTCCTCGAGCATCGCCGGGCGCACCTGATCCCATTGGACGGGACGGTCCGGATGCTTCTCGCGCAGATAGGTCTCCCAGTTCGTCCACCGTTTGACGAACGATGCATTCCAGGACTCGGAATCGATCAGGAGACGGGCGATCGCCAGGAGAAGGAACGGTTCGGTACCCGGCCACGTCGGCAGCCAGTAGTCGGCCTTGGCGCCGGTGTTGGACAACCGAGGGTCGACCGCGATGATCTTGGCACCGCTGGCCTGGGCCTCCATGATCCGCTGAGCGTGGGGATTGAAATAGTGGCCGGCTTCCAGGTGCGCCGAGATCAGGAAGATCACCTTTGCGTTCGCGAAGTCAGAGGACGGACGGTCGTGACCCATCCAGCTCTGATATCCGATGCGGGCGTTCGACGAACAGATGTTGGTGTGACTGTTGTGGCCGTCCACACCCCAGGCCTTGAGGACCCGATCGGTATAGCCGTCCTCACCGGGACGGCCCACGTGGTACATGACCTCGTTGCGGCGGTCCTCCTCGAATGCGGTCCGGATCCTCGACCCGATCTCCTCGAGCGCCTGGTCCCACGAGACCCGTTCCCACTGGCCCGAGCCCCGCTCCCCCACCCGCTTCATCGGGTACATCACCCGCTCGGGGTCATACACCTGGTTGAGCGTGGCCGGACCCTTGGCACAGTTCCGTCCACGGCTGCCCGGGATGTTCGGGGTTGCCTTCGATCTTGCGGATCTCGCCGTTTCGGTGTCGAAGTAGGCGACCAGCCCGCACCCGGCTTCGCAGTTGAAACAGGTGGTCGGCACCAGCGTGTAGTTGCGCTCTTTCCTGTCGGGCCAGGCCTTGGCGTCCAATTCGGTCCAGTCGTGCCACTTCTCGAACGGCGGGTATTTGCTCAGGTCGGTCATTGGATCGCTCCGTTGCGTGGTGAGAGGATTCTGGGCTCGGCCGACTGCGCCGGTCGGTGATGGTGGAAGGGACGGTGTCATGACAGCGGCACGCTCTGTCCGGCTCGGACGAAGGAGTCCTCGTAGGCGAACATGCCGACGAGGGCGGCCAGGCCCGCGACGGCCGTAAGCAGCGGTGAGTCGAGATCGGCTGCCAGCGCCACGATCATCGCCGCCGGCGGGAACGACGAGGCCGAGGACGACCCCGCCCCACCAGAACCGATCGGCGTAGGTTCCCCTGGTCATGGCGTGCACCGCCAGTTCGACGTGGCGGCTGCCGTGCGATGTCAGCTCGACGGCGATGAGCGCGGCGGTGGCGAGCACGCCACCCGAGGAGGACCCAGCGAACCGCGGTGGGCGCGGGCACGTCGACGAACACGTCGAGGATCGCATAGGCCGCGCCGCCGGCGGTCACCGCCTGGGCCAGGAGCACCGGCAGCAGCAGCGGGGTCTGCCAGAGATCGCGGCCCTCGCACTGGCCGAACAGGTAGGCGGTGTAGCCCGGCCGTTCCGATCGCCCCCAGAACGGCCGGGACCGCCAGTATCTCCAGGAGAGCGCCGTTCTCGGCGAGCCCGCCGATCCACCACAGCCCGCACACCGCGGAGAAGGCCATCAGCATGTACGCGCCCTTCACCAACCACGAGGACCAGTTCCCCTTGGTGATCAGGTAGTGGAACCGGGCGGGTTGCTTGAGATCCCAGATGAGCAGGACGCCGGTGATCCCCAGGAACGCGCCGGCGACCATCGGGGGTATCACACCGACAGCGGCCTGAGCGTCGCTGTGGCCCATCGCCACCATCAGCGCTGCGACGAGCATCACACCGGCGGCGATGGCCTTGGTGACCAGATATCCCGACACCTTCTCCTTCCAGGTCATCTGGTGCGAGGTGGTGTAGGCGGTGCGGGCCACGACGCCCTCGTGATCGGTGGGTTTGGTCCCCGGCTCCACCGGGATCGACGGATGACGCGGGCCGCTGCCATTCCGTAGGGTCTCGGCCCAGATCATTCCGTCGGCGGCGATGGCCGGTGCGGGTCGGATCCAGCGACGCTTGATCGGCACCGCGGTAGTAGACCTTCGGTTTGGTGTTCTGCTCGGGGGCTCGCACGGCGACGTCGTCCCGGGCGATGATCCGCGAGATCTCACTGAACGGATCGTCGAGGTCGCCGATCTTGATCGCCTCGGTCGGGCAGACGATCTGACACGACGGCTCGAGACCGACCTCGATCCGGTGATTGCACATGTTGCACTTGTGGGCGGTGTTGGTTTCGGGATTGATGTACAACGCGTCGTAGGGACAGGCGTTCATACAGGACTTGCAGCCGATGCAGTTGTCGTCCTGGAAGTCGACGACCCCGTTGTCGGCCCGGTACAACGCCGACGTGGGGCAGATCGCCATACATGGTGCGTCGTCGCACTGGTTGCAGCGCATGACGCTGAACTTGCGGGCGACGTCGGGGAAGGTGCCCGTCTCGATGTACTTCACCCACGTGCGATTGACCCCCAGCGGCACGTCGTGCTCGCTCTTGCACGCAACGGTGCACGCGTGGCAACCGATGCAGTTGTCGCTGTCGAGCAGGAACCCGAGCCGGGTCATGTGATCTCCCTACTTTGGTGAAACGTGTCGAAGTCGTGCGCGGTCGGCCCGCAGCACCGCAATTGCGACCCAGCGCCGGTGACGACAACCCGGTGATGCGGGGCGATCTGCACGGTGGGTTCCTATCTACTTGAGCGTCGGGCCAGGACTGGGTGACCACCGACACATACGGTTGATCAAATGTACAGACATTTCGAGAGAGCGTCAAGAATCGGTTACATCGTCGCCGGTCGATCACGCCGCGCTGGGTCGGAGGGCCGACCGTCCGCCGGCGGACCAGTCGGTCACGAACCGGTAACGATCGCCACGGATGACCGTCGTGCGCCATTCGATCGGCGTCGTCATCGCGGGAACCGAGCTCGCTCGAGGTAGAAGGCAGCGTCACCGGACGCGCAGTCCGAGCAGCGCGCGGTCGGCGGCGCTGGGGACGATGGGTGTCAGCCGCTCCCATCCCTGGTTCGGCACGTCGGCGCCGGCGTTGGCCAGCTCGGCGTAGAGGGCGGTGTGCGTCCAGTCCACCTTCAGCAGAGGTTCGCCGACGCTCATGGGGATCCACGCCCGATCGATGGCCAGCGGCACCCCGCCGGCCTTGCGCAGCCTGGCCAGAAGCACCAACGGCGTGTCGTCGGCGAGTCCCAGCTGGGCTGCGGCGACCGAGTCGGTGACCACGTCGAGGTTCAGGACCTCGCTGGTCTGCTCGCACGCCGGCGGATTCGACCGACTGGAACAGGCTGTAGAGGGTGCCGAGGGTCTGTTCGAATTCGGCCCGATTGACCACGGTTCCGCGTCCTCGCTCCCGCTTGAGCACGCCCGGTCTTGTTCAGCTGCCGGACCGCCTCGCGGACGGTGTGCCGGCTGACGCCGTAGGCCTCGGTCAGCTCCAGGTCGGTCGGGAACGGACCGTCGTCGAACTCGCCGGAGTCGAGACGTCGACGCAACTCGGACTCCAACTGAGCCCAAAGGGGCATTGGACTCGATCGATCGAGCGATTTCATGACACCAACCTTTCGCGCACACATCAAGACATCCGTACTTTAGATCATCTCGATCGATTTGTCCGCCGGACGCGTCACCTAGGTGCGCATCACCCGGTGCCCTACTGTTGGGCCGAGGAAATCCTGCGTGTGCCCATCACCGGGAGGCGAAGCGAGTCATGACCATCTCCGACGTTGCCCGCCGACTCGTCGTCGAACTGATCGGGTCCGAACTCCGGGTGCGGATCGACCTCCCGGACCGGACCCACATGGGTCCCGGAGGACTGCGGCCACCTCGGTGCGTCTGTACTCCGACGACGCCGTGCGCTACCTGCTCAGATCACCAGGGGAGTTGGGCTTCGCCCGTGCGCTACGTGTCCGGGGAACTCGACATCGTCGGCGACATCTTCGACTTCCTGGCCATGAACCAATCGGTCGCCGGGCTCCGGATCAGCCCCATGGCGCTGGCCAGGATCCTCCCGCTCGCCGGCTTCGACGCCTTCTACAAGCAGCCGGCGATCCCTCCGGAGGAGGTCCGATTCGGTTCGGTCCTCACCTCCCACACACGCCATCGTGACGAGAAGGCGATCAGTCATCACTACGACGTGTCCAACGATTTCTACCGGCTGGTCCTGGGCCCGTCGTGGACCTATTCGTGCGCCGTGTTCGAGGACCCGGCCGACACCCTGGAGACCGCCCAGGCCAACAAGTACGAGCTGATCTGCCGCAAGCTCGGGCTTCAACCCGGCATGCGCCTGCTCGACGTCGGTTGCGGGTGGGGTGGCATGGTCCTGCACGCCGCGGAGAACTTCGGGGTCGAGGCGGTCGGGGTCACGATCTCCGAACAGCAGTCGGCGTTGGCTCGCCAACGGGTCCGCGAAGCGGGTCTCGAGGACCGGGTCGAGATCCGCCGCCAGGACTACCGGGATCTGGTCGATGAGAAGGGTTTCGATGCGATCAGTTCGATCGGCATGTTCGAACACGTCGGCGAGCGCCAGCTCCGTGACTACTTCTCGATCCTCCATGGGCTCCTACCCGACGGAGGCCGCCTGCTGAACCACCAGATCGGACGGGTCCCGCCGATCGGACCCAAGCGCCGGTTCCGAAAGAACACCGTGCGGGTGGATCCGAACGGATTCGTGCACAGGTACGTCTTCCCCGACGGCGAGCTCCACGAAATCGGTGATCTGATCGGGGACATGCAGCGGATCGGCTTCGAGGTTCGCCACATGGAATCGCTGCGTGAGCACTATGCGTTGACCCTGCGGCAGGTGGGTGCGCAATCTCGAACGAGACTGGGACGAGGCGGTGGCGCTGTCGGGCGAGGGCAGGGCCAGGGTCTGGAGGCTCTACATGGCGGCTTCGGCGGTCATGTTCGACTCGGCCGATCTCCAGGTCCATCAGGTCCTGGCCACCAAGACCCCAAGACTCGGCGGGACGGTCGGGCCTCGGCCTTCGCCCCGAGTGGGAGCGCACGCCGCTCGCACACCCGACGCCAACCGTCATCGACGTGAGGGAACAACGGCCGGGCGGTCGCCGACGAGCGAGGTGCAGACGCCCTAGCCGAGCCTGACCTCAGCGGCGAGCCGCGTACGAGAGCAACGTCTTCATGTAGTTGGCCCGCTCGAAGGCACCGGGGTCGGGGACGGCCCGCTGGCTGACGCTGCCCCGCGCCTGCTCGAGTCGACACGTAGTCCCGCTCGGTGAACCATCGGTCGACACCGTCCAGCACCGTCCTCAGGTGCTCTGGACCGTGGATCAGCAAGGCCGAGGTCATCATGGCGACGTCGGCGCCGGCGAGGATCAGCTTGACGACCCCGTCGGCATCGTGCACCCCGGACGTGGCGGCCAGATCGGCATCGACCCGGCCGTACATGATGGCGATCCACCGGAGGATCAGGCGCATCTCCGCCGGGCTGCTCAGGACGAGATCGGGTGCGACCTCCAGCGTGTCGAGATCGATGTCGGGCTGATAGAACCGGTTGAACAGGACCAGACCATCGGCCCCCGCCGACAGCCAGCCGTCGACCCATGTTCCCCGGCGAGCTGAAGTACGGGTCCGATCTTCACCGCCAACGGAATCGAAATCGCCTGCCGCACATGCTCGACCAGACGCAGATAGCGGTCTTCGACCTCGACCGCCGGTGGCATCGACATCGGCCGCGACGTAGTAGATGTTCAGCTCGAGTGGCGTCAGCCCCGTCGTCCTCCAGCGAGTCGGCGTAGCTGACCCAGCCACCGTCGGAGGCGCCGTTGAGGCTGGCGATGACCGGAATCCTCAGTTCCCGATTGGCCTGCACGAAGCTGTCGAGGTACCAGTCGGTGCCTGTGTTGTAGCTGTCCAATTCGGGGAAATAGCCGCTCCCGGCCTCGACGTTGGTGTCGAAGCCGAGATCGATGGTGTAGTCGGTGGCGAAGGCCTCGTGTTCGACCTGCTCTTCGAACAGGGACGGCAGGACGACGGCTGCTGCGCCCGCCTCCTGCAACTCGACGAGCGACTCGATATTGCCGGTCAAGGGTGAGGACGAGGCGACGATCGGATTCGCCAGCGTCAGCCCCAGGTAGTCGGTTGTCAGATCCATCAGTGATCCCCCTCATCGAGAATTCCGAATCGTGCGGTTCGCTCCACTTCGACCATCTGTTCGTACAGGTGCCAGCGATCGTCGATGTCGCGTTGGGCGAGCTCCATGAGTTCGTCGGCAACGGCCGGGTTGGTCCTGGCGACCATGGCGAACCTCGCCTCGGTCATGGCGAACTCCTTGAACGTCTTGGTGGGTTTGCGGCTGTCCAAGCAGGAGCGCATGATCGCCGTCGGCCTCACGGTGGGGGTCGTAGCGATACAGCGGCCAGTACCCGCTGTCGGCGGCCATCTTCTGATGGCCCATCATGTCGCTCATGTCGATGCCGTGGGCGATGCAGGGACTGTAGGCGATCACCAGCGACGGTCCCGGGTGGGCGGCCGCCTCGGTCATGGCCTTGACCGTCTGGGTCATGTTGGCCCCCATGGCGATGTGGGCCACGTAGACGTCGCCGTAGGCCATGGCGATCATTCCCAGGTCCTTCTTGGCGGTCGTCTTGCCCCCGGCGGAGAACTTGGCGATCGCCGCCCGTGGTGTGGCCTTCGACGTCTGACCACCGGTGTTGGAGTACACCTCGGTGTCGAGCACCAGGATGTTGACATCCCGACCCGACGCCAACACGTGGTCGACGCCGCCGAAGCCGATGTCGTAGGCCCACCCGTCACCGCCGATCAGCCACACCGACCGTTTGACGAGGTAGCGGGCCAGGGTCTGCGAGACGATCCGAGAGCGGACCCGGGTGTGTTTCCAACCAGCCATGCAGCTGGTCGACGCGGCTCTCGCTGGGCTGCTATGCCGATCTCGTCGGACTGGTCGGCGTCGAGGATGTCGCCGGCCAACGAGCCGATCTCGGTCGCCAGTTCGCCCACGAGGCTCCCGGGCCGCCGCCTCGTGGTTGTCGACGGCGAGCCGCATGCCGAGACCGAATTCGGCGTTGTCCTCGAACAGCGAGTTGGCCCAGGCCGGTCCCCGTCCCGGCGCCATCGGTCGTCCACGGGGTCGTCGGGAGGTTGCCACCGTAGATGGACGAGCAACCGGTGGCGTTGGCGACGAGCAGACGGTCGCCCAACTGCTGGGAGAGCAGCTTGAGATAGGGGGTCTCACCACAGCCGGTGCAGGCGCCCGAGAACTCGAACAACGGTTCGGCCAGCTGAGAGCCCTTCACCGTCTCCAGCTTCAGCGTCGTACGGGAATGCTCCGGAAGGTTGAGGAAGTAGTCGAAGTTGATGCGTTCGGCCTCGAGGTGTTCGCCGATCGGCTCCATGTTGATCGACTTGTGTTTGACCTCGGTCTTGCTCTTGGCCGGACAGATGCTCACGCAGACCCCGCACCCGGTGCAATCGTCGGGAGCCACCTGGATGATCGCCCGCCGACCGGGATCGGCCTTGTCCTTCCAGAGTTTGTCCTTGAAGGTCGCGGGGCGGTCGACCAGTGCGTCCTCGGCCACGACCTTGAGGCGAATGGCGGCGTGGGGACAGACCAGGGCGCAACGGGCGCAGTCGATGCAGATGTCCGGATCCCAGATCGGGATCTCGGCGGCGATGCTGCGCTTCTCCCACTTGGTGGTGCCCGTTGGGAAGCGTGCCGTCGACGGGCAGTGCGCTGACCGGCAGCAGATCGCCCTCGCCGGCCATCATCCTGGCCGACACGCGCTGCACGAAGTCGGGAGCTTCGTCGGGACGACCGGCGGCACCTCCCGGGTGCTGGTGACCTCGGCCGGCATCTCGAGCCTGTGCAATGCCGCAACCGATGCATCCACCGCGGCGGTGTTGCGCCGTAGCACGACCTCGCCTCGCTTTGCCGTAGGTCTTGGCGATCGCCGTCTTGATCGCGTCGACCGCCTCCTGCGGCGGGAGCAACCCGCTCAGGTGGAAGTAACAGGTCTGCAGCACGGTGTTGATTCGGTTGCCCAGACCGGCCTCGCTGGCCACCAAACCGCCGTCGACCACCCACACCTCGAGCTCTTTGTCGATGATCGTGCGCTGCACCTCGGCGGGCAGCTGGGCCCAGGTGTCGTCGGCGACCGTACGGCGAGTTGATCAGCAGGGTGGCGCCGTGCCCGGCGACCGCCAGCACATCCTGTGTGTCGAAGGCGCCGAAGTGGTGCACCCCGACGAAACCGGCCTCGCCGACCAGATACGCCGATCGGATCGGCGTGGGGCTGAAGCGCAGGTGCGAGACGGTGGTCGAACCGGACTTCTTGGAGTCGTAGACGAAGTACCCCTGTGCGTAGAGGTCGGTGTGCTCGCCGATGATCTTCACCGTGTTCTTGTTGGCGCCGACGGTTCCGTCGCTGCCGAGGCCGTAGAAGACCGCCCGGGTCACGCGTGTCGGGTTCGTGCCCGACGTCGGCGTCGTAGGCGACGCTGGTGTGGGTCACGTCGTCGACGATGCCGACGGTCAGCTCCCGGCGAGGCGAGTCAGCCGACAGTTCGGCGAAGACCGCCGCGACCATCGGCGGCGTGAACTCCTTGGACGACAGCCCGTAGCGGGCCCCGATGACCTTGGGCATCGTTGCACCTCGCCACTCCTGGACGAGGGCGGCGACGGTGTCGAGGTAGAGCGGTTCGCCGGGAGCCCCCGGCTCCTTGGTGCGGTCGAGCACGGCGATGTGCCGGGTCGTCGCCGGCAGCGCCTCCACGAAGCGTGCCGAATCGAACGGACGGTAGAGGTGGACCTCGACGACCCCGACGCGCTCCCCGGCCGCCACGAGCGCATCGACGGTTTCCCGTCACCGTTCCCGCCCCGGATCCCATGATGACCACTACCCGCTCGGCCTCGGGATGTCCGTGGTAGTCGACGATGTGGTAGCTGCGCCCGGTCAGTTCGGCCAGCCGGTCCATCTCCTCCTGAACGATGCCCCGAGAGCGCCCGGTAGAACGGGTTGGCCGCCTCCCTGGCCTGGAAGAAGACGTCGGGGTTCTGGGCGGTGCCTCGGAGGACCGGCGTGGTCCGGGTCGAGCGCCCGCAGCCGGTGATCGGCGACCAGGCGTCGTCGATCATGGCCCGGATCGTGGCGTCGTCCAGGAGCCACGATCTTGGCCACCTCGCTGCTCGTCCTGAAGCCATCGAAGAAGTGGAGGAACGGCACCCTGCTCCGCAACGTGGCGGCATGGGCGACCAGCGCCATGTCCTGCGCCTCCTGCACCGAACCGGCGGCGAGCATCGCCATTCCGGTCTGCCGGGCGGCCATCACGTCGCTGTGGTCACCGAAGATACTGAGCGCATGGGTGGCGACCGAACGGGCCGCGACGTGCACGACCGCCGGGATCAGTTCGCCGGCGATCTTGTACAGGTTGGGGATCATGAGCAGCAGCCCCTGCGACGCGGTGAAGGTCGTGGTGAGCGCTCCTGCCTGCAATGCCCCGTGGACGGTCCCGGCGGCTCCCGCCTCGCTCTGCATCTCGATGACGTCGGGCACGACCCCCCACAGGTTCTTCATGCCGGCCTGCGACCACGCATCGGCCAACTCCCCCATCGACGACGCCGGCGTGATCGGGTAGATCGCGATCACCTCGCTGAGGCGGTGGGCCACGCGGGCGGCGGCCTCGTTGCCATCGACGGTGATGTAGGTGGGTTCAACCATTGGTGTTCCTTTCGAACCTTCGGCGGGACAAGGACGTCGAAGGCGATCTGACGACATCGCCCTACGAAACGTATGCTCGATCGACCGCCGTGTGGCGGTGTTTTCGAAAAAGACTGAAGAAAGGACTCTTCATGAGTCGCAAACCCGAACTTGACCCCGAGCCGGTGGCCATCGACGTCGCCAACCAGATCGGGGTTCTGAGCGAGGAGAAGTGCATCGAACTGATCGAGTCCACGCCGATCGGCCGGGTCGGCTTCCAGTCCGACGGCACGCCACTCGTCCTTCCGGTCAACTTCAAGTGGACCGATGCGGGGGTGGTGTTCCGATCTCTCGAGGGCCAGAAGATGGCGGCAGCAGCCGACAACCAGCCGGTCTGTTTCGAAGTCGACTACTGGGATGGGGACAAACGTGCGGGATGGAGCGTTGTGCTGCGGGGCACGGCCCGACGCGTGACCGATTGGGCCGAGGTGGAACAGCTGGAGCAGGTCGGTCTCGTTCCCTGGGCCAAGGAGAAGTGGCGTCCGTTCTGGGTACGGATCGAGCCCACGGAGATCAGCGGTCGGGTGCTCGACTGAGCTTGCCCCCTCGTTCGCACACACGACCACGAGGAACATCGAAGTCCAACCAGCCGCGGCTCGAAGTAGGGACTTCGTTCTCTAATCGCCCAGGTTGGGTGCCGCTCGGTCACCGTTCGCACGTTGGGACTCAATCCAGTTTCGTGCGGTGGGCCATGTAGCCTCGCGGCCTGGCGGTCGGTGGGGCACGGCTGACGATCGACCAGGCGTAGAACGATCCACTGCGTTCGGCGGCTTATCGTGTGATGTTCAGAGGGCGCTCGTCAGGCCTCATGCGACGTCGTAGCCGGCTTCGTCGATCGCGGCGACGATGTCGGCCTCGGCTGCCACCGCTGACCGTGACGGTCTTGGCGTCGAGGTCCACCGACACCGACTCGACCCCGGCGACCGTACCCACCTCGCCGGTGATCGCCCGGACACAGTGGTCGCAGCTGATGTCGGGAACCGAGAAGGTCCTCGCTTCGGTCGATGTCATGACGGGGACTCCTGTGGTTGGCGGATCGGTGCGCCCTGTTCACCGTGGGAGGGCGGTAGCCGGCGAAGCGGCGCAGGCGGAGGCTGTTGGTGACGACGAACACCGAGGACATGCCCATCGCACCGGCTGCGATCATCGGGTTCAGCACACCGAAGGCCGCCAGCGGGATGGCGGCGGCGTTGTAGGCGAAGGCCCAGAACAGGTTGCCCTTGATCGTGGCGAGGGTCCGGCGGGACAGGGCGATCGCATCGGCGACCGCTCGCAGGTCGCCGCTGACGATCGTGAGATCGGACGCTTCCATGGCCACATCGGTGCCGGTGCCGACCGAGATGCCGAGGTCGGCCTGGGCGAGTGCGGGTGCATCGTTGATGCCGTCGCCGACCATCGCCACGCGATGGCCCTCGGCCTGGAGGCGCCGGACCTCGGCCGCTTTGTCGTCGGGGAGGACCTCGGCCAGGACATGATCCACGCCGACACTCGTCCCCGACGCTGTGTGCGGTCCGGCGGTTGTCGCCGGTCATCAGCGTCACGCTCAGTCCCAGATCGTGGAGGGCGGCGATGGCCGCACCGGAGGTGTCCTTGACGCGATCGGCGACGACCAGGACGGCTTCGGCGGTCCCGTTTCGCCCGGCGAACACGACGGTGGAACCGGCGGCCTCGGCGTCGGTTGCGGCGAGTTCGACCTCGGCGGGGACGACGTCGAACAGCTGACGTCGACCGACCCTCACCTCGATGACCGTCGACCGTGCCGACGACCCCGAGCCCCGGCCGGTTGTCGAAGCGGTCGACCCGGTCGTGGTCGGCGCTGGCGGCGCTGATCGTCCTGGCGATCGGGTGTTCCGAGCGCGACTCCACCGAGGCGGCGAGCCGAACCAGCGTCGAGACATCCGACGCCGCGACGCCGGGAGCGACGACGTCGATCAACTCCATTCGCCCTTCGGTGACCGTGCCGGTCTTGTCGAGGATCGACGACGTCGACCGCGCGGGTGTCCTCGAGCACCTCGCCACCCTTGATGATCACGCCGAGCTGGGCACCACGACCGGTGCCGACCATGATCGCCAGCGGGGTGGCCAGGCCCGAGGGCGCACGGGCAGGCGATGATCAGCACCGCGACCGCGGCCGTGAACGCCTCGTCGGCCGGGTGGCCGGTCAGGAACCATGTCGCCAAGCGTCACGATCGCGATGAGGATCGCGCAGTGGGCACGAAGACGGCGGCGACACGATCGGCCAGGCGCTGGACATCGGCCCTGCTGCCCTGGGCCTCGTCGACGAGGCGGATGATCTGGGCCAATGCGGTGTCGGACCCGACCCTGGTCGCTTCGACGACGAGCGAACCGTTGGCGTTGATCGTGGCGCCGATGACCTCGTCACCGACCGACACCTCGACGGGGACCGGCTCGCCGGTGATCATCGACGCGTCGACCGCCGAGTACCCGTCGACGACGACGCCGTCGGTGGCGATCTTCTCGCCCGGCCGGACGACGAAGCGCATGCCGACGGCGAGGTCGGCCAAGCGGAATCTCTCTGCCGTCCTCGAGGCGTGCTGTCCTGGCCCCGAGGTCGGCCAGTTCGCGGATCGCATCACCCGACCGTCGCTTGGCTCGGACCTCGAACCACTTCCCGAGCAGGATGAGCGTGACGATCACCGCCCCGGTTTCGAAGTAGATGTGGCCCCCGTCCGATTCCGACCGCGACGACGACGGCCGACCACGACCACGACGACAGCGACCCCATCGACACCAGGGTGTCCATCGTGGTCGAACCGTGCCGCAGGTTGAGCCACGCCGATCGGTGGAAGAGCCAGCCCGACCAGAAGACGACCGGCGTGGCCAGCGCCGCGACCACCCATTCCCAGCCGTCGAAGTGCAGCGACGGGATCATCGAGACCAGCGCGGCGGGAATCGCCAGCGCCGCCGCGACCATGAGCCGGCGGCGCAGGTCGGCCTCCCTTTCGTCCTCGGCCTGCTCGGTCTCCTCCGGCTGCGATCACCCCGTAGCCGAGGCTCTCGATCGTGTGCTCGCAGGATCTCGTCGGCCACGTCCGGTGCGTGGATGACGGTGGCCCGTCCGTTGGCGAAATTGACGCGGGCATCGGTGACCCCGTCGACTCTGGTGAGCTTGCGCTGAATGCGATTGGCGCAGGCGGCGCAGGTCATTCCGGAGACGGCGATGTCCGAGCGGACCTCGGTGGATGTGAGCCATGCGACCAGTGTAGACCTTCCAGTCGACTAGAAGGTCAAGTCGGTGGTCGGCCGATCGGGCCGTGATCGACCGAGATCACCTGGCAGCGGTTGGGGTCGGTGCAGGCCGCCGGGTCGAGAGCCTTGGCCCGCTCGGCGAGCAGCGTCAGCGCCACCCGAGCGGCGTGCAGCCGTTCGATCTGTTCGTCGATCTCGGCGAGGTGGCGTTCCAGCAGCTCGGTCGTGTGGGCACACGATCGTTCGCCGGCGCTCTTGAGTTCGAGCACCGAGGCGATCTCGGCGAGGGTGAGGCCGCTGACCTGGGCGTCGCGTATGAATCTCAGTCGCTCCACCGCGCCGGAGTCGTACTCGCGATACCCCGAAGGGGTACGCCGGGGTTCGTCGAGCAGTCCGATCGACTCGTAGTAGCGGATCGTCTTCGTGGTCACCGCTCCGGCCCTGGCGAGCTCCCCGATCCTCATTCCCCAACCCTAGCTGAGCGCTCGCACCTTCTCGTCAGCTGGAAGCTCGCCGGATCAGGAAGCGGATTCGACCTGCGGTCCGGGCGCACGACCGAGCGCACCCATCGCCCAGACCCCGAGCATCGGGCCGGGCGCCAGGAAGGCGAAGGCCCAGCCCCAGCCCAACCCATCGCGGATCACCGGTACGAGGAAGACCGTCGACACCGAGAGCACGAACCCGGTGGCCAGTTGCATGGTCAGGGCAGTGCCGACGTAGGCCGAGGGCGCGTGCTCGGTCACGATCGCAGAGAACTGGGCGCTGTCGGCAACCACCCAGAACCCCCAGACCAGGCCGAGCACGACCACCAGCAGCGGCGGGGCGTCCACCAGGAAACCGATCACGAGTGCAACCGCCCCCGACCATCGCATCGCTTGGGCGGCCGCCTCGGGGCGACTGCGGCGATCGCTGACCACACCGGCGTACGTCGCACCCAGTGCGCCAGAGGAGATCACCGCGAATGCGGCGAAGCTGCCCGCCCGCACCGAGGAGAAAACATCCTGGTAGTAGGCGGCAATCCAGGCCCACATGGCGTAGAGCTCCCACATGTGACCGAAGTATCCGGCGCTGGCGAGCCGGAACTCCCGGATCCCGATGATGATGCCGACCTGGGAGGGGTCGAACACCGCCGAGCCGACCGCATGGGGCCCGTCGGCGCCAAAGCGATCGGCGAAGATACCGCCGGTGGCGGTCAGGGCCGACGCCACCAGCAACGTAGCCCGCCATCCGAAGCCACCCAGCCCGTTGATGAGGTGCGGGAGCGCCGAACCGACGGTGAGCGCACCGATCATCACACCGAGTGCGAATCCCCTCCCGGTGCGATACCAGCTCGACATGGCCTTGAGCGCCGGCGGGTAGACACCGGCCAGAAACGCACCGGTGACGAATCGGAGGATCACCGCCGCCCCGAAGCCTCCTGATACCACGACCAGGGCGTTGGCCACCGCAGCACCCGACGCGCCCAGGAGGATCAGCCGCCGAGGACGGACCCGATCGGCGAGATTGGTGGCCGCCGAGATGACCGCACCCACCACGAATCCCAGCTGGACCACGATGGTCAACCAACTCGCCTCGGCGTTGGTCAGCTCCCAGGTCGTTCTCAACTGCCCGAGAACCGCAGCGGTCGAAAACCATGTGGACATCGAGAGCACCAGTGCGGCAGCCAGCAACCGCAGTTGTCGATTCTGCGGCGTGGACTGCAGCTTCATGGTCGTGCAACCGGTCCCACATCCGACATCATCGCAGCCGTCGCCACCCCCCCACCACAACAGTGACTTAAGTCCCTGTGTGCATCTCCTGCATCCTCTGTATGCTGCAGGAGATGCAAAGCAGATGCAGGTGTTACACTGCCTCATGCCGATGCACGAGGTGCGATCGTGATCGACAGCGGATCCTTGCTCACCACCAAAGATGTCCAGGCCCTGATCAACGTCGACAAGTCCACCATCTACCGGATGGCCGAGACGGGGCGGATCCCGGCGATCAAGGTCGGGCGTCAGTGGCGATTCCCGGCCGATCAGATCGAGCGTTGGCTCACCCGCAGACCGCACACGGGACACGGACAGGCGAACCCGTCGCGCCGCTCGGATCCGGCATCTCGATCCGACCCGCTGTTCGGTTCGTCCCCCTCGACTCCAGTCGGTGGCCGACCTGGCCGGCGAGCTCCTCGGCGTCATGGCCGTCGTCACCGACATGGACGGCCTGGCGCTCTCCGAGGTCGCCAACCCGTGCGACTTCTACGCCGCCGTCGAGGAGCTTCCCGGAGTGCTCGATCGCTGCGTCGCACGGATGGAAACGTCTCGGTACCGGTGGCCTCGAGCCCCGCAATGGATACCGAGCCATCTCGGGTTTCCTCTGCGCCAGGACGTTCATCCGGGTCGACACCCGGCTGGTCGGCATGGTCATCGTCGGTGGCGTTCGGCCCGAAGACTGGCCACCCGACCCACGACTCCAGCGAGGCGATCGCAGCCGACCTCGGCGTCGAGCCCGTCCGTGGCTCACACCGCATGCTCGAGGGTGTCTACGACCTCGACACCGACGACCGTGCACCGGGTGCTGACGTCGCTGCCCGAAGATCGCCGACCTCGTCACCTCACTGGCCCAGGAGCGACGCGATGCTCCACGCCCGGTTCGCCAGATCGCGGCGCTCGCCGGCAGGACCGCCTCCCCCACGCTCCCGCCTACCCGAACCAATGAAACAAGGGAGTTCCCCGTGAAGAAACTGCTCGTACTCGGCGCCGGCACGGCCGGCACGATGGTGGTCAACAAACTCCGACCCCGGCTGCCCGAGACGGAGTGGTCGATCACCATCGTCGACCCGCACGCCGAGCACATCACTACCAACCCGGCTATCTGTTCATCCCCTTCGGGATCTACCAGCCCGACGACGTGGTGAAGCCGACATCGGACTTCATCCCCTCCGGTGTCGACTACGTCAACGGCGAGATCGACCTCGTCGAAGGTGCAGAGAACACGGGTCAAGCTGATCGACGGCAGCGACCTGGACTACGACTTCCTGGTCATCGCCACCGGGACCACGCCGCGACCGGACGAGACGCCCGGTCTCGACGGCCCCGAGTACGGCGACACGATCCACGACTTCTACACGCTCGAGGGCGCCAAGGCGTTGGCCGAGCAAGCTCGAGACCTGGGACGGCGGGCGGCTCGTCGTCAACATCGTCGAGATGCCGATCAAGTGCCCGGTGGCACCACTCGAGTTCAGCTTCCTCGCCGACGCCTTCTTCCGCGAGCGCGGGCATGCGCGACCGGGTCGAGCTCGTCTACGTCACCCCCCTCCCCGGCGCCTTCACCAAACCGGTTGCATCCAAGCACCTCGGCTCGCATGTTCGACGAACGCAAGATCGCCCTGGAGTCCGACTTCTTCATCGAGCGCGTCGACGCCGAGAAGCCAGATGCTCGTCTCCTACGACGAGCGCGAGGTGCCCTACGACCTTCTCGTCACCGTCCCGCTCAACATGGGAGCCGACTACGTGGCCAGGAGCGGACTCGGCGACGAACTCAACTACGTCAAGGTCGACAAGGACACCTTCCTGTCCAACGACTTCGACAACATCTTCGCCGTCGGCGACGCCGCCAACCTGCCGACCTCCAAGGCCGGGTCGGTCGCCCACTTCGCGGTGGAGGTCTTCACCGACAACTTCCTGCGACACATCAAGGGGCTGCCGATGACCGAGCAGTTCGACGGCCACGCCAACTGCTTCATCGAGTCCGGCGCCGGCAAGGGCATGCTCATCGACTTCAACTACGACACCGAGCCGCTGCCCGGCAAGTACCCACTTCCGGGGATCGGCCCGTTCTCGCTGCTGAGGGAAACCGAGATGAACCACTGGGGCAAGCTGATGTTCAAGTGGGTGTACTGGAACATGCTGCTCAAGGGCAAGCCGATGCCGCTCCCCCACGAGATGCTGATGGCAGGCAAGCTGACCGAGGCGGACGCATGACCGCGCCGACCATCGACCGCACCACCGCCCTGGAGGAGCGACTCGACGCCCTGGCCTCCGACGTGGCGTTCATCGCCGCCGAGCTGCGGGAGCAGGCGAGCCCGCCGACAGATGTGGGACGAGCTGCGAGCCGATCTGGCTCCGATCGCCACCGACGCGATGTCGCTCGCCGGCCGGGAACTCGAGGACATCGACGAGATGCCCTCGGCCGAGGACGTCACCGCACTCGCCAAACGGCTGGTCCGCAACACCCGCAACATCGAGGCGACGCTCCAGCGATTCGAGAGCACCCTGGAGCTGCTGGACGACATCACGCCCATCACCTCCGAGGCGGTCATGAAGGCCACGACCACGCTCGAGGATCTCGACGAGACGCGGCTACTTCGGCTTCGCCAAGAGCAGCCTCGGGGTCGTCGATCGGGTGGTGACCTCGTTCTCCGAGGACGATGTCGACCAGCTCGGCGACAACATCGTCCTCATCCTCCAGACGGTCAAGGAGATGACCCAACCCGAGGTGATGGAACTGCTCCAGCGGACCGCCGCCGTCCTCGACGAGGAGGTCGCACATCTCCGTCGACCTTCGCGCTGCTGCGCCAGATGCGGGACCCGGAGGTCAAACGGGCCTCGCCCGGATGCTCCAGGTGCTCCGCTCGTTTTCCGACACCAACCCACCAACAACCACATCTCACCAAACAATCAGAGGAGAAGCCACAATGGCAACCGAACAACCATCGCAGGCACCGACATCCAGGTCGACGCCGAAGGCTTCATGATCGAGCCCGATGAGTGGACCGAGGAGGTCGGCCAAGCAACTGGCCGCCAACATCGGCATCGAGCTCACCCAAGACCACTGGCGAGGTGATCTACTTCCTCCGCAAGGACTTCAAGCAGGACGGGCGAGACGCCGACGCTGCGTCGGGTGACCAAGGCCGGTGGCTTCCCGACCAAGGACCTGTTCACGCTGTTCCCCAAGAAGCCTGCCAAGAAGATGTCGTACGTCGCCGGGCTCCAGAAGCCGGTCGGTTGCGTCTGAGACGGCCTGCGGCACCGCTGCTGTCAGTCCATCTGCATCGATTTGATGGTCTCAGAAAGGACCACATCAATGACCACCACTGAAACCGCACCGGTCATCCCAGACTTCGGTGACGATGCCGACCGATCGCAAGATCGCCTTCATCTGCTCCAAAGGCAACCTCGACATGGCCTATCCGGCGTTGATCATGGCCAACGGTGCCCTCGGCGAAGGGATCGAAACCCACCTCTTCTTCACCTTCTGGGGCATGGACATGATCAACAAGGAAACCCAGGGAGGGTTGCAGTTCTCGATGCTCGGCAACACGGCCATGCACATGCCGGGTCAGTCCTGGCACATCCCCCAGGGTCTCGGCGGCCTGCCGGGCATGACCGGTTTCGCCACCCGGATGCTGAAGAAGCAGATCAAGGATCTGGACATGCCCGAGGTCGCCGAGTTCCTGACGATGCTCCACGACATGGGCGCCAAGCTCTGGGCATGCAAGCTGTCCGTCGACATGATGGGCCTCGAGAAGGAGGACCTGATCGACGAGGTCGAGGACATCATCAACGTCAGCGACTTCATGGAGCTCAGCGAGGGCGCCCAGGTCATCTTCGTCTGATCGGCGGTCATGACCGCGATCCACGACGGCGTTGACTTGGAGGTCGAGGACACGGATCCTCTCCGTCGCCGATCAGACGTCGACGGAGGGCGACTCCACTCCCGAGCGGTCCAGTAGGGCCGGGATCACGGTCAGCGCCGTGAGGGCGGCGACGGTCATCGCCACCCACATGATCATCGACACCTGGCTGTGGATCTTCAGCGGCGACAGCCACAGCGCGGTGAGCGCGATCGCGATGCCGAGGGCGTTGGCGACGATCGGCCGGCCGGCGCGGTCGATCGCGCGGAACACGTACCCAGCGCCGTCACGCGCGCGCAGATCGATGGCGGCGACGAAGTGGATGGCGTAGTCGATGCCGACGCCGATCACGATGCTCGAGATCACCGCCGTCGAGCAGGTTGAGCTGGATCCCCGACACGGCGATGAACCCGAGCAGCGTCGAGCACGGTCAGCAGGATCGGCACCAGCGACACGAGCGTTTCGCGCAGCCTGCGATACGCAGAGCGCCAGCATCATCGCCACCAGGGCAAACGCCACGATCAGCGACAGCGACCTGGGCCCGCAGGACCAGCCGGGCGATCTCGTCCCACACCACGGCATCCCGGTCAGCACCGTCACCTCGGCGCCGCGTCGTCGGCGAAGGTCCGCCACCCCTGCAGGTCGCCGGTGCCGAAGTCCGACGGGAACAGCACGAAGCGCAGACCGTCGTCGCTGACCATGTCACCGAGCGGCAGGGTCACTGCCCGCCGAAGACACGCTTCGAGCTGCTCGGGCGGCAGAGATCCGGCGAGGTCGGCCACCGAGAACACCTCGCGCACCCCCGGCAGGGATTCGAGCTCATCGGACACCTGCTGAATGGCGCCGAGTTGCGCCGACCCCGGCGGCGGGGTCGAACGCGAACTCGCCGATCAAGCGGCGTGGCGCCGCCGAAGAGCTCCTCGGTGCGCTGAAACGCAACCCGCACCGGATCATCGTCCTTGAAGAAGAACAGCTGGTCGGAGTTGACCTCGAGCTGCGGGATCGAGACGGCGGCGAAGACGAGCAGAACACGCCGGCCAGAACCAACGCCGGCACGCGGGTACGTCACCAGGCCTTGAGGCCCGCCGTCACCCGCGGACCGAGCAGCGCATCGTGGTGCTTCGGCTCGATCGTGAGCCGGCTCAGGAGCGCCGGCAGCGAGAAGAACGAGATGATGCCGGCGAACGTGATGCCGATGGCGGCGAACAGGCCGAGCTGGCGGATCGGCTGACACGTCGGTGGCCAACAGCGACAAGGAACCCGGCGGCGGTGCTGATGGTGGTCAGGATCATCGGCACGCCCGACATGCTCGAGCGCCGACGCGACTCCGCTCCACCGTGTCTTGGCCCGGACTCGGCTTCCTCCTGGAAGTGGGTGACGAAGTGCAGGCCGTCGGCCGAGCCCATCACGATGACGAAGATCGGGACGATGACGGTGACGATGTCGACCTCCGCCCGAGGGCGAAGATCAGGCCGAACGTCCACAGCGAGCCAAGCGCCGCCGGGACGATCGCGAGCGCGCTCGAGCCGGCGATCCCCGATCGTGGCGAAGAAGGCGAGGATCAGCAGGGCGATCACGACAGGCGGGATCACCAGCAGGATCAGCGACAGCAGGTCGAGTACCGAGGCGAAGACGACCGGGTTGCCGGACAACGTGAGCTCGACTCCGGGCGGCGGCGTCGATCTCGTCGAGGGCACGGGCCACGTCCAGCGAATCACCCGACGGAATCATCAGCACCAGCGTGTTCTGGGCCGTCTCGTCGAGCAGCAGCCCGGAAACCGGACTCTGGGCGAGCAGTCCTGCGAGTCAGTGCGTCGGGAGCCGCCTCGATGTCCGCCCGCGGGATTGGGCGCCCCGGTCAGCGGATTGACGTCCGGCACGATCGAAGCCACCTGCCCCGACCCGTCTACCGCCGGCGAGCTGATCGCGGACGTCCGACCAGCGCGAGCAGATCCCTGCTTGTCGCGGAAGGAACCCGTCTCGAACGAAACCAACACGTTGATCGGGTCAGCGGTGCCGTACTTGTCCTGAAGCGCCTTGAACTCCTCACCCGTCTCGTTGCCCTCGAGCACGAACGAGCTGACGTCGGCGTTGAAGTCCATCCGGAACAACATCACCGCCGCCAAGAGGGTGACAATCCCGGTGGCTGCGAGGATCTGGCGGGAGCGGCTGACGATGATCCGGGCGATGCGCTCCATTCCCGACAACCTAGGCGCCACTAGCCACGGACAGCCGGGAGCGACGGCCCTCTCCAGCGACCGAGGGGACGCATACCTCGGCGACGGCGAAACCGGGATGGGCATCCACGACGCGTTCGCCTGGATCGCGGGTCTCGGGATCCTCGGGCGCATCCTCGGGAAGGCCCGATCGGGTTCAGGCGCGGGTAACCGAGCCCAGCGGCACGGCGTGCTGAAGTGCACGTCCGCCGAGCACCAGGAGGAAGATGACCACCGCCGTGAGCGCCATCGTGGCGCTCCCGGCGGTGCCTTCGTGAAAGCTGATCAGCAGGCCGACCACCACCGCGGCCGACCCGATCAGCGTTGCGGCCACCATGATCCGGGGCACGCCTCGTACCACCAGGGCGGCGGTGGCCGGTGGTGCCACCAGGAACGCGAACACCAGTAGGTTGCCGACGGCCCGGAACGACGCAACGATCGAGACCGCCAGGAGCACCAGCAGCACGCCGTGAGCCAGACGGGGTCGTAGGCCGAGAAGGCGGGCCTGGGTTTCGTCGAATGTCATGACGAGGAACGCACGGTAGAAGACGGTGACGCCGACGACCGAGATGGTGGCAGCGATTCCCTGACGGACGAGATCGGCATCGTCGACGGCGCTGATCGAACCGAACAGGAACCGGTTCAGGTCACCGGTGTACGAACCGGTCTGGCTGGACATGATCACGACGGCCAGGGCCAGGAAGCCGACGAAGAGGATACCGATCGAGGTGTCGTCGGGCAGCGGGGAATGGGTACGGATCAGATTGATGCCACCGACCATCACCACCGCGGCGACGAGAGCGCCCAGGGTCGTGTCCACCCCGATGATGAAGGCGATCGCGATTCCCGGCAGCACGCCATGGGCGAGCGCATCGCCGAGAAAGCTCATTCCCCTCAGCACCACCCAGGTCCCCACGACCGAGGTTGCCAGGACGGCGAGCAGGCCGGCCACAAGGGCGTTGCGCATGAACACAAAGGTCGTGAACGGCTCGACCCACCAGGACCAGGGATCGGTGATCAACTCCACAGCCATCCGTCTATCCCAACGACTCGGTGATCAGGAGGGCGTTGGTGCGCAGGAAGCCGATGTAGGTGTCGGCGCCCTCCCCCGGCGGCCCGAGCGTCCCGGTGTAGAGCGTGACCACCTCGACGTCGCCGACCCTGGCGGCCAGCGCGTTGACATCGTCCAGGGTGTGCTGGGTCTCGGCGAAGATCGCCGGTACGCCGGTCTCGTCGATGATCTCGGCCAGTTTCTCGAGCTGGGCGGGGTCGGTCTCGGCCAAGGTGGACGGCGCCGGGATGACGGTGCCGATGACCTCGAAGCCGTACCGATCGGCGAAATAGCTCAGGGAATCATGGCTGGTGACGAGCTTGCGACGGTCCGCGGGGAGGGCGGCGACCATGCCGGCGATCTCGGCATCGGCCGCGGCGAGATCAGCCTGGTAGCGGTCGAGGCACTCGCCGACCACACGCTTCGTCGAGACCGGCCCGATCGACCAGGTAATCGGCCAGCGCTGGTAGCGCCTTTCCGACACGCCGAAGGTCGAACCAGATGTGGGGGTCCTCACCATCGAGAGGCCCCGGATCGATGTGTTCGCCCATCAGGAAGACCGGAGTCCCACCCGTCGGCGACCGCGGAGAGGGTGTCGTCCAGACCCTCCTCGAGTCCGAGACCGTTGGCGACGACGAGCACCGCCTCCTCCAGTCGTTTCCGGTCCGCCAGCGACGGTTCGAAACCGTGGGGGTCGCTCCCGATCGGGATGAGGGTCTCGACCCTCGCCTCCCCACAGGTCACGTTGGACACCACGTCGGCCCAGATCGACGTGGTCACGATGATCGCGGGCCGGCCATCGGCGACCTCCAGCGGTGCGCTGGCGGCAGCAGGACGGCACGACGAGTGCCACGGCAGCACGATCGGCACGAGGGTGATCGAGCGGAGATCGAACATGGGAGGAACCTTCGAGGAGGATCGGTCGAGAAGTTGAGAATCGTTCTCATTACCACTATACTGAGAGTCGTTCTCATTCCCTACCGACGGAGGTGACGGGTGTTCGAACTCGATGACGTCACCGTGAGGTTCGGCCACACGCTCGCCCTCGAGACGGGCACGGTCCATTTCGACGGGGGCACGACGGTGGCGCTGATGGGCCCGAACGGCTCCGGCAAGACAACGCTGCTCCGGCTCCTGGCCGGGCTGCAGAAGCCCACCACCGGCCGGCTCACGACGGACGGGTCGACGACGGTGGCCTACGTCGCCCAGCACCAGCACCAGCACCGATGGATGCCGCTCACCGTGGCCGAGGTTGTGTCCATGGGGCGCTACCGCACCCTGGGCCTGTTCGGCCGACCGCGCCGCCGGGATCGGGAGCTCATCGACGGTGCGGCCTCACGGCTGGGGATCACGGGCATCATGGCGCGGCCCTTCAGCGACCTCTCCGGTGGACAACGGCAGCGTGTCCTGGTGGCGGGCGCCCTGACCAACGACGCTCGATGCCTTCTCCTCGACGAGCCGATCACCGGCCTGGACCTTCCCAGCCAGCAGATCATCCTCGATGTCATCGCAGGCGAACGCGATCGAGGGCGGTTGGTGATGATCTCCACGCACCACCTGGACGAAGCCCGCCACTGCGACCGGGTGCTCCTGTTGAACACCTCGGTCGTCGCCGACGGGGCCCCGCAAACGGCACTCACCGAAACCAATATGGCCCGGGCGTTCGGTTCAGGAGCGATGACGATCGTTCGCCACCGCGAAGATTCCGACGATGCGAGGTTGGTCGTCGTCGACGACCACGGACACGGCGACCACCCGAGTGATACGAAGATGAGCCGTTGACGAACGACGACCCGACGTCCGATCCGGCCGAGGACCTCACCGAGCTGCACCAACACGTTGCCGAGCGGTTGGCTCAGCCGGACCAGCGCTACACAGGAGGTCGACGGCTGCTCGTCGAGGCACTGGCCCGGGCGGGGCGGCCGCTGACCCTGCTCGATATTCTCGCCGACCACACCCGATCTCGCCCAGAGCTCGGCCTATCGCAACCTCGACGTCCTCGAACGCAGTGGTGTGATCAGGCGGATCACCGTGAGCGGCGACCGTAGCCATTTCGAGTTGGCCGAGCCGCTGGTCGGGCACCACCACCACATGGTGTGCATCGATTGCGGCAAGGTCGAGGACATGCATCTCGCCGCCGAGGTCGAATCGATGATGGATCGTCATCTAGCGTCGGCGGCCCGAGCCGCCGGTTTCACCCCCTTCGACCACCGGCTCGACCTCGATGGACGATGCGCCGACTGCGGCGACCCGGCCGAAGGAGCCTAGGGCCGCCGGTCCCCGGGTACGCCTGAGCAACTCGACGGCACGACCCCTTCGGGTGAAGGTCCGACCGCTTACTGCGAATGGTTTGCATCAAGGTTGGGCCACACCTAGGCTGCAACCGTTCCCCGTGACTGCGGCAGTCCCCCCGTGAGGTTCATCCATGCTGTTTGCCATGCACGCTCCCGACGGGTTTCTCGAACCGTCGGTCGCCATCGCCACCGCGTTTCTCTCCTTCGTCATCGTCGGTTTCGCCCTTCGCCAGAGCGGCCGTGAGCTCAAGGACAAACAGGTCCCACTCGCCGGGATCGCCGCCGCCTTCATCTTTGCCGCCCAGATGTTCAACTTCCCGGTGGCGTCGGGTACGACGGGCCACTTGCTCGGCGGCGCCCTGGCCGCCATCCTGCTCGGCCCGGCCACGGGCGCCCTGGTCGTCACGATCGTCGTGGTCGTCCAGGCCCTTCTCTTCGCCGACGGCGGCCTCGAGCGCGCTGGGCTACAACGTTTTCAACATGGCGATCGTCACGAGCTTCGGCGGCTACGCCCTGTTCCTGCTGTTCCGGCGGATCATGCCGCGGACCAGCGGCGGCATCGTCGGGGCGGCCGGGCTGGCGGCGGGGCTGTCGGTCACCTTGTCGGCGATGGCGTTCTCGATCGAATGGCTCTTCGGGGCCAGCGCACCGGTGGCCTTCGACGATGTCTTCACCGCCATGGTCGGCGTCCACCTTCTGATCGGGATCGGCGAGGGCATGATCAGCGCCCTCGCCATCGCCGCAGTGCTCAGCTCCCGGCCCGATCTCGTCTACGGGGTCCGGGACCTCGACCGGGCCACCTTCGCCGAGCGGACGCCGGTGTCGATGCGGACCTTCGTCATCGGCGGCATCCTGGCCGCAGTGCTGATGGCCGGCGTGGTCAGCCAGTTCGCATTCGATGACCCCGACGGCCTCGAACGGGTGGCGATCGAGCAGGGGTTCGACGAACAGGCCGAAGGGCACACGCTCGACAGCAGCATCTTCGCCGACTACGCAACCACCGGGGTTGTGAACGAGTCGGTCAGCCTCGCCATCGCCGGCGTGAGCGGCACGGTCATCGTGCTGGCCGTCGGCTACGGGCTCTTCCTGTCGGTTGGACGCCGAGGGAAACCCGACCCCGAACCGGTGATCGTCTGATATGGCGGGAGCTCATCGCCACCTTCTCGTTCACGCTCACTCACCGATTCACGCACTGGCCCCGGAGGCCAAGATCGCCGCCACATTCCTGTTCGCGATCGGTGTTGCCGCAACGCCGCGCCAGGCGGTGTGGGCGTTTGCCATCGATGGGGTGGTCGTCGTGAGCCTCCTGGCCGTGGCCGGCTACGGCTTCCGCCAAGCCATCGGCCGGTTCGCCGTCGTCGTGCCGTTCATCACCTTTGCGTTCTTCATCCCGTTCATCGCCAGCGGCGAAACGGTCGAGTTCGTCGGCCTGAGCCTCTCCCGCGACGGCCTCTGGGCAAGTTGGAACATCATCGCCAAGGCGCTCCTCGGCACCGGTGCCAGCCTCGTCCTGGCCGGGCACGACACCGATTCCCGAAGTGGTCAGGGGCCTCGGACGCTTGCGGATCCCGTCCATCGTGGTGTCGATCGTGTCGTTCATGTTCCGCTACCTCGACCTGATCGTCGAGGAAATGGGTCGCATGCGCACCGCCATGGTCGCCCGGGCCCACGACCCCAGGTGGCTGTGGCAGGCCAAGCCGATCGCATCGTCGGCCGGCGCCATGTTCGTCCGGTCCTACGAAAGGGGCGAACGAGTCCACTCGGCCATGCTCGCCCGCGGTTTCACCGGCTCGATGCCCCAACTGGACCACAGACCGGCCACCATGACCGAGTGGATCACCTGCCTGGCTGTCCCGCTCGTATCGATCACGGTCGCGCGTGACCGCAATCGCGATCGGCTGAAACGATGACGCACGCCCTGGTCGTCGATGACCTCTCCTTCGCCTATCCCAACGGCCAGCACGTCCTGGACCGGTTCGCGCTGACCGTCGAAACCGGCGAGCGGGTCGCGCTCCTCGGACCCAACGGAGCCGGAAAGACCACCTTTGCGCTCCACATCAACGGCGTGCTCGAGCTCCAGAACGGCTCGATCACCGTCAACCAGATGACCCTCACCGAGGACAACCTGACCGAAATCCGCCGGAGGGTCGGGATGGTGTTCCAGAACGCCGACGATCAACTGTTCATGCCGAGCGTCCGTGAAGATGTAGCGTTCGGACCTGCCAACCTGAAGCTGTCCCGCGACGAGCAAGACCAGCGGGTCACCGAGGCACTGGCTGCTGTCGATGCATCCGAACTCGCTGACCGCACACCCCACCACCTCAGCGGCGGCGAGAAACGCCGCGTCGCCATCGCCACAGTCCTCGCCATGCGACCCGATCTACTCGTCCTCGACGAGCCCACATCCGGGCTCGACCCCGCCGGCCGTCGGGAGCTGACCAACCTTCTCGTCTCCCTCGATCTCACCCAGTTGATCATCACCCACGACCTGCCACTGGCCCTCGAACTGTGCCCACGGGCGGTGATCATCAGTGGCGGAACCGTCGTTGCCGACGGAGCTACCACCGATCTGTTGGCCGACACCGAACTGCTCCACCGGCATCGGCTCGAACTGCCGTTCGGCTTCGATCCCCGCACGCTGACCCTGTGAGCAGGCCCCATCGGCGCATCGTCTGACACCGACCGAGGGCGTATCCGGCCCGACGCCGGAGTCATCCCCGTTCGAACTTGCGATCCTCCAGAGCCGTGGGACACTGTGCAGATGCCGGACCTCGTGACGCCGAGGGGATCGTTTCCCCATCTTCGGATCGCCGGCGGTCTCGTGTTCGTGTCCGGCACCAGCGCCCGCCGACCCGACAACACGATCGCCGGCGCATCGGTGGACGGGATGGGAACCGTGTCACTCGACATCGCCACCCAGACCCGGGAGGTGCTCGAGAACATCGAGAAGATCCTCGCCACCATCGGGCTCGACCGGACCGATCTCGTCGAGGTCGGCTCGTTCCTCGTGAGCATGAACGACTTCGGTCCGTACAACCAGGAGTGGGGAGCGTTCTTCGCCGGAATGGAGGGTCCTGCCCGCACGACGGTGGCGGTCCACCAGTTACCCCATCCCCACCTCTTGATCGAGATGAAGGCAACCGCCATGCTCCGACCAGCAGACCAGTAGGAGGAATCCATGACCGAGAACACCGACGCACGGCAAGTTCGTCCGGCGACGACACGCATGCAGCTCCCGTTCAACCTGGCCCAATGGATCGACGACAACGCCGAGTTCTTGAAGCCGCCGGTGTCGAACCGGCAGATCTGGCAGGATTCCGACATGATCGTCACCATCGTCGGCGGCGGAAACGAACGAACCGACTTCCACGACGATCCTCTGCCGGAGTTCTTCTATCAGCTCAGAGGGACGATGAACCTGAGGATCTGCGACGCGCCGGGCCTGCCGGCGCGGGACATGCCGATCACCGAAGGTGATGTGTTCCTGCTCCCGCCCCACGTCCGCCATTCACCGCAGCGGCCCGACCCGGCCAGCATCGGTCTGGTGATCGAGTACGCCCGCCCGGCCGGTTCGGTCGACGGCTTCGAGTGGTTCTGTCCCAAATGTCACGCCCTCATCCATCGCGCCGAGGTGCAGCTCGAATCGATCGTTCGACGATCTCCCGCCGCTGTTCGAGGCGTTCTACGGCAGCGAGGATGCCAGGACCTGCCCGTCGTGTGGCACGATCCATCCCCGGCCGGGCGAATGAACGCGGTGGTTCCCCGCCGGATCGATGTGCACTCCCACTTCTTCCCTCCGCTGACCAGGGACGATGCGCAGATGCTGTGCAGCCCCGATGCGCCATGGCTGAGGGATCGAGGTGACGGCACCGGCTTCATCATGAGCGGCGACGCGGAGTACCGACCCGGTCGAGGCCCCACTGTGGGACCCCGCCGCACGCTTGGCGGAGATGGACAGGACGGGGACGACGATCCAGGTGCATCTCGGCCACGCCGATCCTCTTCTCCTACTCCTGCGAGCCTTCGATCGGCGCCCGCTGGGCAGCGAAGGTCAATGATCTCGCATCCGAGATGTGCGATGCGGATCCCTCTCGTCTGCGTCCTCTCAGCCACGCCCCCCTCCAGGACGTCGATGCGGCCTGCAAGGAGGTCAGCCGGGCCAAAGGCAATGGCCACGTCGGGGTGCACATCGGCAACCATGTGGACGGTCGGAACCTCGACGATCCGGAACTGATTCGGTTCCTTCATCACTGCGCCGACGACGAGATCCCGGTCTTCGTGCATCCGTGGAACACGATGGCGCCGGACCGCATGCCCAAGTACATGCTGCAGTGGCTGGTCGGCATGCCGGCCGAGACCCACCTGGCGATACTGTCGCTGATCCTGTCCGGAGCCTTCGAACGGCTCCCCGAGAACCTGCGGATCTGCTTTGCGCACGGGGGTGGCAATTTCGCAGCGCAGATCGCTCGGGTCGACAACGCATGGCGACGACGCGACATCATCCGGGTCGACTGTCCGCACCCTCCATCGAGCTACGCCCGGCGGTTCTGGGTCGATTCTGCGGTCTTCAGCGAAGAGGCGTTGGCCATTGCTGGCCTCGGCGATGGGCACCGATCGGATCATGATGGGATCGGACTACCCATTCCCGCTGGGCGAGGAAGAACCGGGCCGGGTCATCGAGTGTTCCAGCTTCCTCGACGACGACACGAGGGACGCGATCAGGTTCGGAATGCCGACGACTTCTTCTCCCTCGGCGCCGGCGGAGTCTCACCATGATCGACGAGATCGTTCGACACCACCCGGGCGTGTGCCGAGCGACTCGACGCCGCCGACCCGCTCGGCAGATGGCGGGCCGAGTTCGAGATCCCACCCGACGCCGCCGGCGATCCGAACGTATCTACCTGGTCGGCAACTCGCTGGGAGCCCTGCCCCGCCGGGCGCGGGACTACGTCGACGCCGAGCTGGATCGGTGGGGCCACCTCGGCGTCGACGGGCACTTCACCGGCGCCCTCGCCTGGGAGCCCTACCACGAGCTGCTGACCGAACCGATGGCTCGGATCGTCGGCGGCCGACGCGACGAGGTGGTGGTCATGAACTCGCTGACCGTCAACCTCCATCTGCTGATGGTCAGCTTCTACGAGCCGACCCCCGAACGCCACAAGATCCTCATCGAGGACCACGCCTTCCCGTCGGACCACTTCGCCGTCGAGTCCCAGATCCGCCAGCGCGGATTCGATCCCGCGTCGTCGCTGGTCCTGTTGCGACCCCGACCCGGGCGCCAGACCCTCGATCCCGCCGACATCCTCGATGCCATCGCCGACCACGGCAGCGAGTTGGCGCTGGTGCTCCTGCCCGGGGTGCAGTACTACACCGGTCAGGTGCTGCCGATGGCCGAGATCACCCGGGCCGCTCACGCCGTCGGGGCACGGGTCGGATTCGATCTCGCCCACGCCGCCGGCAACGTGCCCCTGGAGCTCCACGACTGGGACGTCGACTTCGCGGCGTGGTGCACCTACAAGTACCTCAACAGCGGACCCGGCGGGGTCGGTGCCGCCTTCGTGCATCAGCGTCACGTCGCCGATCAGCGTCTGCCGAAGCTCCTGGGGTGGTGGGGTACCCGCAAGGACACCCGATTCGAGATGAAGACCGAGTTCGAACCAATCCCGACCGTGGAGTCCTGGCAGCTGTCCAACGCACCGATCCTGTCGATGGCGGCGCTGCGGGCCAGCCTCGACATCTTCGACGAGGCCGGCGGAGTGGGCAGCGCTGCGCACCAAGTCCGAACACCAGATCAGGTATCTGGACCATCTGCTCGACGCCGTTCTGGCCGGGCGGATCGAGAACCTGACACCTCCGGAGCTGGAACGACGGGGGGCGCAGTTCGCCCTCACGATCACCTCACCGGAAGCGGACGGACGAGCGGTGTACGACCAGCTGGAGGAGGCCGGCGTCGCCTGCGACTGGCGCTACCCGAACGTCATCCGGGTGGCCCCGGTTCCGCTCTACAACACCTTCGTCGACATCCACCGGTTCGTCGAGATCCTGGAGGAGCTGATCCCATGAGTTCACTGCAAGAGCTGGGCCCTCTCGCGATCGTGGGTGCTGGTCCCGCCGGTTCGGTCCTGGCGATCCTGCTGGCCCAGCGGGGCTTCGAGGTCGACCTGTACGAGAGCCGCCAGGACCTGCGCACCCATTCGGTCGACGCGGGCCGCTCGATCAATCTGGCGCTGGCGACCCGAGGGATCGTTGCCCTCGAAGCTGCCGGGATAGGCGACGACGTGGGTGCGATCACGATCCCGATGGTCGGACGAATGGTCCACGCCGATGGCGAAGTGACTCTGCAGCCCTACGGCACCCGATCGCACGAGGTCATCCACTCGGTCGGTCGCAGCGGTCTCAACGCCATCCTCCTCACCGCCGCAGAACGAACCGGAAGGGTGAGGATCCACTTCGCCCACCGGCTCCGCACCGTGGATCTGGACAACCGCACACTGGGCTTCACCGTCGCCGGCGACGACGACGCGATGGTGACCAGGTCGTTCGGCCTGGTCTTCGGGACCGACGGCGCCAACTCGCTCGTCCGGGCTGCCACGCTCGAACACAACGGCGGCAGCTTCGGTGAGGAGCCGCTCGACCACGGCTACAAGGAGCTGACCATCCCCCCCGAGCCGGATGGCGGGTTCCGGCTGGACCCGAACGCCCTGCACATATGGCCGGGCGGGAACTTCATGCTCATCGCGCTGGCCAACCCGACGGGCGACTTCACCGCCACGTTGTTCCTTCCCAACCAGCCGAAGATCGGAGGCGAAGCCGGCAGCTTCGCCGAGCTGGACACCGCTCCGGCGGTACAGGAGTTCTTCGAGCGGCACTTCCCCGACTTCGTCGATCTCGTCCCCGATCTCACCGCGCAGTTCGCCGCCAACCCGACCGGCGCACTGTCGACGATCCGCTGCGACCGATGGAGCTTCGAGGACCGCAGCGTCATTCTCGGTGACGCCGCCCACGGCATCGTTCCGTTCCACGGACAGGGGATGAACGCAGCGATGGAGTCGGCGCTCGTCCTGATCCGTCATCTCGACGACACACCCGACGATGTGGCGGGAGCGCTGGCCCGCTTCAGCGACGACCGCAAACCCGATGCCGACGCCATCGCCGACATGGCCCTGGACAACTACGTCGAGATGAGAGCGGGTGTCGTCGACCCGTCGTACCTGATCAAACGGGAACTGGCTCTCGAGTTGGGGACCCGCTACCCGGATCGCTTCACCCCGCGGTACGGCATGGTGATGTTCACGACCCTCCCGTATGCGGAGGCGAGATCCCGGGCCGAGACGCAGGCGGGCATCCTCACCGAACTGACCGCAGGACTCGACGACATCGACGAGGTCGACTTCGACAGAGCTGCCCAACTGGTGGGCGCATTGCCGCCGCTGCCCGCAGATGCGGTTCGGTCGGTCGGTCTTGTCAAAGGAGACGTCGAATGACCGAAGAAGCGGTGAACGACAGCCCGGAGATGACCTACGGTTCGTACCTTCGCATCGACGAGTTGCTCTCGCTCCAGGAGCCGGCCTCGGACCCACCCGAGCACGACGAGACACTTTTCATCATCATCCATCAGGTCTACGAGTTGTGGTTCAAACAGGTCCTCCACGAGCTCGACCACCTGGTCGACCACCTCGACGCCGACGCCCCTCATCGGGGCGCCCACCAGCTGAAGCGTGTGCTGAAGATCTTCAAGACGCTGGTGGCCCAACTCGACGTGCTCGAGACGATGACACCGCTCGAGTTCGATTCGTTCCGTGGCTTCTTGGCCAGCGCGAGCGGGTTCCAGAGCGCCCAGTTCAGTGAACTCGAGTTCCTGCTCGGTTTCAAGGTCCGGGCCCACGCCGATCGCTTCTCGGCAACACCAGCTACCCACTCCCGTTTGATGCAGCGCCTGGCCGCCCCCTCCCTGTGGGACCATTTCCTGGCGTTCCTGGACCGGGCCGGATTCGAGATCCCCGACGATGTTCTCCAACGCGATGTCACCCAGCCGGTCACCCCCTCGACGGCGGTGCAGGAGACCCTCATCCAGCGTGTACCGGAGCGACCCCGCCCTGGCGGAGTTGTGCGAGAGCCTGACCGACCTCGACGAGGGGCTCCAGGAATGGCGCTACCGGCACGTGAAGATGGTGCAGCGAACGATCGGGTCCAAGCCGGGCACCGGCGGGTCCCTGGGGGCCGAGTATCTGAAGACCACGCTGTTCAGAGCGGCGTTCCCCGACCTCTGGGAGATCCGTGCCCGCTTCTGATCCTGCGGTCGCCGGGGTGCTGTTCCCCGACGATCTCGCCGACCGGGAAAGGGCCTACTCCCCGAGCAGCTGCCTGGACGATCTCGGCCCCTACATCGCCGAGTACCGCCGAGCCAGCGAACTGGCCCGGGCCGCCGCTCGCTCATCAGACCTACCGCTACGGCAGCGGCGAGGGCGCCGAGCTCGATGTCTTTCCCGCAGTGCGGCACCGCCGATCACCGGATCCATCTCTTCTTCCACGGCGGCTACTGGCAGGAGCTCGACAAGTCGGATGCATCGTTCCCCGCACTCGAGTTCCACGCCCGCGGCATCACCTACGTGGCAGCCGGCTACGGCCTGGCCCCGGGAAACTCGCTCATGCGCATCATCGAACAGGCACGGGCGGCCGCCCGTTGGGTCAGATCCAATCTGTGCGAGGCAGACGGTTCGGCGCAACTGGTCGTGTCCGGTTCGTCGGCGGGGGCTCATCTCGCCGCCTGGGTGGCTCTGACCGAGGACGTCGACGCCGCCGTGCTCCTCTCGGGCGTGTACGACCTCCGGCCCCTCGTCGGAACCTACATCAACGAGGCGCTCGACCTCGATGAACGATCGGCGGCGGAGCTGAGTCCGCTACTGCACATCGATCAGGGGCGACCGTCGCGTACCGACCACGATCGTGTGGGGTGAGAACGAGACCGAGGCGTTCAAGCTCCAGAGCCGGCTCTACGGCCACGAACTCCGATCGGCCGGCTACCCGGTCGTTCTCGAGGAGATCGCCGGCCGCAACCATTTCGATCTCGTCCACGATCTGGCGTCGATCTCCCCCGGCTGATGGATCAACTGAGGTCGGACGGCGTGCCGACCTTTCCCAGAGCGTCGGACTTGCCACCGAAAGTGGCGACAGATAGCGTGACGGAGACAGGAAACGGGCTGGAGCCAGAAGGGGGGGCGGGATAGGTGACGGACTACCGCCAGACTGCAGGCTGATGCGCGTCCTCGTGACCGGGGGTGCCGGGTATATCGGATCGCACACCGCCAAACTGCTGGCCGCAGACGGGCAACGAGCCCATCGTGCTCGACGACCTCTCGGCCGGCCATGAATGGGCCGTCAAGTGGGGACCCCTTGTGGAGGGAAGCACCGGCGATCGCAACCTGGTTCGGACGTTACTGCGCGATCACCAACCGGAGGCGGTGATCCACTTCGCCGCCAACGCCTATGTCGGTGAGTCGATGCAGAACCCGGCCAAGTACTTCCACAACAACGTGGTCAACGCGCTCAGCCTGCTCGACGTGCTGGTCGAAGACGGGCGTGCGGCCCTTCGTGTTCTCATCCACCTGTGCCACCTACGGAATGCCGTCGGCAGGTCCCGATCCCCGAGACCGAGCCCCAGGAGCCGATCAACCCGTACGGCGAGTCCAAGCTGATGGTGGAGAAGATGCTCCGCTGGTACGGCGAGATCCACGGTCTCCCGTGGGCGGCGCTGCGCTACTTCAACGCCGCCGGCGCCGACCCCGACGGCGAATTGGGCGAGGTGCACGACCCCGAGACCCATCTCATCCCCCGGGTGATCCAGGCTGCGCTCGGAGAACTCCCCGAGGTCGGCATCTTCGGCACCGACTATCCGACCCCGGACGGCACGGCGGTGCGCGACTACATCCACGTCACCGACCTCGCCGACGCCCACGTGCCGCGCGATCGACGTCTTGGCGGAGAACGGTGGTCCGCTGCAGCTCAACCTGGGCACCGGAGCAGGCCACTCGGTTCGAGAGGTGGTCGACATGGTCGAGAAGGTATCGGGACGGTCCGTCCCGGTGCGGGAGGAGCCGAGGCGAGCAGGGGATCCGCCCGTGTTGGTTGCGGCGCCGGCACGGGCCGACGAGGTGCTGGGCTGGAAGCCGGTTCACTCCGACCTCGAAACGATCATCACCACTGCCTGGCGCTGGCATGATCACCGCTAACTTCCGTCAACTTGGCCTCCGCATGGCGACAAGTAGAGCGCCGGTTTCTGGAGGCGCCGGGCAGTTGGCACGAGCGGTTGCGCGTTCCCGCTTATGATCGAGGGGCCGGTTGCCCGTGGATCTCCGGTCCGCCCGAACATTGCGTTCTTCGACGTACCCGATGTCTTCGAGGACTTCTATCCCCACTACGGAGTCAGTCGCGAAGAGTTCTCGGCTGACTGGCGAAACTCTGGGAATCACGAGCTCGTCCGGATACTACAGGACCAGGTTGGCGAGGTCACCTGGCACGAGTTCTCGCTCGATCCGCCGCCGCCTGCACCTGCGTCGCAGCACCGCTGGACCGGAGCCCGCGTCGAGTGGCACAGGTCGTCGTTGTTCCACCGCCGGGTGTGGTCCCTGTTCTACCTGCACCGGTTCTCGTGGCGCCTTCGACCTGCGTACCAGTACTTCGCCGTGCTGTCGTCGTATACCGCGATGTTGAGCTTCGGGTTCCTTCGCTCGCTCTGGCGCGATCGACCCGACGTTCTGGTGGCGCAGGAGTACTCGACCGGGCGCTTCGACATCTTGGTCCTGCTCGCGAAGTGTCTCGGTGTACCGATGGTGGCCTTCCACGCGGGCAGCATTCCTGCCGGATATACGGGGCGGGCGCTCAAGCGATTCACCATGCCGAAGGCGGACCTCCTGGTGGCATCGAGCGCCCGTGAGCGATCCATGCTGATGGACCAGTTTGGGGTGCCGCCAGAGCGGGTCAAGGTGATACTGACGCCGTTGGACATCAACGCGTATAGGCCGCTGCGGCGCACCGAAGCGTCGGCGTCCCTTGGGCTCCCTCCGGATCGGCGATATGTCCTTTTCGTCGGGCGTCTCGACGATGGAGTGAAGAGGGTGTCAGCCCTGATTCGCGCGTTCAGCCGCGTCGCCGGCGAGGTTTCCGAGGCGACGCTGCTCATCATCGGTGACGGACCCGATCGGCATGCCCTCGATGACCTTGCCGCCGCCGAGATTGGCAGCGACCAGGTCCGCTTCCTCGGCTGGGTGGGAGCGAGCGACCAGAAGGCGATGTTGTACAACGTCGCTGAGGTGGTGGTATTGCCATCGCGTCGAGAAGGCTTCCCGACCGTCGTGGGAGAAGCAATGGCCTGCGGTACCCCAGTGGTCGCCACCGATGTCGGTGGAGTGGCTGAGCTCGTGAGCCCGGGCGAAACCGGGTGGCTCATCGAGCCGGGCGACGACCACGATCTCGAACGCGCGTTGCGTGACGTGCTGTCGAGCCGACGACCTGCCGAGGGGATGAGAGACCGGTGCCGGCAGCGTGCCGTCGAACGGGTCGGTTCGGAAAGCGTGGCATCTGCCTACCGTTCGTGTCTGACCGAGGTGCTTGCGAGGTGACCGGTTCTCGCCGACCTCGCCTAGCGGTCGCTACCAGCGCGGATCAACTCCCCAGCGGATCCGTCTGGGGCAGTGGTGGTTGGGATCCTCCCGAGGCGAGAGAGGCACGGGACTGGGTGGCGCTGGCGGCGTTGAACGGGTGGGAGGTGGACGCAGGGCGGCCAGAGGAGCTGGACGTGCGCAGCGCAACGTGGGTGGTGGTCACCGGCGGTGTTGACTCGCCGCGTCGCTCCGAGATCGTCGAACGCTGTTCGTCGAGCGCCACCGTGATCGTGGTGCGGGGCGACGATGCCGGGGGAGCACCGGTGCGCGGAAGGCACCTCTCCTCGGAGGCCCCGGACCCGCCTCGTGACTGGACGTCCCGAAGCGACCTCGAGGCGAGATCGTTGAGCTTGGCGGGTCGCCAGAGCTGGCTCGCCCTCGATGGGCATCCGATCGTGGCTGCATCCCGGACCGGGCGCTCCTGGCTGGTCGAGCTCGGATTCCATCCCTCGGTTGCACGGGACAACGCACCGGTCATGTCGGTCGTCCTCCGGGATCTCCTCGTGGCTGCGGCGGGCGACGTCACGGCGGTCGACCATGCGGGCACTGTCGTGTTGCGGATGGATGATCCGGGTGCAGCCCAAAGCGTCCACTCGTCGAGGTGGCGTTATCGGCAATTGGACGGAAACGCCTGGCGCGACATCGAACGTGTGCTGGTTCGCCACGACGCATCGATGTCGGTGGGATATGTATCGAGATGGGTGGACGATGGAGATGTCAGCCGCGGCTCATTGTTGGTCGACGGACGACCCGTGGCGCGTGTTCCGGGCGTGCTCCACCCATCGCACCTCGTCCGGTACAAGGACTCTGGCGGTCAAGTGCACGATTACGCGTCGCAGGCAGCTCAGCTGCACAGGATGATCGGACGTGGGACGGTCAGCATGGAGATGCATGGTCTCACCCACCAGCAACCGAATACCGCTGCCTGGGCGGTTGCCCCGGATCGCTACGACAATCGGGATTGGTACCGAGAGTTCGGTACCGCCGCCCCGGCCGGGCGCCCGGCAACCGATGACCGGCTCACCCTCCAACGAGCCCGGCGGGCGATTCAGGTCGAGTTCGAGACCACACCGACGACGCTCATCTTCCCCGGCGACCAGTGGGACAACCGTGCGATCGAAGCAGCGGCCGACGACAGGTGTGCGTTCGTGAGCAGCTACTACCTTGCCGTCCGCACGCCCCTCGGCCTGGTTTGGAGCACCCACTGCTGTGCTCCGTATCTCGACCAGGCGGATTCGAGCTGGTTCGACTCAGGCCTGCCGGTTGTCGGCTACTTCCACGACCGTGAGGTGTCGATCTTCGGCTCGACCTGGCTCGACGACCGGCTCGAAGAGTGGCGCAATGCGGGCGCACGACGATTCGTGTCGTTCGCCGATTTGGCAACTTCCATTGCACATCCCTGGTCTGCACCATCGGGTTGAGTCGGTCAAGGAGGGCCGCGAGCCCGAACGTTACTGATCACGGTGAGGGGGACCCGTTGACTGGTCCGGTTGGCGTGTCCCCCTGTTGTTGGACCCGGTTTGGGAGAGTGGGCCTCTTGAAGGAGGAACCACATGCCGTTCTCGTATTCGCCGGAGTATCGAGCGATGGTGCTCGAACAGGTTCGGGCGGGGAGACCGGTCGAGTTCGAGCGACGACAACCACACCTAGACGCAGCCTGACTCTCACACCCCGAGTCCGCTATCAAGGGCACACGCCAATGTCGACCGATCCAGCGACCTTGCATCGCGGTCGACAGACGGCATTGAGGGGGACCCGCTTGGGTGTGCTCATCTGTTTTGGCCCCACTTGATCGGGTTGTGCTCACTTCGTTTGGCCCCACCTGAGTAGGGTCCGCTTGGGGGTGCTTCTTGTGGTGAACCGTGGGGTTCATGACGAGAAGGTGCCGTGTGGAGTTGTTCGAGCAGATACGTCGGGCGCGGGCGGGACGAACCCGGATGTGTCGGTCCGCGAGTTGGCTCGCCGGTTCGGGACGCATCGCCGCACGGTGCGTGATGCGTTGGTGTCGGCGGTGCCGCCGACCCGCAAGCCCGTCGCGGAGCGGGCGTCGCCGGTTTTGGAGTGAGTGGAAGCCGCTGATTGATCGGTGGCTGGCCGATGATCGTGACGCGCCGCTCAAGCAGCGGCACACTGCCGCGGCGGGTGTGGCGTCGCCTGGTCGAGGAGCACGACGCGATGGTTGGCGAGTCGACGGTGCGCCGTTATGTCGCGAAAGCCAAACGGGACCAGCCGGCGGTGTTGGCGACGGTGATGGTCCCCCAGACTCATGTCGTTGGGCGCCGAGGCCGAAGTCGATTTCGGGGAGCTGTGGTTCGTGTTGAACGGGGTCATGGTGACAGGGCACATGTTCGTGATGCGCCTCTCGGCGTCGGGCAAGGCGTTCCATTACGTGTATTTGAACGAGGCCCAGCAGGCGTTCCTGGACGGCCATGTCCGCGCCTTCGACTACTTCGGCGGAGTGCCGGGCCGGGTCCGTTATGACAACCTGGTTCGGCGGTCGTCAAAGTATTGAAGGGCCGAGATCGCGAAGAGACCGAACAGTTCAAGCTGCTGCGATCCCATTACCGGTTCGACTCGTTCTTCTGTGAGCCCGGCATCGGCGGCGCGCATGAGAAGGGCGGCGTGGAGGGTGAGATCGGCCGGTTCCGCCGCAACCATCTCGTCCCAGTCCCGCACGTCGGCTCGGTCGCCGAACTCAACGAGCGGGTCGCCGCCGCCGATGTTGCTGATGACCGCCGCTTCATCTCTGGTCGCAGCATCCGCGTCGGTGACCTCTTCGCCGCCGAGGCGACCAAGTTGATGGACTTGGCGGTCGAACCGTTCGACCCGGCCCTGTTGCTGCGACCGAGGGTCGACTCGAAGTCTCGGGTATGTGTGCGCCAGAACCACTACTCGGTGCCGGTCGGCTATGTCGGGCGGCGTATCGATGTGCGCCTCGGCGCCGACACCGTCGCAGCGTTCGACGGCGCCCGGATCGTCGCCGACCATGTGCGGCTGTGCGGCAAGGGCAACGAATCGTTGGTGTTAGATCACTATCTCGAAGTCCTCAAGATCAAACCCGGCGCGCTGAGCGGAGCGACCGCGCTCGCTGCGGCCCGAGCGTCGGGCGCGTTCAGCGCCGACCACGACGCCTATTGGAAAGCGGCCCGGCGTGGTTTGGGTGATCAGGCCGGCACCCGAGCCGTCGTCGAGGTGATGCTCGCTCACCGTCACCTGGCCGCCGACGCCATCAGGGCCGGGATCCGAGCGTGTCTCGCGGTCGGCGTTGTTGATCCGGCAGTGGTGATCGTCGAAGCCCGACGGGCCGCCAAACCCAGAACCGCCGAGGTCGTCGTCCCGATCGGGACGCTCGCCCGCTACGACCGGCCGACACCTTCGATTGATCACTACGACGAGCTTCTCAAGGAGGCCAAATGAAAACCACTACCGACACCGCATCCGCCGCAGCCATCACCGCCGCTGCCCGAGAACTCCGCCTGCCCGGCATACGCGAGCAACACACCCGACTCGCCGACCAAGCCGAACGCTCAAAGAGCACCTACCTTGGGTTCCTCGCCGACACCCTCACCCTCGAGGTCGACGACCGAGCCGAACGCCGACGATCACGACGCATCACCGAAGCCAAATTCCCCAGACCCAAACGGCTCGCCGACTTCGACCTCGACGCCGCCCCCACCGTCAACCCGGCCACCATCGCCACCCTCGCCGCCGGCCACTACCTCGACAACGGTGACCCCGTCGTCTTGCTCGGCGACTCCGGCACCGGCAAAACGCATTTGCTCATCGGGCTCGGCATGGCCGCCTGCGAACAAGGCCGCCGCGTCCGCTACACCACCTGCCGCGCAACTCGCCAACGAACTCAACGAAGCCGCCGACGAACGACGCCTCGCCCGGCTCATCAACAAATACAGCCGCATCGAACTGTTGATCATCGACGAGCTCGGCTACGTGCAACTCGACACCCGCGGCGCCGAACTCTTCTTCCAAGTCCTCACCGACCGAGACGAAAAATCCCCGGATCGCGGTCGGATCAAACCTGCCCTTCAGCGAATGGGGCCAAATCATCGCCGACCCAAGACTCGTCTCCGCCGTCATCGACCGACTCACCTTCAACGCCCACATCATCGAAACCGGCACCCACTCCTACCGACTCAAAACCAGCCGCACCAAAACCTGACCCCAGGTGGGGCCAACATACGCGAGCACAGTGGGGCCAATCCGGGTTGACATTCCCAGCGACCCAGCGGAGCGGGTCACTGTCCGACTCCTTCACCCAGAAGGCCGTCGCTCGTTGGAGCAGATCTCGTTCCATCCGCAGCGCGCGTTCTCGCGGCGCAGCTCGCTCAGCTCGGCATGCTCACTGGTCGTGAGCCCTCGCGTTCGCCCCGATCGATGCGGGCCTGGCGAACCCAGTTCCCCAGACTACGTCTCGCCGATCCCCAACGACCGGGCAACATCGGCGATCGTTCGGTCCTCATCAAGCACCAACCCAACCGCGTCACGCTTGAACTCCGGACTGAACGACCGCCGCGTCCGACGGCGAGGCTCCCTCTTCTCCACAACTGACATGCCTACCTCCTATTCGAGGTGACCGGCCAGAAGGGGGATGCTCAGTCCGGCGCTGTGGACGGCGGCGTCCGACGCAACGTCGGACCGCAGAGTTGCTGTCGTGCGGATACCCGCGCAGATCCAGTTGCAGGGAGCCGTCCAGCCCTCGATCTCCGTCCTACCTCGATGATCAGACCGCGTGCTCCGATGAGCAGGAGACCGAGGATCACGGCGGGCCCTCAAGGCATGGGGTCGCTCGCCGATGCACCGTCGAACATCGGTGCGAAGCCCAACCAGTCGGGTCAGATCGACCAGCGCCGGTTCAACGGATGCCCCTGTCAAAGTCAGCCGTCACCTGGAGAATCTGGCCTTGGCTCAGGGTGACGATGATCTCCTGGGCGGTACCGAGCAGGCCTTCCACCGGCTGAGGGATGAGGGTCAACCCGCCGGCCGGCACCTCGATGGTCACCGACACTCACGGTCGGTCCTACTGCGGGCAACCTCAACGCCCTCTGGGCCCATGACCACGATGTCGGCCATTTGAGACCGCGTGCTGGGATCGAGCGCTGTTCAACCGGGCACACGTGGTTCGCG
>CAWCAF010000027.1:0-47717 GCA_963793385.1 uncultured Acidimicrobiales bacterium
TTCCATTCGGTGGCGGTCCTCGACGGCGAGCGGCTGGTTGGAATCGTCACCACCACCGACCTTGCCCGCTACCTGGCAGCTCACGAACGCTGAACCGGCCAGCCTGACCAAGCCTGCGGAGCCGCCGCCGGACGCCTGAGGAGACACGATGCACGGCCATGTCCATCCCGATTTCGCTTCGGTCGCCCGCACGTTCGGGCGCATCATGTCAGGCCGGGGGCCGCAAGGGGGTGCCGCAGTAGCCGTCTACCACCAGGGCCGGCTGGTGGTGGACATCTGGGACGGTGCTGCGGCCACCGACGGGTCGCCGTGGGAGCACGACACGATGGCGATGAGCTTCTCCACCACCAAGGGTGTGGTCGCAACCGTCGTGCATCGACTGGTGGACCGAGGCGAACTCTCCTATGACGATCCGGTGGCGCTCTACTGGCCAGAGTTCTCCGCTGCCGGCAAGGACAACATCACGATCCGCCATCTGCTCACCCACCAAGCTGGTCTGCACCCGATCCACAGCCTCGTCGACACCACCGACGAACTCCTCGACTGGGACCACATGGTTCACCTCCTCGCCGACGAGCAGCCGGCCTGGCCGCCGGAGGCTCACATCGGCTACCACGCCCTCACCTACGGGTGGCTGGTCGGCGAGGTGATCCGGCGGGTCACCGGCCTCACCGTCCATGACGCCGTGCAACAAGAGATCGCCGAACCCCTGGGGCTCGACAGCTTCTACATCGGCACCCCGCCCGAAGCTTTCGCCCGCACCGCCCACCTGCTGATCGACCCGTCGGTCTCGGATCGATTACGCCGCATCTTCGACGTGATGGACCGGTTCCCGCCCACCCGACCCGCCGTCGAGGCGTTGCTCGTCGACGATTTCCTGGACGTGGCCTCGACCGGACGAATCCACGAGGGCGAAATCCCCGCCGCCAACGGGGTGTTCACCGCTCGGGACCTGGCCCGTTTCTATGCGTCGTTGGCCACCCCCGGCGCCTTCGACGGCCCTGCGCTGTTGTCGCCGGCGACGCTGGCCGAAGCCACCCGAATCCAGGCCCGGGGCCGCGACGTGGTGATCGGGATCGACATGCGGTGGCGGCTCGGCTATCACATGGCCGCCACCAACACCGGCATCCTGCCCAGCGGGTTCGGACACTTCGGGTTCGGCGGGTCGGGGGCCTGGGGCGACCCGGACAGCGGTCTTGCCGTCGCCATGGTCCTCAACCGGGTCACCGGAACCCTGTTCGGCGACACCCGCTTCCTGCGCGTCGGTGGCGCCGCGGTTCGCAGCGCCCGCAAACGCCCGACCGGCGCTGCCTCAGCGGTGCACGACGGCGCCGGCTGACCGACGGCGGCAGCCCTCTCTAGCGACCTCTCTTCATTTGCCCGGTTCCGTCACGAGGTTTGTCAGTTGCCGAGCGAGCCACCGAAGATCTGCCACGCCAACACCGACTTGGCGCCGAGACTGAGCACCAGATAGGTCTTCTCGCCGAAGGCATAGTCGGACCACCGGCCGATCTGGCGGTACTGGAGCCACTGGTTGAGCCCGAAGCTGAAGAAGAACACGAACTGGGCGATGACGATCCCGTAGACGAAGCCTGGCACGGTCTCGGACCCGACGATGTTCGTCAGAATCGCCAGCCAGGGAGCGAGACCGACGATCGTGCCAAACCAGAACGGAACCATGGTGGTGGACGTACGGCCGGGCGGGTTCATCCGTTCTTGCAGCCATCCGAACAGGATCATCCCGACATTGGCCCCGGCGATGCCGATCACTGCAGTGATCTCGGTGATGCCGCTGTAGGAGGCGATGAGGAGAACCATCAGAGTGGCGCTGAAGGAATACTCGACCCAGCGGAAGCGGTTGATGCCGTGCTGCAGGTCCCGTTCGTAGGTTGAGCGCGCCACGGTCGCGGTGATGAGGTGGTCGAGAGCGGCCAGGCCGAGGAACACGGCGATCGCCACACCGATGCGCACGTCGAAGAGGTTTTCGGCGGCAGGCAGCCGGGTCCCCGGCGGTCCTTCGGGGAATGCGGAGGTCAACGAGATGGCGAAGTCGCTGGCCAGCACCACGATGAGGACGGCCTGTGCGCCATGGAGAACGGTGAGACCCAGGTTCCAGATGCGGAGGTTGGCGAACCGCTCGGTGGTGATTCCGACCTGGCCCGAACCTGCCTTCGGTGAAGTGCTCGTCTGCACGCTGGCATCCTTCCCGGCCGGCGGGGACAGCCGACTCAGGGGTGCACTCTAGTGGCGCCGCTCCGACGCACAGGGAACCGAGCGAACGTGGCTCGGCGCGAGCCCGGCATTGGGCCCGGGCACTGCCAAACTAGGGTCAGGCGGCGCCAGATCATCCATCCAAAACCGGAGGGATGGAGCCCGATGTGAGTGCGTTCCCGCTCGGAGACGGCTCGGGCGACGGCGACGACGACGCCCCGCTGCTGCAGCAGACTCGGGCAGGCGTCCGGAAGAACGGTTAGCTTTGTTCACAGACCACGAGGGGAACGAATGACATGGCTACCTGGAACCTGGCCGCCAAGGCACGTACCGACTTCGCCGACATGATCGAGGCGCTGACACCCGAGCAACTCCAACAGCAGAGCCTGTGCACCGAGTGGAGCGCTCAGGGAGTGCTCGCCCACGTGACCGGCTTCGTCGAAACTCCGTTCCCGGCGTTCATGGGCAACATCGTCAAGGCGGGATTCAACTTCGACAAGGCCTCGCTGGCCATGGCCGACAAACAGCTGAAGCGCCCGGTCGCCGATGTCATCGGTTCGCTCCGCGCCAAAGCGACCAAGTCGGCGGCCCTGCCCGTCTTTCCAGAGGAGATGACCGTGGCCGATACCGCCATCCACACCCAGGACGTGCGGCGCCCGCTCGGTCTCCAAGGTTCGCTCGACGACCAGGTCCTCGACACAGCGCTCGAGTTCCTCACACGACACAGGATGGCCACCACGCTGGTCAATCGGCCTCCACTCGATGGTGTACGCCTGGTCGGCCAGCGATCAGGATTGGTCCTTCGGTGAAGGGGCGGTGATCACCGGCACACGGGAGGCGCTGATGATGGGCCTGGCCGCCCGTCCCGTCCTCGAAGACCTGAGCGGCGAGGGCCTGTCCGTCTGGCGTTGAGGCCCTGTGATCTAAGGTCAGAGGCGACTGGCGATCGGGACCAGGACCAAGTTGATGCCCAGGATCACTATGAAGACCGAGAGGTCGATACCACCGACGGACGGGATGACGCCTCTGATGGGGGCGAGCACGGGTTCGGTGAACCGGTAGATCGCCTGCCAGACAGGATAGAGGGGTGAGTCCTCACCGAGCCTGAACCAACTGAGGATGGCGCGGGCTATGAACACCAGCGACGCCAGTTGGAGGATCGTGACCAGGATGCCGGACATCAGGATCCCATTGTGGCAGAGAAGCGGGCGCTGACGGCGACGCCCCCATCCGCAGCGCTGGCGTCAATTGCCGACGTACCCGGCGATGAGGCTGATCGTCACCGGGATCACAATCGCTCCGTAGACATGGGACAGCAGCGCGTGCACCAGCGTCTGGCCTCTTGGACGAGCCAGGACCCTACCGGCCGGCGTAGCCGTTGATCATGAGGGGGGTGAACTGCTCGATCAGCTCATCGAGCGGACCGGTGCGGGTGTCGGTCTTCTCGGCGACACGATCCAGACCGGGTGACAAGACCGCCAGACCATGCACCACCGACCAGGTCATCGTGGCGGCCACGTCGACATCGAGGTCGGAATTGAGCGTGTCACGTATGTCGGTGATCGCCCCGAGCAGGCGCTCGTAGGCCCCGATCGATGCGACCGCGAACTCCGGATCGTCATGATCGACCAGTTCGTCGTTGCACATCACCCCGAAGTGGCCCGGGTAGTCAAGCGCATTGTTCACGTACGCCTTGCCCATCGCAGTCAATCGCTCGACCGGGTCGGTCAGATCCGCCACCGCCACATCGAAAGCTGCGCAGAGTCGCTCGAAGCCTTCGGTGGCCACCGAGGTGAGCAGTCCCTTGGACCCGCCGAAGTGGTGGGCGGGCGCAGCGTGCGACACCCCGGCACGCCGGGCCACCTCCCGAAGGCTGAACCCGGTCGGTCCTCGCTCGGCCACGAGTTCGGCCGTAGCGGCCCGAAGCGCAGCGGGTAGGTCCCCGTGGTGGTAGTGGTCGTTCATCGGGTTTTTCCGTTCGGTACGAAACTTCATACTTGACGACGTCAAGATTGATCTCTATGGTTCGATCTTGACATCGTAACTTGACAATGGAAACACTTCAAGGAGCACGCACGATGACCGCACGACTCACCACAATCTACTCCGGACTGCAGGAACACCTGGGTCTGGTCATCGCCACGGTGGTGGCCGTGACCGCACTGCTGGTCGTTCCATTTCTGGCGATGGCGCCGGACGTGTCGGCGTCGACCGAGCCCGAGGGCGACGTGTTCACCGCCCGAGACCGGATCGACGAGACGTTCGTATCGTCGGTGCATGCCACGTTCCTCATCGTGAAGCACGCCGACGGCGACTTCCTCCGGGCCGAACCGCTGAGCGATCTCCTCGCCGCCGAGGAGACTCTGCGGCAGGATCCCGAGTTGGGATCGACCCTGTTCGGCTACTTCGACGCCGAATCGCAGACCGACGTGCACGGCATCGTGACCCTCGCCGACCTGGTGGACGCAGAACTCAGAGCCAACGGCATCGACGGACTCGCATCGGCCACCGACGCACAGGTCAGGGATGCCGGCACCACGGTCATCGATCGCTTCGGTGAACGGTCGACGCTTCTGGGCATCTCCTCCCAGTCGACTCGTGACGGGGATGGCTGGACCGTTCCGGCGCTCTCGATCCTCGTGCTGTCGGACAATGAAGCGCTCGGCTTCGGCAACACGTCGATCAACCTAGGCGGCGACACTGCGGTGGAGGAGTTCGATCGTGAGATACAAGAGGTCTTCCGGATCGACGGCCTCCAGGCCAACGGCATCGCGATCGACGTGAATCTCACCTCGCAAGAGCAGGGGGCGGTGGCCGGCCCCTTCATCGGCTTCACCATCCTCGCCGTACTTGTGCTCGTCGGCCTTACCTTCCGCAGCTACTGGGTGCTGGCCACCGTCAGCGTCACCTTCGTGACCCTGATCATCTGGCTCAAAGGGATCAGTAATCTGATCGGACTGAAGGACGACCTCGTGCTGTCGCTGATCGTCCCGGTGGCGATGATCAGCTTTGGAGTGGACTTCGCCTTCCACGCCATCGGTCGCTACCGGGAGAAGCGTGCCGAAGGACGCAGCGCCGCTCCGGCGCTCGTGGCCGGCATGGCGGCGGTCTCCGCAGCCCTGCTCTTGGCGCTGATCTCGGATACGACCGCCTTCCTGGCCAACCTGACCTCGGGGATCGAATCGATCAACCAGTTCGGTATCGGCGCCGCCATCGCCCTGGCGTCGGCCTACCTGCTCCTCGGCGTGGTGGCGCCGCTGATCGTGGCGCACATCGAGGCATCCGTGCCGGTCCCGAGGACGGGACGCCGTTCGACGATCCTGCGGGTCGCCGCCGGTATGGGCGCAGCCGCCATGACGATGACGTCGGTCCTCCTGCTGGTGTTCATCCTCCCCTGGTTGGGCGTGGTGTTCGGCTTCCTCACCGCCGTAGCCGTCCTCGCTGTCCCCCTGGCCGTCCAGCGCAACAAGAAGCAGGGCGTGCGGGTCGGTGATCAGCCGATCCCGCACGAAGAGCACCGTCTGGCTCGCTCGATCGGACGGGGCGTGAGTGCACTCGCCGCCCGACCGGCGATCGTCCTGCCCCTGGCCGCTGTCATCACCGCCGCCGCTGCATTCTTCGCCGTCCAGGTGCCGGCCGAGTTCGACGTCGAGGACTTCTTCTCGAGCGACACCGACTTCGTGGTCGGTCTCGACCAGGCCGACGTCCACCTGGGCGACCGGGGCGGCGAACCGGCACACTTGTACATCGAAGGCGATCTCGAGGATCCCCAAGCGCTGGCCCGGATCCAGAACAGGATCGACGAGATCAAGGCCCTGGACAGCGAGTCGTTGGTCCGTGACAACGACGGTGTCCAGGTCGAAGGGGGCATCTTCGAGGTGTTCGCCGCCGCCGGCCAGTCGGCACCGATGTCGGCCATCGTGTCCGAGCGAACCGGGGTGGCGCTGACCGACACCGATGGCGACGGCATTCCGGACTCACGAGAACAGGTGCTGGCCCTGCTCGCCGTCGCCGGCGACGTCGGGGTGCCCTTCGACCAGACGCGGCTGATCCTCACCCCCGATGACGTCAATACCGCCGTCCGACTCGACGGTTCGCAATCGCGGACCATGTTCGAGATGGGCGTCGTCGGCAGCCGGTCACAGGAGGCGGTCACCGAAGCCAGGGAACAGCTCCAACCGATCGCTCAATCGATCTCGGATGACCTCGGTGGAACCTTTGTCGAGGTCACCGGAAGCGCGATCGTTCGGGAGGCCTCGCTGGCAGCGACCAACCGCGCCCTTCAGGTTTCGTTGCCAGTGGCGGTCGTGCTCTGCCTGCTCGTCGGAACGATGTTTCTCCGCTCGATCCGTTACGGGCTGGCCAGCATCGTGCCCATCCTGATGGTGGTCTCCTGGCTGTACGCCTTCATGTACCTGGCCGGGTTCGCCATCAATTTGGTCACCGCCACGATTGCAGCGGTGTCGATCGGTATCGGCATCGACTTCGCCATCCACTTCATCGCCCGGTACCGAGAGGAGCTGGCTCGGTTCGCAGTGCGCGAAACCGCCGTCCGGGTGGCGGGCGAGGGAACCGGCCTGGCCCTGGTGGCCTCGGCTGTCAGCTCGGCGATCGGGTTCGGGATTCTCGCCTTCGCTCCGATGCCGCTGTTTGCTGCCTACGGCCTGCTCACCGCGCTCATGATCGTGATGGCGCTCGTCGCCACACTCGCTGTGTTGCCGAGCATCCTGGTCGCTATCACCACGGATCAGGTCACGGCCGCTGACGAGGAACCCTCGCCGGCGGCCGAGCTGGATCTCGGCCACCTCGAACCATCGCTGGCCGGATCCTACGACGGGATCGGGTAAGCGGTGGGCTCTCAGGGGAGCTGATCGCAACTGAAGCCCGGTTCTGTGCGGCGTGCGCTGCGGCCTGCAACGATGACATGGTGACTCGAGGAGACCAGGCGACCGGCGGGTCCACTCGACCGAGCACCGCTGCGTGGATCCCGTGGTTGATCGTGCTGCTGTTCGCCGCGGTCGGATACACATCGGTCCGGGCCCCCACTCCCCCAGGAGACGATGCACCCTCCACGGACTTCTCGACCGATCGGGCGCTGATCCACATTCGGACGATCGCCCGACAACCCCATCCGATGGGGTCGGCCGAAATCGTCGAGGTCCGCACGTACCTCGCGCAGGAGCTTCGACGGCTCGGACTCGAACCGGAGCTGCAATCCATTTCGGCCCCCGACTACTACAGCGACGGTCCGCCGGTGGAGGTGGTCAACATCGCAGCGACGATCCCCGGTACCGCAAGCACCGGAGCGGTCGCGCTCATGGCCCACTACGACACCGTGCCGGCGACGGCCGGCGCCAACGACAACAGCGCCGGCGTGGCCACCGTCCTCGAGGCGGGCCGGGCTCTGCTGCGCCGGACCGCCTTTGCGCAACGACGTCCTCCTCCTGCTCACCGACGGGGAGGAGCCGGCCCCCCAGTACGGCTCCACCGCCTTCGTCGAAGAGAACCCCGCCGCCGGCGAGATCGGCCTGATCGTGAACTTCGAGGCAAATGGCGGTTCGGGGGCCTCGACCCTGGTCGAGACCAGCGGACCCCAGTCATGGTTGGTCGACAACTACGGCGCAGCCGTGGCCGACCCGACCGCCTTTTCGTTCATCACCGAGATCGTCTCCCTGATCGGGGAGGTCGGCACCGATTTCGACGCGTTCCGCAACGCCGGCGTCCCCGGCCTCCACTTCGCCTACCTCCGTGGCTCGCCGATCTATCACACCGCCGCCGACGACGTGGACTCGGTGAGTCGGGCCTCGGTGCACCACCACGGCACGAACGCCCTGGGCGTCGCCCGCCACTTCGGCGAGCTCGACCTGTCAGCAATTCCCGACGCGGACGACTCGGTGTTCTTCACCATCGGCCCGCTGTTGGTCCGGTATCCGGCGGCGGGCTCGATGGTGCCGGCTCTATTGGCCGCCGTCCTGTTCCTCGGGGCGAGACTTCGTCGCCAGGCAGGACAGGCCGGTCGGATCCGGACCGTTCTGGCCGGCTCGGCTCGAGCCATGCTCACCGTTCTGATCGCCACGGTCGCCGCCATCGTGGTCTGGGTGCTGATCACCTCGGTTCGATCCACCCCGTCGGTTTCGGAGAGCTACCTGCTCCTGCTCGGTCGTCCTCGCTGTCGGCGCTGCGGCCGCACTAGCGGTCGAGCGAAGGTTCGACTCGGCGTCTTCGACCGACGAAGGATTCGGCGTCCTGTGGGTCGTGCTGTCGTTGCTGACCGCACTGTTCGTGCCGGGTGTCAGTTACCTGTTCATCTGGCCCGCCATCGCCGCTGGTCTGGCCGCGAACTGGCGCACGGTGTCGCCGGGGCCGCTCGCATCGTTCCGGTTCGCAGTGGTCGCTGCACCTACGGTGATGCTGATGACACCGGCGGTCGAGTTCTTCTTCCAGTTCGGCCAGCCTCGACCCGGCAATCCCGACTCCAGTATTCCCGCTATCGCCGGCATGGCCGTACTCCTCGTCGCCCTCGTCGGTGGCCTGCTCCGGGGCGTCTGGCGCCAGGGCCTTCGATCAGCGGAGCCCACCATCTAGAGTCGAGGTCGACTCGCCGTCGCGTAGGAGGCGCTGTGCCAGACCCGAAATGGACGACCGACGACATCCCCGACCTGGCCGGCCACACGGCGGTGGTGACCGGTGCCAATACCGGGCTCGGATTGGAAACTGCGGCGGCGCTGGCCGCTCACGGCGCCCATGTGGTGCTGGCGGTCCGCAACGTCGACAAGGGAAAGGCGGCGATGACCATCATCGCCGCCCGACAACCGAACGCCTCGATGAACGTGGAACGACTCGATCTTTCTTCGCTCCAGTCGATCCGCGCCGCTGCCGCGAGGATTCTCCTGTCCCACGATCGGATCGACCTGCTGGTGAACAACGCCGGCGTCATGTACACGCCCCAGAGCACGACCGCCGACGGTTTCGAACTCCAGTTCGGCACCAACCACCTCGGCCACTTCGCCCTCACCGGCCTGCTCCTCGACCAGCTCCTGAGTACCGAAGGCTCTCGGATCGTCACGGTGTCCAGCGCCGGCCACAAGATCCTCTCCCGAATCGACGTCGACGACCTGAATGCCGAGAAGGGCTACAACCGGGTGGCGGCCTATGGACGGTCCAAACTGGCAAATCTGCTGTTCACCTACGAGCTGCAACGCCGTCTCTTCGCCGCCGGCTCCACGACGATGGCCCTTGCAGCACACCCGGGCGGCGCTGTCCACCGAACTGGGCCGCAACTCACCGGCGGTTGTGAGGGTCGCCGAGGTCGCCTTGCGTCCGATGATCCAATCCGCCGAGATGGGTGCGCTGCCGACGCTGCGGGCGGCTACCGATCCAGGCGCGATCGGCGGACAGTATTTCGGCCCGGACGGGTTCGGCGAGATCCGAGGCCATCCGGTCGTCGTCGCCTCGAGCCGGCGCTCCCACGACCACGACCTCCAGCGCCGGTTGTGGCGTGTGTCGGAGGAGCTGACCGGGGTGTCCTACCCGATCTGAGGCGAGAAGCAGGGAAGTATGCGGTCTCCGCTCCGGTTCCTCTTGTACGGCTTCGTCCCGTCAGCACATCTCGCCGACAGGGTCGAGATTCGTCGTCACCGCACGCGCTGGGCAAGACTCTCGGGGTGCCCACGTTCGACTACGAGTTCACCGTTCCCGCCAGCCGGAAACGGGTGCGAGAATTCCACCACGACACCAGCGCCCTGAAGATCCTCACACCGCCTCCGAGCATCATGCAGACCCATTCGATCGAACCTCTGGCCGAAGGCTCGGTGAGCCGGTTCACGATTTGGGCAGGACCGATTCCGCTACGTTGGGAGGCGACCCACCACGACGTCTCCGACGAGGGTTTCACCGACGTCCAAACCGCCGGGTTGATGCAGATGTGGGCGCATACCCACCGATTCATCGAGATCGGTCCCGAGGAAACCAAGGTCACCGAACACATCGACTATGAACATCCCGGTCTCCCTCGTGCGCTGATCACGTTCCCGATCTTCAACAAGCTCGCACTGAAGGGCCTGTTCGCCTACCGCAAGAGGCAGACCATCCGTCACTGCACCCGGTAGCGGTGCTCGATTCGGGTCCGAACGAGGTGTCAGGCGACTAGCTCGAGGTGCGGGCATCCAGCGTGCGTTGCGCGGCTCGTTGGCCACTCAGATAGCTCTGGTCGGTCCAGATGTAGGCCCAGTCGCCGTAACGTCCGCAGTAGGTGATGTCGAGTGACGTGAGGTAGTCCTGCACCTTGGCTGCGGACGGCCCGGAGTCGAGGTCGAAGATCACGTTCGCGTACCGGATGAGACGAGCCTCGGAGAACACGATGTCGTCGTCCTCACGGAGCACGCCCATCGCGATGAGCTCTTCGATGACCGGCTCGATGTCATCTTCGGGTTTGTGGTCGAGCGGTTTGTACTTGTCGCTGTAGTAGACCTCGACCTGCACCGCACCGTGCCCGGGGGGCAGGTTGTCGGGCTGAACATGTGAGGGAAGCTGAGACGCACCGAACGCAGGTCTTCGTCGTAGATGTAGCGCCAGTGGGCGGGTGAAAGGTCGTCGCGGGCAACGCCGACATTGACGATGACGCTCTGGCTGCAGCTCAGACAGGCTGGCCGCCTTCTCGGACATCGTCGGGCACGTCGGGAAGCATCCGGATCATCTCCGCCAACGGAGCCGACGAAATGAGCGTGTCGTAGCTCTCGGAGTGTCCGTTGCCGAATGTCACGGTCCTGGCGATCGGGTCGATGCTCTCGGCTCGATGCCCGAGGCTCAGGTCGGCGGCTGCGAAGAACTTGTGCAGGTAGCCTTCGAAGCCACCCTTCTTCGGGTAGCGGAACTTGTCGATGTAGTGCTTCTCGGTCCGAGGCGGGCGCACGGCCCCCATCAGGACTTCCTTGAGGTCAGGACGGTAGAGCCGGGGGCCCAGCCACGACACGTTCATGTCCTGGGGACCACAGGTGTGGTACTTGGTGCCGTAGCGACCGGGGAAGTTGTTGGCGAAGGTCTGGCCGTAGGCGGCGAGCAGCCACTCGTGATAGTTGGCAAAGGATGCCGTTTCGGGCATCTCCGTGGCTGACACCTGGATGAATTCGTCGAGGATCTGCACGATGAGATCCTCGGGAAGGGCATGGAGGTAGGCGATCGCAGGGTGCTTCACCCATACGCCCTGGTAGTAGTTGTCGACCCGGGCGTTCAGCGTCTCGTAGTGGCCGTCGACGGCCTCGGCGAGAACGTTCTGCACCTCCTCGATCTCGGTGAAGGAGATGTGGGGGCCGTCATCGAAGACGAAGCCCTTGTCGTTCGGGAACGATGCGGTGTGGCCACCGGGGTAGCTGTTCTTGTCGAACAGCTTGGGTGTGACACCTTCTGAGGTGAGGCGATCGAAAGCGCCCCATGCCGCCATTCCACTGCCGAGAATCACCGTCTTGTCGCTCATCTTCGTCCGATCGTGGGGGGTTCGTGCGAGAGGCACAGTTGTAGCTTCGATCGACGCCGATCTGGCCAATCGTTGGTGAACCACCTAGTGCCCTAGATGTTCGTCCACCACTTGACCACATCGGCCGATCCGGCCGCCGGATCAAGCGGTGGTCTCCAGGTCGTCGCATTGACCGCACACGTCGCGCCGACTCCGCTGACGCTGAGTCGCCCGTCCACCTCCGGGATCACTTGTGACGATCGGCTCAGGCGCTCGGTTCGTGTGGCGAGACAGGCATGCTTTCGCTGGTGGTGGCCTTGCTGTCGGGCGTTGACCCGCTCATCGGGTCGCTTCGGCCGGCGGTGGGCATGTTTACCCGTCGCCATCGACCGCTAGCTCATGAGCGCACAATCCCACCGTTACGTTTGTTCCATGGCTCGTGCACCTCAATCCAAGATCTCATGAAGGTTGTGATCCTCGCCGGCGGCCTGGGTAGTCGTCTCAGTGAAGAAACGATCAGCAAGCCGAAGCCCCTGGTCGAGATCGGTGGCCAACCGATCATCTGGCACATCATGAAGCATTATGCGGCGCACGGCTACGACGACTTCCTCGTGGCCCTCGGCTACAAGGGCGACATGATCAAGCGGTACTTCGCCGAGTACGCCGCACTGGCCAGCGACCTGACGGTGAACCTGGGGGCCAACAAGGTGATCCGCCACGCCCAGCAGCCCGATGAGCGCTGGAACATCGGACTGATCGACACCGGGCTCCACACCCACACCGGCGGCCGCATCCGCCGTCTCGCACCTCACTACAACGGCACGTTCATGGCGACCTACGGCGATGGCGTCGCCGACGTGGACATCACCGGATCTGGTCGAGTTCCACAGAAACCACGGCAAGTTGGCCACGGTGACCGCCGTTCGTCCACCCGCCCGATTCGGAGCCATCGAGTTCGACGGCGACCAGATCACCAGCTTCACCGAGAAACCACAGACCGGCGAGGGCTGGATCAACGGTGGCTACTTCGTGCTCGAGCCCGAAGTTCTCGAGTACATCGAGTCCGACGACATGGACTTCTCGAATGAACCGCTGGCCAAACTGGCCAAGGACGGCGAACTCATGGCCTACCGTCACGAGACGTTCTGGCAGTGCATGGACACCCTGCGGGACAAAGAACTGTTGGAATCACTTTGGGACGCCGGCAACGCCCCCTGGAACAATTGGAGCAATCAGCCATGAAGGTCCTACTCACCGGCGGCGAAGGCTACATCGGAACACTTCTCGGTCAGCGCCTCATGAAGGCCGGCCACGACGTTGTCAGCTACGACACGGGCTTCCACCGCGTCGGATGGCTCTACGACGGCGTCGACCGCAGCTCCAGCGTGGACCAAGCTCGATTCGCGCCTTGCCGCACCCGAGCAGCTCGAGGGCTTCGACGCGGTCATCCATCTCGCCGATCTGTCCAACGACCCCCTCGGCAATCTCAACCCCGACCTGACCTTCGACATCAATCACCGTGCCACCATTCGGCTGGCCGAAATGGCCAAGGCCGCCGGCGTCCATCGTTTCGTCTACAGCTCGTCGTGCAGCGTCTATGGCGCATCCGGTGACGACGAGGACGTGTTCGCCACCGAGGAGTCGCCGACCGGCCCTCTGACCGCCTACGCGAAGTGCAAACTGTTGTGCGAAGAGGGCCTTTCGAAACTGGCCGATGGCAACTTCTCTCCGGTCTATCTGCGAAATGGAACGGCGTACGGGTTGAGCCCACGGATGCGGTTCGACCTCGCCATCAACGACCTCACCGCTCAGGCGTACCTGACCAAGAAGCTCGTGCTCGAATCCGACGGCACCCCCTGGCGACCCTTCGTGCATGTGGCCGACATCGGCAAGGCCATGTTGTGTGCGCTCGAGGCGCCTGCCGATGCGATCCACGACGAGGTCTTCAACGTCGGCGACGATCGAGGCAACTATCAGGTCAAGGACATCTGCCGGATCATCGGCGAGGAGATCGACGGCTGCGAGGTCATCATCGGCGAAAAGGGTGGCGACAATCGCAACTACAAGGTGAATTTCGACAAGATCACCACTCGGTTGCCCGGGTTCTCCTGCGACCACGACGTGCGTTCCGGCGTCAAGGAGATGGTCGACACCTTTGTCCGGATCGACTTCAACGAGGCCCAGCAGACCCACCGCGGGCATCGCCGCATCAAGCAGATCCAGCACCTTCTCGATACCCATCAGATCAACGACGAGTTCTACTGGCAGACGTAGTGTTGGTTCAGCTCGGATTCCTGTCATCCGGCCGTGGCACCCGACGACAACCGGTTCTGTGTGAACGAGAGGTCAGAGAGAATGGAATTTGAGCCCACTGACGTCGCAGGTTGTTTCGTCGTTTCGCTGAACCAGATCGGTGATGAGCGAGGTTTCTTCGCTCGCCAGTGGTGCGCCGACGAAATGAGCGCCGTCGGCGGAGCGAGCAACGTGGCCCAGATCAACACCAGCTACTGCGTCGAAGCTGGGCTGATTCGCGGCCTCCATTGGCAGGAACCGCCGGTGGGCGAAGCCAAATTCATGCGGTGCATCAACGGCGCCATCTTCGACGTGTGCGCTGACGTCCGCAAGGACTCTGCGACGTACGGGCAATGGTTCGGGATCGAGCTCACACCGCAGAACCGCCTGGCGTTGGTGATTCCGGAGGGTTGTGCCCACGCCTACCAATCCCTCTTGCCCGACAGCGAGGTGATGTACCTCACGAACACGCCGTACACGCCAGGGGCGGAGAAAGGTCTGCGGTACGACGATCCGTTCTTCGCCATCGACTGGCCGATCGCGGATGGCATCGTCGTCAGCGACAAGGACGAGAACTGGCCGCCCTTCGAGGCGTAGTGCTCGAGCCGGCTCGTCCTCACCTGACCACGAGGACGGAGCTGTCGATCTCGGCCAGTACCTGCTCAGCGGTGGCCCCCAGCCCGAACTCGTCGGCGCTCGTACTGCCCGCTCCGATGACGACCAGGTCGGCCCGGTACAACACCGTGAGTCCCTGGATGGCCCGGGCGGCCGGACCATCGACGAAGTGGCTGTCGTTGCCGAGGGGAATGCCGGCATCGTCCAAGATGCGGTGAAAGGCGTCGCGGTGGTCGTGCTCGATCGCGCCGGCCAGCTCGGCGAGTTGGGCTCGACGTTGCGTCGGCAGGTCGGCGTGCTCGAGAGCGTTCAGACCGACGACCTCCCAGGCGTGCATGACATGCAATTCGCCGCCGTGGAGTTCGGCCTGCGAGCGGGCCAACTCGAGGATCATGCGGTTGTGGTCGTCCGGCTCGTCGAGGTCGATCGCCGCCAGCACGCAGGCGCCGGTGAAACTCGGGCGGAGCATCCACACCGGCCGTGGACAGGTTCGCAGTATACGACGGGCAGCCGAGGCGCTCTCGGCGGTGCTGTCGGCGGCGATCACCACGAGGTCGTGACCATCACGCTCCACCCGCTGGGCCACTTCGTGTGGCTGGGAACCGGTTGAGATGTCGATCTGGAGGCGAGGCCCTGAGAACTCACCCGTCCATTGCTCGAGACGAGCGGTGAGCGCGGCGAGCATTTCGTCACGCAGTTGGGGCATCTGTCGGGCGACTTCGATCGCCTGTTGGGAGGCGGGTTCTTCGTCGAGATGGTCAAGGATGCTGACCCGGGCGCCGGATGCTCGAGCCAGCGCAACCGCCTCCTTCAGTGCCGGCGGCGCCTCGGACCGGTTGGTCAACGGTACGACGAGAATGCTCCCGAATCTTTTCACTTCAACTCCGTCGACATCGTTAGATATTTTCTAAAGTACATCTTCTAAAGTATATGTAATGGTACTCTGACCAGGCAACCCGAGGATCCCCCAACCGGCGGCCAACCACACTCTGCAGTAAAGTCGCCCAGGAGTGGACCCGATGAGAACCGGTATATGACGACGCTCACGCGATCGTCGAACGAGCCCACCAAACTGGGCACGTTCGGCGGCGTCTTCACCCCGAGTCTGCTGACCATCCTGGGCTTGGTCCTGTTCCTACGTCTCGGCTTCGTGACCGGCAACGTCGGCCTCGCCCAGATGCTGCTCATCCTGGCGCTGTCCACGTCGGTGTCGATCCTCACCACGATTTCGTTGGCGGCGATCGCCACCAACCTGAGGGTCGGCGGCGGGGGTGTCTACTTCCTCATTTCCAGGACCCTCGGCCCGGCAGTCGGCGGCGCCATCGGAATGGTGCTGTACCTGGCGATGTCGGTCTCGGTGGCGTTCTATTCGATCGGTCTCGGCGAAGCGGTGGCTAGTGCGGCCGGTTGGGAGAACCCGAACCTTCCCCAGATGATCGCGGCGGTCATGATCGTCGGGCTCGTCGGGCTCGCCTGGCTCGGAGCCGACATCGCCACCCGTCTCCAGTACGTCGTGATGGTGCTGTTGATCATCGCCATCGTCGCCTACTTCGTCGGCGTCACACCCGATCTCTCGATGGACCTGTTCAGGGACAGCGTGGGCAAACCAGCGGAGGGCGGATCGTTCTGGGTCAGCTTCGCCATCTTCTTCCCGGCGATCACCGGATTCACCCAGGGCGTGGCCATGTCGGGCGACCTGCGCACCCCGAGCAAGAGCATCACGAACGGCACGTTCGCCGCCATCGGGCTCTCGACCGTCGTCTACCTGCTGGTCATCCTCACCTTCGTCGCCGCCGTGCCGCTCCAGGTGCTGCGGGACGACACCGCCATCATGCGACAGCTCTCGCTGGCGCCCGGGCTGGTCGACCTCGGCGTCGTCGCCGCCACGCTGTCCTCTGCGATCGCATCGATACTCGGCGCACCGCGGGTCCTACAGCGCCTCGCTGCCGACCGCGTGGTCAAGCCCCTCAACCCGTTCGCCATCACCACCCCGATCGGCGACAATCCCCGCCGCGCCGTGCTGCTCACCGCCGCCATCGCGCTCGCCACCGTCGCCCTCGGCGACCTCGACGTCGTCGCACCGATCATCTCGATGTTCTTCCTCGCCAGCTACGGGATGATCAACTACGCCACCTACTCCGAAGCTCGTGCAGCGAGCACGTCGTTCCGGCCCAGGTTCCGGTTCTTCGACTGGCGCCTCAGTCTGCTGGGCACGCTCGCCTGTCTGGGCGCCATCATCGCCATCGATCCGCTGGCCGGCAGCCTGGCCGGGGTCGCCATCTTCGGGCTCTACCGGTATCTCGGCACGTCCATGCAACAGGTTCGGTGGGCCGACAGCACCCGCAGTTTCCACGCCTCCAAGGTGCGGGGGCATCTGCGCATGATGAGTGGCCAGACCGACGCTCGGCGGGACTGGCGACCGGTGACGCTGGCGTTCGTGCCCCGGGATCCCGAGCGGCGGGCCCAGCTGTTGACGGTGAGTTCGTGGTTCGAAGGAGGCTCGGGTTTCACCACCGCCGCCCGCATTATTCCCGGCCGGGGTCCGGTCGCCCGCAAGCACGCCGCCCGGGTGCAGTTGGAGCTCCAGAACGAGATCGACGAGGCCGGCTCGGGGGTTTACGGGCGGGTGATCGTCGCCAACGATCTCGAGGCGGGCGTGTCGGCGATGTTGCAGGCCCACGGCATGGGACCGATCAGCCCGAACCTCGCCCTTTACAGCTGGTATGAGATCGACGACGCCGAACGTGCGAACTCTCGCGAGTACGAGACGATGGTCAGGACCGGCGTCCGGTTCGGCTCCCATGTCGGCATCGTCCACGCCCAAGGCCTCGACGGCGGGGCGCCGGCCGAAGGCCGACACCGCCGCATTGCGGTCTGGTGGTCCGACGATGCCAACGGCCAGCTCCTCACCCTGCTGGCCTGGATGGCGACCCGCACATCGGTGTGGTCGAGGGCGACGATCGAGGTGTGGATCGCCAGCGATCAGGCCGGCGCCGGGCACAACGACGCAGACCGTATCGCCGGTCTGATCGACGACGCCAGGATTCCGGCCATGATCATGGGCACCGCCAAGCCAGAGGAGTTCGCCGGTAAGGCGGGCACCGCCCAACTCGTGCTGGCCCCGCTGCGCGTGCGGAACCAGGCAATGCTCGGACCCGGCGGGGTTTCGATCGACGACATGGTGGAACAACTCCCGACCGTCGTGTTCGTCCAGCACGCAATCGAAACCCGGCTCGACGTCCAGCCCGAGAATGCGGAGATGATCGCACTCGACCACGCCCAGGATCGAGCGGCCAGCGCCAGTGAACGAGCCAACTCGCTCGATCGAGAAGCAAGCTCGCTGATGGTGACCGCCGAGCTCGCCCGATTGAACTGCCGGGACGGCGATGCCGAGGCCGAGAGACTGGTCAAGGAGGCGGCGGCCGCTGCGGCGGCGGCCCAGCGGCGCTATCTCGACGCCCGCTCGCGCGCCGACGAGGCGTGGCGGCTCGTGCAGGAGATGGATCCGAATGCACCCACCGGAGCGGTCGACCCTGAGGTCTGGCTCGAGAGCGAACGGGCCCGCCGATCCAAACGCCCCAGATCGCACTCCAGATCCCAAAGCTCCTGAACTTTCGACAACGGCCCGCCGGCTGGGCTCAAATGGCACCCGTGCAGGAGAGTTCGAGCGACACCTACGACTTCGTGATCATCGGCGGCGGATCGGCCGGCTGTGCCCTCGCCAACCGGCTCAGCACCGACCCGGCCAACCGGGTGTTGGTCCTCGAGGCCGGCCGCAAGGATTGGCGGTGGGATGTGTTCATTCACATGCCCGCCGCCCTGACCTACCCGATCGGCAGCCGCTTCTACGACTGGAAATACGAAAGCGAACCCGAGCCATTCATGAACGGCCGTCGGGTGTACCACGCCCGGGGCAAGGTGCTGGGCGGATCGTCGAGCATCAACGGGATGATCTTCCAACGGGGTAACCCGATGGACTACGACCGGTGGTCCACCGAGATCGAAGGATTGGAGCGCTGGGACTACGCCCACTGTCTCCCCTATTTCAAGCGGATGGAGAATCGGCTGATCGGTGGTGACGCCTATCGAGGTGACGACGGACCGCTGCAACTCGAGACCGGACCCGCCGACAACCCCCTGTTCGGAGCGTGGCTCGAGGCCGGGGAGCAGGCCGGGTTCGCCAGCACCACCGACGTCAACGGCTACCGGCAGGAAGGGTTCGCGGTCTTCGACAAGAACGTCGTCCGAGGCCGGCGCCTGAGCGCCGCCCGGGCCTACCTGCACCCGGTGCTCAACCGCCCCAACCTCACCTTGGTCACCTTGGCCCGGGTGAACCAGATCCTCTTCGACGGCACCCGGGCGACCGGCGTCGTGTACCGGCGAGCGGGACGCACCCACACCGTCGCCGCGGCCGAGGTCATCAGTTGCGGTGGAGCGTTCAACTCGCCCCAGCTCCTGCAGCTGTCCGGTATCGGCGATCCCGACCATCTGAGTGGGTTGGGGATCGGCGTCGTCTCGGCGCTGCCCGGTGTGGGCCAGAACCTGCAGGACCATCTGGAGGTGTACATCCAGCACGAATGCACTCAACCGGTGTCGATGCAGCCCCAATTGGCGAAGTGGCGGATGCCGTTCATCGGGCTGCAGTGGCTAGCCCGGCGGGGACCGGCCGCCACCAACCATTTCGAAGCGGGTGCGTTCGTGCGCAGCAACGAGCGGGTGGATTACCCGAACCTCATGTTCCACTTCCTCCCCCTGGCCATCCGCTACGACGGCTCCTCCCCCACCAGCGGACACGGGTATCAGGTGCACGTGGGCCCGATGTACTCCGACGTGCGGGGCACGGTCAGGATCACGTCGACCGATCCGGCGACACACCCCGCCATCCTGTTCAACTATCTGTCCACTGACGACGATCGCCGCGAATGGGTGGAGACGGTGCGGACCACCCGGCGCATCATGGGCCAGCCGGCGTTCGACGAGTTCAACGGTGGGGAGATCTCACCGGGCCCGTCGGTACAGACCGACGAGGAGATACTCGAATGGGTCGGCCGCGAAGCCGAGACCGCACTCCATCCTTCCTGCACATGCGCGATGGGGACCGGTGAGATGAGTGTGGTGGATCCGGACACGATGCGGGTCCACGGGGTCGACGGGCTGCGGGTGGTCGACGCCTCGGTGATGCCGAACGTGACCAACGGGAACATCTACGCGCCGGTGATGATGATCGCCGAGAAGGCGGCCGACCTGATCCTGGGGAACGAACCGCTCCCAGCGGACAACATCGACGTGTACCGGGCACCGGCCCGGCGCCTCTAGCGTCTAGTCGAGTTCGTTCCGCAGGTCGCGGGTCATGAGCTCGACGACCGACTGGCGCGGCGCGGCCCCCTCGTAGAGCACCCGGTAGACCTGTTCGGTGATCGGCATGTCGATGCCGGCGTCCGCCGCGAGTTGGTGGGCGGCGGCAGTCGTCTTCACCCCCTCGGCGACCTCGTCCATCTCATCCAGGATCTGGTCGAGTGTCCTACCTCGGCCGAGTGCGAGCCCGACCTGGCGGTTGCGGGACAGGTCACCGGAGCAGGTGAGGACGAGGTCCCCCAGACCCGACAGACCGGAGAACGTCATCGGCTTGCCACCCATCGCCACGCCGAGGCGGGTGATCTCGGCCAGACCCCTCGTGATCAACCCAGCCCGCGTGTTGTGGCCATAGCCGAGCCCATCGACGATTCCCGTCGCGATGGCGACGACGTTCTTGAGCGCCCCTCCCAGCTCGACGCTCACGATGTCGTCCGAGGCATACACGCGAAATCGCTCGTCGCTGAACAGAATCTGCACCCGTTCGACGAGGTCGCGATCGTGACCGGCCGCGACGACCGCTGTCGGCGAGCCGCCCACCACCTCCGCAGCGAAGGAGGGGCCGGACAGAGCGATGAGTGTGGACGGCTGACTGACCACCTCGCGGAGAACTTGGGTCGGGGTGAGTGATGTGCCGACCTCGATGCCTTTCGAGACCGACACGATCGCATCGACGGACCCGAACGCATTGGCGACGGCGGCGAAGGTTGTGCGAAGGAACTGGGTCGGTACAGCGCTCACCACGATGTCTGCTTCTGCGACGGCGGTCTCCAGGTCACCGGTGGCGCGTAGGGGTGGGGGCAGATCGACATCGCTGAGGAAGAGGGCGTTGCGATCGCGATCGTTTATCGAGGCGACCACCTCCGGCTCCCGCGCCCAGATCGTCGTGGGAACTCCGCGACGTGCCAGCTGGTACGCAAGCGCTGTGCCCCACGAGCCGGCACCGATGACTGCGGTCGGTATGTGTTCTCCCATGGGTCCTGTTCTAGTCGAGCAGACCGCAGAGCCCATCCTCGGATCCTCAATCGGTGAGACCGGCCTCAGGCCGGAGTGGGCTATGCGGCGAGGATGGCGTCGGTCGCCGCGACCGCACTGAACCGGTCGGCCAGTGCGGCCAGTGCCACCCGGTGCACGGCGGCGGCGTCGATGGGATCGCCACCATCGGCGGCGGGCAGTGCCCTCGTGCCGGTTGCGTCGGAGGCGACAATCGCATCGAAACCCAGATCGAGCGCCGCCCGGGCGGTAGCGCTGACGCACATGTGGGTCATGAACCCCGCCAGCACCAACGGGGCGTCGCCAAGGCCTTTGAGCCGACCGGCGAGGTCGGTCCCGGCGAAGGCGTTGGGCAACCTCTTGTCCACGACCGGTTCACCTCGGTGAGGGGCGACCGAGTCGATGATGCGTCCACCGGCCGCCGGGTCGAACATGCCGCCGGGAAGGCCGCGGTGGGCAACGTGGACGACCGGGGCGCCCACCCCTCGGGCCTGTTGGAGCAACCTGACGATGTTGGCCACGGCGTCGTCGATCCCCGGCAGCACCAGCGCTCCGGAGGCGTACTCGACCTGGGCATCGATCACGACCACGGTGCAATCGCGGAGCGGCCACGGCGTGGTCGCCAACCCTGCGGCACTGCGAAGGGTGAACGGGGCGGTGTCGGCTTCCATCACGCCAGCATGACCCATCGGGGACCGGTCATGCTGGCGTTCGGTGGATGTCGATTCGTCCTGCTACGGCAGCTCGTTGGCCCGGTCGGTCGGCGGAGGAGCGACCGGGCCGAACGTGCCGAGGTAGTTGGCGAGCGCTTGGAGGTCATTGCCACCGTCGAGCTTCGGCTCGGTGATCGTGGCGAAGGTCCCGAAGTTGTCGCCACCGTCGGCGAGGAAGTTGTTGACCGTGACGATGTAGGTTGCGGCCGGGTCCAGCGGAACACCGGCCAACATCACATTGCTGATCGTGACCGATTCACAGTCATCTCCTGCGAACGTGGTGGCAAGGTCGTAGGTGAAACCTTCCGACACGCCGAGATGCAGGAACGGACGGCTCGACCCGGCCGGTTGGCATTGCTCCTCGAGCACCGACACGATCTGCGCTCCGGTCATCGGGAATGTGTTCAAAGTGTTGCCGAACGGCTGGAACGTGAACGCCTCACCGAACGTAACGACGCCGTCGCCCTCACCGGCCGACTCGGCGAAGGTGAGATCCGAACGCACGCCACCGGGGTTCATGAAGGCGACGTCGGCGAAGAAGTTCGAGGTTGCCCACAGCTGGGCGTCGGCGACAAGGTTCCCTGCCGGGGACTCCACGCCACGATCGTCTCCCGGGGGTGTACCGCCGCGGTTGATGTCGGCGGTGATCGTGCCAACCGGCGTGTCACCGGCGGCGTCGACCAATGGCTGCCACCTATCAATGATCGCGGTCTGCACCGGGTCGGGCGTCAACGCACCCTGGTCGACGACATGGTTGACCGACGTGCTGAGGTCACGGCGAACGTCCTTGGTCTGCTTGTCGAGGACGAGGTTCACCTCGGTGACCACACGGCCGTACGAGTAGGCGCTCGTGACGATGCGTGGGTCTCCGGCGGCGTCGTCGAGCACACAGTTGTAGGGCAGGTGGGTGTGACCGGTGATCATGACATCGATTTCCGGGTCCAGGGCAGCGTTGATCGCAACGATCGGTCCGGAGATGCCGACACATGCGTCGACGTCGCCAGGAGGCGGCGTCTGCGACCCACCCTCGTGCAGCAGCACGACGATCGCCTCCACGCCCTGCGCCTTGAGCTCGGGGACGAGAGCGTTTGCCGTCTCCGCTTCGTCGAGGAAGTCATAGCCCTGGATGCCGGCGGCCGCCACCAGAGTGTCGGTCGCTTCGAGTGTCATGCCGATGAACCCGACCGGGACATCGTCCACCTGCTCGATCCAGAACTCGGGCAAGGGGGTCTGGCCGGTCGCCGTTTCCACGACGTTGGCCGCGAGCCATTGGAAGTCGGCGCCGGGGTATGGGTTATCGGGGAAGTAGCAGCCATCGACGGGGTGGCAGCCGCCGTTCTGCATACGGAGCAGTTCGGCGACCCCTTCGTCGAACTCGTGGTTGCCGACACCGGATACGTCGAGCTCCATCGCATTCAACGACTCGACCGACGGTTCGTCGTGGAAGAGCCCGGAGAATGCCGGTGAACCACCGATGAGGTCGCCAGCGGCAACCGTGAGGCTGTACTCGTTGCCCTCACGGAGTTCGTTCAGCTTGGCCGAAAGGTACTCGGCGCCACCGGCCGGGACATCGGCGACGGTGCCAGGCGTCGTCGACTCGAGGTGGCCGTGATAGTCGTTGAATCCCAACAGCTGGAGATCGAGGAGCTCTTCTTCTGGAGGAGGCCCCTCATCGGGAGGTGGTGGTCCGAACTCGGGATCGAACACGACCCCGGTCAGGGCCGCCGCCCCGGCGGCGGAGTCCATCGAGAGCGTGTAGTCGTTCGGGTTGTCGACCAGTCCCTGGAGGATGTCGGCGACCACGGTCTGGCAACCGAACGACGTGAACTCGATGAACGGGTCGACCTCGTCGGCGAGCATCGGATACGTGGCAAGATCAAAGCTCACCACCACCCCGGCCGCATCACTGATCGACACCGCTGTTGGCGAACCGATCCCCGCATTCGGGGTGTCCCAGCACAGCAGCCCCTGGTCCGGGAACAGTGCCATGTCGGCGAATCCGAACAGATCGTTGGCCCTCGGCCCCTCGGGCGGGGCAAGATCGGCGAAGCGGATGATCTCACCCACCCCGGCGACCAACTGGGCCCGCAACGCCCCATCGGGGAGCGCATCGGTGTGGAGCTGGACGTAGAACCCGGCCGGGTCAGCGGTGATCATCGCCAACGCCTCGGCGGTGATCGGCACACAACCGGTGACGAAGAAACCCTGCCCGCTCCCATGAAGACGGAGCTCCCACCGCGAACCGACCTGCAGATCCACCAGGACACCACCAGCCTCTCCGGCCGCCCCGATGTGGATATGACCCGAGGTGAGCTCGTCGGTCCGGAACGACAAGCTGTAGTAGCAGATCTCACCCGTGTCGGTCACCGGCAGATAGAAATCGGCCCAGCTACGGCCACTGTCGGAATCGCCCGGTCCTGGAACCACATTCGATCCCAGCAGCGGTGCCGCCGTGAACGCCCGCGGGTCCGGCCCCTCGGCGTCCATCAGCTGCTCGCGGTTGGCGCCGGCAGCGAAGCGGACCGAGTGGATGTTGATGTAGAACCCGTCCGGACCCTCGAGGATCTCGAGCGCCAGCTCGATGGCAACATCCACACACCCGTCGGCATAACGCACCGACGGGTTCAACTCGTTCTGATCAAACGACTCGGCCGTGAGCTCGAAGTTCACGACAACCGGCCCGTCCACCCCGGCCGCACCACGATGGATGTGCACCATCGTCGGATCCTGAACCGACGTCTCCACAAACACACACACCTCGGCCGTCGCCCCATCACCATTGTCGAAGACATCCACGAACACCGTCGACACAGCATCGGGATCACCCGGGGCCGGGACCTCGGTACTCCCCCGGGCGAAATCGGCCCTGAGGAAGCCCAACGGCTCCGGCGGCGGCGGCAACTCCAGAACACCGTCGATCACATGGATCACACCTTGAGTGGTGAACAGGTCGGTCTGGATCACGTTCACCGAACCGTTCAGCACCACCATGCCATCCACCACCTCGATCCCGATCGGCGCCCCCAACGCCGACGTCGCCTCGGTCAACGTCACCACCGTCTCAGCCGGGACGCTGCCCTCGATCAAGTGATACACCAACACGTCGGTCAGGAAACCCGGATCGGCCAGCAACTGATCCAACAAACCAGACGGCAAAGCGGCAAACGCCTCATCGGTCGGCGCCAACAACGTGAACAACTGCCCCTCCGGCGGTGGCCCCAGGAACGACGCATCGATCGCCGCCAACAGTGTCGTGAACCGACCATCGGCAGCAAGCGTGTCGACGAAACCCAACGACGGCGCCGGCGGCTCCACCGGCGGCGGTGCCGATCCGTCCGGTCCGAACTTGAGAAGGGCGTTGATGGCGCCATCCTGGGTGACATAGATGGCCCCGTCGTCACCGACGGCGACACCGGTGACCGTGCCGAACGGAGCGAAGCCTTCCAGGACCGGCGGGCCGAGGTCCAGCCCCACGATCACCGGGGTCACAGCACCCGAAGCGAGATCGATGGCCGAGACCTGATCCAATCCCTCCTCGACCACCAGCAACCGGTCGCCATCGACCGCGAGGCCTTCGGGGCCGGTCAAACCGCTGGCGATCACGGTGGAGCCGCCATCAGTCACAGCGGTGATGGTCCCTGTTGCCCAATCCGACACGTACAACGTGGTTCCATCGGATGCCAGGCCGACCGGGAGGATCAGGCCGTCGAGGAGCACATCGCCGCTTCTGGCATCGACCACGCTCCCGCCGAGACTGGGATCGGCACCCAATTGCGACGCCACCAGACGATCACCGTGAACGATGGCGTTGGTGGGACCGGCGAGGTTTCGGAAGTCCTCCAGCACCTCGCCGGTGGCGGGGTTGAGCACCTGCACGTTGTTGCCGAACGTCGTCGAGGTGACGAGCAGATCGCCGTCGGCGAAGACGCTGGCGGCGCCGCCAAAACCCTGGCCGGGCGGAGAGAATCGCTCATAGAACGATGTGACCGGGTCGGCGCCGTCGCCGTAGCCCCGGAGGACGAAGAGGTCCGCGACCCAGACCGTGCCATCGGGGCTGACGGTCACGCCACCCGGGAGCCCCAGTGAGATCTCGCCGAAGACGACGATCTCGCCACTCGGGGTGCGCCGCACGATCTGGTTGTCCGCACCGGCGGCGAAGAACAGCCGGTCGCTGGCGTCGAAGGTGAGGTTGTCGATGGTTCCTTCGATCGACGTCACCACCTCGACAGTGCCCGCTGCGGTATCGGCCTTCAGGATTTGGCCGCCGGCGAGATCGGCTATGTGGAGTTCACCGGCTGAGTTGAACTTGGCCGCTGATGGCACGTGCAGTCCGCTCACCACCGTTTCCGGGACGGGCGGGTTGGCGTCGACATCGATCTTCACGACGGCTCCGCCGAAGAACAGCGGTGCGTACAGCAGACCATCCGGGCCGAAGTCGAAGGCGTTCACCGAGATGTCCGGGATGAGGACGACCGGATCGACCCCGAGCTCCGGATCCAACTCGTACAGCCCCTCACCGAGGAAGATCCGGCCCACGAACAGGCGACCGTCGTCGGACATGGTGATCGGGTTGACGCCGGGGCCGACAAACTGCTTCTTGAACGTCCCGTCGGGCTTGAGCATCCCCACGTTGCCGGCCAGGATCTCGGTCCAGTAGATCGTGCCGTCGGGTGTGATGTACAGGTCGTCGGGGCCGTTGACTCCCCGCTCTTGGCCGATCCGGTCGAGTATCTCGCCGGTTTCGGGATCATGCACGGTGATTTCGCTGCCGCCCACGCTGGCGTTGTAGACCTTGCCATCGGGGCCGACATTGATGCCGTTCAGACCGTTCAGGGTTCCCGTTCGGCCCACGACCATGCCATCCGAGGCGTTGAACGGCTCGACCGGTGGTGCGGGTGGCTCGACAGGAGGCTCGGTCGGCGGTGTGGGTGGCTCGACCGGCGGTGTCGTCCCGTCGGAAGTGATGGTGACCTTGATCACCGGACCATTCAGTGGTGGCACGATGCCCTGGGTGCTGAGGCTGATCACCTGACCCGACTCGGTCTCACCGGTGTTCGGACCGCTCTGCCTCGGCGCCTGATTCGGACCCGTCCCCGGCTCCTCGTCCACCTCGGTCTTGGACTCCCACAACTTCAACTGATCGGTCACATCACCCGAGGTCGGATTCCCATCACCATCGAACAACGCAATCCCGTGCGTATCCGACACCGTCGTATAGAACCAGTCGTTGGACTGCACAAACATCGTCGCCAACGACAACTCATGACCCGGGCTTGCCTCGAACGAGAACGAATAGGTCTGACCGGGCAACAACGGACCCGGACCATCAGCGCCATCCGGAGTGTCGAACACCTTCGCCCCCGGCACCTGCGACGGGAACCCAGAAGGATCACCATCCTCAGCCAACGCCTCCAACGCAGGCGTCGCCGCATCACGCGGATCCAACAACGCATTACGACCAGCCGGATGCACCAGATACGCACCCGGCGACAACGGCACCGCCACCGTCCCCGCCGACGTCGACAACGTCCCATCGTTCGACACGTTCTCGACCACAACCGTGAAGGACGTCGCACCGTCCTCGGCCGCCACCGGGGCACCGGGACCGGCCACCGCCGCGATCAACGTGGCCACCACCACCGCAATCACCCACGGGATCTTCCGCCTCCCCGACCTCGATGTCACGACCGCTGCGCTGCTCATCATTGTTCTTCGACTCCGGATTTGTGTGGTGTTCTGGTGGGTGAGCCCCCGAGCACGCTCGGGAGACCCTTCTCGACGTCAGGAAACAAACCCCGAACAGGAGTGAGTTCAGCCCGACCGCATTGTCATGTATCCGCTTACGCCCCTTGACCCAGCAAGCCGAGTCGTTGGCCACTCTTGCACACATAGGCACAATTGACCAGCACATGTCGGGAAATATCACCCACGCCCACAGCCGCCACCGCCGCCGGTCCCGGAGTGGACGATGGCGCTGATCGGGCTTCGCAGCGAGCTCATCGGACGTCGCACCGATTCACGGGCGGGAGCTGGTGCGTCCGCTGTGCGCGGGATCCGGTCACAGCGACGACGGGGCCGTGGTGCGGACCATCGGGCATCCATGGGCATCTGCCTGGCACCGACCCGCCGACCCGGGTAGCGTTCACCTGATGGCCCTCGAGGTTCGCTTTCTGAGCGAAGGGGATCGACCGGCATTTCGAGAGCGGTTTACGGCGGCCTTCGGCGAAGACGTCGAGTCCGATGCCCAACTCGACGCCCGGTTCGAGGCCCTCTTCGACACCGAACTGATGATCGGCGCTTTCGACGACGGCACGCTCGTCGGCACCTGTGGCTCGTTCGACCTCGACCTGGCGGTTCCCGGCGGCCGCGTTGCGATGGCCGGGACCACGGTGGTCTCGGTGACTCCCACCCATCGCCGCCGAGGCGTCCTGACCGCCATGATGGACCTTCATCTGGAGCAGGCCCGGGATCGTGAGCAACCGGTCGCCGGCCTGTGGGCTTCGGAGTGGTCGATCTACGGCCGTTTCGGGTACGGACCGGCCGCCGATCTCGCCGAAACCGAGTTCGACACCCGGTTCACGGATGTGGCCGCATCCGAGCCGGGCGTGCAGCTTCGACTCGTCGCCGCCGACGAAGCCGAACCGCTCGTCCCGCCGCTCTTCGATGCCGAGTTCGACCGCCGGCCCGGCATGTTCTCTCGCTCGGATCAGTGGTGGCGCCACCGGCTGTTCCTCGATCACAAGTCCGACCGCGAAGGCCTGTCCAAGCACAGGTGGGTGATCGCCGAACAGGACGGGGTCGCCGTCGGTTACGCCCTCTATCGCCAGAAGCTCGAGTGGGACACCAACGGCGCCAACGGCAAGGTGCAGGTGACAGAGCTCGTCGCCCTCAACGCTGCGGCCCGGCGTGCGCTGTGGCACCACCTGTCCCACCTCGACCTCTTCCCCCGGGTGACGTGGTGGAACGCCCCGACCGACGATCCCCTTCCCTGGTTGGTGACCGATCCTCGCCGAGTCGCCCGCCAGGTGGGCGACGCCCTGTGGCTGCGAATCCTCGATGTCATACGACTGCTGGAGGCTCGCCGCTACCGCCACGACGCCGACCTTGTGGTCGGGGTTACCGACGCCCGCTATGAGGACCAATCGAACAACTACCGGATCTCGACCGGTGACGGCTCGGCAACGGTTGTCGTCGACAATGCCTCCGCCGATGTCAACCTCGACATCGCAACCCTGGGTGCGTTGTACCTGGGAGGTCAGCGGGCCACCACCCTCGCGGCGGCGGGTCGTATCGATGGCGACAACAGCGCCATCGTCGAACTCGACCGCCTGTTTGCATGGCCGGTGGCGCCCTGGACGCCGGAGATCTTCTAGCCCCACGCCGGCGATCGATCGCCCTGCCCCCGATTGGTCAGGTCAGCTCCGAGATCTCGAAGAGGTGACCATCGGGGTCCTGGAAGAAGGCCCGGGTTTCGCCCTCGCGCACATGGGGTGGAGCGAGAAACTCGGCGCCCCGTGCGCTCAGCAGCTCGTAGAGGCCGACGCAGTCAGCGACGCGGAAGATCATCTGGGAACTGACACGATCAGGGTTCTCCGGCACGGCGAGAGCGACGGAGGGCTTGCCGGCATCGGGTCCACCGCCGGTCACGAGCAACAGCCAGTTGCCGAGCAGTTCGAGCACCACCGAGGTGCCGCCGTACTCGCCGTAGACAGAGGCGTCCAGCACGCGCACGTACCAGTTCCGGCTCGCCTCCACATCGGACACGACGAGCATGTGGGTGAGGGCCGAGGCTTCGAATCGATCCACTACCGACAACGCTAGCGCCGGCGATCGTCTCCGGGTCGAGGCCTCGGCCCGTTGCCCACCTCACTCGGCGGGCGTCACCTTCCACACCTCACCGGCACCCGGCAGGATGCTGAAGGCGGTCAGGTACGCAGCACCGTAGGCGTCGACGACCACACCACCGGGCAGCGGAACCTCGTCGAGGAGAACGGTGGTGACACCGTTCTTGACCATCAGGAGCGTGCCCGGCGCGTCGGCCTCGCACACCTCGAGCTCGAGGAGGTTCTCGGCCAACTCGACGACGAAGAGGCTGCCGTCAGGTCCGAAGTCGATGCCGACCACATGATTGAGGCCGGTCACGTAGGGATCGTGCCGGCCCGTCGTCGGATCGACCCTGTAGACCGCCGCCGAGCCGGCGGCGAATGGGAAACCGGACAGCATGCCCACGTAGTAGGCCCCATCAGGGCCGACCGCCACGCTGGTCGGAACCGGATCCGGAGGGATCATCGCACCGGGCGGCGGGAACTGCGCCTGCGCCTCGGGGGGAAGGTCAGCGAAACAGGACGGTGGTGTGAATGCCGCCGGCGGCAGAGGCGGGAAGGCCGAGACGTAACGGCGCACACCGCCCCAGGGATTGACCTCGAGGATGTCGTTGCCGCCTGCGTCGGCGACCAGACGGCGCCCGTAGTCGAGGGCGACCACCGCATAGGGATTGGAGTCGGCGCCCCTGCCGTCGGGGTCGTACTTGGCCTCGAACGCGGCAAGATCAGCAACCGCCTCAACATCGCCGTTGCGATCGATCCGCTGCAGGGTGCCAAGCTGGTCACCGATCGCAGCGGGGAACTGCGCCCGGGTCTCCGGGGTTCCACCCAGGCCCATTGCGACCACCACATCACCGTTGGCCTCGACGGCTACTCCGGAAGGTCCACCGGCGGCGATGCCGGTTCCCTCGCAGGTCGGAGCAGCCGGGCCCGGTCCGTCGGCGTCGTTGGCTTCGGCGACCGAAGCGAAGTTGGCGATCACGGTGACCTCACCGCCCCGGATCTTGCTGACCGCACCGGTGTTACCTGCGCAGTTGGCACCTTCGGGCGACTCCACCAGCTGTGCGCCGCCGGCCCCGGATTCGGCCACGTAGATCGAACCGGTGCGGGAGATGGCCAGACCGCGTGGATTGTCGAAACCGGCAGCGACCATCTCGACCGACGGGGGTGAGTCCGCTGCCACCCTCTCCTTGGCCTCGATGACGTCGGGTTTGGAACGTTCGGTGCTGTTGGCGGCCACGGGCTGCACGAGCGCCAGGGTCGCGACGAAGAACGCAACAAGAAAGGTACGCATGATTCCTCTGTTCCCCGCAGCTGCGACGTCACCCGGGTCCGGCTGCGGATCCTCGGTTTGTTGGTTGTGACAGCGGGCACATCTACCCGCTTTCGCGGAACCTACTCCCGTTCGGTCGGGCTGACAAGAGAAATCTCTCGGCGGTGGTGCGCCGCACTACCGTCGATACTTCACCGCTTCACCGGAGGTCTCGCCATGATCGAACTCACCGACCGTGTGATCATGATCTCCGGTGCCAACCGGGGTATCGGGTTGAGCATCGCCGAGCGCCTCTCCGTCGACGGTGCACTGGTGAGCCTCGGTGCCCGCCGGCTGGACGCACTGACCGCGGCGACCTCATCGATGGATGATGAGCGCGGACTGCGCGCCACCTATGACGCCACCCAACCGGGGACGGACGCAGCCTGGGTCGACGCCACCATCCGGCGTTTTGGACGTCTCGACGGGCTTGTCAACTGCGCCGGAATACTGGAATCGTTCACGCTCACCGACGGCGAGGAGGCAGCCCTCGATCGTATGTTCGCGGTCAACGTCAAAGCGCCGCTTCGGTTGACCCGATGTGCGCTCCCCCATCTGCGAGCAGCCGGCACGGGACGGATCGTGAACCTGTCGAGCCTGTCGGGCATCAGGGTCGCCAACGACGAGATCGGCTACGCCATCTCGAAGTTCGCCGTCACCGCGCTCAGCCATGCAACCCGACGGGCGGGCTGGGATGACGGTGTCCGGGTCACCAACCTCTCCCCTGGTTTCGTCGCCACCGATATGCCGCTGGCTCTTGATGCCGATCTGGACCTTTCGACGGCGGTTCAGCCCGAGGATCTGGCTGAGCTGGTCAGCACGGTTCTGCGGCTGCCGAACACCGCCTCGATTTCCCAACTCAATGTCGCCTGCCGTTTCGAACCGATGATCTGAACTGCGGGCCCAGCGTCGGCGCAACACCGGTACAGCGGCGAAGCGGGACCTATCGACGATAGACAGGTCGGGTGAATCGGAGTGGACCAGCCGGGGTCGTTGCCGCTGGCCATGACGTGACCGCAGAGGCGGGCGCCCGGATCCTCCGTGACGGTGGCAACGCCGTCGACGCCGCCATCGGTGCGGTGGCGATGGCGTGTGTGGCCGAACCGGTGCTGTGCTCACCGGGTGGCGGCGGGTTCGCCATCGTCCGCGACGGATCGAGCGGAGAGGTCTCGGTGATCGACTTCTTTCCGCAAACCCCACAGCAGCGCCGCGTGTTCGGCGACGCCGGCGTCCGGGAAGTCCACGCTGATTTCGGCACGGCCACCCAGGCGTTCCACATCGGCCCGGCCACGGTCGCCACGCCGGGTTTCTTCATCGGCATCCGGGCTCTTCACCGGGCTGGGTCCGGCATGACCTTGGCTGACCTGGTCGAACCGGCCCGGCGGGCTGCCAGGGATGGGGTGCTGGTCACGCCATTCCAGCATTTCCTGTCCGGTGTGGTGGCGCCGATCCTCACCGCCACCCCCGCATCGCGGGAGATCTTCGCTCCGGAGGGTCACCTCGTTCGGGCCGGAGAGAACTTCCGCAACCCCGAGATCGCCGATGCGCTGAGCGCACTGGCATCGGACGATCACAACGCAGCGGTGGAGGATGCGGTAATCGCAAGTCAGCACGGTCAGGGTCATCTGACCCCGGCCGATCTTCGCGACTACCAGGCGGTGCCGCGACAGCCGGTTTCGGTCCGTGTGGGTCAGGCGACCGTGCACATGAACCCCCTTCCCGCCGCCGGGGGCATGTTGATCGGCCATTCGCTCGACCATCTCGATGGGACCGACCCGCTGGAACTGACCCGTGCATTCCAGGCGACCAGCCGGGCCCGTGCCGAGGCCGGCAGCGACCTCTCCGAGCTGGTGGCGCCGGCGTTGCTTCGTCGGCGCGGCACCACCCATGTGTCGGTGATCGATGCGGATGGTACGACGTGCGCAGTGACGATCTCCAACGGGGAGGGCAACGGCGAGGTGGTGGGGACGTTCGGCTACATGCTCAACAACATCCTGGGCGAGGAGGACGTCAACCCGGCCGGCACCTCGGACTGGCCGCTCGACACCCGGCTGTCTTCCATGATGTGCCCGACGATCATCGAACACGACGACGGCGCACTGGTGGCGATGGGATCGGGGGGATCGAACCGCATTCGCACCGCTATCTGCCAGGTGGTCGTGCAGCTGTGTCTGCGCGACGCCGGACTGGCGGAGGCGGTCAACGCCCCACGACTGCACGTCGAAGGTGGGCATCTCGATTTCGAGGACTTCTACCCCGACGCCGTCCGGGCCGAGCTCGTCGACGCTTTTCCTGATCACCGGGCCTGGCCGGAGCGCAACCTGTTCTACGGCGGCGTGCACGCCGTCACGATGACCGCCGGCGGAAGCATGGAAGGTGTCGGCGATGCGCGCCGCGACGGCACGGCGATCGTGGTCGACCGCTGATTTCTTGCGATAGACAGCACAGATGGCACTTGTGAAGATCAACGCTCTTGAGATCCCCCCGAACGCCGGTGAGGAGATCGTGAAACGATTCGCTGCCCGGATGAGCGGTCTGACCGGCGTGGCGGGCTTCGAGGGTTTCGAGCTGCTCCGCCCCACCGGGGACAACGAGACGCGCTGGTTCGTCTACACCCGATGGGCGGATCAGGCCTCCTACGACGAGTGGCGAGACGGTGATGGCGCCCGCAACGCTCACGCCCAACCGAACGCGGACGGTCCCCCGCAGCAGCCGGTCAACATGGGGGCCACCCTTTTGGAGTTCGAGGTCGAACTCAGCATGTAGGACACCAGGCGTTCAACGCCGACTCGTGTGGATGCCGGCTAGCTGACCCGCGCCATGTCGCGTGTGGCGACGACGTCGCAACCGGTGCCGAGCACATCGTGCACGATCACCTCGCCCATCCTGACCGGGGCCTCGAGCCGCACCCGTCGCAGCGCCTCGCACGCCGCCAGCACCCGATCCTTGGGGATCTCGCCATCCGTCTTGACCGGGAGGCGGGGCCACAAACCACCGCTGATCGCCACCGTGGTGGTGACACCCCGGCGAGGATCGGTGTGTTCTTGGGCGGCGTAGCGGTCGCCCTTCCGGCACGACGAGCCTCGGATCTCGACGATGTCGCCGTGGCTGTCCTCGTCGACCTCGAGCCGGCAGCCGAGCGGGCAACCGATGCAGAGATAGGCGTAGGTGGTGAGATCATCGGTGGTCATCGGGGGACCACCTCCACGTGGAGGGCGTCGCCCTGGAACCCGTCGAGCACACCGGGCCGGAGTTTCAAGGTCACCATCTCGGCCGGCACCACATAGCGGAGGCGGCGTTCGTGGACGATCTCGCCCGTCGGCGTCGCGCAGGCGGAGCATGCTCTTCTCCAGCGGTTTGCGGACGCGCATGTAGACGGTGTGGGGCTGATCGGTGGTGACGGTGTGGGGCACGCAATAGGCGACGTTGGCTACCCGGTTGCAGCCGGACGTTGTCGTGCGGGGGCCGGGCCCCGAGGGCGAACCGCCCGGCGTGACCGCCGGCCAGTTCGGCTTCGGTGCTGACGAAATCGACCAGGTCATGGATGTGGACCACGTTGCCGCAGGCGAACACGCCGTCGCGGGAGGTTTCCATCGTGCTGGACACGATCGGTCCGGAGGTGACCGGATCGAGCCGCAACCGCAGTTCCCGGGACAGTTCGTTCTCCGGGATCAGGCCCACCGACACCAGCAACGTGTCGCACGGAACATCCCAGGCCTTGTGGAGCACCGGCTTCATGTGGGCGTCGACCGGGGCGACGGTCACCTTCTCGATCCGGTCCCGGCCGTGGATCTCCACGACGGTGGTGGACAGGTGCAACGGGATGTCGAAGTCGTGCAGGCACTGCACGATGTTGCGGCTCAGCCCGTTGGCATGGGGCATCAGCTCGAACACGCCGGCCACCTCGACGCCTTCGAGGGTGAGCCGCCTGGCCATGATCAGACCGATGTCGCCGGAACCGAGGATGACGACCCGCCGGCCGGGGAGGACGCCGTTGAGGTTGACCAGGCGTTGAGCGGCGCCGGCGGTGAACACACCGGCCGGGCGCCGGCCGGGGATGCGGATGGCCGCCCGGGTGCGCTCCCTGGCCCCCATCGCCAGGACGGTCGCCCTGGTGTCGAGGATGGCGACGCCGTGGTCGGCCGACAGCAGTTTGAGATTCTGGTCGTTGTCGATGTCCAGCAGATAGGCGTTGGTGAGCACGTCGACCCCATCGTCGAGGGCGTTCTCGAGGATTCGTTGGGCGTACTCGGGTCCGGTCAGTTCCTCACCGAGGTGGTGGAGGCCGAACCCGGAGTGGATGCACTGGAGGAGGATCCCACCCGCCTCCGCTTCGCGGTCGACGACGAGGACTCGTTCGGCCCCGGCGTCGCGGGCCGCAACGGCTGCGCCGAGGCCGGCCGGTCCGCCGCCGGCGACGACCACGTCGTACTTGGGGAGCAGCACATGCGGCCGGTCGTCGATCATGACGCCTCCGTGACCGGTTCGGCGCCGGCGGCGGAATCCCCATCGTCGTCGGGTCGGTCGAGGACCAGCCACGATCCTGGGCCCCGTTTGGTGACCTCGGACATGTTGATGCCGAGATCGGCGGAGAGCAGCTCGATACAGCGGGTGGCGCAGAAACCGCCCTGGCAGCGGCCCATCCCGGCCCTGGTCCTGAACTTCAGCCCGTCGACGGTGGTGGCGCCCCGTTCGATGGCATCGCACACCTCGCCCTCGGTGACGAACTCACACCGGCAGACGATGCGCCGGTAGCGCTCGTCGGTGTCGGCCAGGGCTCGCTGTTGGTCGGTGGTGAGCGACGCGAAATGGATGGGCCGTTCGATGCGGTTCAGGAGAGGTCTGGGCGGCATCTCCAGACCGTTCTGGCCGAGAAGGTCGGCGACGTAGCGGGCGATGGCCGGGGCGGCGGTCAGCCCCGGCGACTGGATGCCGGCCACGTTGATGAAGCCGGGGGCCTCGGTCGGTCCGATCAGGAAGTCGTCGCCTTGGATCGTCGCCCGGGTTCCGGCGAACTGGGCGATGATGTCACGTTCGCTGAGGGAGGGCACCAGCCGTCGGGCCCCGGCGAACACCTTGGACTCCCCGGCGGTGGTGGTGGTGACGTCGTCGGGGTCGTCGACCTCGTCGGCGGTCGGGCCGACCATGATCGTGCCGTCGTAGGTGGGGATGACCAGCGTGCCCTTGCTTACCGGGGTAGGGCAGGGGTAGATGACCCGCCGCACCAGGTGGCGGAGGCGTTTGTCCAGCAGGTATTCCTCGCCCTTGCGGCCCCGTATCTCGAAGCCGTCGACCCCGGCCATGTGAGCGATGGCGGCGGCACCGAGACCGGCGGCGTTGACGACGAACCTGGCGCCCAAGGTGTCGGTCGGGGTGGTGACCGTCCAGGTGTCGCCGTCGTGGTGGAGATCGGTCACTGGGCTGAGGGTGCGCAGGCGAACACCGTTGGCCACCGCCGCTTCGACCAGCCCGAACACCGCTTCGTAGGGGTTGACGACCGCGGTGTGGGGTGAGAACACCCCGGCGATCACGCCTCTGGTGACCTGAGGTTCGGCGGCACCGATCCGCTCGCCGTGACCACACCTCGACGTCGCCGATGTCCTTCTCCTCGGCGTTCTCGATCAGACGGTCCAGCGCCGGCAGATCGGCCTCGGTGAGAGCGACGGTGAGTTCGCCGACGCGGGCGAAACCGAACCCGAGTTCGTCGCACAGCGGGTCCCACAACTGGTTGCCCAACCCATTCCAGGCGGCCCTTGAGCGTTTCGGTGTCGGTGTGGTGGCCGCCGTGGATGATGCCGCTGTTGGCCTTGCTCGTCCCGAACCCGGCCTCGGCCTCACGGTCGAGCAGGGTCACCGCCAGTTCGTAGCGGCTCAGTTCGTGGGCGATGGCCGCTCCCGATGATGCCCGCTCCCACCACGACGACGTCCTGTATCGGTTCGGACATGGTGAAGCAACGGCTCCTGTCTCTACCGCTCCACGGGAACGGCTCACCCCATCATCGCCGCGATCGAGTCACGGCCGAAGGGACCGAAGTCCCGCATCGGCTCCCGCTGGCGACGCTGCTGTGGACGCAAAGGTGCGGCGCCTCGGACTCCTCGAGGCGCCGCACCGAGGTCGTATGGATGAATCATCACCTCCGGTGTGGCGGGTGGCATATGCCTACCCGTAGAAGTCTGCGAGCGGGTGCTCAGTTGCTTCGACGAAGACGGGGTTGTCGGTCCCGTAGAGCGCCATGTAGTCGCTGCTGCTCGGGACGGCGCTGTAGCCCAGGTCGGAGCTTGCCGGGGCGGCGAAGCCCAGGTCAACTGCGCTGTAGCCTAGATCAGACGTATCCGGGACGGCCATCACGGGTGCGGCAGGCGCCGGCCCGACGAATGACGGGTTGTCGGTCCCGTACAGCTCCAGGTACTCGCCGGTGGCGATCGCAGCAGCCGACCCTCCGGCCAGCGTGCTCAGATGCCGGTCCGAACCCAACACCGGTGTCGGGGTGGTCGGCGCCTGGACGTTGCTGAAGCCCAGATCAGGGCTATCCGGGAACACCGGTGAAGCTGGTCACCGCCTGGACGAAGACGGGGTTGTCGGTCCCGTACAGCGTCATGAAGTCGACGGTGTGTGCCGCGCTCTGATCAGCCAATGTGATCAGGTGCCGGTCCGAACCAAACGTCGGTGCGGACGCTGCGACGAAGACGGGGTTGTCGGTCCCGTACACCGCCATGAAGTCGGTGGCGGCCAGGTCGGCATGTCAGCCATGCGTCGAGATGCCGGTCCGAGCCGTAGCACGGGCATGGGTGCCCAGGGAATGGCGCTCAACGAGTTGGAACCCGGTCCCTCATATCGCGGAGTACGACACGTCGACCTGAGCGGTCTCGATCGCATTGTCGCTGCCGGTCAAAAGTACTGCTGCCAGCACTCCTACGGCACCGAGCACCACGATGGCGGCGAGCCACCGCATCCACCGAACCGCTCCTGCGGCCGGTTTCAGGGTCGTCGGGGGTTGAAGTCCGCTGATGTCATCAGGAACGACTACACCTTCTGGCAACTCGGGAAGCCGATCGAGTGTCTCCTCGGTTTTCGGATGTTCGTACAGCTTCATTTTCAACTCCTTTCTGTCCTTTTCGATCTTCTCTTTCGATCAGATTGTCCTCCTGTGCAGTTGGCGTCCGTAGCACGCCGGCTGGACGCCCACATTGGGACTTCTGGACCTGTACATGGAGAGCACATGCAGGAGAAACTGGGAGCTGAGAGGAAGCGCTGCAAATGGCCAAAGAGTGGATGATCCGAGTCCTTGGACCGATCGACGTGATGACACCCACGGGGGCGAGGTCGGTGGGCGGCCCACAGGCCCGGGCGGTACTCGGCGCGCTCGCCATCGGAGCCGGCCATGCGGTAGCGATCGACCATCTGCACCAGGCCCTGTGGGGTGACCATCCGCCGGAGTCGGCGGACAACACGTTGCAGTCCTACATTTCGAATCTTCGTCACGTGCTGGGCGCCGAGGCGATCCTGCGAATCGACCATGCCTATGAACTGGACATCGGAACCCAGGACATCGACGCAATCCGCTTCGAGTCGCTCCTCGGTCTGGCGATCGCCGCCAAAGACGATCCAGCGGAGTGCCTGCAGATCTGCCGAGAAGCGCTGCGACTGTGGCGGGGGCGTCCGTTCGGCGACCTGGCCGACGACGAAGCGTTCCGGCTGGAGGCGTACCGGCTCGGCGAGCTGCGGCTGGCGGCGATGGAGCTCAGCATCGAAGCCGAGCTGGCCCTCGGTAATCACGAACTGGTCGTCGGCGAACTGGAGGTGGCGGTCGAGGAGCACCCGTACCACGAGCATCTTTGGTATCTGCTGATCGAAGCATTGGCTGCCTGCGACCGGCGGGTGGAGGCGCTACGGGCGTGCGGGCGACTCCGCAACGTGTTGGCCGAGGTCGGTGTGGAGGCGGGCGACGACCTGTTGGCGCTCGAGCAGCGGATCCTCGACGGCCACTTTGTCCTGCCCGGCCCGAGGGACTGAGCTGGCCTCAGTCGCCGGCGGGTCTCGGCAGGCGATCAGCCGACCTGGGTCATGCCTCATCGAGCATCGCCAATACGTTGCGGTTCTCATGGAGCCACGGATTCGATCCCTACACCTAGTCCGCCTGGGCGGTGGTGAGCGCGGTGAGAGCGGCGAGCGACAGCGCCGCCACCGAGCCTGCCGTGCGGACGTTGTGCCACCGGTTCCACCGCGTTTCGTAGTCGCTGCGTTGGGCGCTGATCGCTTCGGCCGATGCGGTGTCGAGGTCGAAGGCGTCGAGGGTGTCGTTCAGCGGGATGTTCCCACCGAAGGTTACGCCGAGGACCCCGACGACATAGGTGGTTGCGGCCGCGATCATGAGCCACCCACGGCGGGAGTCGCCGGCTCGGAACTGGGCGATGGCGCCAGCGCCGAGGACGACCGGGGTTCCGATGAAGAACAGAACGAACAGCGGGTTGACGATGGCCCGGTTGATCGATTGCATCGTGGCGACATAGGAGAGGTCCGGGATCCGGGAGGTGCCGGGAATGACCGAGACCGCCCATCCGAAGAACAGACCGGCCATTAGCCCAGTCGACAGAATCCCGGCAAACAGCAGGACGGTCCGAGCGGTCATCGGACCGCACCGGCGGAGTCCTGGGCGGTTGGACGGGTCCTGGCCAATGTGTTCATTCGTCCAGCATGAACGCAGATCCTTGGAAGGTGAAGACCTATGGATCCACGTTGATTGATCGAACAGGTACGTCGGTGGTGATCTTGCGAAGAGCAAGCCCGGGCGATCGTTCTTTGGCGGTCGCCCGCAGCCGTGGTCAATAGTCCGGTCGAGCCTCGGCAGGATCTTTCTGATGGCCGGTGGGAAGGGCCGCTTTCACTCGCTGTTTGGCCATCTGGGCCCGCCACGAACGAACCTTGACGCCGTTGCGGTATGCGTCGCCGACCATTCGGTTCGTCGCCTCCCGGAAGTACTCGACGATCTTCCTAGTGTCCTCGCGGGGATCGTTGACGAACATCGGACCGAAGAACTCATAGCGTATCTCGGCCGGCGCGATGCTCCCGGATTCGCCGAACGTCGGGCAGTCGATACACACCGGCACGACCTTGACATTGGGGGCGACGTATCCCTCCAGCGTCCGACGGTTGGGTTCGTGGATGAACAGCGTGTTGCCGTTCTTCGACGTCACGTTGTGTCTCGCCACCAGCGACATGACCGTCTTGGAGCCCTGGGTGTCCCGGACCGCCTCGAGGATCATGAGGCCGTGTTCATTCTTGCGCTCGCGGTATCGACGAACCTCTTCGATCGGATTGCCGTCCAGTCTCGGCACGGTCTGCACGACGGCCGAGATGTGGCGGAGCATGTCGATGACGGCGAACTCGCCGGCACCGAGGTTCAGTTCCATCTCCGAGATCATCTCGCTCACGACCTGCACGGTCGTCGACCGCTGCCCGAGTCCGATGCGCCCCAACGTCTCGGCCACGACCGGCACGTCGGTGAACTGGCCGTGGTCGGTGGCGAACACCAGCGATTCGCCGGAGTCGATCCATCCCCGCAATCCATGCTTGACGATGAAGGCTTCGAGATCCTCGGTGAAGCGCTCGTGGCTCTCGGGGGTCACGATGACGTCGACCAGCGCCTGATCGATGCGATGGCGGTCGTCGTAGGAATGCAGCGACTGGGCCATGGCGAACCTTGCATCCTCGAAATCGCGCACGCCGAACGCCGGAAACCGTTTTGTGATCGTGTCGGCGTAGATGCTGTACAGGGCGTGTTCGGGCAGTCGGTCCATCCAGCGGGCGGGAGCGTCGTCGGGTGCGATGCGGTTCTCGATGCGACAACTCTACGCGGCACCGGTTGTGTCAGCGGGCATCCGTGTGCTCTTGTCGCTACCGCTCCGCGAACTTCGGTCAGGCCCCTGAGCGACGGTCTGTTTCGAGGACCCGTTCGGCCACCTGCCGGCGCTGGCGTTCGGACAGGCGACGCGAGGCCCTGAATTCCACGCTGGTGGTGCCGTTGCGTTGGGCCTCGGCTTCGATATCGGCCAGCAGAACCACGTTGGTGAGACCCAGATCGTGGGAGGCGGCGGTGAGTTTGGGGCCGATGAGCGCCTCGTCGAGCTCGGACCACACGTCGGAAGGCACTTCGATCCGATGCGTGATCAGTTCCTGGGAACGGTTGACCACGCTCTCGATCGATGCGTGGCCGGCGTGCCAGGTGTGGCCGTCGGGGAGGCGTAGTCGCACGCCGGCGGAGTTCAATTCCTCGACCGTGCCATCCACGTCGGCGCCCGACACCCGCATCGTGACATGGTCACCTACCGCATACCGGTCCTCGAGCAGGACGAGCAGGCCGGTCAGCCAGTCCTTGATCAGTGACTGGCCGCCGATGGCCAGGCCCGCACCGAGAAACCCGGCCGAGGACACGAAGACCAGCGGGTCGATACCGACCACATGTGATGCAGCCACCAGCGACACCGCTGCGATGAGGACGCTCACCATGCGAGCCAGCATGTGGGCGGCGGCATCGGCCCGTTGAACACGGCGCTGCTCGGTGCCGGTGCCGTCCTCGGCGCGGGGTAGGCGTAACGTCCAGCGACCGCGGCCACGCAACGCTCGCCTGACGGCTCGTCGAAACAGGAATCGGAGGCTGATACGGACCGTTGCGTTCACGACGAACGCGACGATGACGATGGCGATCAGCGCAACGGCCCGCAGCCCGTTGCTCGACGCGTTGAGTTCCTCGAGGATGTTCACCGCGGCGAAGCGTACGGCCGCCCGCCGGCTCCGAGTGTGCGCGAGGGGGTGTCTGCTGCCACAAAGGGGAGGCCGGCGGTTGACCGGAACGGCGGCTGTCACTTGTTCGACTCACCACGCCGCCGCTCAGGTGACGAGCGTCGAAAGGGGATAATGAAGCTGGTACTGAATTGGAACGGCCGACCCTGACCGTTCCGTCGTGCCCAGTAGACATTGGGTGAGTTCTGGCGTGTCCAGCCCACGCAAAACGTGGGCTGGACACGATTTTTCGGGGAGGGAGGGCAGCGGTGTAGGGTCCGAGGTGGACGACCCTGAGGAGAAGAGATGCAGTACGTATGGCGGTTCCAAATACTGCCCGGCAAGAGTGAGGAGCTGGTCGCATGGCTCGGGGACAACGAAGCGACGCTGGCCGATCACACACCGGAGGGCTGGACGTACAAGGGCACCTGGTTCACCGTTCGGGCGTTCGGCTCCCACGATGCGGAAGTCCGCTGGGACATCGACGGCTACTCGGCTCTCGGCGCAGGGTGGGGTGACGACACACACCTGCGGCTGGTGCAGGAGTTCTGGGCGTTCACCGACCAGTCCCAGGGCACCCAAGGCGCGCTCATGAAGAGTGCCAGTGACGTGATCGCCCTGCCGGGGAGCTGACCCCCACGGCTCGGTTCGTTCACGACGAGAGGATCTTTTTCTCCATGGTCTCCAGCTCCTTGCTTGCCTCCACGCCAACATCACCCAGTGTTGCGCGGAGCCGAGCGCATTCGCGCATCGCTTCGACCCGTCGACCGCAGCCGGCGAGAGCCTGGATCAAAAGGAACCAGAGCCGTTCGCGATAAGGGTGTTCTGTCACGGCAGCCTCGAGTTCGCCGACGACGAGCCGGTGATTTCCCAGGGCGAGATCGGCCTCGACGCTGAGCTCCATCGTGGCGAGGCGCAGTTCGTCGAGCCGGTACGCCTCCAGTCTGAACGGTTCGTCATCGGCCAGATCGCCGAACGGACGGCCGCGCCACAGGTGCAATGCTTCTCGGCAGAGTGTGCGGCACGTCTCCGGCTCGTCCTTGGACATGCTGGCCTGCGTGAGCAAGGAGTCGAAAAGCAGTGCATCGACCTCCTCCACCTCGGCATTCAACTCGTAGGAATGGTCGACGTGAGCGATCACGTCGTCGCCCAGAAGACCTCGCAGGTGTGAGATGTACGACTGGAGTGTGTTCTCAGCCGATTCCGGTGGGTGATCCCCCCACAGAACCTCGTACAGGTGATCGATCGATACGGCATGACCGACCCCGATCACGAGGGCGGCGAGCAAGGCCCGCGACTGCCGACCGCCGACGGTGAAGGACTCCTCGGCCGCGGCGATATCCACGGGTCCGAGAACTCGAATCATGGAGTTGCGCTGCATGCTGGCGTCACCTCCACCACAAACATCCTCCCAGCCGTCCCCCAGCGCCAGTGACAGAAGTCCCACAGGTAGGTGCAACTGGGCTCCCGGCTTTTTCGCATGGCGGGGGCGGACAATCGTGATGAAAGAAAGAAGGAGGTGCCACAGATGACGAAGCTACAAGAGCGTCAAACCACCGAGAAAACCTATGAAGAGCTCCCCGAGCTTCCCGAAAGTGTCGTCGTTCCTGATGACGTCAGCAGCCTGAGAATCCCGGCATCGATCGAGCCTCGCCGGACAGCAACCGGCGTCCGCTGGATGCCCTGGGTTGCCGCCCTCATCGTGATCGCCATGGTCGGGGCCCTCGTCGGAACCCTCGTGGCCCGTGACAGCGGGACCGAAACCGTTATTCGGGCACGCTCTTATGAGCTGGTGCAACAGTCCATCAACGAAGCGCTTGTCGCCAACCAGGCAGCAACCGTCGAACCGATGAGCTCCTACGAACTAGTGCAACAGTCCATCAACGAAGCGCTGGCCGCCAACCAGGTAGCAACCGTCGAACCGATGAGCTCGAACGCCCTAGTGCAACAGTCCATCAACGAAGCGCTCGCCGCCAACCAGGCAGCTGTTCACCCCTACGCAGGTTTCTACGAGGGAGGAGCACCCGTTGAACAGATGAGCTCGAACGCCCTAGTGCAACAGTCCATCAACCAAGCGCTCGCCGCCAACCAGGCAGCAACCGTTGAGCAACTGAGCTCCTATGAACTGGTGCAACAGTCCATCAACCAAGCGCTCGCCGCCAACCAGGCAGCAACCGTTGAGCAACTGAGCTCCTATGAAATGGTGCAACAGTCCATCAACGAAGCGCTCGCCGCCAACCAGGCAGCTGAACACCCGTACGCAGATTTCTACGGGTGAACCGAGCACCGGCTGAGAACCGGTAAGGAGGAAACGAAGAAGTGAGCCGCAATGGTCACCGTGTGCGGAGCACGGTGACCATCGGCGCGTCCGGGTTGCCCGCCACGACAGGTTCAACGCCTGGCTCTCGCCCACCTCTTTCCGAAGACCGTGTCCATCTCGATGGCTAGTGTTCGTTGAAAGGTAAAGAGCGGGCAACACTTGCCCGCCTGACAACGAAGGGGAACAGACATGCCGAAGTACGTTCTGACCTATCACGGTGACATGAGCAACATGCCGACCGACCCGGCCGCGATAGAACAGGTCATGCAGGCGTGGGGTGCCTGGTACGAGACGATCGGCGAGGGTGTTGTCGACAACGGCGCCCCGTTCGGCCACACCACCGCCGTGGCGCCCGATGGCTCGTCGACCGATGCGCCGGCCAAGCTGAGTGGCTACACGATCGTCAACGCTGCCGACATGGCCGCCGCCACCACGATCGCCCAGGGCTGCCCGGTCCTCGGCGACGGTCACACGGTGCAGATTTCCGAAGCGATCGACATGTAGATCGCTCACCCGATGCTGTGGGCGGTGTACCGACCTTCGGCCCTTCCATCATCACTCGAGGCGTCGCAGTCTGAATGATGGATCCAACGAAGAGGAGCGCGCTCATGCCCGCCATCAAAGATGCCGCGTCCGAGTTCCTGAGCCACGAGAGGATCGCGGTCACCGGGGTGTCACGGAACCCGAAGAATCACGGCGCCAACATCGTCTACCAACGTCTCAGGGACCGCGGCTACGAGGTGTTCGCCGTCAACCCCAACACCGATCAGGTCGAGGGTGACACCTGCTATCACGACCTCGGATCGATCCCGGGCGGCGTCGACGCGGTCGTGATCGGCACCCGGCCCGAGCTGGCCGATGCCACCGTACGCGAGTGCGAGGGGCTCGGGATTCGAGACGTGTGGATGCACCGCGGTCCAGGTCCTGGCAGCGTGTCACCGTCCGCCGCCGCCTACGGGCGTGCCCACGGGTTGCGGGTCATCGACGGCGGCTGTCCGCTCATGTTCGGTCCCACCGCCGACTTCGGCCACAAGTGCATGCGAGGGATCCTCAAACTGACCGGGGCTGTTCCGAGGAACGTCTAAGCCCAGTCCGCTGTGGGCGCGGGCCCCGCAGCCACGCCCTCGGCGGGCAGACGCCTGCCGGTGATCGCGTCCGCATAGAACGGCATTCCGGTCTTGGGGTCGACCATCATCTCGACGGCGTGAGCGGCCAGCGACTCCGCTACTTCGAACGGCGCGGCGGACGTCACCGGTCTCGTGGAGATTTTCGCCGGTCTCCTCCGGATTTGCGCCGGTCCTCCCGGACGTGTCGCCGGTCTTTCTGCAGCCGGCGACGAAGGCCGGTGCGCCGCGTGCGCACGCGGTCGTCCTGCAGGAGCTGCAGGTCCTGTTCGGATTCGACCGACAGTGTGAACGGCTGATCGGGCGATGACCCAATGCCGCCCGAGATGTCGCCCAGACAGAGTGCCTCCACCGAGAAGCTGCCGTGCTCAGACGTGGCCGAGACGATGACACGGCACCGAGGGCCGCGAACGAACTGGAGGACGTTGGACCAGTGGAGCCAGTCCTGCCAGCGGAGCCGGTGGAGGTTCTCGTCGCCCTGGAAGGAGTCATCGAGTGCTGCCACGACCGTCCACCGTTCGTCGTCGGCTCGGCCGTTGCGGGTGTCGAGAACCAGCAAGAGGGGCAGGTCGTTGCCGGTGATCACCCGTGACGCGAACGCCACCGGGTCGTCATCGGTGGAGTCGGTGTCGGGTTCGACGCCGGCGATCCATTTCTCGAGCAGTGCGATCACTCCTCCTGCACCGACCCGTCGACGACGCCGACCCGAGGCGGCGACCCCTCCCACCGCCGAGAGTGCAGCCCGGCGCCATTGGTGGGCATCGGGACGGGCGAGGTAGTCGAGGAGAAGGGCCATCGGGTTCTGGTTGAGGGCGTCGATGTCGAACAGGCCCTCTTTGTCGTGTTGGATCGCCTGCGCCACCGAGAGGGCCTTCCCTTCGAGCAACGACGTGAGGGGTGGCGATGTGGGCGGGTCGCTGGTGACCGCGTCGTGGAACGCCGTCACGTCGTCCCACACCAGGTTCCACACCAGCCGGCCACCGGCGCCGGCCTGGCGTCGTTTCTGCGCCTCGGAGGCGATGTCGGGGTGGTCGTCGGATGGATGGAACCGGTAGCCATCGAGATAGACGGCGATGGCGGGGCCTTTGTCGCCCATGCGGCGGATCAGGTAGTCCGGAGCGCTCGAAGGGGTAGAGGACAGCCCCTCCTGTTCGTCGATCCGGTAGCGGCTCCGCAGCCCGTTGTGCTCGAGGCTCAGTTCGAACGCGCCATGCTGGCCCTCGCCCGGGACCCGCTGCCAGGTGATGTTCTCGTTCGGTGTTGCGTTGGCCCAGTCCCGCAGCGCCATCGCGAAACCGCGTGTCAACTCCGATTCCTCCACCTTGCCGATGTCGGCGTTGCCGACCGAGTCGACCGGGTGGGTCTCCCAGCTGGCGAGGAGTCCGTCGAGCATTTCCAGGGCCAGGTCTCGGCGGACGAGGCCGTACTCGTCACGGTCGACCACACCGAGCAGGCACCGATGGCAGGCCTGGCGACCTTCGGTGGTGCAGACGCAGCGGGCGATCACGGTTCGGGCGGCGTCGAGGATCGATCGCATCCGTTCGGGCTCGGCCAGTCGGGCGAGGTAGCCGGTGCCGCCGGGCACGGTGTCGAACAGGACCAGGAACCGTCGCCGGCCCTGACCGCCCGAGTTGGGCATGTCCGAAAACGCCACCTCCAGGTGGTCCGGGTCGCCGCCGAAGTCCTCCCGCAGGCCGAGCAGGAGGGCGCCCTTGAACGATGCCAGACGTTCATCGATCTCGAACATCGAGATCGGGAGCAGGAGGCGTACGGCTTCGGTGGTCAGCTCGTGGAGCAGCAGGATCGGATCCCACCGTTCCTCGACTTCGCCGGAGCGGACCTTGCACCAACCCTGATGCGAGCCGTTCGGGTTGGGCACCCTGTGCGGTCGTCCCGCCATCGCCGACCGCGCCGCAGTGAGCGCACACGGTGAACCGGGTGACGTGCTGGGGGTGACCGGCGATGGGGAGCGTCTCGCCGGGGCGGTCGGAGAACCCCAGGTTGATCGTGCGCAGGTGGGTGATGGCGGCGAACTCGCCACCGAACGCCTTGCCGTCGAGCATCCACGCCCCCTCGATCCCGGCGGGTTCGACGTCGACGGCGAGGACCGTTTCGTACCGTTCCCGCTTCCGGTCGTCGCTCTCGTCGAAGACCCGGGCGCTCTCCTCGGATCCGCTGGCGAAGGCCTTGCGCAGACGCAGGATCTTGTGACGGGCACCGATGTCGGCGATCGCCTGGCTGGCACATCGGGGACAGACCTCGGGCGGTTCGTCCTTCGGCTTCGATCGTGGCGTAGCCGCAGTCGGGGCAGAGGCGCCACGTCTCGTAGAGCGGTTCCTGTGCGGATCCGATCTCGAGGGCGTCGATCCGGTGGCGGTGACCGCCGGCGTAGAACGAGTTACCGGGGGCGAACTCGCGTATCGCCTGCCGGCCCGACCGCTGGTAGTCGATGACATCGGTGTGGTAGCTGACCGTCGGCGTCCCGTGACCACATGGTTGCGGAGAGGGTGATGGCGTCGTCGATCAGGGTGTAGTTGGGCAGGATGCCGAGGCGTTCGAGCGCCGAGATCCAGTATTCGGACCGGTGCTCGTGAAGGAGCGCCTGCATGGTCGACCGTTGGCCTCGGAGGCTGCCCACTTCGGCTCGGTCGTCGGCGGAGAGTTCTCCTTCGGATTCGATGCGGTCGATCGCTGCGGTCAACCGGGCCCTGCGCAGATCGAAGTCGTCGAG
>CAWCAF010000028.1:0-181547 GCA_963793385.1 uncultured Acidimicrobiales bacterium
TAGGATTATCTTATAACGTCGAGTTTGATAATTTGAATGAATTGTTTCGAAAAATATTTAAAGGAAACAACGTTCTGAAACCAAAGAAAAAGAGGTGGATGTTGATGATAAAAATGCGCTTCCTGAATTCATGAATTTCAAAGAAAAGGATACTACTTCTCAAAAAAGTAATGGGATACGACAATAAAGCGCTTTGAGGCCCGTAAATATTACCTAAATCTATAATTTTCCTGCTATTTTTTAAAATAGTTATTAACGAAAACGATTGCGTTTTTGATTTTAATCAAAATATGACAAAACTTAGTTTTATTGTTGTTTAAGTTTATTAGTTTTAATCTTTGAAATAAAATAAAATGTCAAAAAAGATTTATAAAATTGGATTAATGACATCTGGAGGAGATGCTCCGGGAATGAATGCTGCAACCGGCCAGCGCTGCTGATGCAAAGGGTCTGTTGGCGACCGCCATCCGCGATCCGGATCCGGTGCTGTTCCTCGAGCCGCTGCGCGGCTACAGGATGATCAAGGACGACGTTCCGCTGGGCGACCACACGGTCCCGTTCGGCAATGCGGACGGTCGGTACCGACGGCGATGACGTGGTGATCATCGCCTGGAGCTTCATGGTCGAGATCAGCCGGCGGGCGGCCGTCTTCACTGCGCGAGAAGGGCATCAGCGCTCGCGTGCTCGACCTGCGCACACTGGTGCCGTTGGACGTCGACTCGATCGTGAACGCCGTCGAGGACTGTGGTCGCGTGGTCGTGGTTCAGGAGGCGCCGGAAACGAACGGTTTCGCATCCGAGATCATCGCCACGATCAACGACGAGGTCTTCTACTCCCTCGAAGCACCGGTCGCCCGGGTGTCCGGCTACGACGCCCCGTACCCGGTGGGAATGCTCGAGGACCACTACGTGCCCGACGTCGACCGGGTGGTCGCAGCAGCCGAGCGAGCCGTGCGGGCGGTGTGTTGATGACCGTGTTCCGGCTGCCCGACGTCGGCGAGGGTCTGGAGTCCGCGGAGATCGTCGAATGGCTGATCCACGAGGGCGACACCGTGACCCGTGACCAGCCCCTGGTCGAGATCCTCACCGACAAGAGCCAGACCCAGTTGCCCTCTCCACAGGCCGGGACGATCACCCGCCTGGGGTTCTCCGAGGGGGACATCGCCGGGGTCGGGCGAGGTCCTGGTCGAGTTCGCCGGCGACGAGGTCGACGAGCCGGTGGCGACGGGCACCGCGCCGCGTGCGATCGCGGACCCGGCCGGCGCCGCACTACCAACGGACCCGGCGGGCACCCCTCCCCCATCTCGCCCGAAGGCGGCGCCCGTCGGTCCGCCGTCGCGCCCTCGACATGGGGCTCGACCTCGCCACGATCACCGGCACCGGGCCCGGCGGGCGCGATCACCAGGCCGATCTCGACCGGGACGCGTCGGCGACGGCGGATTTCGAGCCGGCAACAGGGCTCCATCGACGACCTCCAGGACCCAGCTCTCCGCCGGAACGCATCGGATGGATGGCCCCGGGTGCTCATCCACTGCGGGGCATCCGGCGGGTGACTGCCGAGAAGATGACGAAGAGCTGGCGCATCCCGCACATCCACACCAGCGACGAAGCCGACGCCACCGAGTTGTTGGCGGCCCGGAAACGGATCCGGGCACTTCATCCGGACGCAGCCGAGTTTCTGACGCCGCTGTCGTTTTTCGTCATGGCGGTGGCCAACGCACTGCGTCGCTTCCCCGTGCTGAACGCCTCGATCGACGACACCACTATCACGATCCACGAGGACGTGAACATCGGCATCGCGGTCGCAGCGACCGAAGGTTTGTCCGTACCGGTCATTCGACGAGCCGATGAGCGTTCGCTGTTCGACCTCGCCGACGAGATTCGCCTGCTCTCCACCCGGGTGCGTGACCGGTCGGTGGCGATCGAGGATCTGCGGGGTGGTACGGCAACGATCTCCAACTACGGCTCCATGGGAGGAAGGTACGCCGCCCCCCTCATCCGCGCCCCCGAGGTGGTGATCGTCGGCTTCGGGTCGATCCGACCTCGTCCTTTCGTCGTCGGAGGCCAGGTGCTGGCCCGCCCCGACGCTGCCGGTTTCGATCGCAGGCGACCATCGTCTGATCGATGGTGATGTGATGACCGCCTTCGGCGAGTATCTGATCACCCAGCTCAGCGACCCCGTCTCGCTGCTCGCTCGCTGATGGTCGTCGGCGAACTCTCCGAACGGGTCGATGTCGCCGTCATCGGCGCAGGACCGGGCGGCTATCCCGCCGCGCTCCGACTCGCCGATCACGGTAAACGCGTGCATCCTGATCGACGAACGCGACGTCGGCGGCGTCTGCCTGAACGTCGGGTGCATACCGAGCAAGACCCTCATCCATCAGGCCGAACTGGCATACCTCGCGACGACAGCGAATGACACCGGTGTCGGCGTGTCGATCGAGCTGGATCCGATCGCCATGCTCACCCACCGCCGGAAGGTGATCCGCGACCTGACCGGCGGGGTACAACAGCTGCTGGCCTCCGCCGGCGTCGAGACATGGGCGGGCACAGCCCGGTTCGCCCGAGTCGACCGGTTGGCCGTCGAGGCCGAGCAGGGCGTGCGCCACCTCGAGTTCGACCACTGCGTGATCGCCACCGGATCCAGACCCGTCGTCCTTCCCGATCTGGTCACCGGTGACTCGGGTGTCGAGGTCTCGATTCGACCGGAGCGCTCGAGCTGGACCGCATCCCGGGATCGATGGTGGTCATCGGCGGGGGCTACATCGGGGTGGAGCTCGGCACGGCGTGGGCCAAACTCGGCTGCCGGGTGACGATCATCGAGGCCGACAGATCGGCTTCTGCCCGGCCTCGCTCCTGAACTCGCCAAGGTGGTCACGGCCGGCTCGGAGGCTCTCGGGGTCACCGTGCAGACGAACTCGACGTCGAGACACTCGACAGCGGCGACGTCGTCATGTCGACCGACGGCGTCGAACGCGGCCACAAGGCCAACTGTGTCGTGGTGGCCGTGGGACGTAGGCCCAACACCGATCGACTGAGCATCGAGAACACCCCGGTCTCGATCGACGACCGCGGGTTGATCGTCGTGGCCCCCGATCGCCGGGCCGCCGGAGCGAATCTTCGCGATCGGCGACGTCACCGCCGGACCGGCGCTGGCCCACAAGGCGACCGCCGAAGCCCACGTGGCGGCCGATGCGATCGCCGGTCGTGCCGTCGCGTTCGATCCGGCCGACGATCCCCGAAGTGGTGTTCAGCGATCCCGAGGTTGCATCGGTCGGACTCGACGAGAGCACGAGGCAACGGCCACCGACCCACAGAGCCGGGTCTTCCGTTTTCCGTACCTGGCCGGTTCGCGGGCCAGGACCGTCGGCGATCGCTCCGGTTTCGTTCAGCTCATCGCCGATGGTGCCGGCACCATCGTCGGTGCTCAGATGGCCGGCCACGGGGTGAGCGAACTCATCGCCGAGGCCGCCCTGGCGATCGAGATGGCAGCGACGGTGACCGATGTGGCCGACACGATCCACCCTCACCCCACCATGAGCGAAGCGGTGATGGAGGCAGCCCACGGTCTGGAGGGTCATCCACTCCACGTCCGACGGTGACGTGACACCAACCGTGCCCCGAACGTACAAGATGCTGAGAGAATGACCGGAATGGTTCCCCAGTCCTCCACAGATGGCAATCCACCGCCTGATCCGATCGGGATCGCCGTCGCCGAGTTCGTCGGCGAACTCCTGTCGCTGGCGACGATCAGGCTCGAGTACCGACCCGCCGACCTCGACGCGTCCCCTCCCCCGGAGCCGGGGACCGAACCGGTCGCCTCGGAAAGCCGTCAGATCCTGGACGGTTGGATCACCACCCTGACCGTCGATTTCGAGGACAGAATCCCGAGTACGGTTGCCGCTGCCCAGTCAGCCTTGGGGCAGACACTCCACTCGCTGCCCGCCGCTGCCCTCACCGCCGCTCATCGATTCCAGGCGATGCACCCCGAATCATCGGAACTGGCACTCTCCCCGGCGCTCACCCGTGCGCTACGCGACACCGTGGTCATCGAGTTCCTTGCCCAGCACTCCATCTGGACAGGGACGCCCAACGCGACCCACGGCACCTGATCGCCGAGACCCTCGAATACCTGATCGAACTCAGCGGCACGAGGGTCGAGTCCCAGAACCTCACCCACGGGGTGATCATCACCGACGCCCTCGCCGACACCCCCCGCCTCACGGTGCGGTACCCCTCCGGCCTGCGACTGGCCAAGAGAAGCCCTTTGTTGTTCGACGGTCAACGATCCGTCCTCATCGTGGACACCGAGGGCCGCGCCAGGACCGAACTCCAGAACCATCGGTTGAAGGGCCTGCTCCCCAACGCCCTGTCACACCCGCTCGATCCGCATCCATTCGTCGACAGCGGTTCGCTGGTCGCTCTCGCCACCAGCCAGATGGGAGGCGTCGGATTCTTCCTCCGTCGGGACCGGAGCATCTGGGTGTTCGTCGACGGGCGACCGCTCGTCATCCGACGCAGCGAACACTGGACCGCTTTCCCCGTATGGCTGGCCGAGGCGCTTCAGGAAAGCGTGGGAGCGGGTACAGCGGTCGATCTTGTCGTCCAGGCCGCACTCATGGTGTCGGTACAAGAGCGTGGTGCGATCTTCGGCATCGTCCGATCCGGCAAAGGGCTGGAAAGCGCTGTGGCCACCAAGGATCGCTACGATCTGCGCAACGAGACAGACCCCGACGCCATGCGAGCCGAGACACGGCTTCACCATCTCATCGACACCGACGACATGGACGCCGAGACACTCGCACGCCTCGCCGGGCTCGACGGTGCCACCATCGTCGACTGCAACGGCCGACTCCTGGCCTACGGGGCGATCCTGACGAGCAAGGACAGCCAACACGAAGGTGCCAGGACCGCGGCCGCTAGGACGCTTTCGCTGATAGCCCTCGCCGTTCTCAAGGTCAGCCAGGATGGCGAGATCACCGTCTTCGGCGACGGCAAGGTCATCGCCACGTTGCTGTAATACTGTCCTCACTCCTGACGTCGTTCGGCTCGCTCCGCTCGAACAAAGCCTCACGCCACAAGTGCTGCCTTCGTCCCTCGGCAGCCATGCAACGACGACACTGTCCTCACTCCTGACGTCGTTCGGCTCGCTCCGCTCGAACAAAGCCTCACGCCACAAGTGCTGCCTTCGTCCCTCGGCAGCCATGCGAACGACGACACTGTCCTCACTCCTGACGTCGTTCGGCTCGCTCCGCTCGAACAAAGCCTCACGCTCCACGAGCTGCCTTCGTCCCTCGGCAGCCATGCAACGACGACACTGTCCTCACTCCTGACGTCGTTCGGCTCGCTCCGCTCGAACAAAGCCTCACGCTCCACGAGCTGCCTTCGTCCCTCGGCAGCCATGCAACGACGACACTGTCCTCACTCCTGACGTCGTTCGGCTCGCTCCGCTCGAACAAAGCCTCACGCCACAAGTGCTGCCCGCCTGCGGCGGTACAGCCTGACGAAATGGGTTCACTGTCCTCACTCCTGACGTCGTTCGGCTCGCTCCGCTCGAACAAAGCCTCACGCTCCACGAGCTGCCTCGCCTCCGGCGGTCAGCCTCACGAAACGAGGACACTGTCCTCACTCCTGACGTCGTTCGGCTCGCTCCGCTCGAACAAAGCCTCACGCTCCACGAGCTGCCTTCGTCCCTCGGCAGCCATGCAACGACGACACTGTCCTCACTCCTGACGTCGTTCGGCTCGCTCCGCTCGAACAAAGCTTCACGAGTTGTGTAGGCGGCTAGACAGGGCGTATGGCTCACGGCACCCACGACTACACCCCCGACCCCCGCAACGACGACATCCTCGTCTGGATCAACGGTGTTCTCAAGCACAGGTCCCAAGCCTTGGTCAGCGTGCTCGACTCAGGCTTCATGCTCGGCGACGGGGTGTGGGAGGGCATCCGGTTTCACAAAGGGCGTTTGGCGTTCGTCGATCAGCACCTACAACGGCTCTACGAAGGCGCCGCCGCCATCGATCTCGACATCGGCATGACCGCCGCGCAGCTCACTGCGGCGATATACCAAACCCTCGAGACCAACGGGATGAACAGCGATGTGCACATCCGACTCATGGTGACCCGAGGCCTGAAGTCGACCCCCTACCAGGATCCGCGATTCATCGTGTCGGGGCCCACCGTCGTGATCCTTCCCGAATACAAGATCCCGAATCCGACCACGCTCATCGACGGCATCCGGCTCGCCACCGTCTCGACCAGGCGGGGCCGGCCCGACGTCCAGGACCCGAAGTGGAACAGTCACAGCAAACTCAACTGCATCAGCGCGTGCATCCAGGCGGCCAAGGCGGGAGCCGATGAGGCATTGATGCTCGATCCGCACGGCTTCGTGTCGACCTGCAACTCGACCCACTTCTTCATCGTCACCCAGCCCTGGGGTCTCGACCGTTCCCCGGAGGTGTGGACCTCGACCGGCGACTACTGCCTCCCGGGGGTCACCCGCTCGAACGTCATCGCCTTGTGCAACCGCAAAGGCCTGACCATTCGCCAGAAGAACTTCTCGGTTTCGGAGGTCTATGCCGCACGCGAGGCCTTTGTGACCGGAACCTTCGCCGGCGTGGCACCGGTCGCCGAAGTGGACGGGCATCCGATGGGTGGCGTGCATACCGCGATGTCCGGCCACCCTGGTCGAGGCGCACGAGGACCGATCACCGAGCGCATCCAGCGCTGGTACCTCGACCTGCTCGACGAGTGAAGCAAGCCGTCGGGTCGGGACCCGATTCCCGTTCTCCCGCGTCATTGGGGCATGATCCACACCCATGGCGAAGAACGTCCTCGGGACCGATCTCGACGTCTGCGGTCTCGATCCCCTCACCGGCTTCTACCGCGACGGATGCTGCTCGACGGGTTCGGAGGACTCGGGTGTTCACACCGTGTGTGCGGTGGTCACCGAGGAGTTCCTCCAGTTCTCGGCCGGGAGGGGGAACGACCTGAGCACCCCCCGACCCGAATACGGTTTCGCCGGACTCCATCCCGGCGACCGATGGTGCCTCTGTGCCAGCCGCTGGGCCGAGGCCCGCGACGCCGGGGTTGCGCCGCCCGTGGTGCTCGGTGCAACCCACGCTCGGTCCCTCGAATGGGCGACCCTCGCTGAGTTGCGCGACCACGAGCACTCACCGGAGTGATCAATCCAGCCGTCGTTCGAGATGATCGAGGATAAGGGGCAGAAGTCCCTAGCCTCCGGTGGTAGGTTCCTTTGGACTGTGCAACGGAACCCCCTTCCGACGGCGCCCGGTCGATGCGACGAACCTCGTCTCCACCAGATGAATTCTCGGCTGAATGCAAGGCGCCGAATCCTCCAACAACCTCCACAACAAGGAATGGCAACAACAGAATGAATACCAAGTGGGTCTACCGATTCGACGAAGTCGACCTCGCCGAAAAGGCGATGGGCGGCGATTGGGATGCCGTTCGAGCGTTGCTCGGTGGTAAAGGTGCGAACCTCGCGGATATGACACGGCTGGGCATACCGGTTCCACCCGGTTTCACCATCACCACCCAAGCGTGCAATGCCTATACCGATGGTGGCGGCAAAGATGCCGGAGGGACTCTGGGACGAGGTCCTGGCGATGATGGCATCGATCGAGGAGATGACGGGCAAGCGCTTCGGTGATCCATCCAGGCCGCTTCTCGTCGCCTGCCGCTCGGGAGCCAAGTTCTCGATGCCGGGCATGATGGACACGGTGCTCGACATCGGCCTCAACCCCGAGGTCGCTGCGGGCATGATCAAGGCGACCAACGACGAACGATTCGTCATGGACTCCTACCGGCGACTCATCCAGATGTTCGGCGGTGTGGTGCTCGGGGTGGCCGACGAACGATTCGAACACATCCTGTCGGCCAAACGGGAAGCCTGCGGCGTCAAGACCGATGCAGAGCTGCGGGCCGAAGATCTCAAGGACGTGGTGGCATCGTTCATCGCGGTGATCGACCGCTACGGGACCGCATCGTTCCCGACCGAACCGATGGAACAACTCCGGATGGCGACCGAGGCAGTCTTCCAGAGCTGGGCCGGTAAGCGCGCCCACGACTACCGGGTCGCCTCCAACATCCCCCACGACCTCGGCACGGCGGTGAACGTCGTCTCCATGGTGTTCGGCAACATGGGCGACGACTCCGCCACCGGCGTGGCGATGAGCCGTGACGCCACGACGGGCGAGCCACACCTCGAAGGCGACTACCTGATCAACGCCCAGGGCGAAGACGTCGTGGCCGGTATCCGACCGACGAACCCGATCGGTGAGTTGAGCGGTGACATGCCCGAGGTGGCTGCAGGAGTTCGCGGCGATCGCCGATCGCCTCGAAAAGCATCATCGCGAACATGCAGGACATGGAGTTCACCGTCGAACAGGGCAAGCTCTGGATCCTTCAAACCAGGTCCGGGAAGCGCACCGCACAGGCGGCGGTCCGTATCGCCGTCGACCTGGTCAACGAAGGTTTGATCTCGAAGCAGGAAGCGGTCCAGCGGGTCACGCCTGAACAGATCGACTTCTTCCTCCACCCCCAGTTCTCCGCCCAGGCGCTGGCCGACGCAACGCCGCTGGCCGACGGCCTGAACGTGTCTCCGGGCGCCGCCGTCGGTGTTGCGGCCTTCGATCCGGATCTGGCCGAACGATGGGCCAAGGAGGGCCGCCAGGTCGTCCTGGTCCGACCGGAAACCAAACCCGACGATGTTCACGGCATGCTCGCCGCCGCCGGCATCCTCACCTCCAGCGGTGGTCGGACCAGTCACGCCGCACTCGTCGCCCGCCAGTTCGGAAAGCCGGCGGTTGTGGGTGCAACGGCGATCACCATCGATCTGGCTAGTCGCTGCCTTCACCGTCGGTTCGACGGAGGTCCACGAAGGCGAATGGATCTCGGTCGATGGCACCACCGGACACGTGTACCTGGGCCAGATACCCACCACCTCGCCCGACATCGACAACGAATGGTTGACCACCATTCTCGACTGGGCCGACGAGTTCCGTGTGCTGGGTGTCCGGGCCAACGCCGACGATCCGGTCGAGGCCGAACGGGCACGCTCCTACGGTGCTGAGGGCATCGGACTGTGCCGGACCGAGCACATGTTCTTCGCCCCCGACCGTCTTCCGATCGTGCAGCGGATGATCACCGCACCGACCTCCGCCGAACGTCGGGAGGCGATCGCCGCCCTCCTGCCGCTCCAGCGGGGCGACTTCGCCGGACTGTTCCGGGCGATGGACGACCAACCGGTGATCATCCGGCTCCTCGATCCACCGCTGCACGAGTTCCTTCCCGAGCTTCGACGAACTGACGCGAACCGCCGCCGATCTGCAGATTCGGCTCACCAGCGCCGAGGACCTGAAGACGGTCGAGAGCCTCGTCACCGAACTGATCGAAATCGCGGACGATGCTGGAGCGAGTCGATCAACTCCGTGAGGCCAATCCGATGCTCGGGTTGCGCGGGCGTGCGGCTCGGGCTGCGGATCCCCGAGCTGATCAAGATGCAGACCCGCGCCATCGTCGAGGCGGCGCTCGACGTCCGAGCTGAGGGTGTGCACGTGATCCCCGAGATCATGGTTCCGCTTGATCAGCCAGGCATCCGAGATGGCCGCTGCTCGGCAACTGATCGAATCCGAGCTCGCCGCCGTGCTCGACGAACGGGACGAGACGATCGACATCCCGATCGGGACGATGATCGAGGTCCCGCGGGCTGCGCTGACCGCAGGCGAGATCGCCGAGGAGGCCGACTTCTTCTCGTTCGGGACCAACGACCTGACCCAGATGACGATGGGAATCAGCCGGGACGACGCCGAGGCCAACTTCCTGCTGGACTATCTCGCCGAGCGGGTGATCACGGCGAACCCGTTCCACACGATCGACCCGAGCGGCGTCGGCCGTCTGATGGAGATCGCCGTCGAGGAGGGCCGAGCTGTCAATCCGGAACTCGAGATCGGCGTGTGCGGCGAGCACGGCGGTGAGCCTGCATCGATCGCGCTGTGTCACGAGCTCGGCCTCAACTACGTGAGCTGCTCGGCCTACCGGGTACCGATCGCCCGCCTCGCTGCGGCCCAGATCGCTCTCGCCTCGGCGAGCTGAATCGGGCTCCTGCGCCCTCCGGTTCGCCTCAGTGAGGGGAGGTGAGCCGGAGCAGGCGCACAATGCCTGGTAGCAATACAGCACCGGCGATGGCCACGACGATCGCCAGACGCCGTGCCGACACCACGGCGATCAGCGATGAAACCGGTCACCACCGGTGTGACCAGCACACCGAATCGCATACCTGCGCTCATCACACCGAGGCCACGACCCGACCGTACACCCGGGATTCGAGCAGCTCGGGCGTAGATCTGCGGATAGACGACCGACGTGCCGAGACCGGCGACAGCGAACCCGGCGAGCAACAGCGACCGAGGCGTCGACGGTCGCCGCCACCATCGTGCCGGTCAAGACTCAGCGCCAGACCACCGAGCATGATCGGGCGAACACCGAGTCGGTGCATGGCCTCGTCACCCATCAGTCGGCCCGAAACCATACCCGCCACGAATGCGACGAAACCCAGACCCGCCAGACCGGGCGACGCGCCGAGATCGCGCGACAGGCGCAACGTGGACCATTCGGCGGGCACGATCTCGATCACCAGTGCGAACCAGCCCACCGACATCAACAGAACAACCAGGCCCACACCCAGTCGACGAGAACTGCCGGCCGGGCGGTCGACATCTTCGACGACGTCATCGTGATCGAGCAACGACCGGCCGGCGATGACGACCGCGACGAGGAGCACGACGGCAGCCACCGACAGATGGATCGACAGCGCAACGCCGGACGCAGCCAGGAAGCTGGCGGCGAGACCGCCGAGCAGCGTCCCGATGCTCCACACCCCGTGAATCCGGTTGATCACCGGTTTCGTGCGGGCGGCGTTCACCTGGGCGGCCTGGACGTTCATCCCGAGGTCGGTGAGAGTGTCGGCCAGCGCCAGGGCGAGCAGGACCGCCCCGAGCACCCACGGCGACGTCGTCAGACCGATGATCGGGACAATGGCGACCAGAAACAATCCGGCAGCCACGGTGACCGCACGGGAACCGAATCTGTCGACCACGTGACCGGCCGCCACACTGGCCAGGGTGCCGGTGATCCCGGCGGCGGAGAGGAGCAAACCGAGGCCCTGCAACGAGAGCCCGGTTCGGGTCTGCACTTCGGGCAGACGGGCGATCCAGCTGGCATAGACCGCTCCGTTGACGAAGAACATGAGGCCGACGGCGAGCAGCACCCGGTCGTCGTCGGGTCGTATGGTCGGCATTCGCCAAGGCGGGTGCGGCCGTCCGATCACCGTGCCAGTCTGGTGGACGCCGCCGAGGTTGCGACACGACGCCGATTCCGGACGCCCGCATTGGGCTCCAACACCGACGTTTCCCCGCAGCGGAGGCCAGTGAGTACTCTGACACGCATGGGAGACGACACGAGGACGGACCCTTCGCCCGGCGACGACCACCGACGGTGGAGGGCCGACTTCGACGCTGCTGCGAAGCGGGACGTCCCGTTCGAGACGATGAGTGGCATTCCCCTCGAACCCGTCTACGGCGACGGTCCGTATCCCGGGCAGTTTCCTTACACCCGCGGCATCCATCCCGGCATGTACCGCGGCCGGCTGTGGACCATGCGCATGTTCGCCGGCTTCGGAACCGCCGAGGACACGAACGCTCGTTTCAAAGACATCCTTCGCAACGGGGGAGGCGGCCTGTCGACCGCGTTCGACATGCCCACGCTGATGGGACATGACTCCGACAGCGAGTGGGCGGAAGGGGAAGTGGGACGGGCTGGTGTGGCCATCGACACGCTGGCCGACATGGAAGACCTGTTCGCCGGCATCGACCTCGGCAACGTCTCGACGTCGATGACGATCAATGGTCCCGCCAACATCGCCTTGGCGCACTACGTGGCGGTGGCGGAGAAGGGCGGCGTGGATCGGAACCGACTCAGCGGAACGATTCAGAACGACATCCTGAAGGAATACCAGGCCCAGAAGGAATACATCTACCCGCCCCGGCCGAGCATGAGGATCGTCACCGACATGATCAGGTTCACCACCGCGGAGATGCCGCGATGGCACCCGGTCTCGATCAGCGGATACCACATCACGAGAGGCGGGCAGCACCGCCGCACAGGAACTGGCGTTCACGATCGCCAACGGATTCGCGTACGTGGAGGCCGCTGTGGCGGCTGGACTCGACATCGACCGAGTTCGCCAAGCGCCTCAGCTTCTTCTTCAACAGCCACAGCGACTTCTTCGAGGAGTTGGGCAAGTTCCGAGCCGCCCGCCGCATCTGGGCTCGCTGGATGAGAGATCATTACCAGGCAAAGGACGAGCGATCCTGGCAGTGTCGCTTCCACACCCAGACCGCCGGGGTGAGCCTCACCGCCCAACAGGCGGAGATCAACATCGCCCGGGTGGCGCTGCAAGCCTTCGCCGCAGCCGCCGGCGGTACCCAGAGCCTTCACACCGACTCCTACGACGAGGCTCATGCGCTCCCGACCGAGGATGCTGCTCGGATCGCACTGCGAACCCAGCAGATCGTCGCCTACGAAACCGGGGCCGGCACGGTGGCCGACCCCTTCGGTGGTGCCCCATTCATCGAGTGGATGACCGACGAGATCGAACGGCAGGCCGAGGCGATCTTCGCCCACCTGCTCGATCTCGGTGGCGGCTCGATTCTCGAGGGCGTCTACGAGGGAATCGAGAACGGCTACTTCGTCGGTGAGATCGCCGACGCCGCCTACCGGTTCGAGCGCGAGGTGAACGCTGGGCAACGAATCATCGTGGGCGTCAACGCGTTCACCGAGGGCGACAATCCGGAGAGGAGCCTGCTCAGGATCGACCCGACGGTGGAGGAGATCCAGCTGAAACGACTCGGTGAAGTGAAGCAACGAAGGAACAGTGACGCCGTGGCCGCATCGTTGGCCGCTCTGCGCATGGCGGCCGAGAGCCCGGACATCAATCTGATGCCGGCCACGATCGACGCGGTCAAGACCTACGCCACCGAGGGCGAGATCACGCGTTGCCTCTCGGAGGTGTTCGGTACCTACACCGAGGCGGCAATCGTTTGACCGACTCTCCGAACCCCGGTCACGCACCCGAACGCCTGCGGGTCGTACTGGCCAAACTCGGGCTCGACGGCCACGACCGCGGGCTCAAGGTGGTCGCCCGCATCCTGCGGGATGCGGGCATGGAGGTCATCTTCCTCGGACTCCGACAGACCACATCGTCGATCGTGGCCGCGGTCGAGCAGGAGGATGCTGATGCGGTCGGGCTCTCCATGCACAACGCCGGCCATCTCACCCTTGGACCCAAGATGGTGCGGGCGCTCGAGGACGCCGGACTCGATGTCCCGGTGGTGATCGGCGGGATCATACCCCCCGAGGACGAACGCCAGCTGCTCGATACCGGTGTCGCCGCCGTGCTGGGACCCGGAGCATCAGCGACCGAGGTGGTCGAGTCCGTTCGATCTGCGATCGTCGCGTCCCGGGGGTGAGCTACCGGAATCGGGCGTGTCCCCGAGCTCGTCGAGCGTGCGATCGCTGGCGACAACCGCGCCGTCGGACGACTGCTCACGATCGTCGAGCGAGGTGGGCCGCAGGCCGAGGAGGTCGCCGCTCTGACCCATCCCCGACGTGGACGGGCCCACGTCGTCGGCATCACCGGGGCGCCCGGCGCCGGGAAATCGACGCTGGTCGGCCGGCTGCTGGCCGAATACTGCCGTCGAGGGCACCGACCCGCCGTCCTCGCCATCGATCCATCTTCACCGATCTCGGGCGGAGCGATCCTCGGCGACCGCATACGTATGGACGACATCGTGCCGGAAGGAACCTTCGTCCGGTCGATGGCGACCCGCGGCCATCAGGGCGGATTGGCGCTGGCCGTGCCGGGTGCGGTCCGGGTTCTCGATGTCGCCGGCTTCTCGCCGGTGGTGATCGAGACCGTCGGGGTCGGGCAGGTGGAGGTCGACGTCGTCGCTGCGGCCGACACCGCCGTCGTCGTCGCCACCCCGGGCATGGGCGACGCCGTTCAGGCCAACAAGGCCGGGCTGCTCGAGGTGGCCGACGTGTTCGTGGTGAACAAGGCCGACCGCCCCGGCGCAACCGACGTCCGACGAGATCTCGAACTGATGCTGGACCTTGCCCATGTCACCGGCGCCGACACCGACGCCTCCGGGGCGATCTTCCGACCTCGGATCATCATGGCAACCGCAACTTCGGGGAAGGCACCGTAGCGGTGGTCGACGCCATCCTCGATCATTTCGAGCATCTCCGCGTCACCGACGCGCTGGAGCGGCGCAGGGCCGGCGGGTCCGAGCCGAGATCCGGAGTCGGGCAGAACAGGAGTTGCTCGATCGACTGGCGACGATGCTGCACAGCGGCGAACTCGACGACATCGTGCGGGACTCGGTTGCCTCACACCGATCTCCGGTCGAGGCCGCAGCCGAGATCGTCGGTCGTTTGACCGGCAACCACTAGGGTCACAGCGGTGACCGACGACGACGAACTCATCCCGGCGGCGACCGTGATCCTGGCCAAGGACGCCGAGCCGGGGATCGAAGTTCTCATGCTTCGACGCAACAGCGCGATCGCTTTCGGCGGCGCATGGGTCTTTCCCGGCGGACGGGTCGATCCCGAGGACGCGGGCGTCGACGAGCTGGACCGGTCCCGCTGCCGCCGCAGCACGGGAGGCGATGGAGGAGACCGGGCTCGCCGTGGACCGGCACGCACTGACGCCGTGGTCCTACTGGGTTCCGCCGCCGGCCAAGGAAATGGTGGTGAAGGGCAAGAAACGGCGATTCGCGACCTGGTTCTTCCTGACGACCGCACCGGAGGGAGGGGTCACCGTCGACATGGGCGAAATCCACGATCACCGCTGGATGCGGACCCTCCGAAGCGATGGACCTGCACCGTCGCGGCGAAATCGAGTTGATCCCTCCCACGTGGGTGACCCTCCACCAGCTCGCTCCGTATGCGATCGGTGGCCGAAGCGATCGCCGCCGGGGTCACTCAGTCCGAACCGATGCGGTTCATAACACGGCCGATCCCAGGAGAGCCGACAATGCTCACATGGGGAGGCGATGTCGCCTACGAGGACACCTCCCTCGTCCACAGCGACGGCGGTCGCAATCGACTGATTCTGGCCAAGGGGAACTGGGTCTACGAAGTCGGATCGATGAGACCGCTCGCTCGGCGCTGCCGTTCTCGGATTCCTCCTCGCCATCTGCGCCGTGCTCGGCTGGCGTGTCTACGTGCTGACGAGAACCGACGCTGGATTCGAGCCGCCACCGTCGACGACGACGACCAGCGCCCCGGAGCACTCCGCGGAGTATCTCACCTCCTGGCGACGGAGCCAGGAGTCCGACTACTTCGTCGTGGCGACAGTGATTCTCGAGAACAACTCGTCGAGTATCACCTCCAACGAGATCCGCGTCCAGTATCGGGGTTGGCGACTCATCAATTTCGACGGCACGGTCGTCTTCGAACACGACGGCGTCTCGGAGACCTGCCGTCAGACACTCACCGAGGTGTTCTGCACACCGCCGGTGGAGGTGGCATCCGTCGAAGGAGGAACGGGCGGCTCTCGAGACGCTCGTTCGGGGCCCGACGCTCGTTACCGCGTCACGCTCTCGGCCGAAGCCGGATGCTTCGATATCGCTCTCGACGCCTCCCAGGGCCCACCCGACGATGCGATTCGGCGTCGACACGACGCAGTGCTTCGACGCTGGACAGCGGAGCGCTGCGGCGCAACGATGTCGACAGGATCAACCGCACCGAGCTCTACGAGGCCAGTCGAGATCTCCTCCGAGGTCACCGCGCGCCAGGCTTCGAGGGTCTGTTCCCCGAGCCGATGCTCGACGAGTTCTTCAATCGATGACGACCGCCGCTGGTTCACAACCCCAAAAGGGATTCCTCGGTTGGCGAATGCTGGGCATCGCCATCGTCGCCGGGTCGCTCACCGGACCGGGCCAGACGATCGGTGTCTCGGTCTTCATCAACTCGTTCATCGACGACCTCGATTTGACCCGGGACCAGGTCTCGTTCGCCTACCTGATCGGCACACTCCTGGGGGCTACGGCGATGCCGACGGTCGGTCGGCTCCTCGACCAGCAGGGTGTTCGTCGAGGGCAGCTGGTCATCGGCGCACTGTTCGGACTGGCGCTGTTCAACATGTCGCTGGTGCAGAACTGGCTTTGGCTGGCGATCGGCTTCGTCTTCATCCGGATGCTGGGTCAAGGCAGTCTTTCGATGGTCTCGACGGTGACGGTTGCGGTCTGGTTCGATCGTCTGCGGGGTCGAGCCATGGGGCTGCTCGGCATCGGCGTGTCGGCCGGTATCGCTGTGACACCGATACTGCTCAACTCCTCGATCAACCAGTTCGGCTGGCGACGGTCGTGGCTACTCGCCTCGGTTCTCGTGCCGCTGATCCTGCTTCCACTGACATGGTCGGCGCTGGTCGACCGTCCGTCGGCGGTCGGCCAAGAGATCGATGGTGGACCCGGGGCCGAGGAGACCGTGGAACGGACAAACGGCGCGTGGGGACTGACTCGTCGCCAGGCGCTGCGAGAGCCCGGTTTCTGGCTGATCGTCATCATTACGAGTCTCACGTCGATGCTGATCACGGGGCTCAACTTCCATCAGATCGACCTTCTCGAGCAGTCGGGGCTCACCACCGACGAAGCCGCCCGCATGTTCGGGCCTCAGATTGCCGGCTCGACGATCGCGGGTTTCGCCGTGGGCTGGGTCCTGGATCGGACGAGCGGTCGACGGCTGCCGGCCGTGGCGATGGGTCTCTTGGTGATCAGCCATCTGCTCGCCTCTTCGCTGTCCCGGGATGCGTTCGTCCTCGCCTACGCACTCAGCCTCGGCGTGACCGCCGGGTCCGTTCGGGTGATCAGCGCCACGCTGATGCCCAAGTGGTTCGGCACTGCGCATATCGGTTCGCTCCAAGGTGTGCTCCAACTCGCCGGTGTGGCCGCCTCGTCGATGGGTCCCTTTGTCCTCTCGGTCGCCCAAGGCCAGCTCGGTGGCTACGCATCTGCGACTCTGGTGCTGGCGACGTTGCCGATGGCAGCGCTGGTGTACGCATCGATTCTCACCCCGCCTGCCCGCACCGCAAGTCCAACGACGATCGAAGCGTAGGAGTAAGGCAGCACGCAGCGCACGGAGCATTGGTCGAGCGCAGCGAGCCGAACGACGCCAGGAGTGAGGACAATGGAACACCGCGTCACGCTGCCGAGGGACGAAGGCAGCACGCAGCGCACGGAGCATTGTTCGAGCGCAGCGAGGAGAGGATGCTGCGGTGTCGAAGGCAGCAGCACGAGCGCCGAGTGGGACGAGGAGCCGAACGACGCCAGGAGTGAGGACGGAGCTGTCACGCCGAGGACGAAGGATGGTGATAGTGAGCAGGGTGGGGCCACCTGCTCCTCTGTCAGATGACAGAGGAGACGATGCGTGTGGAGGGAGTCGGTGATCCCACCCTGCTCGGCACATCCGGTGTGGGCGATGACCACCGGGTGTAGTTCTCATAACGGAGTTGGACGCCAGATACTTGAGCGGAAATATCGCGGGTCGGGTGTCAGCTCAGCATGGACGCCGTCGCCCAGATCGCCGCCACCGAACCGATGAGGATCTGGATCACGCTGCGGGCCAGCGGCGGGCGTTCGAGCGTGCCCTCTTTGGGGTCCTTCTGGGGACGGATGAGGGCCATCAGGGTGCCGACCGCCAAAGCGGCACCGAGCGCCAGAACCAGCGAGGGCAGGAGGTTGTCACCGAACATCGACGATCAAGGATATCTGGGTTGATTCACCTCTCAAGAGACTCATGGCGGCGGTCGATGGGAAGTGGTAACGACAAGGAGTTCGGATCGATGCTCGAACCGGAGGAACGCAAGACCGAGACCCTCACTCGAGTGGCTCACAAGGAACGGCAAGCGATCCAGTTCCGACGCAGCGAACGCCTGCCCTCACGTCGTCCGAACTACGCGATTGCGCCGTCGTCTCATGGCATCCCCGAACGCAGCCGTACGACTGGACTGGTGTTCCAGGCGATCCTCGGAGCGGCCGCATGCCTAGCGCTGGTCGGCGTTGTGTCGGCGACTCAGAGCGGATCCTCCACGCCCACGATTAGTCCTGGGTCGCCCGACGCTCCGCCGCCAGCCTTGTTCGTTCAGTTCGATTGACCCGCCGACGCTCAGAAGTCGTCAGGTCCCGGTGCGGCGCCCCGCCCTGGTTCGGGGCGACGCGCCATGTTCTCGAATCGGGTGAAGCGACCAAGGAATGCGAGCTTCACGACACCGGTCGGACCGCTCCGGTGTTTGGCAACGATGACCTCGGCCATCCCCTGATCCTGGGACTCCGGGTTGTACATCTCATCCCGGTATAGGAGGAACACTGCGTCGGCGTCCTGCTCGAGCGATCCGCTCTCCCTCAGATCACTCAACATGGGCCGCTTGTCCGCCCGTTCTTCGAGTTTGCGGTTGAGCTGAGCGAGCGCGATGACTGGACACTCCAGTTCGCGTGCGAGGATCTTGAGATTCCTGCTGATCTCGGAGACCTCCTGTTGCCGGCTCTCGGGTCTGGCCCTGCCGCTCATCAGCTGTACGTAATCGACAGCCACGAGGCCGAGTTCGCCGATACTGCTCTTCAGCCGTCGGGCCTTGGCTCGTATCTCCATCACTGACGTTTGCGGATAGTCGTCGATGTAGATCGGCGTTTCGGCGAGTGTGCCCGTGGCTTGGGCGATGCGATTCCAGTCGTCCTCATGGAGATTGCCGGTCTTGATTCGGGTCGAATCGACCTTGGCCTCCGATATCAGGATCCGCTGGGATAGCTCGAGGCTCGACATCTCCAGGGAGAAGAGCAGGACCGGATGGCCGACCTTGGCGGCGTTGGTTGCCAGGCCCAGGAGAAACGCCGTCTTGCCCATTCCGGGACGGGCACCGACCACGTACATGGCGTTCGGTTGAAGACCGGCCATCAATCGGTCGAGGTCGACGAAACCGGTCGGTAGGCCGGTGACGGCATCACCTTGTTCGTACAGCATCTCCAGTTTGTCGAGGTTCTCGCTGAGGAGTTCCTTGATCTCGACGGTCGTGCCGGTGATGCGACGCTGACCGACGTCGTACATCAAGGCCTCGGCCTCGTCGATCATCTTGGAGACGTCGTCGGGTACGCCGTAGGCCATCTCGGCGATCTCGTGGGACACCTCGATCGCTCGCCGGAGCAGGGCCTTCTCTTCGACGATGCGTGCGTAAGTCCCGGCGTTGCTCACCGCCGGTACATCGCTCTGCAGCTCGAAGAGAACCTTGGGACCCCCGATGGCGTCGAGCAGACCGGCGGAGGTCAGTTCGCTCGCCACCGTGACCGGGTCGACCGGCTCGCCACCGGCGTAGAGGGCGGTGATCGCGGCATAGATGTGCCCGTTGGCGGGTCTGTAGAAGTGTTCGGTGTCGAGGATTTCGACGACGTCGGCGATCGCCATCTTGGACAACAACATGGCACCGAGTACCGACGATTCGGCGATCAGGTCATGCGGAGGTTGTCGACGTTCGGTGTCAGCAGCCATTCAGTCTTCATCCAAGCAGTCCGCAGGTGTGGATAACCAGGCGGACAACGCAGGGATTTCACGTGGAAAACCTGGGGAGAAACACAACCGACATCGATTCCCACAACCTTGCGGAGGAGAAGTGGAAGACTTCGGCGGCAGCGTTGTGAGAATAGATCAATCCCCGGTGGATAGCCGGTGGAAAACCGACTCAGGTGCTTTGGACACGGTCAGACAGGCAGCACTTCGACCGTGATCGGGAACTGAACTTCGGCGTGAGGTGACGCCATGACCGTGTGGGTCCCGAGAGTCTTCAGATGATCGTCCTCGACCATCTTGCGATCCAAGTCCACGCCGGTCTGTTCTTTGAGGGCGGCGACGATCTCAGCGGCGGTCACCGAACCGAAGAGTTTGCCGTCAGCTGACGCCCGAGCCGTGATCGAAATCGGCTTGGCCACGACGGCGGTGGCGATTTCCTCAGCGGCCTCACGGTCCTTGACGTTCTTGGTGCTCCAAGCCCGACGCATCGCTTCGGCTTGAGCCTCGACACCGGCGCCGGCTCTCATCGCCTTGCCACTCGGAATCAGATGGTTTCGGGCGTAGCCATCGGCAACGTCGACCACATCGCCGCGGCGACCGACACCGTGCACTTCGGTGTGGAGTACCAGCTTCATGTCTCTGCCCCTTCGGACACGGTCGCATCGCTGTCCACGACGGCCGTTTCGGCGTCGCTGGCTACGGGCGCTGGCGACTCGGTTTCCTCGAACGGCGCGTTCTCGTCGCGAGATCGACGAGGGGAATCGCCGCGATCGCTCCGGCCGCGACGCTGGGTGGTGACACGGCTGGTGTAGGGCAGCAATCCCATTTCGCGGGCGTTCTTGATCGCCTTCGACACGACCCGCTGCTGCTGCACATCGTTTCCGTTCACGCGACGACCACGGATCTTGGCCCGATCGGACAGAAACCTCCTCAACAGGTCAACGTCTTTGTAGTCGACGTACTCGATTTTCTCGCTGGAGAGAAGGCTGATCTTCTTCTTTCCGCGGCGCTTGTTGTCCTTGGGGTTGCCCCGCTTGCGGGACGATGATCGTGCCACTAGAACGGCTCCTCGTCAGGGTTGTAGCTGGGGGGAACGTCTTGGCTTCCGCCTCCGAAATCCCGGCCTCCGGATTGACTGCTGTAGTTGCCGGCACTCCTGGTGCTCGGACCCGAGCCCCCGCCGTCGGAACGCTCGTTGCGGGTCACCTGAGCGGTCGCCCACCGAAGACTCACCGCTACGTCGTCAGCAACGATCTCGATCTTCGAGCGTTTGTCGCCCTGGGGGGTTTCCCACGACCGCTGCTCGAGACGACCGGCCACCGTGACCCGGGTACCGCGACCCACGGTTTCAGCGACGTTGGCCGCCAGTTGATTCCAGCAGCTGACGTCGAAGAACGACACCGCTTCCTCCCATTCGCCCGACTGACGATTCTGCCAGCGTCGGTTGACCGCAACACCGAAGGAGGCAACCTGGGAACCCCCTTGAGTGAACCGGACCTCCGGCTCCCGGGTTGCGTTTCCGGTGATCGTCACCGTGTTGTCTGTGGCCATGAGAATTCTCCCCTCAGGCAGTGACTGCAGCGAGACCACGGCGATGGGCCTCGGCGAGTGGCAGTCGAATGAACTTGTGGCGGATCACGTCGTCCGCGAGACGCAACGTCCGATCGATCTCGTCGAGGGCGTTGGGTGAAATGAGTTCGATCACGACATAGAAACCTTCCCATCCGTGATTGATCTCGTAGGCGAATCGGCGAACACCCCATTTGTCCACTTTGGCCACGGAGGCGTTCGCCTCCTCAGCCTGAGCGGTGACCTGGTTGATCGAGGTCTGCACCGACGACTCGTCCAAATCGGCCGAAAAGATGATCATCAGTTCGTAGGCTCGCATGGTCGAGCAACCTCCCTCCGGACCCGGTGGCGACACCGGGGCCCCTTTGCGGGGCAGGGTCAATATGACCAGGCAAGCCTAGCGCCGGGGCTGCGCCATTTCCTCAGCGGCCGGGGGCGCACCACCGCCACGATCGCTCGACCGGCGACACCGCTCACCCCGCAACCGTTTCGGTTGTCGTGTCCTCCGGTGGCCGGGTATCGGTCGGTGCCGGAATGCAGTCGATCGCAGGCTCGCCTTCCTGAACCTCTTCTCCGCCGGAGGGGCATGCGGGCAACGTCGTCGTGGTGGCGAGGTCGGGATTGCGAACCTGGCCAGGGAACTCATCATCGGTTGGCAGCTCGGTGCAGCCCGAATCACCACCGTCATCGATCGACCTGCTCTCGGTCGCCCGACTCATGAATTCCGCCCACATCTCGGCCGGGTAATCGCCTCCGTGCACCTCGATACCGCGGAAGTCGCTCATCGTCCGAAGCTCTTCGCCAGGTGCTCCCGGGTACCCCATCCAGACCGCCGCGGTGAGATCACACGTGAACCCGACGAACCATGCGTCCCTGGCATCTTGGGTCGTTCCGGTCTTTCCTGCCGCCGGAGCTCCGAACAAAGCGTTACGACCGGTTCCGGACTCAATCACCTGTGTGAGCCCGTAGTTCACCTCTCGGGCGATCTGGGGATCGATCACCTGGGTTCCTTCCCGGGTCGGGTTGTCCTGACAGGTCGCACCGACCGGATACCAGCACAGCACATTCCCCGAGGCGTCCTCGACGCGCTCGATCAGGACCGGCGCAAGTGCGACACCCTCGCGCTCGAAGGTGCTGTAGGCGGAAGCCATGTCCATCACCGACACCTCGCCGGCACCCAGAACCAGGGAGTTGACGGAGGGCAGATCGGCGGTGATGCCGAGCTTGTGCGCCATTTGGACCACTTGATCGGGGCGGGTGTCGATCATCAGCTGGGCGTACACCACATTCGACGAGACCCGCAGACCGTCGATGAGATCGCGGTACCCGGTGCTGGATCCGCCACCGCGAACCCTCCAGACACCGCCGTTGTTGGCCCCTTCGATCTCGATCGCCGAGGGGGCGGCGTAGAGCGAGCGGGCCGAGAAACCCTGTTCCAGGGATTCGGCCAGCACGAAGGGCTTGAACGCCGAGCCGGGCTGGCGACCAGACCCGCCTCCTTCACGACCGAGGGCAAGGTTCACCTCGCTCGCCTCGAAGTCGGTTCCCGCCATCATCGCCACGACCCTCCCGGCGTTGTCGAGGGCCACGATCGACGCCGTCGGATTGTCGGGATCGTCGGGCGGCAACTCGTTGACGACGGTCTGATAGGCCTCGCGCTCGAAGTTCCTGGTCCAGCGTCGTGTAGACGCGCAGACCGTCGGTGTAGAGGCCACCATCCGGATAGATCTGGGCGAGCTGCTGACGGACGGCTTCGACGAAGTACTCCGAACCGTATTCCGACACCCTTCACCTGGCCGAGACCGACCCGGCTGACCGCCGGGATGATCGTGTCCAACGTGCGTTTGTCCGCACGATCGGCTTCGAGTTCGGTGATGTAGCCGTCTTCGAGCATCCTTCGCAGCACAGCGGAACGGCGTCGTTTGGCTTCCTCGGGATTGTCGCGGGCGTCGGCGGTCTCCGGGGCACGAATCAGGCCGGCGAGGTAGGCGGAGTCGGCGAGACTCAGCTCTTCCGGATTCTTACCGAAATAGGCCTGGGATGCGGCGCCGATTCCGTAGGCGCCACGACCGAAGTAGATGAGGTTCAGGTAGTCGAGAAGGATCTCCTGCTTCTCGACCTCACGCTCGAGCTTGATCGACAGCGTGGCCTCGCGCACTTTGCGCGAGATGGTCCGTTCGGGCGTCAGGAAGCTGTTCTTCACGTACTGCTGGGTGATCGTCGAGCCACCTTGGAGGGTGCCGCCGTACCGGATGTCCTGATAGAGGGCACGGGCGATGCCGTAAGGATCGACGCCCTCGTGCTCGAAGAAGTCCTTGTCCTCGGTGGCGATGACCGCCTGGATGAGGACAGGTGGGATCTGATCGTAGGTGACGAGCTCCCGGTCCTCCACCGAGGACAACGTCGCAGTAGCAACATCTCGAGTGCATGGTCCCCGTCACCTCGGATGTACAGATGAACGTGGTCTCGTTGAGATCCGGCGCGGTCAACTCGGGCAGCTGGATCTGCGTCGACAGAACCATGACCGCCGAAGCCAGTGCGCCGACCACGGTGAGCACGACGAGGAGAAGAGCTCGACGCAGTCGCCAGAACGGATTGCGTCCCCGGTTGCGTGGCGGGCGAGGTCGGAGCAGGAGATCTAACACAGCGGAGACTATTTGTAGCCGCTCAGTACCCGGAGACGACGTCGCCCCAGCCCGGCTGGGCGCACAATCTACCCGAGGAGTCTCCGGCTGGTCCCGTCGGTGATCGGAAACGATTCACGCAAGTGGTTCCACCCGCACGTTCGACAGACTTCGACTCGAAAACCCCTGGTCGGCTGGCCCCGGCGCTTCAACCGGTGCATTTCCCGCATATCGGTCACACATCGCCCTCCGCGGGGCAAGCCAGCGCCGAAGGCGAACGTGACCAGTACGAGCTGATCGCCGTCGCAGATCGGACACGGCTCACCCATTGCGAAGGCATGATGCTTGGCCACCCTCCGAAGCTCGGGTTGGGCGTCACACACCTCCTGAGGATCGCGGTGACCGCGCCGGACAGCATCGACCACCCGCTTGCGGGCAAGTCGGTAGCTCACCACACCGGGTGCAGCTGCTCGAAGGCGACCGGACATGACGGGAGACTACCGCGCCCGGAAGATGACCGTTCAACCTCGGGTTCTAGGTGTTTTCACCAGCTCGGGAGCCCGACGAAGAATCGCTCCACCGGTCCAGCGCGGCGCGTGCCTGATTCTCGCTGAGCGGGCCGTACCGAATCGCGAGATCCTCCAGGTGGGCCAGCGCTCGCCCGACGATCGGACCCTGTGCCGCCCCGAGCAACTCCATGACCTCTCCCCCACCGAGGGGTGAACGCAACCGGTCAGCCGTCACCTCGGTGAGCAACCGACGATACGCATCCTCGAAGGCAACATATGCGTCATCCGGATCGGCGTCGACCAGTCGATGGACGGCAACGACCCGGAACGGCAGCTCGGCCCCACGATCGAGCAGAAGTCGCCTCAGTGCCGGTGTGTCATCCGCATCGGGAAGTGCGGTCGTGAGCAGACGATGAAGCTCGACCTTGCGGACCGTCGACATGCGCAGAGAGGCCGCCAGCCGTTCTTCGTCGACGCCGGTCAGCCGACACAGCGCTGCCCACCGCACAGCGGAGTCGACCGGCTGGTCACTCCTCATCGCCATCACGTTCGGAGCGACGTGGCTGAAGTCCGGGAGCGGCACATCGCCCAGAGCGACGGCCAGGACGCCCGTGTTCCAGATGAATCTGAGCCCTCTCTCGGGATCGGGCAACAACAGGAGCCGTTCGAGTTCGGCGAAGATCCGCTCACCGGAGACGATGAGCAGCCGGCGGGCCAGCCGGCGAGCGGATTCGAGGAGATCGTCGTCGAACTGGAGCGACAGTCGAGCGGCGAATCGCGCTGCTCGCAGCATGCGGAGCGGATCGTCGTCGAGGGAGATCTCCGGTGCGAGAGGGGTACGCAGCCGTTTCTCGGCCAGATCCTCGACGCCACCGAAGGGATCGACGAGCGCTCCATGGACGACGTCACGGGCCATCGCATTGATCGTGAAGTCGCGACGACTGAGATCGGTTCGAAGATCATCGCCGAATCCCACGACCGGCTTTCGGCTGTCCGGCTCGTAGCTTTCGCTGCGGTAGGTCGTGATCTCCAACTCTCGACCGTGGACCGTGGCGCCGATCGTCCCGAAGCGCTCACCCTGTCGCCACGTCGCGGTCGAGATCGGCTCGATCAAACGGAGGATGTCGGCCGGCCGGGCGTCCGTGGCCAGGTCGATGTCGTCAGACTCCGACCTGAACCCCAGAATCTGGTCCCGGACGGCTCCGCCGACGAGGAACAGTTCGAAGCCGGCTGCGGCAAACCGCTGCCCCACCTCCGGGGCGGGGGCGGGTACATCAGGGAGTCGGTTCTGCTGCACTGCGAGCCGATTAGGCGGCGGCCAGGTGCGTGCGTTTCGCGGCGATGACCTCCGCCTCTCCCCGCTCACCACTCGTGGCCTCCTCGGGTCGGAAGTGATGGTCGACAGCCACCGATGCGACCGACCCGGCGCAGGCCGCGAGCGCATCTGTGTCGTACCCACCTTCTAGGAACAGAAGACGCCGCCCGGACGGAACCAGGTTCATCAGGATTCGGGCGACATCGGCATAGTCGCCCGAACTGAGCCCGAGGTCGGTGATCGGATCGAAGCGGTGGCCGTCGAATCCGGCAGAGATGAGAACCCAGTCCGCTCGGTGTGCTTCGATGATCGGCACGACGATGTCTTCGATCGCCATGCGGTAGACGGACCCACCGGTACCAGCCGGTAGCGGGATGTTCACCGTCGCGCCGACGCCATCTCCCGATCCTCTCTGATCCAAGGCGCCGGTGAAGGGATACCAGGGGTACTGGTGCAGGCTCACGAACAGGACGGTGGGATCTTCGTAGAAGATGTCCTGGGTTCCGTTGCCGTGATGGGCGTCGATGTCGACGATCGCCACGCGATCTCCTCGGTCGGCGAGGAAGCGGGCGGCGACAGCGACGTTGTTGATGAGGCAGAACCCCATTTGTTTGGAGGGGAGCGCATGGTGACCGGGGGGACGAACCACCGACCAGCCTGCGTCACCTTCACCGGCATCGAGCCGACGGATGAGTTCGAGACCTGCGCCGGCCGCCACCCAGGCCGCATCGGATGATTCGGGGCTGACGTGGGTGTCGGGATCGATGGCTCCGCCCCCCTCGAGACAGAGCATCTGCAGCCGGTCCAGGACCTGCCCCGGGTGGATCCGCTCGACCGCGCTGCGGTCTGCCGAAGGTGCGTCGACCCAGCGGACCGCCTCAGCCAGGTCGGCCTGGGCGATCCCGGCGCGAAACGCGTCGAGACGGGCCGCTCGCTCCGGATGATGGGGACCGGGATCGTGGAGCCAGCACAGATCGTTGGTGGCAAGGAGCAGAGTCACGGTTCCAAATGTAGCCAACGGTCGTGTGCACGCAGACAAGACGACGCGGCGCCTACCCTTGACCCTAGTGAGTTCGGCTGCATTCCCCTCTTCGGCGTCGGTTCCCGGCGGCCGCTTTTCGGTCGCCGGTCTGAGCACGTCGCAGGTCCGGGTGAGCAGCTGGCAGGGCATAGAGGGAGTAGCCCTCGTCGGGCCCGGGCGAACCTCCATGTTGCCCTCGGCCGACGAACTCCGAGGGGTTCTCACCGAGCTGGCCGGCCGCGGGTTTCCTCGAGCGGTGACGCCCGCACTGTCACAGCGGGATGCCCAACCCTTCCTCAGCGCCGGTTTCACGGTTCACGAACATCTCCACCTGCTCGGCTTCAACCTGCGGCCGGGTAGGTCGGGGGTCGAGCCGTTCGTCTCGCCCGTGCCCGAGCGCTACACGATGCGCCACGGGCGGCGTTGGCACGAGCGGGCGGTGATCGACGTGGACCTCAGAGCATTCGAGCCGTTCTGGCGATTCGATGCAACCGCCCTCCGCGACGCCCGGCGGGCAACCCCCCGGCATCTGTACCGCGTCATCGTCGATGCCGAGGGTGTGCAGGCCTATGCAGTGACCGGGCTGGCCGCCCGACGCGGGTATCTCCAACGGCTCGCGGTGAGCCCCGAAGCCGAAGGACAGGGTCTGGGTCGTACGCTGATCGATGACGCCCTCCAATGGCTCCGGCGCCGTAACGCCACTCGGATCCTCGTCAACACCCAGGAACGGAATCGGAGGGCGCTGGCGCTCTACCAGGGCGTCGGCTTCGAACCCGAGCCGAGCGGACTCGTCGTACTCGAGTGGACCCGATGACTACCGGCGGATCGGGAGTGGTCGCTGCGGTCGCCGCCGGGTTGCTCGCGATCGTCTTCTCGGCACTTCCAGCCCACGCTCAGGATGGATCGGAGACGGCGGACACCCCTGAGGCGGCCACACTCAGACTCGTTCGTCAGAGCGCCTCGGTCGAATCCGATGGCGTGCTCGACCTCGTCGTGGACTGGACCGGGCCCAGAACCGACGATGTCTTCCTCAGCGTCGTGTTCTACCAGCGGATCGACGACGACAACGATGTCGGTGCTCCACCCACCGGCGTTCTGAATCGGAGGAGTCCGCTCCCGCTCGATGCGATCTCGACCGACGGCGACGGCAACCTCGTGACCACGATCCCGGTGCGGAGCGTGTCGCCAGCAGACGACGACCGGGTCTACCTGCCCGGCCCGGGCGTCTACCCCTTGTCCGTCGAGGTCCGCAACGCGGACGGGCCACTGGCCTCGTTCACGTCGGCGGTCGTCCGGTTGCCACAGGATCGCAATGCATGGCGACGCTGGACATGTCGGTCGTACTCGCCGTCTCACCGGCTGACGGGCTCGACCTGTCCGATGCGCTGCTGCTGCTCACGACCTACCCGACCGTGCCGTTCGCGATCCAGCTCGACGAAGGCGTGCTCACCCAACTCGAGAACGATCCACCGCTTGGCAGCCCAATTCGCGTCGGCGGCCGGTCGGACGAGCCGGTGATGACGACCAGCGGCACGGATCTCGACCCGTCGGCTCTCGAGGAGATCGGGCAGGGGGACTTCTACATCCAGGCGCTGGCGACAACCCATCGACCGTTTGGCGGGGCTCGGGCTCCTGCCGCTGGACGGACATCGTGATGCTGGCACCCAACGTCACCGTGGCCGGGGCCGGTCTGCTGGCGCGCAACGACCTGGCGGCGGTGATGAGTACACGTACCCGCGAGATCGACACCGGCACGATCACCACCGCCGATGGCCGGGTGCAGCTGCTCCAACCGGATCATCTGATCACCGGCGAACTGGCGGATCCGGGCCGGCCGGGGCGACTTCGTCGCCAGCACGATCTACGAACTGTATGCACGCTTGTCGCTGCGTGCGGCCAACGACCGCACGTCGGTCATCGTGGGAGGTGAGGGCGCTCCCCCACTCGAGTCGTTGTCGCTCGAGACCCTCCTGCTCCAGGCTCTGGTCGAGGACGGTCCTGTGCGAGTGGTGTCACTGTCGGACACCCTGCTGACCCAGCCGACCAATCCGCTGCTCGCCGCCGAGCGGCCCGAACAGAACCTCGTTCCCGAGCGGTGAAGCGATCGCCCAGTTCCAGCGACTGGCCGATACGAGTCGCAGCTTCCGTGGCGTTCAGAATCCGGCGCTCGAACAGCTGCTCATCGACTCGCTCAGCCGAACCCGCAATCCGGACGACCGCACCAGAGCAATCGAGCGGGCCAAGGCCGAGCTGCTCCTCGATCTCGGATCGATCACGCTGCCCGACGTCGCAGTCCCTGACGCTCACCGCGATGGAGGGTCCACTTCCGCTGACGATTCGCAACGGGTCGAACGGACCCAGATCGGTACGGCTCGAGTTTCGTGGGGACCGGGTCGCGGTCGCCCAGGACGGCGACATCGTCACCGTTCCGCCCGGCGAAACGACACTCGAGCTCGATGCCCGAGCGCGAGCGCTCGGCGTGTCGACGCTCGAGGTCACGGCGTTGACACCCGACCGTGCCATGGTGCTGTCGAGCACCCGGTACCAGATCCGTTCGACTGCGATTCCGGGTCTCGGCTGGGCGATCTCGGGCTCAGCGCTGTTGTTCCTGTTGTTGTGGTGGTTCCGGACCAGCCGCACCTCGACGCCCCGATCTCCGCACCTCGTCGGCACGCCCGGCCAGCCCGAGAATCCGGATCGTCCTGCCCCCGCCGGAACGGGCGGAGGAATCGCGGCCGACGCTCCACCTCGGCCGGAGGACACCGTGACCGCCCCGTACCGGACACCGATGAGCGGTGAGACGCCTGGCGGACCGATACGAGCTCGGCCGACATATCGATTCGGGCGGTATGGCCGAGGTGTGGGAGGCGACCGACCACACGCTCGGGCGACTCGTGGCGGTCAAGATCCTCCACGCCCATCTCGCCAGGGACGCCGGCTTCCGTGCGCCGTTTCCGACGGGAGGCGATCAACGCCGCCGGTCTGCAGCATCCGGCGATCGTGGCGATCTATGACGCGGTCAGCTCCGATGGACTCGAAGCGATCGTGATGGAGCGAATCGAAGGCCGCACGTTGAGATCGGTCCTCGACGAACACGGAAGGCTCCCCGCCCGTGACGTGATCGACATGGCCCGTCAGATCGCCCAGGCCCTGGCCGTCGCCCACAGCGCCGGCGTCATCCATCGCGACATCAAGCCTTCCAACATCATGCTGTGCGAGGACCGCCGGATCAGGGTGACCGATTTCGGGATCGCCAAAGCGGGAGAGGACACCGACCTGACCCGCACCGGAACCTTGCTGGGTACGGCAAAGTACCTCTCCCCCGAACAGGTCGTGGGCGAGGAGGTCGACGCTCGTTCGGACCTCTACGGCCTCGGCGTCGTGCTCTTCGAGGCACTCGCCGGACAACCGCCCTTCGATGAAGGAAACGACTACGCCACCGCACAGGCCCGACTGGTGGCGCGGGCACCAGCGCTGTGTCAGTTCCGGCCTGATCTGCCTGACGCATTGGACCGGATGGTGGGAAGTCTTCTCGAACAGGATCGCGCAGCGTCGCCCCGCCTCGGCCGAAGAACTCGCCGCGACGCTCTCGACGATCCGGGTTCATTCAGAGGATCTGGCCCCTTCGTCGGTGGAGCGCACCACCATCGACCTGCGGCACGCCTCCGACGACGACACCGCCGAGACCTTCGGCGGCGGTGGGTCTGCGCCCGCCGTCGTGCGCTCAGACCCGACCGAGGACTCCGACGACGCAGCGCCGAAGGCCCGCCGATCGATCTCGATGGGACAGATCATCATCCTCGGCCTCGTCGTGGCGTCGATCGCGGTGGCCACCGCACTGCTGGCACGCCTGCGGAGCGATTCGGACGCAGCGGCGCCGAGCGACACGATCGAGTTGACCGACGGCGATTCGGTCTCGCTCACCCCGTTCCAGGAGTTCGGTCCGCCGTCCATTGCATCGGTGCAGGCCGTCGACCCACTGGGCGATGAGACCGAGAACGACGATCTGGCCGGCCTGGCGATCGACGACGATGTCACCACCGCATGGAAGACCGAGACCTACCGGAATCCGGGCTTTTCCGGTGTCAAGACCGGAGTCGGGTTCCTCGTTGCGCTCGAGGAGCCGTCGGTGGTCACCTCGGTGAGGATCACGACACCGACAGAAGGCTGGTCTGCACATGTGTTCGTCGGTGACGACGTCCCGGATCCCATCGACGCCGCGTGGGATGCCGGACCCTTCGACGTCGTCACCGAATCCGGCGACGGAGAGGTCGAGTTGGATTCGGTGACCGGGACCCACGTTCTGTTGTGGCTCACCTTCGAGGGAACCTCGCCCAACGAGGACGTGGACGGGGGCGAGCCCCAGAATCGTTTCGAGCTAGCCGAAATCACCATCGAGTGAGCCCGGAGCAGGACCGCCAGCGTCGCTGATCACCGCTGCTCAGGCGGGGGATCCGAAGGCGATGAACCGACTCCTCGAATCCGAGTACGACCGCATCTATGCCGTGTGTCGCCGGATCATGGGCAACGACAGTGACGCTGCCGACGGCTGCCAGGAGGCGCTCTGTCCATCGTGAGAGGTCTGCCGCGGTTCGACGCCCGCTCCAAGTTCTCGACGTGGGCCTACCGGGTCGCGACCAATGCCTGCCTCGACGAACTGCGCCGGCGCAAACGTCGCCCACGCCCCGCCGAGGAGATCGATGACCTGCCGACGGTCGGCCAGAGCCATGACGCCCAGGTGGTCGATCGACTGGCGATCAGCGGGCTCTCGATGCCCTGCCCGACGAGTTCAGGGTTCCCGTCGTGATGCGTGACGTCATCGGCTACGACTACGCCGAGATCGCCCAGATCCTGGAGATCCCGCCGGGGACGGTCCGCAGCCGGATCGCTCGAGGGCGCAAGCACCTTTCCGTCATGATCGGGAACCCGACGCCGCCTCGCGACGTCCTACCACCGGCACCTCCACCATCATCGCTCGATGACGGTGCGCCGATACGACGACCACACTCATGACCGACGAGACCCCCCGCCCCCGCCCAGACCCCCCCGAGGTCGCCCATCTACGAGCTTCTGATGTCCGGTCTCGTCGACGGCGAGGTCACGACCGAGGAGTTGACCGAGTTGGAGGAACTGGCAGTCGCCACCGACACCACGCTCGATGTGATGACCGCCGATCTCCACGAGCTGCGTTCATCGATCGCCCGGTCGATGAACGACGTGGCCCCTCCCGATGGTCTCCGGAAGGCGCAGCTGTCGGTGGCGGTCGACGCCATCGCCACACCGCACGTCGACCGGGTGGCGCCGGTTCGAGCGGTGAAGCGTCATCGATTCGCTTCGCCCTGGGCGACCCCCGGGCGGCTCCAGTGGGCCGGTTCGATCGCAGCCGGGCTCCTCGTCGTCGCCGGAATAGGATTCGTGGGGGTCACCGCCGGCCGTGGATCCGACCAGGACAGTGCCGGCGGCGGCGACGAGACCGCGTCGGAACCGTCTGTGCCCGACTCCTCCGAGAGCGTGGCGTCGCTCGAGATGACCGACGCCGCCAGGCCGAGAATGGCGGCAGCTGCATCAGCCGATCTGGCCAGGGCGCCGCTGCTGGCGGTCCAGCCCGTCGACCCCAGGGTTCGGGCCGGAGACTTCTCCGAACCGAATCCAGTTCACCCCGGTCGACGGAGTCGACTCCTCCCCCGGCGATCAGGCGGCCTACGATCGGCGATGGCTACTCGGTGGACGCGCAATGCCTGGACGCCGCCCGCGCGATCGGAGCGATCGACAGGCCTGGGCATCGTAGAACAGGACCAGGACCTGTTCGAGGTCTATCGCTTCGAGGATGGCTCCACCGCGGTGCTGCAGCCGTCTCGAGTGCGACGAAGTCGACTCCTAACCCAGTAGTCGATAGCATCCGTGCCTGTGGATCCGATGACCCCCGAGAGCCGCGAGCCCCGAAAGTGAGCAGGACTGGGCAGGTCGGGCAACGGCAACCGTCGTCGGCTACGTGGATCAGGTCCGTTCGGCAACGACCGGCAAAGCGCTGGTTGCATCGCGCTATGCCGTCTACGCCACGGCGATGGTGCTCATCGCGCTCGGTGGTCGGTGTGCTGTTCCTGATCCTGCTGGTGCGGCTACTGGCCTCGCTCACCGCTCTGCTGCCTTTCATCAACGACGGCGAGATCTGGCTGACCTACCTCGTCATCGGGACGATGTTTCTCCTCGGCGGTCTCGTGGCATGGCGCAAGAAGGAAGCGGTCGGCTGAGAAATCGCCAGTAGCATCCTTGCTCCGAGCTACACCGAAAGCGAATCGACATGAACGCCAACCCAGACGACATTCGTGACGTCGCGATCATCGGCAGCGGTCCAGCGGGCCTGACCGCGGCGATCTACACGGCTCGAGCTTCGCTCCAGCCCCTGGTGATCGAAGGGGAACCCTCCTCGACAGGCGACCAGCCCGGCGGGCAGTTGATGTTGACCACCGAGGTGGAGAACTTCCCGGGTTTCCCCGATGGCATCATGGGCCCGGAACTGATGATGAACTGCCGTGCCCAGGCCGCCCGCTTCGGCGCTGACCTGCGCACGGAGAAGGTCACGCGAGTGGACCTGTCGGCACGGCCGTTCGGCATCTGGGTACAGAATCCGGATGCCGACCAACCCACCTATCTCGCCGCGGTCGATCATCATTTCCACGGGGGCCAAGGCGCTGATGCTCGATCTCGAGAACGAACAACGACTGATCGGCAGGGGTGTCTCGACGTGCGCCACCTGCGACGGGTTCTTCTTTCGCGACGTCGACATCGCCGTCGTCGGCGGTGGGGACTCGGCGATGGAGGAAGCGAACTTCCTCACCAAGTTCGCCCGCTCGGTCACGATCGTGCACCGCCGAGAGGAGCTTCGGGCGAGCCAGATCATGCAGGACCGGGCCATGGCAAATCCGAAGATCAAGTTTCTGTGGAACACGGTGGTCACCGACGTCCTCGGCGACCAGTCGATGTCGGGCCTCGCCGGTCGAGAACGTCCAGACGGGAGAGATGACCACTCTCGACGTGTCCGGCCTGTTCGTGGCCATCGGACATCGGCCGAACACCGATCTGTTCAAGGGACAGCTGGAGATGAAGGACAACGGCTATCTGGTCACACGCTCACCCGGAACCCAGACCAACGTCGAGGGTGTCTTCGCCTGCGGTGACGTGCAGGACGAGACCTACCGGCAGGCGATCACCGCTGCCGGCTCGGGTTGCGCCGCCGCCATGGACGCCGAACGGTGGCTCGAATCACAGGAGTAGGTTCGCAAGCCTGCTCAGAGATCCAGTTCCTCCATCAGCTGCATCTTCGCCTTGGCGCCCATGACGCGTTTGTCCACCTCGCCGTTGGTGAACTTGATCATCGTCGGAATGCTCATCACGCCGTAGCGCATCGCTATGCTCGGAGTGCTCATCGACGTTCAGCTTGGCGATGCGCACCCTGCCGGCCTGTTCGGTTGCGATCTCGTCGAGGATCGGAGCGACCATCTTGCACGGACCGCACCACTCGGCCCAGAAATCGACGACAACCGGTGTGTCGGAGTCAGCCAGAACCGAGTCGAAGTTGTCGCTGGTGAGCTCGAGTGTGTTGTCAGACATGAAGGTTCCTTTGTGTGCTTTGGCTGAACCGCACTTAGAACCTCCGTTCTGCCGAGGCGATATTCCAGCTCTCGAGATTCAATCCTCGCCGTGGCCGAGGGGTCAGGCGAGTGACCCTCCATGACGATCGACATGATCCTGGAGAGGTCGGCCGGCGTCGGCGAACTCGATGACCAGTTGCCGTCGGCCACCCTTTTCCACCACTTCCACCGAGGTGTTGAGAACTTCGCTGAGCTGGGTTTCCACCTCCAAAGCGGCGGTCGACGACAACTGATCGGGCCGACGACCGCGGCTCTTGGTCCGCGGGCCAGACGTCGGTTTCGGGACCGTTGCGTTTGACCGTGCTCTTGTCGTGGTCACGAACCACCGCTTCGAGCTGGCGAACCGACCAGTTCGACTTGATGCACTCCCCCGCGATCCGAACCTGTTCGGCGGCATCGTCGATCATCAGCAGGGCACGGCCGTGTCCGGCGCTCGAGTTCGCCCTCTGAGATGAGCTGACGCAGCGCGCCCGGCAGCTGGAGTAACCGGACGGTGTTGGCGATGCTGGCCCTGCTCTTGCCGACCCGACTGGCGATGTCGTTCTGCGACAGCTGGAAGTCCTCCATCAGTTCCTGGAAGGCAAACGCCTCCTCGATGGCGTTGAGGTCCTGGCGCTGGACGTTCTCCACGAGCGCCTCTTGCAGCGATCTTTCGTCGTCGACGTCCCTGACGATGGCAGGGTATCGTCTCCGAGTCCTGCGAGTTGTGACGCTCGCCATCGTCGCTCGCCGGCGATCAGTTCATACTGGTCACCGGAGCGGCGCACGAGGATCGGCTGGAGCACACCGACCGACGCGATCGAGGCCGCCAATCCCTGCAGCGACTCGTCGTCGAAGACGGTCCGGGTTGATGTGCATTGGCACGAATGGCACCGACGGGTATCCGTTGGGGTGTTCACCGGCACCCGCCGGCGCCACGAGGTCGGCGAGGTTCGATCGGTGTGCACGTCCTCTGATCCCGGGATGAGCGAGTGGATGCCGGTCGCCATGTCAGACGGGCTTGCGGGAACCGGCGACTTCGAGGGCAAGGTCCCGATAGGCGATCGCTCCACGGGAACTTGGGGCGTACACGGTGATCGGCTGACCGAAGCTGGGCGCTTCGGACAGCCGCACCGTACGGGGAATCACGGTTCGGCAGACCTTCTCGTGGAAATGGGCGCGCACCTCTTTGGCCACCTGGGCCGCCAGCTTGGTACGGGCGTCGAACATCACCAGCACGATCGTGGAAACCTCGAGCGTCGGGTTCAGGTTTCGTTGCACGAGCGTCACGTTGCGCAACAGCTGGCCGAGCCCCTCGAGGGCGTAGTACTCGCACTGGATCGGCACGAGCACCTCCGACGCGGCGGCAAAGGCGTTGATCGTGAGCAAGGCCCAGCGACGGTGGACAGTCGATCAGCACCATGTCGAAGTCATCGGCGACGGCGGCGATCGCCGACTTCAGGCGGGACTCCCTCGACATCGCCGGCACCAGCTCGATCTCGGCCCCGGCAAGGTCCAGATTGGACGGAGCGATGAACAGGTTCTTCACGATCGAGGCCTCGATCGCATCGTCGAGCGGGATCTGGTTGATGATCACGTCGTACATCGTCGAGGTCAGATTGCGAGGGTTGATCCCCAGACCAGTCGATGCATTCCCCTGCGGATCGAGATCGATGATCAGCACACGGTGACCCAGCTCAGCCGCAGCAGCACCCAGGCTCACCGTCGTCGTCGTCTTGCCGACACCACCCTTCTGGTTCGCCACCGCGATCACCCGAGGTATTCGACGGCCGGTCAGCCACGCTGTCGTCGGATGAGCGTCCATGTAGAGATTATTCTCCATTAGGGTGTTTCACGTTTCGTGCGACCATCTGACGCCAGCCTACTCCCCCGGCCGGTGCTCGCTGCGCTCTAAGCGGCGATCTGGCCTGGAGTCGGGCCAGCTTTCGTTGCGCCCACCAGCCCATCGACGCCAGAGCGAGCTCGAAATCGGCGCTCGCCGCCGCTTCGGACGCGACCAACGACCGTTCTCGCACGCCGCGACATCGGCGACCTCGACAATCAACTCCGCCACGCGCTGTCGGGCCTCTCGGGTCTCGGTGTCGGCAACCGCTCGAGCCTTCTCGGCTCGGTCCGCCCGGCCCGTTCGCGGTCCAGTTCCTTGTCGAGACGATCGTGCTGACTACGCCAGTACTCCGCATCGGCTTCGGCCCGTTTGAGCTGGGCTTGCATACGGGCCTGCTCGCCGCGCAGCGCTTCGGTTCTGGCCTCGGCTGCGACCGCCCTCACCTCGGCGGCGGTGATCGCCTCTCGGACCGCCTTGAGTTCGGACTCCACGTTCTCGGCCAGCAAGTGCGCCATCTCCTCGGACACCGTCGCCGATACTCGCGCCGACCACGTCCTGGAGCGCGCCCATCCCGTCCCGGTCGAGCGTCGGCTCCCGAAGTCGGCCGTCGCCGGGTCGTAGCGATGCCATCTCCCGGCTGGCGACCGGTGCAGAGGAGCCGATACCGACCGCCGGCGCCGCCACGGGCGCAGGGACCGGTTCCGCCGGCACCGGTGAGATCGATCATCGACGGTGACAGCTCGCGGTGTCCTCGATGCGGGCGACGGTGCGGTCCAACGGAGCGCGCTCGACGCGCTCCTCGCCCACCTCCCAGTTCTCCCGGGCGGCGATCACCGCCAGTGACTCGCTGGGGAGGACCCACGTCGCTCCGAACGGGCCCTGCACCAGCTGGGCCTCGTCGAGTTGGTTGTCCCGAATCCGACGACGCAACGTGTCGACCGAGACACCGAACATGTCGGCCGCCTCGCGCAAACCGATCTGATCGGCTGAAATCCGTGCCATGCAAGTGCGAGCCTACGGCACGCCCACGGGCAAGTGGGGGACAGGTGGGCCGGTGCCCGGCGCGTGTGCGGCACGACGCGTCAGGGCGTCACGGCCGAGACCTCGATCAGAGGGCGCGTCACCATATGCTTCCAGCGCCGAAGTGGAGGGAGCGTCTCCAGTTCGATCGAACCGGGCGATCGTCGCGTCGGGTCGATCGACCTGCTCGAGACCTGCCCTATGCAGCCCATCGGCAGCCCATCGGCGACCCGTCGGCGGTTCACTCACCAGGAGCATCCCTCCCGGCCGCAGGAAGTGGACGGCGACTTCGACCGTCGCCGACGGTGGACCGAAACTCCTCGCCACCACGACGTCGAAACGTTGCGACAACTCGGCGGAGCGGATCGACGACGAGTTCCTCGGCCCGCCCGGTCACAACCGCCACCCGATCCGGAAAGATCCAGCTGCAGCCACCGCCTCGAGTAAGAAACGTGTTCGTCTGGCGCGTGCGTCGAGGAGCACACCGCCGAGGTCGGGCCGCCAGACGAACAGCGGCAAGCCCGGCACGCCGCCGCCACTGCCCAGGTCCAACAAGGTCAAGGGTTGCATAGGGTCAAGCTTGGGCAAAGCTTGGGCAAACCCCTCGGCATGTGCGAGGTGATCGGTGACGGGAACCGGGCCCAGGAACCCGAGCTCAGCCGCTCGCTCGAGGACCGCTCGTAGCCGAGGGGACGCTGCCCTCGCCTGCACGCCCCCTACTCGGCCACGGGTGAGATCACCACCCGCCGACGGGGATCGGTCCCCACCGAACTGGTTTCGATTCCCTCGATGCCCGAAAGCGCGTCGTGAACGACCTTTCGATCCGCTGACGACATCGGCTCGAGGGTCACCTCGGTGTTCTCGGACCGAGCCTTCTCCGCCGCCTTGGCGGCGAACGTCGCCAGCGCATCAGCCCGCTTGGCACGGTAATTGCCCACGTCCACCCGGATCCGGGCCGGGGACGAGCCCCCCTTGAATGCTGCGATCTTCGTGAGCTCCTGGATGGCATCGAGGGTCCGACCCTTCGGGCCGACGAGGACGCCGTGCTGGCCGGTGATGTTGGCGCTCACAACCTCGTCGTCGACGGACAACTCGGTCGATCCGTCGACCCCGAAGGCTTCGACGAGACCGTCCAGGAATCCCTGCACGTTTGTGGTGACCTGGTCCATCGGTATCTCCTGTTTCTGGACCCTTGGTCGGTCCTTGTCTTTGTTCGAAGTGTGCGCCCCGGCGCGCTTGCGAGATTGGGTGGCGCTGGACGGGCGGGTATCCGGCGATGAAGCGGACCGCTCGATCGCGGGTCGGCTTGCCCTTCGGTTCGGCGTTCGCCTCCGTAGCCTGCTTGGCGATCTTCGTGCACGTCCGACCTTCTCGCCGCTGCTCTTGCGGCTGCGGTTCCGATCGTTCCGGCCACGCTTGCGGTCTCTTGGTGATTCGGTGCGTCGCGGAACGACGCGAGCCCGGACTCGTGCGTCACTCTTGCGGAGACCGAAAAACTTGCGACTCGCCCTCTTCTTCGACAACGAATTCCGCTTCGCCATCCGGGACCCCGAGTTTGTCGAGAAGGTGTTCCTTGGCCTCACTCACCGTGGGGGCGGTCACCGTAATCCACTCCATCGTTACCTCTTCTTCCTTCGCGGCTGCGACGGCTTCGTGCCCTTTGGTGTGGTCCGCGAACTGCTCCCACCCTCGGCCTGTTTCTTCTTCGCTCTCGCCTTGGATTGAATCGCCTTCTTGCGTTCGAGCTCGCGCTGGCGTCGCTGTTCGACCCTGCTCGCCGGGACCTCGGGATCCGGCGAACTGCCGTCACCGTTGGTCGCCTTGGACGCCTGTCGCCGGTTTGTCCGGTTTCGGCTTCTCGGCTGGTTTGGTCTTCTTGCGCTCCTGCGAGTTCGGCTTGGAACGTGGCCTCCATCTCATCCTTCTTCGAGTAGATCGCCCGCGTGATGTAGGCCTGCTGGCCGATGCGGAACGTGTTCGATGTCGCCCAGTACACGCTGAGGCCGAAGGGGAAGAAGAACGACCAGATACCGGTCAGGAACGGCAGATACTTCAGAATCGCCTGTTGCTGGGCGAGAACGGGCGACTCGTCACCGTCGTCGCTCGGTGAGCGCCGAGCGGTGATCTGCTTCTGCTGGTACCACGATGTCGCCACCAGGAACCCGATAACGACCAGATACGGAATCGACTTCAGGATGCTGTCGGACAGAATCTCGTTGGGCTGAGCGCCCAGGTCGAAGACTCGAAGGAATGTCATCTCCTTCTCGCCGATCAGGTCCCTGAACATCTCCGAGGTCGTGTCGAGATAGCGGGGATAGAACGAATTGGGGTCGGTGCGCCTCGGCCGCTCGCCCCTGGAAGTCGTACACCTTGTAAACGACGTCGCTGAACGGAGCATCTTGAACCCTTCGGGTCAGACCGCGTATCACCTGGAACAGGACCAGGAAGACGGGCGCCTGGGCCAGTACGGGCAGGCAGCCGCCGACAGGGTTGATGCCGTGCTCACGGTACAACTCCATCATTTCTGTGTTCATCTGCTCTTTGTCTTCTTTGAACTCCTTTTGAATACGTTTGAGTTCAGGTGCGACCATCGACATTCGAATCGTGCTCTTGGTCGCTTTGAGCGTCAGAGGCATCACCATGATCATGATGAAGATCGTCAATATGATGATGGCGACGCCATAGCTGCCGCCGACGACGGGGAGACCGTAGATCCCCGACAGCAGTCGGGCGATGAACTGGATCAGGTTGTCGATCACGGTGTGGGTGCCTCCGGAACGGGGTCATAGCCATGGGAACCGAACGGATGACAGCGTGCGATCCGTCGCAGCGCCAGCCACGATCCTCGTGCGGCACCAAATCGTTCGATCGACTCGGCTGCATAGCTGGAGCAGGTCGGAATGTATCGACAGCGCGGCCGCCTGGCCGGAGCGGTCGCCCGGTACAGGTTGATCAGCCGCAGGAGTATCCGTGTCATCATCGCGTCGGCTCCGGTTCGATGATGATGCGGCAATGGCGGACCAATTCCGGGTGCGGCACGGTCAAGGCTGGGCGAGCTGCGCCCATGATGACGTGGGAGGTGCCGACCGGGCCCAGGCTCATCGCTTCACCGACGCAATGTCGCAGGCGCCGACGCATCCTGTTTCGCTCCACAGCGTTGCCGAAACGTTTTCCGATGGTGAAGCCCAAACGAAGCGATGAAGAACCCTCCCGCGACAGCAGTACACGGGCCCGCAGTGGGCCTGATCGCCGCAGTTCTCCCGAGGACTCCACGAACCGAAACTCACTGCGATGTGAAAGACGATCGATCACGCGCTCAGGCGGAGACGACCCTTTTGCCGACGCGATCGCAAGACGGCTCGGCCGCCCCGACTCGACGCACGATGGCGAAACCCATGCTTGGTGGCTCGCTTGCGAGTATTGGGTTGGAACGTCCTCTTCACGGGGACACCTCGTCGTTGGGTTGTGAGGGAGGACTCAACGAGTCCTGAGGAAACCTGGTTAACGGCGAAACGGACACGGTGGCCACGTCGTCACACTCAGCACCAGCCGGCGTCGGAGGTGCTCGATGCCCCAAGGCTAGTGGTCCGCACGACAAATGACTCCACGGATCGTCCACGGCTGCCTCCGCCACGCATGCATCTTCGTCAAATGGCAGTTCACACGCCGTTTTGAGAATTCCTGTGGCGGTGGATAACGCGGCGGAGTAGGTTCTCTACCTCCAGGGGACACTCGTGCGGAGCATCCGAGGGAGCACCACAGACGCGTTCGGCTTTCGACGTTCCCAACCGAATCTCGAAGGTGTACGAACCGGTCGGCACCACCGCAAACCTCTCATCACCGCCACTTCCGAGGAACGCATGACGCTCGCACCCAACTCCGACGAGGAGACCCTTCGTCGCCGTCGTCCAGCACATGAAGGACGGGCTCAAGGACTTACCGTTTCCGGCGGGACCTATCGCTCGACGGTCCAGTCGATCCAGCCGTTCCACCTCGACGAACTCGTCCTCGATCTGGCCGTTCCGAGCGAAGCTGCACCGCAACCGAATCGACACCGACCTCATCGAGCAAATGCAGCAGATCGCCACCGAGTATCTCGCTCGTCGGGTACAGGTCCGCGTCACGGTCTCCCAGATGCGACTCGAAACCGAACATCTCGGCGGAGGAACCGTCGGTGCTCTGAACGACCAACGAGCCGAATCGTCGACCATCGATCTCAGGACGACCGAACGCCGATCCCGGACCCGGCCAGCGATCCCGATCGGTGCGCTCGGCCAACTCCGGTGAATACACGCTACGACAACTTCGTCATCGGGAACTCGAACGAGTTCGCCCATGCCGCCTCGGTCGCCGCATCGGAGGCACCGGGGGAGAAGTACACGCCGCTTGTTCATCTACGGTGGCTCCGGGCTCGGAAAGACACATCTGCTCAAGGCCTTCGGCCACAACGTCAATGAGCTCTTCGCGCACAAGACCGCCCTCTTCATCACGACCGAGGAGTATCTCACCCAGTTCGTGGCTGCGATCGGATCTAACTCAGTGCCCGCATTCGCTGCCAAGATGCGCCGGTTGGACGTGCTGCTGATCGATGACATCCAATTCATCGCCGGAAAGAGCGGACTGCAGGAGGAACTGTTCCACACGCTGAACACCCTGTACGACCTCGGTTCACAGGTCGTGATCAGCTGTGATTCGAAACCGGACGGAATCCGTGACCTCGAGGAACGACTTCGGACACGTTTCAGCCAAGGGTCTGGTCGTCGATGTGCAACCACCCGACATCGAGACCCGAATGGCGATCCTGCAGGCACTCGCCGAACGCATCGGTTTCTGGTTGCCGAGCGACGTGGCCGATCTGATCGCCAACCGCATTTCCGACAACGTGCGCAGCCTCGAAGGGGCGCTACGCCAGGTGTACGCCCGCTCCAACCTCTTCAACGATGCGATCACACGGGAACTGGCCGAGTCGGTACTCAAGGAGCTCGTACCTGCGTCGGAGGTCCGGATCTCGGTCGATCTGATCCTGGAGGAGACCGCTGCCGTCTCCGGCTACACCAAAGAACAGCTCGTCAGCGCTTCCCGCAAGCGGGCGCTGGTCCAATACCGGAAGATCGCCATGCATCTCGCCCGGGAGATGACCAGCCATTCACTGGCCGAACTCGGGACTCTGTTCGATCGGGATCACACGACCGTGCTCCATGCGGTGACGAGCAGTGAGCGACTCCTGGCCGAAAAGGCCGAGTTCTACGAGCGCTACATGAAGATCCAACGGGCGATTCAGGAACGGGTCCGCCGGGGCGGTGATGAGACAAACGGTGGAAAGCAAGACCCCGACTCGCCGACGACGAGTGGATAGGGTGGGGATTCGCTCACTACGTATCGCCACCGCTGGTCGACACCATGGGGAAATCGACATGCCCCGTGGGGAAACGAACAACGCCGCGAGCTGGACAAATCGTGCTTATCCACAATCCACAGTCCCTACTACTACCACTGAGTTTTAGAGAAGAAGAGAACAGGTTCATTAGTGAGGGCCCATCCTGCGTTGCACATAGTCCGATGAGCCGGTTAGACAGACAGGACGACGAAGAGGGAGACAATGAAGTTTCGGTGTGAACGAGACGCTCTTACAGAAGCGATAGGGGTTGCAGGGCGAGCGGTTGGTTCATCGAGCGGAAGCGTCGGCCTGTCGGGTATCCAGGCAACCCTCAACGGTGATCGACTCGAGCTGACCGGTTCGGATCTGGATTTGACCATTTCGGCACAGATTCAGGTGAGTGGTCAGAGCGACGGCCGGGTCGTAATCCCGGCCAAGTTGGCCGAGAGCATCGTCAAGTCCTTGCCACCCGGCGCCGTCAACTGTTCGGCGGAGGACGACGAGCTGCTGATCGCCGCCGGTCGGAGCGAGTTCAGTATCGACTGATCTCGGCCAATGAATTCCCGACCGTCGCCGAGGCTGACGAGCAATTCATCGAGCTGCCTGCAGACGCACTCGTCGAAGCGTTCAAGCAGGTTGTGACCGCAGCGAGTACAGATGATTCACGGCCCGTGTTGACCGGCGTGTATCGCCTCGGCCGAAGCCGATGGGCTCCGCCTCGTCGCCACCGACTCCTATCGGTTGGCGATGCGTGACATCGCCGGTGCCGCTGAGGTTCTGCACGAGGGCGCGTCGGTACTGATCCCGGGTCGAGCGTTGAGCGAACTGGGCCGGCTCCTGTCGCGAGGCGACAGTGTGCGGATGCATCTCGGCGAGCGGGAAGCTCGCTTCGAGGTCCCCGGCGCCCGGTTGTCGACCCGCCTGCTCGAGGGAACCTTCCCGAACTATCGGGGTCTCATTCCCGAAGATCATCCGAATGTGTTGACCGTCGATCGATCGACGCTGTCTCGAGGCCCTCAAGCGCGTGCAGCCTACTGGCCAGGGACAACACGCCTGTTCGGCTCGAGATGTCGGCTGACGGACTGAAGCTGGCGGCCATCGCACAGGATGTCGGTTCAGCCCAGGACGTTGTCGAGGCGAGCTACAGCGGAACACCACTCACGATCGCCTTCAACCCCCAGTTTCTGCGGGAGGGACTCGAGGTGGCACCCGGCGAAGAGGTGACGCTCAATACGATCGACGAGTTGAAGCCGGCGCTGTTGCGCTCGTCGGTTGCACCCGATTTCCTGTACCTGCTCATGCCGGTCCGGGTGTCATAGTCGCTTCGATCGGACACTTCGACCCGGTGAAGCTCCACCAGATCCGACTGGTCGACTTTCGGTCACACGCCGACCTGTCACTCGAACTGGCCGAGGGTCTGACCGCGGTGATCGGCCCGAACGGGGCCGGCAAGACGAATCTTCTCGAGGCGATCGGTGTGCTGTCACGTCTCCGTTCGTTCCGAGGTGTGCCGAACCGATCGTATGATCAGACGCCACGCGGAACAGAGCGGTCGTGCGAGCGACCGGCGAGCGGGACGGACGTCCCGTTCTGATCGAGCTCGAGCTGTCGCCGTCGCGTTCGACGGTGTTCGTCAACAAGCAGCGTCTGGCGCGGAACCGAGATCTCCTCGGTGCGTTGCGGGTCACGGTGTTCGCTCCTGAGGACCTTGCGATCGTCAAAGATGGACCGTCGACTCGACGAGAGCTGATCGACGAATTGATGGTCGCACTCGACCCCCGAAACGATGTGGTGTTGGCCGACTACGCCCGTGTGGTTCGGCAGCGCAACGTGCTGTTGAAGCAAGCCAAAGGTTCCCTGGACGATGAACTCGAGATGACTCTCGACGTCTACGACGGGCAGCTGAGCACCTTGGGTGAACGGATGACGTACCTCCGGGAGCACATTCTGGAGGTTTTGATGCCTCGGGTGGGGGAGGCGTACGCCATGCTCGCCGGGGGGTCGGGCGAGATCATCGCCAACTACCGTCGTTCCTGGGATGCCGACGTCGATGGCCGACGCAGTCGCATCGGCTCGGGCTGGTGATCTCGCGCGTGCGATCACGTCTGTGGGCCCTCACCGTGACGAGATCGGTTTCCGCATCGACGGCTTCGATTCGCGGACCGAAGCGAGCCAGGGGGAGCAGCGCACGTTGGCATTGGCCCTGAGGATCGCCGGTCATGAACTCGTGACCGACCGGGTCGGCGAACCACCACTTCTGTTGCTCGACGATGTGCTGTCCGAACTCGACACCGACAGGTCGTCGGCGCTGCTGGCCAACCTGCCGCCCGGACAGACCTCTGATCACCAGCGCCACCGAATTGCCCGAGACGGTCCACCCGGACGCCGTCGTGCGACTCGTCCCTCCCGAGGACCGGGTCCCCGACTCGTCCGACCGTCCGGCCGATGACGAGGTGCTGAGTTGAGTCGGGATCCCTACGACGATCCTGTCGGCATCACTCTCGGACAGGCGATGGACCGGTTTCTGCGCCATCTGTCGTCGGTTCCCGCCGACACCCTCAGCGGCCTACGGCGAGCCTGGCCCGAGGTGGTGGGTCCGACGCTTGTGGACGTGTCGCGGCCTGTCGCACTCACCGATGGCATCCTCTTGATCACGTGCGACGACGCAACCTGGGCGGCGCAGTTGAAGTGGATGGAACGGACGATCTGTGACGAGGTCGAGGCACGATTTCCCGGTGTGCAGGTGAAGGGCATACAGGTCCGCCAACGGCACCAGTAAACGACCTACGACTGGTAGAATTGGAGCCTTGACGAATCCTGAAACATCAGCCGAAATCCCCGGCGAGTCAGCGGCTGATTCCAGTGGTGGAGGAGTCGGCATTTCAGCCGCGACGTCGAGCTACGGAGCCAAGGACATCCAGGTCCTCGAAGGTCTCGAAGCGGTCCGGAAACGGCCCGGCATGTACATCGGTTCGACCGGTCCGCTGGGTCTTCACCATCTGGTGTGGGAGGTCGTCGACAATGCGGTCGACGAGGCGATGGCCGGTTATTGCGATCTCATCTCCGTTCGGGTTCGGGATGATGGTGGCGTCGAAGTTGTCGATGACGGTCGGGGAATTCCCGTCGATCCGCATCCGAAATACCAAGGTCTTTCCGCAGCAGAGGTGGTGCTCACCGTCCTGCACGCCGGTGGTAAGTTCGGCGGCGAGGGCTACAAGGTTTCCGGTGGGTTGCACGGCGTCGGAGTCTCGGTCGTCAACGCTCTGTCGGAACGTCTCGAGGTCGAGATCGACCGTGACGGCGAACGGCACTTCATGTCGTTTCGGCGAGGTGGTGAGCCGGACCAGCCGCTCAAGGTCATCGGTGTGTCGCCACTCGATGACACCGGAACGCCCCGCACGGGCACCACCGTCCGGTTCTGGCCGGACCCGACCGTGTTCAAGGAAGGGACGACCTTCGCCCGCAAGACGATGATGGAACGGTTTCAGACGATGGCGTTCCTCAACGCCGGACTCGAGCTCCACCTCCATGACGAGCGCCATCCCGATGCCGAGGAGGTCGTCTACCGCTATGACGGCGGGATCAAGGACTTCGTACGACACCTCAACTCGACCAAGGAGGCATTGTTCGACGAAGTCGGCCACTTCGTCGAACAGGGCGATGCCGAGGAGGTCGAGATCGCCTTTGCCTGGAACACCGGCTACCTCAGCGACGGGCTCCACAGTTTCGCCAACGGCATTTCGACGACGGAGGGCGGCATGCACGAAGAGGGGTTCCGATCGGCGTTGACCCGGACCGTCAATGCGTACGCCCGGCAGTACAACGTCTTGAAGGAGAAGGACGAGAACCTCCAAGGTGAGGACATCCGCGAGGGAATGACGGCGATCATCTCGGTGCGGTTGAGCGAACCCCAATTCGAGGGTCAGACCAAGTCCAAGCTGGGGAACGTGTCCGTCCGTTCGTTGGTCACCAAGGCGACGAACGAACGGTCTGGCGGAGTGGTTGGAGGAACATCCCAAAGAGGCCAGGGCGATGGTCAACAAAGCGGTGCATGCCCAGCGGGGTCGGATCGCGGCGATGAAGGCCCGGCAAACGGTCCGCAAGTCGGTCCTGCACGGGGCTGGGTTGCCGGGCAAGCTTGCGGACTGCCAGAGCAAGAACCCATCGGAGTCAGAGCTGTTCATCGTCGAAGGTAACTCCGCCGGCGGTACGGCCAAGGACGCTCGAGACCCGTTCACGATGGCGATCCTGCCGATCCGGGAAAGATCCTCAACGTCGAACGAGCCCGACAGGACCGCATCTTCAAGAACACCGAGATCATCTCGCTGATCCAGGCGATGGGAGCCGGGGTCGGTGAGGAATTCGAGGTGGAGAAAGCTCGCTATCACAAGGTCATTCTCCTCGCCGACGCCGACGTCGACGGATCCCACATCCGCACGCTTCTGCTGACGTTCTTCTTCAGGCAGATGCGGCCACTCGTCGAAGCCGGCTTCGTCTACGTGGCCCAGCCGCCGCTGTACTCGAGTCAGGCGGGACGATCGAAGGTGTACCTGAAGGACGACTCGGCGCGGGATGCCTACAAACGCGACAATCCCAATGCCGAGTTCGCCCGACTCAAAGGCCTGGGCGAGATGGACGCCGAAGAACTCCGCCTCACGACCATGGATCCCGAACACCGCACGCTTCTGCAGGTGACCGTCGAGACGGCGGCGGTGGCCGACGAGATCTTCGCGGTCCTGATGGGCGAGGACGTCGAGAGCCGGAAGCTGTTCATCCAGAACAACGCCGACGATGTCCGCTTCCTCGATATCTGATTAGGAACGAAGAACATGTCCGACGTGCCACCATCCGACACGCCCACCGATGACGGTGAGGATCGCATCGAACTGCCCGGAAGCATCGAGCCGATCGAGATCCAGACCGAGATGGAGCAGTCGTTCCTCGACTACGCCATGTCGGTCATCGTGTCGCGGGCGCTTCCCGACGCTCGAGACGGACTCAAGCCGGTTCACCGCAGGATTCTGTGGGCGATGTTCGATCGGGGGCACACGCCGGCCAGAGCGCACGTGAAGTCGGCAACCGTCGTCGGTGAGGTGATCGGTAGCTACCACCCGCACGGGGACACGGCCATCTATGACGCCATGGTCCGCATGGGTCAGAGTTTCTCGCTGCGGCACACCCTCGTGGACCCCCACGGCAACTTTGGCTCGCCCGACGACCCGCCCGCTGCGTACCGCTACACCGAAGCCCGACTCACCGCCCTGGCGATGAAGATGGTCGAGGGCATCGACCAGGACACCGTCGACCTCGTCGACAACTTCGACGGCAAGAAGCAGGAGCCCGTCGTCCTGCCGGCGAGGTTTCCCAATCTCTTGGTGAACGGGAGCCAGGGGATCGCCGTCGGCATGGCAACGAACATCCCACCCCACAACCTGGGCGAGACCATCGATGCGACCGTCCACCTCATCGACCATCCCGATGCGACACCCGACGACCTGGCCGCCTTCGTCCAGGCCCCCGATTTCCCCACCGGTGCGAAGATCCTCGGTCGAGGCGGCATCCGGGACGCCTACCGAACGGGTAAGGGCAGCATCAAGATGCGGGCCGTCGCCGAGGTGGTCGAGGACAACAAGCTCAACCAGATCGTCGTGACCGAGGTTCCGTACCAGACCTCGGTCGACCAGATCGCCCGCAAGGCCGCCGAGATGGTCGAAAAGGGGGTGATCGACGGAATCCGCGAGATTCGCAACGAGTCGGCTCGTGGTGAACTGCGTCTGGTCTTCGAACTCAAGCGTGACGCAGCGGGGATCGTGGTCCTGAACAACCTGTACAAGTTCACTCCCATGCAGTCCACCTTCAGCGCCAACATGGTCGCCCTCGTCGACGGTGTGCCACGAACGCTGAACCTTCGCGATCTCCTGGCCGCCTACGTCGACCATCAGCGCGAGGTGATCACGAGGCGCTCACAACACGATCGAGACAAAGCCGCCGCCCGGATCCACATTCTCGAGGGCCTCATCCGAGCTCGCGACGTGCTCGACGAGATCATCGTTCTCATCCGCGCCAGCGACGACCGTCAACAAGCCAGGAGCGGACTGGAAGCCGCACCGTTCTCGTTCTCGACGGTGCAGGCTGACGCAATCCTCGACATGAGGATCGGAGCGCTGACCCGGCTGGCCCGGATCAACCTCGAGGAGGAATTCACCGAGAAGCAGGCGGTGATCGCCGAACTCGACGCGATCCTGGCCGACCCGATCAAACGCGATCAGGTGATAAAGGACGAACTGAGCGAGATCAGGAACGAGTTCGCCGACGAGCGCAGGAGCGTGCTCGAGAACGATCCCGGCGAATTGGGGATCGAGGATCTGATCGACGACGAGGAGGTGATCATCACGCTGAGTGCCAGTGGCTACATCAAGTCGGTGTCGGTCGGTGAGTTCAGGGCTCAGGCGCGAGGCGGTCGGGGCATCACCGGCGCCAAGGTGAAGGATGACGACGACGATCTGATCAGCCATCTCGTGCAAACGTCTGCACACGCCTATCTGTTGTTCTTCTCCAACCGGGGCAAGGTCTATCGCATCAAGGCGCATCAGGTTCCGATCACGAGTCGGACCTCGCGGGGATTGGCGCTGGTCAATCTGCTCCAGTTGGAGCTCCGACGAGAAGATCCAGGCGATCATCGACACCCGGGACTACGAGACCAATCGGTATCTGTTCTTCGCCACTCGGACCGGTCGGGTCAAGAAGACGCTCTTCAACGCATACGACTCGAACCTCAGGGCCGGCCTCCGAGCGATCAATCTCAACGAAGGCGATGAGTTGGTCCAGGTCGTGCCGACCAACGGCGTCAACGACATCTTCATGGTGTCGGAAAAGGGCCAGGCGTTGCGCTTCAACGAAGACCGGGTTCGAGCGATGGGCCGCACGGCGGCCGGAGTGCGGGGGATGAAATTCCGGCCCGGCGACCGTCTGGTCTCCATGGATGTCCACACCCCCGACGCCATGCTGTTGGTCATCACGAACGAGGGATTCGGCAAACGTGTGGCCCCCCAGCTGTTCACCGCCAAGAATCGAGGCGGCCTCGGGGTCCGCGCCGTCAGGGTGAACGACAAGAAGGGCCTGGTCGTTGGCGCGACATTCGTCAGCGAAAACGATCAGATGATCCTGATCTCCCAGAATGGCGTCGTCATCAGGATCCGCGTCAGCGACATTTCCCAACAGGGTCGAGATGCATCAGGGGTCTCGGTCATGAACCTGGGTGCCGGCGATCGAGTTTCGGCTGTCGCCCGGCTGCTGGACCCCCCTCCGGCTGAGGAGGAGTTCGGTGAGCCGGCCCTCGATGAGGTTCCCGACGCCGAGCACGAAAAGGATTACGATGAGTAGAGTAATCAAGAGTAATTAATAGTAGTATTGAACATCTGAAACCTCGAGACTTCATCGATTCCGAGCGGGGCGTGCTTCTGGTCGCTCTGTCGTTCTGGCTCTGTGTTGGCCGTTCTCTGCAGCGTGTTCATCGTCGAGATCGCCGGTCGGGCCAGCCAGCGGGCCCAGGCCCAGTCGGTGGCCGACGCCGTCGCCTTGGCCGGTGCCGCTGGTGGGTCTTCTGCCGCCGAGCAGATCGCGTCGGCCAACGGAGCTGAGCTGGTCTCGCTCGAGACCGACGGTCACCGCGTGACGGTGCGGGTCGTCGTCGATGATGTCGCTGCGGTCGCCTCGGCGGAACGGAAGATTCGCCCAGCGAGAAAGGGGTGACAGTCAAACGCCAGAGCACCAACTATCATCATCGCTACTATGGTTCCGCCCACCGCTGCCTCCGATGAGTACGTCATCGACGACGACCTCGTGCAGGCCCTGGGTTTCCAGCCGGCAACCGACGAGTTCTTCGACGCTCAAACCGACGAAGGGGGTTCGGGAGCGGACACCGTGATCGATCTCGCTGCGGACGCTGCTGTCTCGCAGGCGGTGGTCGCCGAGGCGGCTCCTGCGTCGGTGCCGATGGGCCCACCATTGATACTCCGGCGGCCAACCGGCCGATCAGGCCGTTGTTCCTCGACGGCTCGCTCCTGACGACGCGGCCGTGATCGACTTCCGGATCGAGTCGACGCGCGGTCGCCCCAGACTCAAAGCGCGCAAGGTTCGCCGCGTCGTCCGGCACATCGACCCCTGGTCGGTGTTGCGTTTCTCGGTGATCTTCCACCTTGTCCTGTTCGGTGCCATCCTGATCGCGAGCGTGCTGGTGTGGAACGCTGCGGAACTGGCGGGGTCGTCGAGAACATCGAGAGCCTGATCGCCGAACTCGCCTCGTTGGAGGAGTTCGTGATCGATGAGTCGGCTCTGTTCCGGGTGGCGCTCGTCAGCTCCGCGATGTTCACACTCGCCTCGAGCGTCATGTTGGTACTGCTCAGCGTGATCTTCAACCTGATCTCGGATCTGACCGGCGGAATTCGCTTCACGGTGATCGAAGAGGAACGGGTCCGCACGGTCCGCCGGGTTCAGGCCAGGGCGGAGCGGATCTCCAGCTCCTGCTTCGTAGCGCACGTTGACGTCGAACCGGTACCCTTGCCGCGGATCGATTGCGGGGCTATAGCTCAGTCGGTTAGAGCGCACCCCTGATAAGGGTGAGGTCACAAGTTCGATTCTTGTTAGCCCCACAAACGAAGGCCCCGGTCACGAGGCCGGGGCCTCTCGCCGAGAATCGTGGTGTCGACCCGACAGCTCGTCGACATCCGGGACGCGGCACCGCCCCGGCTGGGCCGGGGCGGTGGACGTCGTCAATCGTTCGGTATCAGAGTGATCCGATGGGGAGCAACGGATCCTCCGGTACGTCGTACCCGATGTCCCAGCGACCGAGCCGGTCCTTCCAGTCGCTGTGTCCGCCGAGGGCGTCGGCGTATGCCGCTTGCCGTTTGGCGATCCGACCGCTGGGTTGGTGCTCGTCGTCGTCGTCGAATTGGGCTTCGATCCCCAGCTTGAGGTTCCGGAGCGCCTCGCTGCGCAGCTGGGAGATCCGGGACTCGGTGACACCGAGGAAGCGGGCGAGGTCCTGCGATGTCTTGCCCTCCAGGAAATAGCCGACGATCACGAACCGCTGCCGTTCGGGCAGGAGCTGGACCGCATCGCGCAGGTAGCTGTGGAGCTCGCGTGTCTCCAGCTCTGCACTGGGCTCGATCGAACTCTGGTCCTCGAGCACCTCGACGAGCGTCAGGTCCTCGTCGGTGTCGGTGCTGGTCTCGTGGTCGAGTGCCAGGACCACGCTACGGAACAGGCGGTCTCGCAACTTGGCGAGTTCGTCCATGCCCACGCCGAGCTCGCTCGCCATCTCCTGGATGGTTGGGACCCGGCCCAGTTCGGATGCCAGGTACTGCTCGGTGCTCTCGAGGCGGCGAGCCAGAAGTCGAACCGATCGCGGAGCCCAGTCGGCCGCCCGAACCGAATCGAGGATGGCTCCGCGGATACGTTGTGCCGCAAACCGGTCGAAGGGAACGCCACGGCTTTCGTCGTATCGCCGCGATGCCTCGACCAGACCGAGCGCACCCGCTCGTGCCAGTTCTTCGCGGTCCACGTGACGGGGGAAGTGCACCGCCACCTGGAACACCACGTGTTTGACGAGCGGCAAGTGGTTTTCGATGCGTTCGTTGATCTCAGCCAGATTCGAGTCGCCCATGTGCACGGTCCTTTGCATGTTGTCCTCCATAGCCGCAACAGGTATCGGCAGGGGAGGGCAAAGAACTTGAGGGAAAATCTGGGATTTCAGTCTCTTTCGTTACCATCGGCCACGCACGGTCACAACTTGAGGACAAATCTCACGCTGAGTCGGCAATGATCGAAAGGGTCCGTTGCCTAGTAGCGAGACCCTTGGAACCGGGCGGCGGTGAGGCCTCTCCGATGCAACTCGGACAGCAGTTTCGAGGGATTCGACGTCAGCTCGGCCACACCCATCGCTCCGTGCCGAGGATCGCCGTGGTGTACGTAGTCGGCGATCACCGCGGCGAGGGTTCCGGCCGCGACCGATGGATAGACCATGGCGCCGACCACCTCGGTTTGGTAACCAAGAGCACCCAACCCCCTCACCTCTAACCGCAGTCCGCCCGGTCCACCGTCGGCGTGGGGTTTGCGGAGCATCGGCAGGCGACCGGTGAGTCGGTCGCGACGGGTGGCGGCAGTCCGTGCCGAAAGACGTCGAGCGGCGGGGAACACCCGATGCAGCAGCACGGGTTCGGCCAGTGCTCCTCGGTAGCAGTCCTGGGCGCCGAGCGATCCTGGGAACCACGTGAGATCCCGTCCCGAACCGGCCCGCTTCTCCACCCACTCACCGTCGATCAATGCGAGTGCTGGCAGCTGGAGGCAACGATGATGACGGCGGGCGCACGCCGGCCCGGCCGTGCCGGTCGTCCACACCGAAATCTCCTGGACGACATGGAACGCTCGGGAGGCATGGAGGGCTTGGAGGCAGGAGAAGCCCGGGGACAGTCCGGCTCCGGCGACGACGGTGGCGCCGCTGTCGAGGGCTCGATCGTGCAGGTGGAGGAGGTCGTTCACGTCGATCGGGTCGTCGCTGGTCGACACGACGTTGACCCCGCTTCGAACCAGGGCGGCCGCCAACCGCGACCGTGGTTCCCCGCCGGCGTCGCCAGAATGACGGTTGTGCCCGGTCCGCCGTTGGGTTCGGCCGGCCCGTCGATCGGCCTGAGCATGTCGAGCACCTGATGGCGCCGGTCGCGGACGGATGTCGTACACCCGCAGGGGAGCGCGGCCGGTCCGCAGTTGGCGTGCGGCGTGTGAACCGACACGCCCGAGTCCGACGATGCCGATTGGCTCAGGCGTCGTACTCTCCGGCATCGATCTCAGTCCAGCCGCCGCCCCGAGGCGGCACCCCGCCCCGGCCGCGGAGTCGGAAGAAGGCAGCCAGGAGTCCCGCCATCGACAGTGCGGTCAGAACCCGGCGGACAAGACTCAGCATGAGCGAGTGGCCGTGTTCAGAACGATGCCGCTTCCTGCCAACGGTCGATGATCGCAGCATCGCCGAACACCTCCAGCCGGCTTGCGGGTATGCGACTCCACAACACCAACAATAGGTCAGATGCCGGACCACGAAGGGCTACGTCCGCCTTGCTGTGGGTGTGTTCGCACTCGACGTGGTCTTGGTGCAGCGTGGCGGTCCACTCGCCAGCTCCTTCGCCTTCGTCGGTCGAGTGCAGGTGGAATGTCTCACCCTCGCCGGCAAGGGTCTCGAAGCGCATTCTCGTGGGGACGAACACATCGAAGATCTCGTCGATTCCGTCGACGGCGATCAGGGCGTCGATCGGTTGGGGCGTACCCAAGGCGGCGGCGACATCCCATCGGTGCATGCTCAGCTCGTGAGCCATCCGACGCACCCACCACGAGGCCGGCTGGGGACCGGCAAAGGAGGGTCGGACGACGTCAGGGTCGGACGCGTCGAGGGCGTGGCGGAGTCCGGCGACCGCCTCGGCGCTCCAGGCCAGTACCTCCGACCCCGCCGGAGGATTGGGCACCGACGAACGTGAGGGCGGAGTCGTCGGGCTACAGCGGATTGGAGCAGCGTGACGTAGCGGGAAACCCAGCCGGTGTGTCCGATGACATCGCCAACGGTCCATCCGTCGATGTGTGGGATCGGGTGCGCGAGGTGGGCCGGGTCGGTGGCGAGCAGGCGTCCGGACTCTTCGGCAATCTGGGCGAGGTAACGATCACGTGACGGACTCATTCACCCACTCTGGCAGCTTTCTTGCACCGGAAGACTCCCTCACTCGCAGAGATCCAGGTCCGCCGACCTACTCCGGCGACGGACCGAAGAGCAGCCCGACGCGCTCGAGGATGCCCGGCAAGCCCCTATTCCTGCTGCGGAGGCGGTCGCAGCATCGGTCGGTCCGCGGGCGGGTCGACCGCACCGGCACTCGACCCAGCGGTCGAGGCAGCGCCACTCGTCCTGCAACCAGCGAACCTGTTCCTCGGGGTTGTCGGGCGGGGAAGCCGTCGACCACCAACGAATCACCACGGGTTCCCGCAACGGGATGTTGTCGCGGAGTCCGTGCAGGTTGGCGACGCCGTCGAGCCCACGATGGGCGAGGATCATTGGGTGCGCATCGGGCCGTGACCTGAGCAAGGTCAGCACACCGGCCGGTTTGGGAGGAAGTAGCGCATGCAGCTCGTCGGTCAACTCCACGGCCTGGGTTTCACCATCGCCGCTCGAGCGAGTCACGAATGCGGGCCCGTGTCGCCGTGGTGGCGAAGGTGCCCTCCGGAAAGATCACGAGCGCACCGTCATCTCGTGCTCGAGCCGAGCAGACCCCGCAGGTGGTCCAGCTCGCTGTCGGTGTTGCCGTTTCGGTTGACGAAGTAGTTGCCGAGCGGCGGGCCGAACAGGTCGAAGGAAGGAAACCAGCGCAGTTCTCTCTTCAGGACGTACTGGGCCGGCCGTTGGAGGAGGTAGCCGAAGCAGCACCGCTGGGATGATGGCGTCGACATTCGACGCATGACGGCTGATCATCAGGATCCGACCATCGGGGAGTGTCGTCACGTCGCCCCAATCGACTTGGACTCCCAGAAGGCGACCGCACCAACGCAAGCAGCGATGCGGACCACGGTGCCCATCGCCCGTTCGAGAGCCTGGGTCCTGGCTGCCCCCCGTAGCGGTGCGAGGCGCAGGAACAAGCCGACCGCGTACCACTCGTGGAGGGCGATGACGATCGCCATCAGGCCGAGCCTGAGGAGCGGGAGACGCCATTTGCCGGTGACGACATCGATGATCGCGAGCAGGACCAGCACGATCGGGCGAGAGCAGGATCATGAGCGGCGCCATGCTCAGAGCCGCCGGGATCGAAAAAGACGCGCGTGCGTAACGGGTTGGCCGACGCTCGGGTTCGACCAGCGGTGGCGCTGGCGAGTTCGGAATGGAACGGCCGGTCACGTCGTCGGGAACCGGGTGCTACCGCTCTTCCTTGAAGATGACGTGGCGACGAAGTACCGGGTCGTACTTGCGAAGCTCGAGCCGTTCCCGGGTGTTGGTTTTGTTCTTCTTGGTCACGTAGGTGTAGCCGGTTCCCTCGGTGGACCGCAGTTTGATCAGTGGGCGTTTGTCGCCGCTCTTGGCCATCAGACCTTCTCCCCACGACTGCGCATCTCGGCCAGGACGGACTCGATGCCACGTTTGTTGATCGTCTTGATTCCCTTGGTGCTCACGGTCAACGTGACCCACCGCTTCTCGCTCGGTACCCAGAAACGCTGACGTTGAATGTTCGGGTTCCAGCGACGTTTGGTCACCCGATGGGAGTGGGAGATGCTGTTGCCGAACGTCGGCTTGCGGCCGGTGACCTGACAGACCTTGGACATGATCGATACCTCGAGCGAAAGAACCTGTGCGTGAAAACGCAGACCACTCAGACTATACCCGCGACCCTTTCCTTTCCCACGGCCGGAGGGCACGGTCACGTTGCCGGGGATCCCACGAACCAAGGTGGGGAGTGTCATACTGTGACGGTAGTGTGACGAAGTGGAATGTGGGGTTCATCATCGATCGCGCCTCGCGTCGATGGCAACGGTGGATGTGTCGCCGCACGAGCACCGCAGTCGCCTTGGTGCTGACCGCCGCGTTCTCGCGGGTTTGCGCCCGGACTGACGCCTGCGCGCCCAGGCCGATGCTCGTACCCCAGATCACGCTGCCGATTCACGTGGAGGCGATCGACTCTGTCAGATGGACCGATACCTGGGGAGCCAGCCGCAGCGGCGGTCGCAGCCACGTCGGCGTCGACATGCTCGGTCCCAAGATGACTCCCCTGGTGGCGGCTGCCGATGGTGTGATCACGTGGATGCGACACGATTCGGCACGGGGCAACATCCTGTATCTGACCGACGACAATGGTTGGAAATACATCTACATCCACATCAACAACGACACCCCCGGAACCGATGACGGCGCCAACCGGTTCGAGGAGGCCTTCGCTCCCGGGATCGAGCGGGGTGCTCGAGTCTCGGCGGGTCAGGTCATCGCGTACATGGGTGATTCCGGCAACGCCGAGTGGACGGCTTCTCATCTCCACTTCGAAGTCGTCGATCCCAGTGGCCGCAATCTCAACCCGGCACCGATCGTCGATGCGGCACGAGCGCGGGCACAGCGGGTCGTTCCGGAGATCGATCCTTCGTTGGTGGCGCCCTTCGAGAGCTTCGAGTCCTTTGCCGATGGGCTGTACCAGACCGCCCACGGCCGTCAGGCCGACGATGCCGAACTCCAGGCGCTGGCCGCATCACTCACCGATGATGGGTTGAGCGCGCAGCCTTGCCACCGTGATCACCCCCAACAGCCCGGCGGCATCACTGGATCGGATCTACGAGGCCTACTTCCTCCGTCCCGCCGACACCGCTGGTTTCAACTACTGGATGGACCGCTACCGCAGCGGCGCCACGTTGGGCGCCATCGCCGAGCAGTTCGCTCGCTCCCAGGAGTTCCAGAATCGCTACGGCGACTCGCCGTTCTCGGACTTCCTCGATCAGTTGTACGTCGATGTGCTGGGTCGAGAGCCCGACGAGGCGGGGAAGGCCTACTGGTTGGATCTGCTCGAACGAGGCAGGGTGACCCGGGGGACGATCGTGGTGTACTTCACCCAGGGCGACGAGATGATCAACCAGACCCGTGAACGTAGCGAGTTGACCATTCTCTCGCTGTTGTTCACCGAACAGACCCCCTCCCGGCAGCAGACCGAGGATTGGGAGAGCCCTGCGGTCCTCGACAGACCTGAAAGCTTCGGTTCGAGCGTTCTACCTCTGATCATCGAGGCGGCGGCAGGACGCGACGACCGGGACTGAAGCGTCGTCGGTCGGCCGGGAGCGCCCGCCGACGAATCGTGGCGAGACCGATGACCGCGACGGCGGCGAGGACGATGACCGTCGTCGCGAACCATGGCCACTGCACCTGACCATCGGCCTGGGTCAGTCGTTGGAGAATCCAGGCGAGAGCAACGGCGGCGGCTGAGACGACGACCAGATTCTCGACGTCCATCGGGTGCACGCGACGACTGATGTCGCCCTGCCGCCGTCGGAGGTGGTTGTAGGACATCGCCGCCTCGGCTGCAACGATGACCAGGCCCGGCATCACCCACCAGAGACGGTCCGGTTCCGGGGACACGCTGGCGCTGACGACCGTGGCGGTGAGAGTTCCGATGGCCAGGAGCAGTAGACATGACACCAGGGGGTCGCCCTTGGCCAGGAGAATCCAGGCGAAGATCCCGAGGACCGCCGAGCTCACGACGATGCCGGCGGCGTCGCCCTCGAACGCCCATACGAGCAGTGCGAAGCGAGCCGACCCACAGTGTGACGAAGCTCCGGTGAGGCCGCCAGGGCGCGTCGTGCGAGCCGATCCTGCCGGCGTTGCTGCCCGCCGTGACTCCTCCGCCGGCACCGGGAGGCCCACACCGACAGCGCCCAGCGGCGGAGGTCCTATCGGCGATGGGCGGTGGTGGGCGTCGTCGACGGCAGCGGTGCTCCGGGGTTGGCGGCGGTGGCTGTTCGATCATCGGTTGACCTCGGCGAGGGTCCCCCTGCGGACCGTCGGGCTGCGGCCCGGCGGAGATGGCCCTGCGCAGTACCGGCTCCACCGGCATGCCGGTGTGCCATGGCAGGACGGTCACACCGAGGGCTGCGAGTCGCCGCTTCTGCCACTCGATCGTGATCCGGTTGACCCGTCGTGCGGTGGGACTCACCGATCGATCGAGACTCCGGTCCACCAACAGCAGAGCCACTCTGTGACCACGGCGGCGGAGTTGGGCGACATCGCTGGCGAAGACCTCGCTGTGCAATGGACTGATCGCCAGGATGAGGGATCTGCCTTCGAGGTTGCTGGGTCGGGACGGTGGGGAGGTCACCGCGACGGTCCTGCATCGGCCGGCTCGAGAGCAGGGTGTCGACGATGATGTGGCCGGCTCGTCTGCCGAGGCTGGGAGGCAGCCATCGGACCCCCGTGCTGCGATCGAGGATGCCGACTCTGTCCATCGAGCGGAAATGCCGTTGTTGGAGACCGATGGCGGCGGCGATCGTGGAACGCAGGGTGCTGTCGAGAGGCTCGCCCACGTCCTGAACCACGTCGACGAAGAGCACCACGTCGCTGGCCTGCTCGGTGTAGCGGTCGGCGACCATCGGTTTGCCCCGACGCAGGGACAGGCCGGGGTGGATCCGGCGGACCGGGTCGCCGCTCTGATAGGCCCGAACCTCGGCCAGTTCCATCCCGGGTCCCTGGGCGTTCGAGCGATGGTCGCCGACGGTCGATCGGGTGCGTTCGGCGTGCAGCATCGCCTGAATCCTCTCGCTGGGAGGGTGCACGTGGAGGATGTTCGTCAGGGGGAACTGCTGGATCGATTCGGTGAGACCGAACCTGTCCCGGGTCACCACGTTGAGGAACTCGGGTCCTGTCACCCCCCACCTGGCGTGCCCGGACGTCGAACCTGATCCTCGAGGGGCCGGCAAGGGGCTGGATGACCCGGGGCGGGCTGAGGGGCTCCAACGCTGCGGGCAGTTGGAGTTCGAGGTCGACGAGCGGCATGGGTCGTGCACACGACAGGTCGACGTAGACGGAGATCTCGTCGCCTTCGATCGTGCGGAACCGGGAGAGGCTCACACGGTCCACGTGCAACGGGACCCACCAACCGCTCAGCAGGCTGAGCGTGATCACGCTCACGAATGGCGCGAGCGCAATGAACAGCACGGTCGACTGTTCCGGCGGCATGGCGAGGCCGATGATCAGCAGGCCCGATCCCAAGGTTGTGTACAGCCAGAATCGCCACGTCAGATGACGGCTCACGGGGGTGCGTCACCGAACGACAGGGGTTCGGGCACCGATCCGATCTCCTCGTCGGCATCGGTGGGGGTCGGCGTCGGGATCATCTCGACGACCTCGTCGATGACCTCGAAGGGCTGCACGCCTCGCACCCACTGGTCGGGCATGAGGAGGAGCCGATGGCTCAGCGTGGGGACGGCCATGGCCTTGACATCATCGGGGAGCACGTAGTTGCGGCCGCCCATGGCCGCCCACGCACGCGACATCTTCAGCAGCGCCAGCGAGCCGCGGGGGCTGGCGCCCGCCTCGGTGCGTGGGTTCTGTCGAGTCCCGTCGACGATGTCCACGATGTACTGCGCAACGGGGACGCTGATGTGCACCGTCTCGATCGCCAATTGCACCGACCGGGTCGAGTCCGGGCGTCAGCATGGGTTCGATGACGATTCGATCGGTGCGCCTGGCCGCCCGTCGCATCACGAGATCCACCTCGGCCTCGTGGCTCGGGTAGCCGACGCCGGTACGGATGAGGAATCGGTCCAGTTGAGCCTCCGGCAACGGGTAGGTGCCCTCGGATTCGATCGGATTCTGGGTGCCGATCACGACGAAGGTGTCCGGGAGCAGACGGGTGGCTCCGTCGACGGTGACCTGTCGCTCCTCCATCGCTTCGAGTAGAGCCGATTGGGTCTTGGGCGGTGCCCGATTTATCTCGTCGCCGAGGACCAGGTTGGCGAAGACCGGACCGGGCCGGAACTCGGTCGAGGACAGGGCCGGATCGAAGACGGTGGCGCCGGTGATGTCGGCGGGAATCAGGTCGGGGGTGAACTGGACCCGCGAGAACTCGAGACCGCAGCACTGGGCGATCGCCCGGGCGGTGGCGGTCTTGGCGACCCCGGGAACGTCTTCGAGGAGGACGTGACCGTCGGCGAACACGGCAGCAAGAACGAGTCGGAGCATGTCGCGTTTGCCCACGATCGCCGATTCGAGACGGTCGAGCATCGCCTCGGTGAGCGGTCCGATCGAACGAGCGTCGTGGATGTCGGGTGGATTGCCGTGGTCGTTCACATGCGTCCTGTCACTCGAGGTCGGGGCGGAGAGGAGATTGGGGGAGAGGCGGCAGGTTCAGGTTGTCTTCCAGCTGGTCGAGAATCATGCTGATCCGCTGGTGGGGCGGACCGGACCCTGTGACCTCGACTCGGAGATCGCGGCTCGTCCGGCCGAGCAACTCGAGCACGTGTTCGGGTGCGGGTCAGCAGTGCCTCTTCTACCGCCAGCACGTCCCAGGGAACCGATTGCAGACCTTGGGTCGTGGCCGGGAGAATGATGGGAGGGCCAGCGCCTGTGGAACCCGATGACACCTTTGACCACGTGCGGAACAAACCGACGAGTACGGCGAAGGGTGATGACGACGACCAGTGGCGGGAAGATCTGGGCCACGGCGTTGAACAGTGAGCTCAACGCGTCACCCCGGTTGCCACAGTGCTGGGTGCATCGGGCGGTGTCCGGCCACAAGCAGCCCGGGCGAGCAGGCGCAGCGCCTCTACCGAGTTGTCCCGCTCCGCCGGGGTGGCGTTGGATCCGGCGAAACGAATACCGCTGTAGCTGGTTGCGATCCGACGCAGCGGCGGAGCGAGGTCGTTCTGGACGCGCTCGACCCGCCGCAGCCATTCGTTGGTGGTTTCGTCAGCGGGCCGGGCCGGGAGCCGGCCCAACCCCGACTCGGCATAGCGCATCGCCACCCTGATGGCCCGTTGCGGTTCGGGGTCACGAAGGAGCTCGTAGCAGAAGCGATCGAAAGCGGCCCAGCCTTCATCACCCGGAGCGATCGGAGCGACGTCGAGGCCGGGTTCGAGAGACGAGGTGCGTTCCGCGTGTTGGTCGGTCGAGCCGCCTGGGCCGAAACGGCGAGCGATCAAAACGAGTGCCAGAATCCCGGTCATCAGGAGCACGACGAGGCCGACGGCGAACAGAACGTCGAGCCAATCGAGCGGTGGTGGGTTGACGTCCGGTCCGTCGAGTTCGGGCCCATCGATGGCGGGTCCGGTGATCGAGGGAGCTTCCAGGCTCGGGCCGTCGAAGGTGAAACCGCCGACCTCGTTGCGGATGATGAAATCCTGTCGGCTCTCGTTGCGACTCACGAAGGCTGCGGTTCCTACGAGGACCAGGACCAGCCCGGCCAGCGACGTACGCGGTTCGGGCGGCCATCGGCGGGCGGTACGACACCACGAGCCTCAGGGTAGGGGAGATTGCCGATCCGTCAGGACGCGTGGGCGAAGATCGCCTTGAGATATCTTCCTTCGGAAAAGGTCACTGGGTGGTCGATCGGATGGCCGGTGACGTCGACCGATGAGAACGTCCGCGACGACCGGGCGAGCTCGGCCCGAACGTCTGCGTTGAAGACGTCTTCGCTCACCCGGGACGAACACGAGCATTGGACGATCGTGCCGCCGGGGGCCAGCAATTCGACCGCGGCACGGGTCAGGCGACGGTAGGAGGCCCGAGCCCGGTGGACGTGGGCTTGTTTGGATGCGAACGACGGGGGGTCGACGATGATGACGCCGTAGCGCTCGCCCGAGCGGACCAATTCGTCCATCACGTCGAACGCATCATCGACGATCACGGCGTGTCCACCGGCGAGCGTCAACTCGTTGTCGGCAAGGTTCCTGCCGGGCCGCCGCCAGCGCCCCGGCCGAGATGTCGACCGACGTGACCGACCGTGCCCCACCGGCGGCGGCGTGGACCGTGAAGCCGCCCGTGCTCGCGAACACGTCCAGGACGTCCGCTCCCTGCGCAAGGTCCCGACGTTCTGCGCCGATTGTCCCGCTGGTCGAGGAAGTGGCCCGTCTTGTGGCCATGCAGAACATCGGCGGTGAAGACGAGACCGTTTTCGACGAATCGCACGCCGCCGTCGGTGACGCTCCCGAGAAGGACCTTTCCGTCCATCGTCGGGTCTTTGGACCGTCGCTGGACCCCACGACTGGCACGTTGCACGATGGCGGCCGGGTCGCATCGTTGCCGCAGACGTTCGATCACCGGATCCAGGTGCTGCTGCCAGGCGAGCGTGTAGATCTTCATCACCAGGACATCGGCGAACCGGTCCACGACCAACCCGGGAAGACCATCGTTCTCGCCGTGGATCAGGCGGTAGCCCGTGGTGTCGGAACGTTCGTCAAGAGCGCTGCGAAGGGCGAGGGCACGGTCGACCCGCTCGGCGAAGAACCGATCGTCGACGCTGAGCGACCTTCCGTGGTGCAGCATCCGGATCGCGATCGGGCTGCCGGGATCGGCGAATCCGATCCCCACGAACCTGTCCCGCTCGTCGAAGACGACCGACAGATCGCCGTGGCGGGGTGCACGTCGCTGGGACACCACCGAATGGGCGTAGACCCATGGATGCCCGCTCCGGATCGAACGCAGCGCTCTGGGCGCCACCCGGGTGGCGATCGTGCGGGGGAGTCGCCGGCCGCTCGGGCATCAGCCCACGATAGGCGGAGTCGCTGTGCGACTCGCCGGGTCGCGACCGTGGTCGCCACGGCGCCTCCAGTGGCAGACTCATTCGTATGCGGTTGAATGCTCAGCTACGGACCGACACCGGTTGGGAGGTCGTCGAGGACGTGTTCGATGCGAACCGGACCGTGACGCGTGGTTTGAACATGCTCTGTGGGAATGGCGCGTTCGGTTATCGAGGCACCCGTGCGGACCAAAAGGCGCAGGACTATGTCGGTTGGACCGTGGCCGACACCTATGACATGGCTGATGGAAAGTGGCGTGAGCTCTCCAACGTTCCCAACGGCCTCTACCAGGATCTGAAGCTCAACGGGGAGGCCCTGACCTTCGACCCGGAGGGATTCGACTTCGAATCGCTCCACATGAACAACGGCGTGTTCCGGCACTGCGCGGTTGGCGGTCGATATCGGGGCACACCGCCCGCTTGACCCTCGAGCGATTCGCGAGCTACGAGGACCTGCGATTGATCTGTCAGCGGATCGAGATCGCGTTCGACGACCACGACTCCGCCGATGTGGTGAGCATCAGATCCGGAATCGACCCGGTGGTGTGGAGTCTGAATGGCGATCACTTCGCTTCGACCGAACTCCGGCACCTGGGCGATGTGGTGACGTGCGATCAGAGGACCTTCGAGCGCGGGACCCAGGTTTTCGTGGCGTCGACGACGGTTCTCGGAGCCGACCACGCCCGGGTCGAGGAACCGGACTTCGTCGGCTCGGGGTGGTTCGCAATCCCCGACGCCGACGGTGTCGTGAGGATCACGACCTTCGCCGCCGTTGCGCGACGAGCACGACCCAAGCCGAGCCGGCGTCCGCGGCGGTGTCCTCGGTGCGGGCCACGTAGGAGCTCGGTTTCGATGAGGTACTGGCTGCCAGCGAAGGGAACTGGGACCGCTTCTGGTCCACTGCGGATGTGCGCATCGACGGCGACTCGCCGCTCAAGCGGCGTTGCGTTTCTCGATCTATCACAACCGCATCGCGCCGCCGGCCCACAGCGACCGTCTGCCCGTCGGCGCACGGGGCTGTCGTGTCAGGCCTACCAGGGCGCCGCGTTCTGGGATCAGGAGATGTTCAACCTGCCGGCTTTCTCTACACCGCGCCCGACATCGCCCGGCAACCTCCTCGTGTACCGGTGGCGCACCCTCGACGGCGCTCGCCGAAAGGCCCGACGACTCGGATACGAGGGCGCGTTCTACGCCTGGATCAGCGGCGACACCGGCGACGAGCTGTGCCCCGACTTCTTCTTCGCCGACGTGCTGACCGGCCGGCCGATCCGCAACCACTTCAACGTCTGGCAGATCCACGTCAGCCCGGACATCGCTCACGCGGTCTGGACGGTACTGGGACGTCACCGGCGACGCGACTTCATCGTCGACCACGGCGCCGAGATCGTGTTCGAGGTGGCCAGGTTCCTGCGGTCGTTCGTGCCGCTGGGACGAGGTCCGTGAGATCGCTACGAGCTGCATCCGACTGCTCGGCCCCGACGAGTGGCACGAGAACGTCGACAACAACGCCTACACCAACCGCATGTGCCAGCTCGCGCTCGGCTATGGCGTGCAGACTGGGAGTTGATGATCCAGCACGCTCCCGTGAGATCGCCGAGCTCCAGGAGATGCACTACTCAACGCTGACACGGTCGCCCGGTGGAGGACATCCACGAGATGCTGTACCAGCCGGGGCCGAACCCGAGATCGAGCCTGATCGAGCAGTTCGACGGGTTCTTCGAACTGGAGGACTGCCGCCCGTCGGACTGGAGTTGCGGGCTACAGGACGGGAGTGAATACTGGGGGTGGCCCAACGGAGTCGCCGTGTACACCCAGGTGTCCAAACAGCCCGACGTGGTCCAGCTGTTCGCCGGTGCGACGGCGACGTCGATCTCGACGTCCAGACGGGCGAACTACGACTACTACGAACCCCGCTGCGCGCATGGCTCGTCGTTGAGCCACTCGGTGCACGGTCTCGTCGCCACCCGGCTGGGTCACACCGAACAGGCGTATCACCACTTCATGCGGACCGCGACGGTGGATCTGCTGTCCACCGCCAAAGCGGTGGTCGGAGGGACCTTCGATCGGAGGGATACACACCGCTCGCCTGCGGCGGCGCCTATCAGACGGGCGGTGTTCGGTTTTCGGGGGATTGAGCGCTCGCCGGACGGAGAACCGACGGTGAACCCCCACCTACCGTCACACTGGCAGAGCATCGAATACGGCGTGCGCTTCGTCGGACAGTCACTCAGGGTTCTCGCCCGTCACGACGCAACGATCATCACCGCATCGCCGGAGAACACCGGCGCGGTGAGGGTCCGGCAGGACGGCGGTGGTGTCGCCACCGTCGGTCCGGGCGACGAGGTGAGCTTCCATCGCCGTGTCGGGGAGCATTAGGGGTATCGAGGGCGCCGGAACGACGCAGAGGTTCCCTGATCGGCACTAGCTCGACCCGGGTTCTGACAACTCGAGGATGCAGGCCACCGGTTCGGAGTCGCGGCCCGCAGGGCGACGCCACCAGGCGAATGGGGCGGAGGCAGCGCCACGGTGGCGATCATGAGGTCGACCTCGTCGTCGAGTCGCGAGCGCAACGCGGTCAGCTCACCCACCGCCTTGAGGGCGGTGACACTCGAGGACAGGCCCGGGTTCCAGCTCGTGTTGTTCCCACCCAAGTACACCGCCCACCGCCGGCCGTCAGGGCCCGTCGCCAGCGCCGGGACCCGCAGACCCGACCCCCGTATCGCCACATCCTCCGCGTCGATCGTGAATCCCGCTGCTCTCAGCTGCGCCAGCGCGAGCTTCGGCGCGGATTCGCTTCGCCGGGTGGGCGGGTCGTCGGACACTTCGTGCACCCGATCCCGGGCGATCGCCACGTACGCGGGATCGGTGTCGAACCCGATGAACCGGCGCCGAGCACGGGCCGCGGCAACCAGAGTGGACCCCGAACCCATGAAGGGGTCGAGGACGAGATCGTCTTCGTAGGTATAGAGCTCGATCAGTCGAGCCGGTAGCGCGACCGGGAACGGCGCGGGATGCCCGACCCTGGTGGCGGATTCGGGCTGCAGCGTCCAGACGTCGAGGGTCGACTCGATGAAGTCGTCAGCTCCCACGGTGCTGAGATGGGGAAGTCCCTGGGCCGCACGGTGTTTCGGTTTGATCGCTCGGTCGAAGCGTCCCTTCCCGGCGACGATGACCCTTTCGGTGAGATCGCGAAGGACCGGATTCGATGCCGATCGGTAAGACCCCCAGGCGCAGCTGCCGCTGGCGCTCTGGCCCTTGCGCCAGATGATCTCGCCCCGCAGCAGCAAACCCAGGTCGTCCTGGAGGATGGTGATGACATCGGCGCTGAGACTGCGGAAGGGACGCCTTCCGAGGTTGGCGACGTTGACGGCAATCCGGCCGCCGGGCTCGAGGACTCGAACACACTCGCCCAATACCTCGCGCAGGAGATCGAGATACTCGACGTAGGACCCGGGTACGCCGTCGGCTGCGAGGTCGGCCTCGTAGTCCTTGCCGGCGAAGTAGGGCGGTGACGTGACGACCAATGCGACCGACCGGTCGCCCACCGCAGACATGTCACGAGCGTCGGCGCATTGAAACGGCTCCTCGACGGGCTTTGCAGGTGCGACATCGTCGGACATCTCGAGCGCTGGAGCCCGGAACCGGTCATAGAAGCCGCTGGCATCGTGGCCCTCGCGTTTGGCTACGCCGAAACTGGATGTTGCGGTTCGCTTGCGGCCCACGGGACGACACTAGTTTCCGGGCATCGTCGCTGACGCGATGCCCTCAGCGAGCCGCGTCGTCGCCGTCGACCTCGGAGCCCTCGAGCTCGGGTGGCTGCTCGAACTGCTGAAGCAGCAGCATGCCGGCAACGTTCATGAAATCGTGTTCGGTGACCAGACCGACGAGGATGTCGTCCTTCACGACCGGGAGAGCGCCGATACCAAAGGACCGCATGATCTCGAGTGCCTGTAGGGGGGGCATGCTCGGTGGGACGCACACCGGCTCCCGTTGCATGATGTCACCCACGCACAGGTCGTCCCACCGGCGTTCGTCGTCGTTCGTGGCCATCACGCGGAGCAGCTTGCGGTACGACAGGATGCCGATGATTCCATCGTCTTCGTCCTCGACGAGAACTTGGCGCAGGCGATGCCAGTCCATGAGATTGGCGGCAAGGTCGAGCGGATCGTCCTCGGCGACGGTGACGAGCTCTGTGACCATGATCTGCTCGATCGACTGGAAGTTGTGGCGCCAACTGCCGCCCTCCTCCAGACTGGCAGCCGTCCATTCCGACACCGGTTGACCGACTTCCTGACGAGCGGCGATGGCGGCGGTCAGGGAGTTGAGGCGACGGCCGAGCGTTCCCTGCTGCCGCATGCCCAGCATCGACGACACCTGCCATCGAGACCCGGTGTAGCCGGACCGGACCCTTCGCTCGACGATGCCGAGGTAGAACTCGATGTCGTTGCGGGCGACGCCGGCGTGGCCCAGGCCTTGTGCTGCCAACGGTAGAAGTACGTCGAGGAGGAGCTCAGGAGCCGGTCGTTCCTTCCCGTCGAGCCAGTGCAACGACGACGACAGACCTTCGCGGGCGGCGTTCACGAAATTGGCTCGCGCAACGTCGAATTCCATCATCCGGTTGATTTCGGGATGCTGGGCGGCGACCCCTCGCATCAAACCCAGCCAGAGTGCGGCGTTGGCGATTTCGTCATTGGTGGTCGGACCCGACGGCAGCACGCGGTTCTCGATGCGTAGGTGGGGCACACCGTCCATCACTCCGTAGCAGGCGCGGTTCCATCGCCAGACCGTTCCGGTGTGGAGGCGAACGGCGGCGAGGTCGGGAATCCCGCCCGCAGCGATGACCTCGAAGGGGTCGTCGTGTGCTTCGGGAGCCAGGAGCGGACGGAACCGGGTGATGTCCTCTTTGAAGAGCTCGGTCACCGATTCCTGGATCCAGTGGGTTCCGAAGGTCACCCGACCGGAGCGTTGCCGGAGATTGGGGGCCGTACGGCGCGTGTCGACCGATTGTTCGAACAGAGGGATGCGGGTCTCGGCCCAGAGCTGTTTGCCGAAGAGGATCGGCGAGTTGGTGGCGCTCGCCAGAGCAGGCCCCGCCAGCAGCTGGGCGGTGTTGTACATGTTGGCGAAGTCATCGGGCGCCACCTGGAGGTGCACTTGAAAGCTGGCGTTGCAGGCTTCGGACATGATCGAGTCCTGACGAACGTGCAGTTCGTCGGCGCCGGAGATGTGAAGCTTCAGATCACCGCCCCGCATTTCCAGCAGGGCGCGATTGAGGGCGAGGTAGCGCGGGTTCTGGACCATGTTCGACAGCGCTAGGTCGCTGATGCGCAGCGTCGGCAGGATGCCGGTCAGCACGATCTCCTTTTCGAGCTGTCGGGCGGTCCGTCGGGCGAGCGCCAGGAGGCTGTCGAGCTGGGCGTGCATTTCGCGAAAGCACGATCCGCCGAAGGGTTGGGGGTCGAGATTGACCTCGAGGTTGAAGGCCCCGATCTCGTTGGTGAAATGCGGTTCGTCGATCGCATCGAGGACCTCGATGGCGCTCGGTGACGGTTGCCATGAACGGTCGACCAGGAAGAATTCCTGCTCGGCTCCGATCCGCGGGTTCCCTTCCTCGAACGCGCCGCTGTCGAGCAGGTGCTGGAGGGCGTGCACGTCACGCAGCATCCAGTTGACGGCGGTGCGCCGTTCGGTGACCCCGTGCGCTGTCTGGACTCCCAACTTCAGCTCCTCTCGTGGGCGGATCGTGATCCGGGTCGGCTGCTCTCATGACATCCCCGCCAGGTAATGCGGCAACATCGCCCTCCAAGTCTGCCAGTCGTGGGGCCAGGCCGGCCCCCAGGCGTCGACCTGATTGGGAATGCCGGCCGAGCCGAGTACGTGGGCTGCGTGCCAGGACTCGCCGATGTTCTCGTGGGCGCCTTCGCCGCAGGCGATGTAGACCGCCCGCTGGCGCAGTCGATCGAGATGTTCGCCGTAGAGCGACCCCACGTAGTGGATCGGTGACGCCCAGTAGAAGTTGTCGTCGGTGGGACCGTCCATGAATCGGCCGAGGTCATACGTTCCGCTCATGCAGATGGCCTCGGTGAACACGTCGGGGTAACGGCACAGCGCTGCCAGGGCGTTGTAGGCACCGATGGATGCGCCGGCGGTGATGATCTCGATGTCGTCGCTGTGACAGTCGGCCTCGAATCGCCGGCACCAGTTCGTGGCCGACGAATTCGACGAAGCGCCGCAGGATCCAGCTGAGATGGAGGCTGTCACCTTCGCGGGTGAGGATCGCCCGACCGTTGACGCTGTCGCATGAATAGAGTCTTGACACGGCCGGGCCATCAGGTCGCCGCAGGCGCTGACCAACTGGAAGCGTTCGATCTCATGGGCGTCACCGCCGGCGGTGGGAAAGACGAGCACAGGTCGACCGAGATCGCCCCATCGCGCCAGCTCGACCGGTGCGATCGAGATGGGGGGAGTGCCATCGTTCGACGAGCTTGGTCACGGTTTCGAGTCCTCGTCGCCACCGCTGGATGCGGGACCAGAACGTCTCGGTGAACGAGTCGACCTCGTGGCCGGGAAACATCGCCGCGACCTTGAGTCGGACCGCGTCCCGGGCGGTCTCGGTTCCGAAGAACTCCCAGAGGACCTGGTCGAGGTCGGACAGGTGCTCGCCGCAGAACTCCTCGAACTCCGTCGGTCTGCAGTCGTTTCCGGGCGATGGCGGCGTAGCCCTTCAGCTTCTCCTCGTAGGGGGCGTCGGTGTCGGCGATGTCGAAGTAGGGCTGCCACTCGAGGTTGGGTCTCATCGGCCGGTTGGTCGCCGCACAGAACAGGGACCAACGAAGGTTGGCGCCGATCAGCCAGGGGAAGTGGTAGTGCAGCGAGGTGACCTGTGAGTCGGGGCACGGGTTGGCGAAGTCGATCGGGAACCAGGAGGTGCCCTGGCGTAGTGCCTCGCACGAGTTGAAGTCCCACCCGAAGAACGAGTTGATCGTCAGGGTCGTATCGATGAGATGCTGTCGCTGGTCGTCGGGGACGCCGCCGTCGTCGCTCGTGTACCGATCGTGCAGGGCGGCGCCGGGGTCATAACGCACCACCCGCACCTGGGGGCCGAGGCCGATGCAGCGGATGAACAGGTCGTGCGGATCGACGGCATTCTGCAGATGCATCAGGTAGGTGCCGCTCTCGTCGTACAACCGCTGAAGGTCCTCGGCGCTGTCGATACGGCTGACGCCGGCCCAACCCCCGCCGTCGTAGGGTTTGATGTACATCGGATAGCCGACCTTGTTCCCCAGGTCGACGAGGTCGAACATCGATGCGTAGCGCTGGAGTGTCACCTCGAGATCGGGTTTGGGTTCATAGCCCTTGGGCGGCACCATCCAGGTCGTTGGGATCGGCATTCCGAGGCGCATCATGGCGCAGTAGGAGGTGTGCTTTTCGTTGGACTGGATCGACCACGGGTTGTTGAACACGTAGAGGCCGTCCATCACGACCGCCTTCTTGATCCACTCCCGGCTCGTGCCGTACCAGTGGGTGAGGCGATCGATGACGACGTCGTAGCGGACGGGTTGGCGCGAGGTAGAACGGTTCGATGCTGACACGCTCGACGTCGAATCGGATCGAGTCGCCCCCGAGGTTCGACGGTGAGATCGAGCCGTTCGAGGACCTCTTCGTAGCAGATCGGCCAGCACAGGTCGGCGCCGAGCGACAGTCCGATAGTGCGCCGAACATCAGCCATTGGTTCCCCCCGGTCTGGTTGGTGGAACAGTATCAGTTGGACCTTGAACGCTCGAAGGCCCGGATTTGGCGAGGGCTGGACGAGTCGGCGAAGAGCCACGGAAGCGCCACGCCGAGCAGATCCCGCCAGCAGCCCCAGGTGTGACCGTCGAGCGCCTCTCCTTCGGCGACCTCCATTCCCGTCCCTTCGAGGATCGGCTGCAGGGCGCGGTTGTCGGAGATGAGTGACTCGAAGATTCCGCAGCCGATGAACACCTTGTCGGCCACCGGGAACGGGGACGAGACGTACGCGGTGACGAAATCCCGCACCGGCGACCAGGTCTCGTCCTGTGGTTCACGACTCTCGGGGCTGGCACCGGCGAACGAACCCGACTGGAGCAGAAGCCGGCCGAAGGTGTCCGGGATAGCGGACCGCCGTCGCCAGTGTGGCCACCGCCCCGAAGCTGGCTCCGCCGAGACAGCGGGCGTCGCGTCCGCCGAGGAGCGGCAGGTGCGCTTCGAGATAAGGGATCAGCTCTTCGACGATGAAGCGGGACTGCCGCTCGTCGTTGCCGTATTCTCGAAGCCGGTCTTGTGGATCACAGAACGCCACGACCAATTCCGGGATCAGGCCGAGATGGATGAGATTGTCCAGCACCGTGGTCGCAGATGCGTAGTGTAGGTAGTCGGTGCCGTCGTGGAGTATGACGAGCGGGTAGCGGTGGGTCGGTTCGACGGTGAACGACTCGGGTAGATACAACGTGACCGCCGACCGGTCGACCCAACGCAGCGCTGGGGATGGTGAGTGAACGCCGCGATCCCGGTGTGGCGAGGGGGTCGTACAGGGCCCAAGGGGGAAGCGAATAGCCGTGGGAACGGCACACCGAGTTCTGCCCGAACGGATTGCGGGCCTCGAACGGATTGAGCGGGTCCTCGATCCTCCGGGAATCGTCACCGTCGACGATCTCGAGTTGGTACTCCAGGCGGGTGCCGTCGGGTAAAGCGAGTGCCAACAACCACCAGTTGGACCGATCCGAGTCGCTCGAAGGACAGGTCCTCGGGAAGGCCGATACCGAAATGGATCAGCCGCACGGAGTCCACGTCGCCCCGGTAGGCGAACGTGGTGACACCGGGGGCGGTGAGCGGGAAGCCACGCTCGAAGACCAGCCGGTCGAGGACGCTCGGGGTGAGTGCCGGGGTCGATTGGGACCCGCGGAACGAGTTCGGTTGGCGATGCCAGCTTCCGTTCGACCGGCTCTCGGGCGGGCCTTGTTCATCGGGCGTGCGCCTTCTCCGGCCGCATCGGATTCGTCGGTTCTTGCGATTGCAGCGTGATGTCTCGAACGCTCTGACGAGGAAGCCTCGCCGGTGAGTGTGTGCAGCGCGCTCGGAGGGACTCGAACCCCCAACCTTCTGATCCGTAGTCAGATGCTCTATCCAATTGAGCCACGAGCGCTGAAGTACTCGACGATAGTTCGATTCGGGCCCAGGCACACCCGCAACGTCGAGCGAGACCCGTCCGGCCCGGCCGTGGTCACGGGTCCGGTTGTGAGCGCGATCTCGTCGGACCGGAGTCCTCCGGGCGGGCGTCGTCCGGATCGGCCTCACATGCTGCGACGAACAGCAGAGCGGCCACGACCAAAGCGGGGGAACGGTGCCGGATCACGTCGAGGCCATGGACAGGTCGAACACACGAGCTGAAGCGAAGGAGTGGATCGACCCATGTTGGAGCCATCCCGGGCCTGAACAACGAATAGGGGCCCACGTCGGGCGGGCCCCATCGTCAGCGGAGAGGGTGGGATTTGAACCCACGGACCCCTTGCGGGGTCACCTCCTTAGCAGGGAGGCACAATCGACCTGGCTCTGTCACCTCTCCGTGCAGTTCGCCGCAGCCAACCGCGGTGAGAGTGTAACCGGTGGCCCCGGAACTCGAAGGAAACGGTGCCCGTCCGAGCTCGGCCCCGAGCCGTGGTCACCGATCTCGAAGGTGATGCCGGCCTGCGTACTCCTGCGGACCTGGACCAGGCCGGCATCGGTGACGGTCGGTCAGACTCCTACCGGGGTGTCGTCCACAGATCCGCGATTGAAGAGCCGAGCCGAGCACCAGGAGCACGATCGCTCCGAAGATCGAGCCCCAGAATCCGGTGGCGGCGAATTCGACGCCGTCACCGCGAAGACGTTGATCAAGGTGCCGCCCACCACCGAGCCGATGATGCCGAGCACCACGGTGCCGATGCAGCCGAGGCTGCGGGGGCTCGAGACGAAGAACTGAGCGAGGAGCCCGACGATGAGCCCTCCGATGATCCACGACAACACTCCCATGGGTTCATCTTGCCACAGGCGGGAGTCAGCCGCCGTGCACCCGGTCGGCCTCGAGACCGTTCAGCGATGTGGCGGAGAGAGGGGGATTCGAACCCCCGGAACCCTTGCGGGCTCAACGGTTTTCAAGACCGACGCAATCGTCCACTCTGCCATCTCTCCGCCAGCAAAGGTACCAACTCCCGGTTGGTGAGCAGCAGGGCGCCGAAGAACGACAACGCCGGCATCGGAGCTAGAGCCGGTGTGGGTTTCCACGCACCATGTTCGCTCGGCGCGGGCTTCGGGTGGGGTTGGGGCACGACGAGGGCACCATTGTCGGGTGCCAAGGTTCGTGCGGATCCCCACCGGCCACGGGGTGTCGCTCGCCGCCGACGAATGGCCCGGGCCCCGACGTCCCGTGGTGCTGGCTCATGGTGGTGGCCAGACCCGCCACTCGTGGGGCGCGACCGGCCAGGCGCTCGCCGACCTCGGGCACCGTGTGCTGTCGGTCGATCTCCGCGGACACGGTGACTCGGATTGGTCACCGAGGGGGACTACTCGTTCGAGACCTTTGCCGCCGACTACCCGGCGATCTTCGAGTACGTCGGTGAGCCGGTGATCTGGGTGGGCGCCTCCCTCGGGGGGATCACGGGGATGCTCGCCGCCGCCGAGCATCTGAGAGCGGTCGAGGCGCTCGTGCTGGTCGACATCACGCCGAGGCCGGCAGTCGGCCGGCGTGGCCCGCATCATGACCTTCATGACCGAGACCGCCGCGTCGGGTTTCGCCGATCTCGACGAGGCTGCCGATGCGGTGACCGCCTATCAGCCCGATCGTCGGAGGCCGACCAACGTCCAAGGGCTGAGGAAGAACCTGCGACTCCACGACGACGGCCGCTGGCGTTGGCATTGGGACCCCGCGTTCATGCGGGTTCGAGATGCCGACGGCGATCGCCATCATCGGCTCGTCGAGGCCGCCGCCGGGCTCGTCTGCCCGGTGCTGCTCGTCCGGGGCGGCGAAGCGATCTCGTCACCAAGCCGAGGTGCGATGAGTTCATCGAGATGGTTCCCCACGCCGACCACGTCGACGTGGCCGATGCCGCCCACATGGTGGCCGGCGACGTCAATGACGTCTTCACCGCCGTGGTGGTCGAGTTCATCTCGGGACTCCCGGACGAATGAGGAAAGGTCGCCGACTCCCTCGCGCCGCCCTGCTCGCGCTCGGGTCGTTCATCGCCCTGTGGTACGGCGCCAGCTTCGGGCTGCTGAGCGAGCGGCGCCGTTTCCTGCTCCCACCCCCGCATCGGGTGGTGACCGAAGCGGTCGTGGATCCCCGGAACGGGGGAGTGGGGACCGAATCTGTCCAACATGCTCCACGCCACCCTCCTCACCGCCCTCGTTGCGTTCGTCGGGCTGACGATCGCCACCCTCCTCGGGATGTGCGATCGCGATCGTCATGCACCGCAGCACCCTGGCCGAGCGTGTCCTGTATCCGTATGCGGTCGGGATCCAGGTGGTACCGGTTCTCGCGTTGGTCCCGCTGATCGGCCTGTGGTTCGATTTCGGGTTCGTCAGCAGGGTGATCGCCTGCGTGCTGATCTGTCTCTTCCCGGTCATCGCCAACACCCACTTCGGCCTGAGGACCGTGAGCGCACAGCTGCAGGATCTGTTCACGATGGCCGGATCGAACGCCGGCCAGCGGCTGGTGAAACTCGAGCTGCCGGCGGCCCGACGCGGCGATCCTCAGCGGCATACGAATCGCCGCCGGGGGCGCCGTGATCGGCGCGATCGTGGCCGACTTCTTCTTCCGTCAGGGCCGACCGGGCATCGGCCGCCTGATCGACCGGTATTCCCGGGATCTCCAGACCGAAGATCTGATCGTGGCCGTCGGTTTGGCGGTCCTGCTCGGGCTCGCCTTCTTCGCCCTGGTCGGTCTGGTCGATCGTGCTCACCGATCCTCGTGGCAGATCCGCCGGTGCCCTCCGATGAGGCGTCTCATCGGGCTGGTCGGTGTCCTGACGTTCCTCGCGACCGGCCTGCGGCTCGTCGACCTCCGATGAGGGTTCGAGCGGCCCCTGTCCCAGGAATCTCGTCATCCAGACCGACTGGTGGCCCGAGATCGAACACGGCGGCGCCTACCAGCTGATCGGAGACGGCGCCGAGGTGGACGACTCATCGTTCCGCTACCGGGGTCCGACTCCGGCAGGAGTACGCCGTCGGCGGGATCGAAACGGTCGAGATCCGGGCCGGGGGGGACGCCATCGGTGGTCTGCCGGCGCTCGGACAGTTGCGCACCGATGACGACGTGACCATCGCCTTCGCCAACCTGTCCGATGTGATCGCGAAGCGGTCCATCCCGGCGGTCGCGGTGATGTCGTCGCTCGACATCAGCCCGCAGATGATCCAGTGGGACCCCGCCCGCTACTCGTTTTCGGCCGAGCGACCGACCGAACTCGCCGAGAGCGGCCTCCCCATCCTGTACTTCGAAGGCGATGCCTACATGGAGTTTCTGGTCGGGAGCGGGCTACATCGACGAGGACCAACTCGATCCGTCGTACACCGGGTCACCGGACCGATGGATCCTGGCCGATGGTGACGTGCTCCAGACCGGGCTTCGCCACCAACGAGATCTTCCGCTACGAGCAGGAGTACGACGAATGGTCGAGACCGGTGGACTTCATGCTCGTCCACGACCTCGGATTTCCCCGACTACCCGGCCACCTACGCCGTCGATGCCGAGCGTCTGGACGAACTGAGCCCCTGCCTCGAGGTGCTCGTCCCCGAGCTGCAACGGGCATGGGTCGACTTCCTGCGGCGATCCCGATGCCACCGGCCAGGCGTTGATCTCGATCAACGCCGAGTTCGACACGTACTGGACTCTCTCGGAGGCACTGAACCGGCGGGGTATCGACATCTTGCGAGCAACCGGGATCGGTGGCAACGGCCACGACGACACGTTCGGCAACTTCGACCCGGACCGGGTCGAGCGCTGGTCGAGCTGACCGGCGCCGATCTTCGCCGAGCGGGGAATCGATGTCCCGGACGACCTCTCCGCTCGATGACATCGTCACCAACCGCTACGTCGATCCAACGATCTCGGGCCCTTTCGCCGGCGGCTGATCGGCGACGTCGGCTATCAGCGCGCTCGGCGTGTCCGTGCGAATGGCCCTAACCTTGCGGACACGGAAGACTCTTCGACAGGAGTAGCGCACAGTGACCATCGCCTATCTGGGACCGGCCGGCACCTTCACCGAGCAGGCCCTTCTCACACAACGGGATCTGCTCGACGAGCAGAAGGTGCCGACTGCGGACCTTCGTCGATGTCCTCCACGCCACACGAGCCGGCGAGGTGGACATGGGCTTCGTCGCCGTCGAGAACGCGATCGAAGGAACGGTCAACGTCACGCTCGACACGCTGGCCTTCGACACCGATCTGCTCATCCAGCGGGAGATCGTGCTCGACATCACGATGCAACTCATGGCCCAGCCGGGCACGAAGCTCAGCGACGTCAAGGTCGTCGCGTCCCACCCGGTCGCCAACGCCCAGTGCCGGGTCTTCCTGCGACGGGAACTGCCCGAGGCCAGCGTCGAACCGGCCAACTCCACCGCCGACGCCGCCCGCATCGCCGCCGAGACGCCAGGCGTCGCCGCCCTCGGGCCCGAGCTCGCAGGGTCCCAGTACGGCCTGGAGACCATCGCCGCCGACGTGGCCGATCATCCCGGCAACCAGACCCGGTTTCTGCTGGTGGCCCGGACGGGGGTACCGGCCCCGAGCGGTCACGACAAGACGTCGGTCGTCCTGACCCAGCGCCACGATCATCCCGGTTCGCTGGTGGCGATCCTCCAGGAGTTCGCCGCCCGCAACATCAACCTCTCGAAGCTCACGTCGCGCCCGGCCAAGAAGACCCTCGGTGACTATTGCTTCATCGTCGATCTCGAAGGCCACATCGCCGACGACGTGGTGGCCGACTGCCTCAAGAACATCCGCGCCAAACACGCCGACGTGAAGTTCCTCGGCAGCTATCCCGCCGCTGGACGTGGTTCGGATGAGAACCCGGTTCCGCTCCACCGAGGCCTGGAATGAGGCCTCCGACCTGGATGGGCGGCCTGCTCGATCAGATCCCCACGTGAGCCGGGTCGCTCCCCGCCGGCAGCGGCACAAGGGTGACGTCGACCTATCGTCTTCTGCTATGACATCGCCGGTCTTCCGACAGCTTCTCTCCGGCCGTGACTTCGCCACGTCCGATCCGATCGCCGGGCAGATGGTCAACTTCAGCTACCTGATCGGTGATCGTGACAGTGGCGAAGCGATCCTCGTCGATCCGGCGTACGACATCGACGGTCTGCTGACGATCGTTGACGAGGAGGGCCTACGACTCACCGGGGTGATCGGCACCCACTATCACGCCGATCACGTCGGCGGCAACATGATGGGGTTCGACGTCGTCGGCATCGCCGAACTGCTGACCCGGCATGACGTGCCGATTCACCTTCAGCGCCCGGAGGTCGAATTCGTCACCAGGACCACCGGTGTCAGTGAGGACAGTCTCGTCGGTCACGATCCCGGTGACGAGATCCAGCGTCGGGGGCATCCCGATTCACTTGATCCACACCCCGGGCCACACGCCGGGTCGCAATGCATTCTCATCGACAAGCGCCTCGTGTCCGGCGACACCCTGTTCCTGGACGGTTGCGGCAGGACCGATCTGCCCGGAGGTGACGCCGAGACCCTCTACCACTCGATCACTACGGGTCTCTCCGACGTGCCCGACGATGTGATCCTGTGTCCCGGCCACCAGTACTCGCCGAAACCGACCCAGACCATGGGCGAGACCAGGGCCAAGAACATCGTCTTCCGGCCGCCGACGGTCGAGCAGTGGCTGCAACTGTTCGGGTGAACCGATCGGCCCACCCGAGCCGTCTCGGCCACCATGCGGCGGGTGACCCTGGCGATCTTCGCCCCGAGGTCTTCAGGTCGGACCGAATCGGCCGACAGGTAGTCCGACACCTGAAGGCGGTTCGAGGACCGGACCGCTGCGGAGCAGAGCACACATGCTGATTACCAAGGAATCCTCCACTCGGCTCGCCGCGGAGCGTCGCGCCAGCACCGATCTCGGCAAACAGGTGAGTTCGGTCCTGCGTGAGCTCAACTCGGTCCGGGACGAGACCAAACGGCTGCTCGACCATCGTCGACAGATGGAGATCTACCTCGTCGCGCCTCAGGGCCGAGCTCGAACAGTTGCGGGCCGAGCGGGTCAAACTTGTGCGCTGGGACGACCGCTGCCCCACCTGCGGACAGGTCGTAGCCGTCGCCCACGACGTCGATCTCGTTCGACGCTCGAGACCGATCGAGGCTCCCGGAGCCGCTGCTCGGGACGGCATCACGCCCCCCTCCGACGAAGATGAGGATGCCTTCAGCGCCTTCCTGCGGGCCGACATCGATCACGACAAGAGCCGGGAGTGGTTCCTGTCCGACGTCGGCGGGTCATAGCCCGATCCCCTCACCCACACCGGCGGTGAGGTTGTGGAAGAATCCAAGCGGTGAAACCGCTTCGATACCTGGTCCTGACGTGTGCGTGGTTGCTTGCGTCGGTGCTCGGCGTCGCCCAGGTCGTGTCGGCCGAACAACCCGGTCCCGTGATCGCAGCGTTGTCGACCGATGGCGTGTTCGTCCCCCCGAGTCGTGACGACAACATCGATCGTGAGCGACTGGTCGAGATTGTGGAGTCCGCCGAGGAGCTCGGGATCCGGATGGCGATCGTCATCCCCGCCGACCCGTTGCCCGACCTGCGTGCGTTCGTCCTGCGGGTTCAGCAGGGTGGTCAGTTCGATGTAGTGCTCGGCTTCGGGCTCGAAGGCGAGATCGAGGCCGAGGCGATCGACGATTTCGGGAGCGATCGTCTGAGTGCTCTCACCGCCACCCGGGCGCTCGACGGTATCGCCCGAGGAGCTGTCGGCGGTCTTCCTCGAGGAGTTGACGACCGATCCTCCGGCCGGACTCCCGGACTCGATGCGGACGATCATCCGTTGGGTGATCATCCTTCTCGCCGTCCTCGGACTGACCGTCGTCGTCGAGCAGATCGTGCGGTCCCGCTCCAAACGGGGTCAATCGGTCGCATAGGTCCGAATCCATTCGTGCATGGCGATGCCGGCCGCCACGCCGGCGTTGATGCTCCGGGTGGATCCGAACTGGGGGATCGATCGGCACTCATCCAGGCGCGACTTCGTCACCTCGCTGAGGCCCGGCCCCTCCTGGCCGAAGACGAGAATGCACTCCCTCGGGCAGAGGACGGTCGTCGAGCGGTGATCGAGCCGGGCAGGTTGTCGATCCCGACCAGCGCAGCTGGTGCTCGACGGCGAAGGCGGCGAGGTCCTGGGGTCGGGGTGGTGTCGTACATGCTGATAGCGGTCGGTCACCATCGCGCCCCGTCGGTTCCACTTCTTCTTCCCGACGATGTGGACCTCGGCGGCCAGGAAGGCGTTTGCCGTGCGTACGATCGTGCCGATGTTCAGGTCGTGTTGCCAGTTCTCGATCGCGACGTGAAAGCCGTGCCGGCGAGAGTCCAGGTCGGCCACGATCGCTTCGACACTCCAGTAGCGATAGCGGTCGATCGACGTTGCGACGATCGCCTTCTTCGAGAAGCAGGGGTCGAGCCGGGGGTCGTCCGGCCAGGGTCGAGGATGAGGACCGAGGCCGACCTCGCGTGCGCTGGGGTCCGGCGCGGATCATTCGGTTCCGACCGCGGGCAGTCCCAGGTCGGCGTAGGTGAACAGAGGGACGAAAGGGATTCCGGCTGCGGCGAAACGTTCGAACGGGCTCGTCGCTGCGCGCCACGAGCGTGGTGGCCATCACCGCCGTGGCTCCCTCGGCTCGGATGCGCTCGTTGGCGGTGAGGCTCGAGCCCCCACTGGTGATGACGTCGTCGACGAGCAGGACCCGTTGCGCCGCGCCAGCTCGGCGCCTTCGACGTACTTGTTCGTGCCGCGGCCCTTGGGTTGTTTGCGGACGACGAACCACTGCAGTTCGCCGAGGATCGCAACACCGTGGGCGAACTGGTCGGCTCCCATTGTCAAACCCCCGACCGCATCGACCTCGACGCGCTGTTCGTCGATTAGATCGAGTATGCAGACACAGGCCAGAGCCAGGTCGGCGCCCGAGCACAGCGCACGCTTTCCGTCGATGAAGTAGCGGGACATGGCGCCGGAGGACAACTCGACCGGTTGGTCGAGTTCGGTGACCCCGCCCTCGATGATGATCCGGCGAAGGGCGGAACGGCGGAGCGCGGGTGTGTCGGGAAGGCTGGCCAACGGTTGCATCGACGTCGACGGTAACGATCAACCACCAACCTCGCTCCCCGAAAAGTCGTGTCCACCCCACCTCTGGTGTGGGTTCAGCACGACGGATGCCTGATCGAGTGGGGTGACCACGACAGAACCGAAGCGGCGGCCGGTGGCCAATCACCCGAGCACCGGGTTACGCTTCTCGTCTTCCCACGCGCGAGTGGTGGAATTGGCAGACACGCAGGATTCAGGTTCCTGTGTCCGAAAGGACGTGAGGGTTCAAGTCCCTCCTCGCGCACTCCGGCGATGAGGCGGTGGACGACCCGGTGGAATAGCCGAGACCGGCTTGCGTGTTTGTTGCAGGCATGACCGAACCATCGCACGAGACCATCGTGATCGGAGCCGGTCAAGCCGGCCCGGCCCTCGCCAACACCCTCTACCAGCGGGGCGAGAAGGTGGCGTTGATCGAGGCCAGGCTGCTGGGTGGCACGTGCCTGAATGATGGTTGCCGACCAACCAAGGCCCTTCGTGCATCGGCCAAGGTTGCCTACGCCGCCGGACCGCCGCCGCCCACCACGGCATCACCGTCGGCGATGTACACGTCGACCTCGCCCAGGTGGTCGCTCGCAAGGACAAGATGATCGACAAGTGGCGCTCCGGGGCTGAGCGCTACTTCGGTCACCACGAATCGATCGACTACCACGTCGGCAGGGGCCGCTTGGCAGGGTCGGACGGGGCGGTTCATCGTGTAACCGTCAACGACAACACGCTCACCGCGCCACGGGTCATCATCAACACGGGTGCTCGCCACACGATGCCTCCGATCGATGGCCTCGACGGTGTGCCGACCCTCAACAACACCACCATTCTCCAATTGACCGACGTGCCCGACCACCTGCTCGTCCTCGGCGGCAGCTACATCGGACTCGAATTCGGCCAGATGTTCCGCCGCTTCGGCGCCCAGGTCACCGTGATCGAGTACGGCGACAGGTTGGTAGGCCGTGAGGACGAGGACATCTCGGCTGCGATCACCGACTTCCTGGTCGAAGAGGGTGTCAGCGTGCTCACCGGCGTCGGTGCGACCTCGGTGCGAGCGGATCCGGACGGTGCCATCGTCGTCGAACTGTCCGATCGGTGGCGTGCTCGACGGCAGTCACCTTCTCGTCGCCACGGGGAGGCGGCCGAACAGCGATGACCTCGGTCTCGAAACAGTCGGCGTGGCCACCGACGAGCGCGGTTACATCGAAACCGATCGGCATTTCCTCACGACGGTGCCAGGGGTCTACGCCGTCGGGGATGTCAACGGGCGAGGGGCGTTCACTCACACCGCATATCAGGACTACGAAATCCTCGCCGACCATCTCGCCGGAGGCGAGCGGCACGTCGCCGATCGGGTCGTCACCTACGGGCTGTTCACCGATCCCCCACTCGGCCGGGTCGGCATGACCGAGCGGGATGCTCGGGCATCGGGGCGTCGTGTTGGTTTGGCAAGGTTCGAAATGGAGAATCTGACCAGGGCAGTCCTCGATGGGGAGACCGCCGGGCTCATCAAAATGCTCGTCGATCTCGACACCGAAGAGATCCTCGGTGCGGCCACGCTCGGCCTGACCGGCGACGAGATCATCGCAACGATCTCGATAATGATGCACGCTGGTGTGCCCTACACCGCCTTTCGGACGTGGCTCCCGATCCACCCGGTCGTCGGAGAATTCTGGCCCACCATCATCCAGCAGATCGAAGAACTCGACTGAGCGTCGCCCTTGGATGTCCGCCTGAACCGGATCCTTGCGTCAGTCTTCGCTGACGGGTCACCGTGAGATGTCAGGCAGGGGTGCGAAAGATGATCGTGGCCGGGCCGATGTTGATGATGGCGCCGTCGCTCAAATCGCAGCTGGTGCACGCCAGACCGTCGACCCGGGTGCCGTTGGTGGAGTTGTTGTCGATCAGCCGCCATCCTTCGTCGCCCGGAAGAACCATGGCGTGGAAGCGACTGACATTGGACTCGTCGATGACGAGATCGTTTTCGTGGTGTCTTCCGATCCTGGCGCCGGCCGCGTCGAGTTCGACGGCACGTCCATCGCTGATCTGGAGAACGGCGGGCTGAACGGGTGCCGGGGTGTCATCGAACAGTCCAGAGATCGAGAACGTGCCTATTCGGCGAGCGGGCGACGTGGTCACGTCGACCGTTACCGGGCCAGAGAACGACAGCCCTTCGCGGGCCGCCGCCCCTCTCACCTCGTCGATGAGGTCGTGCGAGATCGACGAACCCGGACCGAGGATCCGATCGTGGTCGGCTTCGGACAACTCGATGACGAAACGGTTGGCCGCGATGGCGACACCTTTGACGTTGACCCGTCGGTCACGGACAGCGACTCGCCGGAGTCGGCGTCCGATCTCCACCGGCTGGAGTCCCGAACCGAACGCGCGGGCCATCAGCCCCTCGACGAACTCCTCGATCTGACCCTCCATCGCACGTAGCGCCATGGCTACCCACGGTAGTTGCTATGGGGAACCGGCGAACGTCGGTGAGGGCGGAACACTCCGGCAGCGGCGAAGAACTACGCTCGGCCACAGTGTCCGACGCTGTCCTCACTCTTCTGCGCCTCGGGTTCTTGGCGCTGGTCTGGTTCTTCTTCATTCGAATCGCCCAGGCTGTCTGGACCTCGGTCGGTCCCGCCGCGGCCACAACCCGCTCTCGACGGCGCGGTCAAGAACTCGAGGCGGAACCGGAAGAACCCTGCGGTCGTGATCCTCGAGCCGCTCGAGCATGCTGGCCTGGTGTTCACGGTCCAGGACCAGTTGACGATCGGACGGTCTGCGTCGTGCGACGTCACGCTCGACGACACGTTCGTCTCCTCCCACCATGCCCGCGTCGCCCGCACCGATGGCGGGTTGATGGTGTCGGACCTGGGCTCGACGAATGGGACGTACGTGGATCGACAAAGGGTTACGACGCCGATACCGGTCGGGCGGGGCTCTCGCGTCCAGGTCGGCAGCACGGTCATGGAGGTTCGCTGATGCGAATAGAGACCGGGTGCGCCACCGATCCAGGCATGATCCGGGAAACCAATCAGGACCGGGTACTGGTCACGCCCGGGGTGCTGGTGGTCGCCGACGGCATGGGTGGTCATGCGGGCGGTGAACTTGCCGCCGAGACGGCTGTGGAGGAGATCCGCCATTTCCCCCGCCTGCGAGACGCGGACGATCTCGTCGACGCGATCCGTTCGGCCAATCGTGCGGTCCTCGACGCGGCGGATCGTACGGGAATGTCCAGCATGGGCACGACGATGGTCGCCGCCCTCCTCCGTCCGGATCGTCGTTCGGTGACGATCGCCAACGTGGGTGACAGCCGGGCCTACTACTTCCACCGCGGCGAACTCGATCAGATCACCCGAGATCACTCGCTTGTCGAGGACCTCCTCAGGGCGGGAAAGATCAGCCAGGACGAGGCTCGGGATCATCCGCACAAGAACGTGGTGACCCGGGTCCTGGGAATCGGCGAGGACCCCGATGTCGACATCTTCGAGCTGGCGGTGCGCCACGAGGATCTTTTCCTGCTGGCCAGTGACGGCCTGTTCAACGAGGTCGTGCACTCCGACATCGTCGCTGCGCTCTCCGACGCCGAGGATCTGGATCGCACCGCCCAAGAGCTCGTAGAAGCTGCCAATAGAAGCGGGGGCAACGACAACATCAGCGTGGTGCTGGCCCGAATCATCGACGATGCACCGGAGGCCGCCCCACCCCAGAGCGCAAATTCGATCGCACTATCGTCGGAACCCGAGCCCGGGTCCGAGGAAACGACGGCCCGCCTCGACCCCGATGATGCGATCGTCGACGAATCGTCGCCGCAGGATCCCTCCGTGTCCGACGTGACCGAGCAGGCAACCGAGGAGTTGCCGATGGTCGGCTTGGCACCCGCACGCCGGTCGAGCCGTTTACGGGCGGTTGTGTTTGGGTTCTGTGTACTGGCCCTCCTGGCCCTCGGCGCCGGAGGGTTGGTCGCATACGGCCGCAACGCATGGTTCATCCAACCCTCCGCCAACGAGGTGGTGATCTACCGCGGACGGCCCGGAGGCGTCCTGTTCATCGAGCCGCAAGCGGTCGAGCCAACCGGAATCAACGTCAACGATCTGAATCCGGCGTCCCGCAACGACATCGATGACCAGCCGGTCTTCGGCTCGCTCGCCGACGCTCGCGCCTTCGTCGACCAGCTCGAACTGTCCGCAGTCCGAACCTCGGAGTAGGACTTCGCGATGACGGCGATTTCTGTGGGTCGGGGCGGACCACGAGCCACCGAACTCTGGTTTCTCGTCGCCGTCGGGTTGTTGACGAGCGCGGCCTTCGGTCTGGCGGCGCTGGCCAACCGGTCCGGTACCGCACCCGAACGTGATCCCGTTCCTGGCCCTTGTGCTCTTGCTGCTCGGGTCGGCCCACGTCGTCGTGCGGCGGCTGGCTCCGAATGCCGAGCCCAGCCTGCTCCCGCTCGTCGGGTTCCTCAACGGGATCGGCTATGTCATGATCGCACGACTCGACGAGGATCTCGCCGCCCGCCAGTCCGTGTGGACCCTCATCGGCCTGGCCGCCTTCACCGTCACGTTGGCGGCCGTGCGCGACATCGGCCGGCTTGCGCAGTATCGCTACCTTCTCGGAATCGCCGGGGTCATCCTGCTCCTGCTCCCACTGCTTCCCGTGATCGGTCTGGAGGTCCGCGGTGCGAGGATCTGGGTGTCGCTGGGCGCCTTCACCATCCAGCCAGGCGAATTCGCCAAGGTCGTCCTCACGATGTTCCTGGCCGGCTACCTGGTCGACAAGCGCGAACTGCTGACGATCAGCACCCGTCGCGTCGCCGGCATCCATCTGCCCGATCTTCGGCATTTCGGTCCGGTTCTTCTCGCTCTGGCGGTTGCCGTTGTTCATCATGGTCGCCGAACGCGACCTCGGATCGTCCCTGCTCTTCTTCACGTTGTTCGTCGTCATGATGTACCTCTCCACGTCGCGTAGTCGCCTATGTGCTGGGTGGTCTCGTCCTGTTCGTGGCGGGGTCGGCGGTCGCCTATCAGATGTTCGGTCACGTCCAACGTCGGGTGTCGTCATGGATCGATCCGTTTGCCGATGTCAACGACTCCGGCTTCCAGGTGGCCGAGGCCGCATTCGCCATGGCCGATGGTGGGCTGATCGGAACCGGGATCGGCGAGGGCAGCCCGGGGGTCATACCGGCGGTCACGACCGACATGATCTTCGCGGCGATCGGAGAGGAACTCGGGCTGCTCGGCTCTGCCGCGGTGCTGGTGTGCTTCATGCTCTTCGTCGGGGCGGGCTTCAGGGTCGCGGTCGAAGGCCAGTGACCCTTTCGACAAGCTCGTGGCCGGCGGGCTCACCGCGCTTCTCGGGTTCCAGGTCTTCGTGATCGTGGGAGGCGTGATCCGCCTGCTTGCCGCTGACCGGTGTGACGTTGCCGTTCGTGAGCTACGGCGGGTCGTCGCTCATCGCCAACTACGTGATCCTGGCGATCCTGATACGCATCTCGGACACCTCGTGCGGCCGTCAGCCCGGCCGATTCCAGCAACGACCTCACGGTGCACGGGTCGTCATGATCGACCGTTCCCTGCGCCGTCTACTCCTCCTGCTCCTGGTGTGCTTCGCCGTGTTGTTCGCCCAGGTGAGCCGGGTCCAGGTGATCGATGCCGAGGAGCTGCGCAACAACCCGGACAATGCTCGATCGATCCTGCGGGATTTCAACCAGCCGCGTGGGAGGATCCTCACCGTCGATGATGTCGTCGTGGCGCGGTCCGACGAGGTATTCGGGTCGGTGTTCGACCTTCAGCGCGTGGTATCCCGAAGGTGAGCTGTATGCCCATGTCGCCGGCTACTACTCGTTCAACCTGGGGGCGTCCGGAGTCGAGAAGGCCTACAACGATTCGCTGTCCGGGCGCTCGGCCGAACTCCGGCTCAGCGGCCTGAACGCCTTCCTCGGCGGGGCAGGCAATCCGGGCGATGTGCACCTGACACTCGATCACTCGCTTCAACAGAAGGCGCAGAGCGTTGCTCGGCGACCGGGTGGGATCGGTGGTGATGATCGAACCGGACACGGGGGCGGTGCTGGCGATGTACAGCTCGCCGTCGTTCGACCCGAACCTGCTCGCCGACCACGATGGCGCCCGGCCGAAGCGGCGGCGAGCTCCTCGACAGCGACCGGCCAATCCGCGTCGACCCAGCGCCTACGCCGATATCTACTTTCCCGGGTTCGGCGTTCAAGGTCGTGACCGCGGCGGCGGTGCTGGAGAGCGAGGTGATCGACCGGACCCCGATCGACGTGCCACCAATGGCCGAGTACTTCCCGCCGTTGGTGAGCTCACGCCCCATTCGCAACAGCGGTGGCCGGCCTGCGGCGGGCACGCTCGCGGAGATGCTCGCCAGTTCGTGCAATACGGGCTTCGCCTATCTGGCGGCCGAGCAGGTGGGCCCGTCCGGCCTTGATCGCCACTGCGGAGTCGTTCGGTTTCAACACCGTTGCGCCACTCGACATCGCAGGTGCGTCGCCAGCGTCTTCCCAACCGACTACGGCGAGGAGCTTCGCGATCCCGATGACGAGGTGCCGGCCGGGATCTACGAGGGAAGCGCGGTGCTGGCCCAGGCCGCCCTCGGTCAGAACAACGTGTCGGCGTCACCCTTGACCATGGGTCTGGTCGCGGCCGCGGTCGCCAACGGCGGAGAGATACCAACCCCCACGTCGTCGGGGAGATCCGGAACTCAGCGGGTGAGACGGTCCGCAAGGATCGAACCGGGTCCGTGGTGGACGGCCGTCAGTCCCGAAACCGCGATCGAGTTGGGCGAGGACATGAAGCGTGCCGTGACCCAGGGAACGGCACGGGGACTCGTCATCTCCGGGCTGGAGATCGGCGCCAAGACCGGGACGGCCCAGGTGGCGGAGGGTTTCGGGAGTTCACATGCCTGGGTGATCGGGTTCGCCGGCGACCCGGGCTTCCCCGCCTGACGTCGCCTTTGCGGTGTTCGTGGCAGCCGATCCGGAATCTCCGGAACAGAGTGGGAGCCGGACGGCGGTGCCGATCGCGAAGGAGCTCGTGAGCAGCTACTTCGGCCTGTGATGTTGCCCGGCTCGGTTGACCACGCAGATGATGAATCGTTCACTACCCTTGACTCGCTGTGACTGATTCGTCTACTCGCCCCGTGCTCAACGGACGCTATGAACTGCATCGGCGTCTGGCCCGAGGCGGCATGGCCGATGTGTTCCTCGCTCACGATCGCCTGCTCGATCGTCCGGTCGCGGTCAAGGTCCTCTTCCCCCAGTTCGCCTCGGAGCCGATGTTCGTGGAGCGTTTCCGGCGAGAAGCCCAGGCCGCCGCCAATCTCAATCATCCGAGCATCGTGGCGGTGTACGACTGGGGTGAGTACGACCACACGTATTTCATCGTGATGGAATACGTCGAGGGCCGGAGCCTCGCCGACGTTCTCCGCTCCGAAGGCGTACTTCATCCCGACCGGGCCACGGAGGTCGCCATCGACACCGCCGCGGCGCTCGGGTTCGCCCACCGAAACGGCACGATCCACCGCGACGTGAAGCCAGGGAACATCCTGATCACGCCCACCGGCCAGGTCAAGGTGACCGACTTCGGTATCGCCCGTGCCTTCGGCGGCGGCGACGATCTGACCCAGACCGGCTCGGTGATGGGTACCGCCACGTACTTCTCACCCGAACAGGCCCAGGGCAAACAGGTCGACCCTCGGAGCGATCTCTACAGTCTCGGCGTCGTCCTCTTCGAGATGGTGACGGGCCAGCCACCGTTCACCGGCGACTCGCCGGTGACGATCGCGTACAAACACGTTCAGGACGAACCGCCGACCGCCGCCCAGGTCAATCCAGCGGTTCCCGGAGCGCTCGGCTCGGTCATCGACCGGCTCCTCGCCAAACAACCGTACGAACGCTTCTCCTCAGCCGAGGAACTTCGAAGCGAGCTGCGACGAATCTCCGACGGGGGTCCGGGCGCTGCCGATGAGCAGCCGTCCGCCGGCAACCTCTCCCGCCCCTGTCCTACAGATCGACTCCAGAACCTCGGTGTCTGCCGGCCACCGGTGCCGGTCGCCGCCCCGGTGGTGGCCGCTTCGGGACTCGCAGCCGGCCCGGCCACGCGTCGAGTACGTGGAGCCGCCTCGCCGCAACGGGCTGTTTCTGCTGGCGCTGGTGATGATGATCGTTGGTGTGGCCGGCGATCGCCGCCTACATCTACGTCAATTTCGGTGACTCGGCAACGGAAGCCGGACCGAATACGGTCACGGTTCCGTCGGTGACCAACCGATCCCAGGCCGAGGCCGAACGGTTGCTGACCGATCTCGGTCTCATCGCCGAAGCCGTCCGGGTCGAGGCGCCCGACGGGGTGGCGCCGGGGACCGTCGTCGAGCAGTCGCCGCCGGCCGGGAGCCCGCTCGAAGAAGGCGGTACGGTTCTGATCAGCATCGCCCAATCGTCTCAGAAGGTCGTCCTCCAGGATGTCAGCGGCTTCAATCTGGAGGAGGCGACCCGCCGCCTCCAGGAGGACGGCTTCACGGTCGACTTCTCCGTCGAACCGAGCATCGAGATCCCCGAGAACGTCGTGATCCGCAGTGAACCGCCACCGAACCAGGAGCTCGACCGGGGCAGCGACGTGAACCTCGTGGTGTCGAGCGGTCCGGATCAGGTCGATGTCCCGGCGGTGGCGGACCTGACCGTTCTCGAGGCCTCGAACGAATTGGGACGGGCCGGTCTTCCCAATCCCACCCTGGTGTACGAAGCCTCCGAGACCGTCGAGGAAGGCTTCGTGATCCGCACCGATCCGCAGGCCGGTACGGCGGTGTCGATCGACCGTGTGGTCCTGCTCGTCGTGTCGACCGGCCCGCCCGAGGCGATCGTGCCACCGGTGGTCGGTCTCGATCAGGGGTCGGCAGAAGCGGCGATCGAACAGGCGGGCTTCGCTCCCTTCGTCGAGTTGCAGGACGTACCCAACGGCTCATCCGAGGCCGGGTTGGTTCTGTCGCAGGACCCCAGCCGGCAATACCGTCGCTGGTCACCGGCTCGACGGTCAGGATCCGGGTCGGCGTGGAGCTGGCCCCGCCACCGCCGACCGAGCCGCCGCCGACCGAGCCCCCACCGGAGGAGACCGGCGACGACGGGTGACACTAGGTTGTCACCGTGAGCGATGATCTGGACAGATCGGAGTTCCAGCCGACGACGGATTTCCCCGAGTACATCGACGACGACGATCGCGTGGTGGCGTGGCGGGTCCAGCGCACATGATCTCGAGGTGCAACGACGTCGTCGCAACCGGGTTCGAGTCCTGGCCGTCGTCGCCGCGATCGGTCTGATCGCTGCGGACTTCGGCCTCATTCGCACGCTCGTCGCCGTCGTCGTCAGCGTACGGGCTGTTCATGCTCGGCCTGCGCACCATCGGAGCCTTCGCTCGGCCGGTGCCCGCAGCGCCTCCACCGGGGGAGTTGCGCCGGGTGAAGCTGACCTACCGGTGCGAGGTGTGTGGAACCGAGCTCCGCATCACCCGCGCCAACGACCAGGTTCCCGAACCCCCCAAACACTGCTCGGAACCGATGGTGCTCACCACGGACCTCGACGACATCATCTGAGCTCTCCGCACGTCCGCACGCGGTGGAGCGGTGGGTTATGGCGTGGAAAAGCTCTGTGAGCAGGGAAAACGTCGGTGGATAAGATCGGTCCCACGGTTTTCCACACGATGTGGAAAACCTGGTGCGTTGTCACGTTTTCGCAATTGAAACGTTACGTCCCCGTCATCTTCCGACACAGGTAGGCAACTGATCCTACGGGGCCCACTCCCCCCTTCTCCACCTGCGCAACAGCCAAATCCCAAGAAATCTCCGCAAAACCCGACCGGACCGTGGCGCTGAGTGTTCCATCAACCGCCGTGGGTACAACTACCCACTACCGGTACTGAGTTGCCGCGAGGATTCCCACGAGGATCAGACCCAATCCGCCGAGCAGATACCAGTTGCTGGGCGTCCCCAGCGCATCGATCTCGAACAGGTAGTTGGCGAGGATCGTGACGACACCGCCGACGAAACCGACGACCATCACGATCGGCACGTAGATGGGCGAGGGTCCCGGCAGCGGCACCGGCTCGCGACGAAGAGAGCGTTCGCTGATCTGACCGGTGGGCTTGGTCCCCTTCGGCGTGATTCTGCTCTTCTTCGGGTCGGGTCGTGCCACGATGTTCAGCTTAGACCGGGTCGCAACGAGGTCAGTGGCTTGCGGCTCGCGGTCGGGTCAGCCCGTCGATGGGGACGGCGGCACGGTACGGTCGGCTTCGTGAACCCGACCGTCGTTGTGATCGACAACTACGACTCGTTCGTGTACATCCTCGTCCAATACCTCGGCGAGCTCGGCGCCAACCCCGTCGTGGTTCGCAACGACCAGCAAGACGATTGCCGAACTGCTCGACCTGCAACCCGATGGCGTGCTGATCTCCCCGGGTCCTGGTAGGCCCTCCGATGCGGGCGTCAGCAAAGCTGCCATCGAGGCGTTCGCCGGTCGGTCACCGGTGCTGGGCGTCTGCCTGGGTCATCAATGCATCGGGGAGGTCTACGGCGGGACGGTGATCGGCGCGCCCGAACTGATGCACGGCAAGACCTCCGAGGTCGAACACACCGGTGTCGGCGTCTTCAGCGACCTACCCTACGCCGCTCGTGGCGACCCGGTACCACTCGCTGATCGTGCAGCGACGCCGATCTGCCCGACGCGTTGGAGGTGACCGCCAGGAGTTCCGACGGCATCATCATGGGGATGCGCCACCGCGAAGTCGACGTGGAAGGCGTCCAGTTCCATCCCGAGTCGGTGCTCACCGTCGGCGGTCCGACGATGATCTCCAACTTCGTGAGACGGTGCGTCGCCGCACGTCGCCGACGCTCGCTGAGAGCGATCTTGCGCCGACCTGGAGTGCATAGCACGATGGTCGGATGCCAGAAGCCGTCATCATTGATGCTGTCCGCTCGCCCATGGGCAAACGTTTCGGTCAGCTGTCCGGCTGGCATCCCGCCGACCTGGCTGCCGAAGTACTGAAAGCTCTGGCCGACCGGAACAACCTGGACCCCCAACTCGTCGACGATGTGATCATGGGTTGTGTCATGCAGGTCGGCGCTCAGGGTCTCAACGTCGGGCGGAATGCCGTGCTTGCGGCCGGATGGCCCGAGGCGGTTCCCGCAACCACGATCGACCGCCAGTGTGGATCCTCCCAACAGTCGGCCCACTTCGCCGCTCAAGGTGTGATCGCAGGCGCTTACGACGTCGCCGTCGCAGCGGGCGTCGAGGTGATGAGCATGGTTCCGCTTGGGGCCAGCCAGATGCTCAAGGAGACCGGGTTCGCCTTCAGCGATCCGATGGCCGATCGCTACGCCGACGCCGGAGGCCTCGTCCCGCAGGGTCTCAGCGCCGAGATGATTGCCGACAAGTGGGACATTTCCCGCCAGGAACTGGATGCCTACGGGCTCCGGTCCCAGCAGTTCGCCGCCCGCGCCCGCGACGAGGGACGTTTCGACGCCGAGATCGTCCCGGTCGCCGAGAAGGTGCGCGACCGCGAGACCGGCGACGATCACCGTCGACCGGCCAAATGGTCACGCCGACGGTGGCATCCGGGAGTCGACGATCGAGAAGATCGCCGCGCTCAAGCCGGCGTTCAAGGAAGACGGCAAAGTCACCGCGGCCAACAGCAGCCAGATCACCGATGGGGCCTCGGCGGTGCTGATCATGAGTTCCGAAAAGGCAGACGAACTCGGTCTCACCCCCAAGGCACGTTTCCACAGTTTTGCGCTCGCCGGCGTCGACCCGGTGACGATGTTGACCGGCCCGATCCCGGCAACGGAGAAGGTTCTCGCAAAGCAGGCCAATCTCACGATCGACGACATCGACCATTTCGAGGTCAACGAGGCATTCGCTTCAGTGGTTCTGGCCTGGGCTCGAGAGCATCACCCGGACATGGAGAAGGTGAACCCGAACGGCGGGGCCATCGCACTCGGTCATCCCCTCGGCGCTTCCGGGCGCCAGACTCATGACCACGATGCTGCACGAACTCGATCGGACCGGCGGCCGATACGGCTTGCAGACCATGTGCGAAGGCGGCGGCCTGGCCAACGGCACGATCATCGAGATGCTCTAATACGGTCCTCACTCCTTCGCGTTGCTCGTCGTTCGGCTCGCTGACGCTCGACCAATGCCCAGAGCTGAGCGTGCTGCCCGCCTCCGGCGGTCCAGCCTTGCGGGGGTGGCACGGTCCTCACTCCTACGCTTTGCTCGTCGTTCGGCTCGCTGTCGCTCGACCAATGCCCAGAGCTGACGTGCTGCCCGCGTCCGGCGGTCCAGCCTTGCGGGGGTGGCACGGTCCTCACTCCTTCGCGTTGCTCGTCGTTCGGCTCGCTGACGCTCGACCAATGCCCAGAGCTGAGCGTGCTGCCCGCCTCCGGCGGTCCAGCCTTGCGGGGGTGGCACGGTCCTCACTCCTTCGCGTTGCTTGTCGTTCGGCTCGCTGACGCTCGACCAATGCCCAGAGCTGAGCGTGCTGCCCGCCTCCGGCGGTCCAGCCTTGCGGGGGTGACACTGTCCTCACTCCTTCGCGTTGCTCGTCGTTCGGCTCGCTGACGCTCGACCAATGCCCAGAGCTGAGCGTGCTGCCCGCCTCCGGCGGTCCAGCCTTGCGGGGGTGGCACGGTCCTCACTCCTTCGCGTTGCTTGTCGTTCGGCTCGCTGACGCTCGACCACGCGTGAGCGTTCAGCGAGCCTCTGTTTCGTTCTGATCGTGCGCTCGGATCTACAGTGCGGTCAAGGGGACGACGCATCGTCGTCAGGGGCCGACGTCGTCGAGAACAACAGAACAGGAAACGTAGCCAGTGACAAGCCAAGAAGCCGAACGATTCGCCATCACATCCGATGAGCTCGCCGCCGCCAACGAGGGTCGGACCGTACCGATCATCTTCAACGAGACGGTCGAGGCCAACGCTGATCGCGTTGCGTTGCGATGGAAGAACGACGACGACTCGTGGGGCGAGTGGACCTGGCAGCGACTATGCCGACCGGGTGGCCCGTGCGGCGGCCGGGCCTGCAGGCACGTGGGTCTCGGCCGCGGCGATCGGGTGCTGTTGATGATTCGCAACATGCCCGAGTTCCATGTCCTGGACATGGCGGCGTTGTTCGTGGGGGCGACGCCGGTCAGCATCTACAACAGCTCGAGTCCCGATCAGATCGAGTATCTCGGCCAACGACGCCGGTGCGTCGCTCGACGATCGTCGAGGACGAGGGCTTCCTGAGCGCCGTCAGCTCGGTCCGTTCCGTCGATCCCGACACTTCGGGAGGTCGGCGTGGTTCGCGGCGGCAGCGCCGACTTCACCTTCGACGGACCTCGTGGCCCACGATCCGGTCGATCTGTCCGACGCTGCGCTGGTCGCCAGGCCCGATGATCTTGCCACCCTGATCTACACGAGCGGGACGACCGGTCCGAGCAAGGGTGTCATGATCGATCACTGCCAACGTTGCGTGGTCGGTGGACTCGACCGCCCGATGCTTCGAGATGGACGACATGGTCGGCCACAGGATCATCAGCTACCTGCCGATGGCCCACATCGCCGAACGAATGATGAGCCACTACGCCGCCATCTACCGGTGTTTCGAGGTCACCTGCTGCCCGGATCCGACCCAGATCGCCGCGTTCGCCCGCGAGGTGCAAGCCCAACGTCATGTTCGGTGTACCCCGCGTGTGGGAGAAGGTCTACGCCGGCGTCAACGCCGCCCTGGCGGCAGATCCCGACAAGCAGCAGAAGGTGGCCGAGGCCATCGCCGTGGCCGGTCCGATCACGCGAGAAGATGACACTGGGGACCGCGACCGAGGAGGAGATCGCGACCTACGAGTTTCTCGATGCCGTGGCGTTCTCGACTATACGAGGGCTCGTCGGACTCGACGAACTGGAGATCTGCGCCACCGGCGCCGCACCGATTCCGGCCGAGCTGATGAACTGGTACCGAACGATCGGTGTGCCGCTCTCGGAGGTCTACGGCCTGAGCGAGACGACCGGCGCGATGACCTACGACGCCCATCGGGTCAAGGCCGGTTACGTCGGTCGTCGGATTCCGGGCTGCGAGGTGAAACTCGGCGACGACGGCGAGGTCCTGTGCCGGGGTGGCAACGTGTTCCGGGGCTACCTCAACCAGCCCGACAAGACCGCCGAGGTCCTCGATGAGGACGGCTGGTTCCATTCCGGCGACATCGGCGAGTTCGATGACGAGGGCTACCTTCGGATCGTCGACCGAAAGAAGGAACTGATCATCACCGCCGGCGGCAAGAACATCTCGCCAGCCAACCTCGAAGCGGCGCTCAAGATGATCCCGTTGGTCGGGCCAGGCGTGCGCCATCGGCGATCAGCGCCCATTCGTGTCGGCGCTCATCGCACTCGATCCCGACGCGGCCACCGTGTGGGCCGACGCCCATGGCGTGCCCGCCGACCTGGCCAGTCTCGCCTCCAATCCCGAGCTGATCGAGGAGGTGAACTCGGGGCTGCGTGAGGCGATGGCGTCGTTCAACCATGCCGAGGCGGTCAAGAAGCTTGTACATCCTGCCCGAGGACTGGCTGCCGGACTCCGAGGTTCTCACCCCCACGTCCAAACTGAAGCGTCGCGGGGTGCACGCCCGGTACGCCGCCGAGATCGAGAGCCTTTACGACTAGACGAGAGCCTCTACGGCCAGATCAGTAGTCCGAGGCGCCGGTTCACCCGATTCGGCGGTTTAACACCGGTTTCGAACGCCTGAAGATTCTCGGCGAACGAACGGCTCAAGCGGGCGAGGTAGTCACGGCTCAACCCGGCGACGTGGGGGTGACCAGCAGCCCTTCGACATCCCATGCCGGGTGGTGACTCGGGAGAGGTTCGGACCGGAACACGTCAAGGGCTGCGGCCCTGAGCTGGCCGCTCTCGAGCGCAGCGATGACCGCATCGAGGTAGGTCACTCCGCCGCGGGAGACATCGACGAGCAGACCTCCCCGTCGCATGCTGTTGAGTTCCCGGGGCCCCACCATCCCGCGGGTGTCATCGGTCAGTGGCAGACAGACCACCATTGCGTCGGCATCGGAGAGCACATAGTGCCGCTCGCCCGCCGACACGACCTGCTCGACCCCCTCGACCGGTCGCCCACTGCGGCTCACACCGACGACCCGCATTCCCATCGCCGCCGCCCGTCGTGCAACCGCCGTCCCGATCGTCCCCAGGCCCTAGGACGCACAGGGTCTGGTCGTAGAGCGGTCGGGGAAAGGTCTCTTTCCACTGATGGAGCTGCTGTTGCCGGACCAGCTGGGGGATGTTGTAGGCCAACCCCAGCAGCATGGCCATCACGAACTCCGGCAGATGGGGATCGTGTGACCCACGTGAACTGCAGATCACGACGTGCTCGGGCAGATCAGGCGCAGGAAGCAGCGTATCCACGCCCGACCCTGCCACTTGGATCAGCCTCAGGTTCTCTGCGGCCGCCCACCGGTTGCAAGGCGGCCCGCCGGTCAGGAGCAGTTCGATACGAGGGAGCGCCAGCACGAACGCTCTGTTGTTGTCGAGCGGCAGGAACCGACGGCCGGGCAGTACCCGCGTCAGCTCGTCGATCACTCGGTCGTTCAAACCCGGGAGGTACACGTGAACGGGACTGCTCATTTGGACTGGAACCTTCCTGGTTCTACTTCGCTGACCTCACCGACGCTGCACCATTCGTTGGACGTGCAGTGATGCGGTGCGGTGTTCGACCGAGTCGGCAAAAGGTATACGTACGTCGGGACGGTAGACGAAGCGACGGTCGGCCATCTCGTCGATCGTATGAGGCTCGGCCAGGTAGCCGAGCATCTCTCGGTGACGCCGGGCGATGACCTCGCCGAACGCGTCCATCACGCTCCAGGAAGGCTCACCCGACCTTCGATCACCCCTTTGTGGTGATAGGTGACGTAGTAGTCGGCCTCCTCGCCGCTGAATCCGGTCGAGGCTTGCTTCGAACTGATCGAGATCGCTCCATGCGTCGCCGTAGTAGGGCCCGAATCCGGTGAGGTCGATGTCGGAGCAGAAGAAGACTCCGCCGCTGATGCGAAAGCCGGAGTGTCCCCGGGTATGGCCGGGCAGGTGGACGACCTCGACCGTCACGTCACCGAGGTCGAAGACGTCGCCGTCGGAGAACGTGACCGCATCGGGCCGGGGCACGTAGGTGAATTGATCGAGGATCGTGGGCAGGAACTCAGCCCACGTCGCATCCGGCAGACCGTAGATGGCGGCGAGGCCCTCGATGCTCGTCACCCCGGGTAGATCGTCGTCGTGCACGTGCACCCTGGCGTCGTCGAACAGGCCGTTGCCGGCCATGTGGTCCTCGTGTGAGTGCGAGGTCAAGATGGCGTCGATCCGCACGGGCGCACCGCCCCGGGCGACAACCGAGATCGACGGATCGATGATCACCGACTCTCCCCGGCCCTCGACGACCAGCGAGTTGCCCGGCGGGATATGCGCCGTTGTCATCGCCGACCAGGACCCGCGACGCGTTCGGTCAGCCTGCGTTCGGAGTCTGACCAGTCGACGATCTTGGCCCCGGACAAAGTTTCCTCCTCCAGCAAAGGGTACCCACCCAGTCGGTAACCTCCCTGCTGTGGACTCGACTCGAGCTCTGGAGGACCTCCGGCTCACATGGTTCTCCCGGCCCAACGCCTATCGCCACCCGATCATGGTGCTTCGCCCTCCGGGGGCTCTTCGATGCGGGCAAGGCGTCGACCAATGCAGCGATGTGGATCCACGAACACGCCGACGCCGAGCTGGTGGCGGAGTTCGATCCCGAGGAGTTGTACAACTTCTCCCAGGTCAGGCCGCTGACCGCCTTCGACGACGCCGGTGATCGAGTCATCGAGTGGCCCACGATACGGATCTACGGATGCCGAACCGAGAGGCGCCCGCGACGTCATGGTCGTGGTGGGGACCGAACCGCAGTTCCGATGGGGTGGCGTGGCCGAGGCCATCGTCGGGATCGTCGCGCCAGTCGTCGACCTCGCTCGTGGTCACGCTCGGCTCGACCCTGGCGATGACACCGCACACGCGTCCGGCCCGAGTGATCGGCAGTAGCGGCGACCCCGTCCTGGCCGAGCGCATGCAGTTGCGATCTCCGACCTATGAGGGACCGACCGGCGTCGTCGGAGTACTCCATGAGGCACTGGAGAGCCGGCTCATTCCGGTGCTGTCGTTGCGGGTCGAGGTTCCCCACTACGTGCCGGGAGCGCCCAACCCCAAAGCAACCCAGGCGTTGCTGCGTCGTCTCGAACAACTCAGTGAGATCCCGATGGGGTACGAAGGACTCGACGGACAGGTTCATGAATGGATGCGACAGGTCGACGCCGCCGTGGCCGCCGACGAGGAGAGCCGGGTCTATCTGACCCAACTCGAAGAACGGGTCGACCACGACGAGGATCGGCTCCCCAGTGGTGACGACGTCGCCGGGGAACTCGAGGCGTATCTTCGAGAGCTCGGTTCCGGCGATGAGGAGTCTCCGGACTGAGGAGTGGGCTTCACCGTCCGATCGCTGCCGCGAGACCTTCGGGATCTGCCACGCTGACCCACAGACGCCGAGTGTTTGCGCATCCCGATGACGCGGGGGATCTTCTCCACGAACGTGATGCACAGCCCCTTGCGGTTGTTGGTGCCGAATGTGATGCCGTCGTCGGAAAAGCTGAGTCGCAAACCAACAGCGGTGTACCAGCGGATGCGGCCCACCTATCTCGGTGTGGTCCACGTTGTCGACGGTGGTGTCGACCCGGACCCGGCCGAAGGTCGCGGTCAGGGTGCCATCGTCGCCGACCGTGACCCCGTCGCCGGGACCGACACCGAGAACCTTGAACAGCGAGCGCCCATCTTGCGGTCCAACTCGTAAGGAAAGAACCGGTCGGTCATGCCTTCAGCCTGCCGTGTCCGCCGCCGCTTGCGACGGCAATGCGTGCGATCGTCCGCTGATGCCTGATCGGACGAACCCCGGATAGTGTGGAAGATCTCTTCGGGTGCTGAACAGAGCGCCCCTATCTTCTAGGAGTTGCTGATGAAATCCTCCACGATCCTACTTCGAGTGTTGACCGTTTCAGCCGGGCGCCGACCGTCTCGGCCCACTGTGACGGACCATGCGGTGTGTACGACCCGGCGAGTGCTCGGATCGCCGGCGAGGCCGTCCTGGCCATGACCAAGAAGCTCGTGGACCTGGCGGCGACGCCCATGACCTCGCCAGCGAGAACACCCGGAGCCGGTACATCGCCATCAAGGAGGAGCAGGCCGAGATCGTCAAGCGGGAGCTCAACATCCTCTGGCACGACTACTTCAAGCCGCCACACCTGGAGACCTATCCGGATCTCCACACCACGTTCTGGAACGCAGCCAAGCAGGCCTCGGCCTGCAAGACGTCGGTCAGCGTCGACGCAGCCGACGAGTTGATGTCACAGATCGAGGCGATCCACAACATCTTCTGGGCAACCAAGGGCCGTGAGGTCCCCTGGTACACGGCGTCCTGAGGCGAACCCGATTCCGGACCGCAACACCCGCCGCTACATCGTCGCTGAACTGGGGGGTGGGTGCTACGCCGTCGGCGTCGGGTCATCGTGGCCGGCGCCTCGATGGTCCCGACGCTCGAGCCCGGCTGGTTCGTCCTCGTCGATCCGTCGAGCGCGGGGCGCACCCGGTGATGTCGTCGTCGCTCTGCATCCGGTCGACCCGGACGTCGTACTGATCAAGAGGTTCGCTCGGCCGCGAGGGACCACGATGCGGTCTGGCTTCTCGAGCGACAACGACGCCGTCGGATCCGACTCCCGGCAGTTCGGTCCGATCGTCCGGTGATCTCGTCGTCGGTCGTGTGACGCTGGTTCTCGATGAGCCCGACGACCGCTCAGCCGTACGCCTGCTGACGCAGGGCGTGATCGGCCAGCGTGAGCAGGATCATCGCTTCGACCATCGGCACGGCTCGGGGCAGCACACACGGGTCGTGCCGGCCCTTGGCGGCCAGGACGGTGTCGTCGCCCTCGACGGTGACCGTCGACTGTTCGGAGGCGATCGTGGCCGTCGGTTTGAAGGCCGCTCGACCGTAGATCGGCGCTCCAACCGAGATCCCGCCCTGCACACCGCCGGAGTTGTTGGTCACCAGCCGCGGCTGACCGCCGTCGGACGACGAACGGGTCGTTGTGTTCGAGACCGGTCAGGCGGGTGCCGGCGAAGCCACTGCCGATCTCGAAGCCCTTGCAGGCCGGCAGCGACAGGATCCCCTTGCCGAGATCGGCCTCCAGTCGATCGAAGACGGGTTCTCCCCAACCGGCCGGAACGCCCCGGGCGACGAAACCGACGACGCCACCCAAGCGAGTCGCCACGCCGACGAGCCGCCTCGATCGCCTCGACGATTCGCGGCGCCGCATCGGTATCGGGGCACCGGGTCGGGCTGGCCTCGACGTCCTCGATCGTGACCGTGTCGTGGTCGACGTGGGCGTCGATGTCATGCACTCGTTGCACCCATGCCAGGACCTCGACACCGTGGACATCGTGCAGCCAGCGGCGAGCGAGGGCGGCGCCCGCCACCCGGCCGACGGTCTCCCGGGCCGAACTTCGACCACCTCCGCGATGGTCACGTCGACCGTATTTGGCCAGATAGCTGAAGTCGGCGTGACTCGGCCGGAAGACGTCCTTCAGATGGTCGTAGGCTCCCGGCTGCTGGTCGGCGTTGCGAACGAGCATCGCCACCGGTGTCCCGGTGGTCGCTCCCTCGAAGACCCCGGACAGGATCTCGACGTTGTCGCCCTCCTGGCGCTGGGTGACCAGTCGGCTCTGACCGGGTCGCCGCCGATCGAGATCGGCCTGAATCTGGGCGATCGTCGACCGTGACGCCGGCGGGACAACCATCGACGACGACGCCGACCGCCGGTCCATGTGATTCACCGAACGTGCTGACCCGGAAGAGTTTGCCGTACACGCTCGTCACGCCACCCAGGGTACCGTCCGGTCCCCCGCCGTCTCCGGTGTCAGCGGTACTCTGACGACGATGACCGACACGCCCAGGCTCAAGGTGTGGATCGACCAGGATCTGTGCACCGGCGACGGCATCTGCACCGACCATGCACCCGAGGTGTTCAGGATCCTCGAGGACGGCATCGCCTACTGCCTCGACGGACCCAAGGTCTTCAACGACCCGGGTGGTCCGCCGAACTCGCCTTCGTGCCGATGGACCTGGAGGCCGAGGTGATCGCAGCGGCTGCCGAATGCCCGGGCGAGTGCATCTTCATCGAGGTCGACGACCACACCGTGGCGCTGCCCGAGACCGTCGGCGCCATCGGCCTGATCGCGGCCACTGCGCCCCAGCACCTGGTCGGCACCGACCGATCGACGGCTGTCGGTCCAAGCGTCTAGGGTCTGATGCGATGATGACATCGCGGAAAGACCACAAGATCCTGCTCTCGGAGTCCGAGATGCCAACCCAGTGGTACAACATCGTGCCCGACCTGCCCTCGCCGCCGCCTCCTGCGCTGCACCCGGGCACCAAGGAGCCCGCCGGCCCGGCTGATTTCGAGCCGCTCTTCCCGCTGGCGCTCATCCTCCAGGAGGTGTCGATGGATCGCTACATCGACATTCCCGACGAGGTCCTCGACATCTACCGGCTGTGGCGGCCGTCGCCCCTCTACCGGGCTCACCGGCTGGAGAAGGCCCTCGATACTCCCGCCCGGATCTACTACAAGTACGAAGGCGTGAGCCCCGCCGGGTCCCACAAGCCGAACACCGCCGTGGCCCAGGCCTACTACAACAAACAGGAGGGGGTCAAGAAGCTGACCACCGAGACCGGTGCCGGCCAGTGGGGGACCGCCCTCGCCTTCGCCTGCGCCCTCTTCGACATGGAATGCGAAGTGTGGCAGGTCAGGTCGAGCTACGACCAGAAGCCCTATCGCAAGGCGCTGATCGAGACCTTCGGCGGCGGTCATCCACCCGAGCCCCAGCGACCTCACCGCAGCTGGACGCGCCATCCTCGCAGGCCAATCCCGGCTCCCCCGGCTCGCTGGGCATCGCGATCAGCGAAGCGGTCGAGATGGCGGCCCCGGACCCCGAGGTCAGGTACGCACTCGGTTCGGTGCTCAACCACGTCTTGCTCCATCAGACGATCATCGGCGAGGAGGCGCTGCTGCAGCTGGCCAAGGTCGAAGAGACGCCCGACGTCCTGGTCGGTTGTGTCGGGCGGCGGCTCCAACTTCGCCGGCCTGTCGTTCCCGTTCATGCGGGAGAAGATGGCGGGCACGATGAGCCCCCGCATTCTGGCGGTCGAACCCGCCGCCTGTCCCAGCCTCACCAAGGGCCTCTACGCCTATGACTTCGGCGACACGGCCGGGATGACGCCGCTGATGAAGATGCACACGCTCGGACATGACTTCGTACCCGATCCCGATCCATGCCGGTGGACTTCGGTATCACGGCATGTCGCCGCTGGTGAGTCACATCTATGAACTCGGCATGATGGACGCAGTGGCCATCAATCAGAACGAGTGTTTCGATGCCGGCGTCCAGTTCGCCCGCACCGAAGGGATCGTGCCGGCTCCCGAACCCACCCATGCGATCGCCGGGACGGTCCGGGAAGCGCTCGATGCCAAGGAGAAGGGCGAGGAACGGGTGATCCTCACCGCGTTGTGCGGCCACGGGCTTCTGGATCTGACCGCCTACGACCGTTACTTCGCGGGCGAGATGAACGATTCGCCTTACCCGGAGGAGCGCGTCCAAGAGGCCATGACTCGCATCCCAGCTGTCTGAACGCACCATGCCTGCCAGTGGCGAGGGCCACAACGGTCCTACCGCGCCGGAATCGATCGAAGGCTCTTCGCCTGGCGCGGCGCTGGGCTGGGCGTACCTCGGTGTGCTTCTGGCCGTATTCGTGGGCCTTGCATTGTGGGCCTACGGCAGGAGCGACGAGAGTTCCAGACTCATCGACGCCAGTCAGACGACAACGACGACCGTCGCCGCCCTGGAGGTCCGGCCGGCGGCGGTGACCCTGACCGTCGACGGCGCGGTGGCCACGTTGAGCGGCGCAGTGCCCGACGAAGGTGCTCGTGACCAGTTGGTGCGTATCGCCGAAGAGGAGTTCGGACGGGGCAACGTGATCGATGAACTCACGATCGACCCTCGAGCCGATCTGATCACCGGCTCGATCTCGGTGAACGGAACCGCAGCTACCGGCGACGACGCCCCGACGATCGTCCAGTTGACCGCCGGAGCGGATCTCGGTCTGGCGGCAGGCCCGTTCGACGTCCAGTACGTCACGCCGGCCATCGATCCCGCCGCGATCGTCATGGCGGTGGCCGGCGACTCGACCGTGCTCAGCGGGACGGTTCCCGACGAGGCGACCATCACACGGTTGCAGCTCAGCGCCGAGGCCGTCTACGGGGAAGGCACTTCCGACATCACCGGCCTCGTCATCGCACCCTCCACCCTGGACGGTGGCTCCATCAGCATCACCGGGATCACCGCCCCGGGCGACCTGCGAGCCCGCGATCTCGTCGATGTCGTCACACTCGATTTCACGTCATCGGTGGTGACCGACGACAGCCAGATCGACGTGAGCGATGAGGCGTTGACCGCCTACGAGACCAGCCTGAGGGCGACACTGGAGGCCGAACCGATCGTCTTCGATGTCGGCACCAGTCGTCTCACCGACGTGGGTTTGAGCCGTCTGGTGATGATCGCCGATTCGATCAACGCCGTACCGGACCTGGGTGTGGAGATCGTGGGCCACACCGACGACACCGGCGGCGACACCGTGAACCAGACGCTGTCGGAGTCCCGGGCCGAGGCCGTCCGCGAGGCCCTGGTCGACCTCGGGGATCGACGGCGACGAGGCTGTCGACACGGGGAGCCGGCTCGTCCGAGCCGATCGCATCCAACAACACCCGTGAGGGTCGCGAGAGGAACCGACGGATCGAGTTCCTCTTCGAGCGAACCCAATGAGTCCGACCGCGCAGTCGGGGGGTGATCGTCACCGCCCTGCTCTCCCTCGTACTGCTGACCACGGCCTGTACCGACGCCGGAGACCACCGACGGTGGTGCCGAGCCGGATCCGTCGACCACCGAGCCGGCCGGGACGACCGAAACATCGACCGTGATCGAGATTCCACCCGGGCGTCGAGCCGATCATCGACGAGACGCCACTGCCGGTGGATCCCGACGTACGGATCGGGACGTTGGACAACGGACTCACCTACTACCTTCGCCGCAACGACGCACCGGGCGGTTCGCTCGCGGTCCGACTCGTCGTCGATGCCGGCTCGCTCCAGCAGGCCGAACCGACCGATCAGATCGCCCACTTCACCGAACACATGCTGTTCAACGGCACCGAGCGGTTCCCCGGCAACAGCCTCGACTCGACGCTGCGAACCCTCGGCGCCCAGATCGGCCCCGATCTGAACGCCTACACCGGCGTTCGACGAGACCGTCTACTTCCTGAACGTCGGGCTCGAGGATCGGAACGCCGACACGGCGTTCACCGTGCTGGCCGAATGGGCCGGTCGGGCCACGATCGATGCCGACGAGGTCGTCGCCGAACGGGGGGTGGTGCGGGAGGAGTTCCGCTTGCGCCGTGAGCAGGCGGGCGCTGCGGTCAACGACGCATTCGATCGGGTCTACTTCGACGGGACGCCCTACGAGGACCGCACGCCGTCGGGTGCCGAGCAACAGATCATGGCGACCGACGCATCGGACGTCCGAGCCTTCTACGACCGCTGGTACCGCCCGGATCTCATGGCCGTCGTCGCCGTCGGCGATCTTCCCCTCGACGACCTCGAGGACTACGTGACGCATCTTCTTCGGCGACCTCGGCCGGCGTGGCACTGTCCACCCCCCTCGCATCGAACCGCCAGTGGCGATCGACACCCCCCGGCAGGTCGAGGTGATCGCCGACCCCAGCCTCGACGGGACGTTCATCTCGGTCGACTATCCGCACCCCGGCGCGGGACCCCGGAACCTTCGGAGGTGAGCAGCTCGATCTGTGGGACTCCCTCGTCACCACGATGATCTCGAATCGGGTCGACGAGGCGATCAGCTCGGGCACAGAGCTCGTTGGTGCGCGGCAGCGGCGGACCATTCGCCGCAGCCCGGCAGATGTCGCTGATCGGGTTCAACCTCGATGGCCCGGATCTCGGTGCCGGTACCGCAGAGTTCCTGTCGCTCATCGCGACCCTCGCCCGGGACGGATTCAGCGAAATCGAGCTGGAACGAGCCCGGAACCAGATCCGAGCCGGGCTGGATCAGGAACTGGCCCAGGTCGACACCCGCCAGGACTCCGAATGGGCGGACCTCTACACCGCCCATTTCCTCGGCGGAGCCGACGCATCGGCGCCGCAGGATCGGAGCGAACGTGTGTCGGCGCTGATCGACGCCACCGACACCGACGACCTCAACGGCTACTTCCGGTGGTTGATGGAGACGACCGAACCGTTGGTGATCGTGGTCGGACCGGACCCCAACGAGCTGCCGAGTCAATCCGAACTTGACGCTCTGGTGGCCAACGCGGTGGCGGTGGAGCACGGTGGCGAGCGATGTGGCCGCGGTCGCCGAGTTGATGACGACGACCCGACCCGGCCGAGGTGGTGACCGAACGGCGTCTCGACGCCACCGGCGGGGTGGAATGGGGATTTGCCAACGGAGCCAGGGTGCTGTTCCTCGAGTCCCAGATCGCGACAGGTGTTGTGGATCTGACCGGCTACTCCGAGGGGGGCTGGTCGCTCCTCGCTCCCGAGGATCAGCCGCTCCTCGAGGTCGCCACGACGATGGTGTCCCTCAGCGGCCTCGCCGATCTCGACAAGGTGGCGATGGACCGCTACCTGGCCGACAAGGCGGTCGGCGTCGGTCCGTTCACGTTCGAGACAGGCGAGGGCATCTCGGGACGGTCCTCCACCGACGATCTCGAGATCGCGTTCCAGTTGCTCAACCTCTTCCTGAGCGAACCGCGGGTGGATCAGTCGGCGTTCAACCGGGTGATCGTCCAGGAGACCGAAGAGCTGCGGGCGGTTCAGAACCGGCCCGAGGTCGCCGCTGAGCGAAGCGCTCGTCACAGCGCTGAATGGTGAGAACCCCGCTCGTGTCCCGCTACTCGACCGGGCCGCGCTCGATTCCCTCACCCCGGAAAAGCGCAGAAGCGTTGTACCGCGGACGCATGGTCGGCGTCGACGATCTGGTCCTGGCGTCGTCGGTGATGTCGATGCGGACACCGTCGAGGACCTGGCCGCCCGGTACGTCGGCACGCTGGCGACGAAGGCGGCCGACACATGGGCCGACCTGCTCGGCAGATCCCCCGCAGTCGGTGGTGACCGTCGAACGATTCGCCGGTCCTGTCGGCGGTGCCGGCGTACTCGGTCTGTTGTTCACCGAACCGGGTGTGGCGACCGACGAGGATCGCGTCGACGGCGAGATCCTCCAGGCGGTCATCGAGGAACGGCTCTTCAACCGCATTCGCGAGGAGCTCGGCGCCAGCTACAACGGTGGTTCGACGTCGGTGTCCTTCCTGACCGAACCCGACGAACAGAGCCAGGTGTACGTCTCGGTCGCCGGCGATCCAGACCGACTGGAGGAGATCCGGGCTGTTCTGCTCCGGGAGTTCACCAACCTCGACACGGTCGGCCCATCCGAGGAGGAGTTCGCCCGGGCGAAGGCGATCGTTGCCGAGAACTACAAGTTCGTGTCCAACGGCGATCTCATCGCCCAACTGTTCGAAGAAGCCACCGAGGATGGCCCCGTCCTCACCAATGCAGCTGCCGCTGAGATCCTCGATCGCACGGACTCGTGCTCGGGTCGCCCAGCTCGCCGATCGGGTCATCGACACCGATCAGTGGCTCGAGGTGTTCGTCACGCCAAGCCCGTAGCTGCCGCTATGCTTTCGGCGTTCTGGGGCTGTAGCTCAGTTGGCTAGAGCACCTGCTTTGCAAGCAGGGGGTCGCGGGTTCGATTCCCGCCAGCTCCACCACATAATCCCAGGTCAGGGCCGTACGACTTTCCACAGCCTGTGGATAACTTGCCGACGTAGCCAGCAGGGATTGAGGCGGGCGCTCAATACCGAGGCGATCCCGGCCGATCCCAGGCCGGCGATGTGGCTCACCGGTCTGATGTGCGGACTCCGGCCGGGTGAGGTCGCCGGCCTGCGCTGGCCGTATCTCGATATCGACTATCGGCGGGCTAGGCGACGAGGTCGCCGGTGGCGATGTCTTGGCGGCAGGCACCTGGGAAGAGCGTGGGCGAATCAGGTGGTGTGCTCGAGCCGGTACTCGCGCACCAGCTTCGGCTGCAACGAAGATGCAGCCTCCGCCTCCCCATGCAGGACATCTGGATCGAAGTCGATCCCATGAGGGAAGCACACCGTGCCGGCGACACCGTCCACCGCAGCCGCGCCGAACACCTGGTCGTCATCGAGAGCGGCCAGCACACCGGCGAAGTCGAGCTCACGGATCAGGCCATCGGAGAACACGACACGCAAGACCCGGCCCTCGAGAACCGCGACAGGCGCTCGGTTGCTGATGACGTCCTGGCGAGATCGGCGTCGCTGCCGTTTGGTCAGGCCAAGGCGACCGAAACGGCGAAGCCGGTGAGCTGCGAGGTCCCGGACAGCGGGTCGACGACATCGCTGGGTGTGAGGACGTTCACGTTGACCCCGGCATTCTCTGCAGCCACCGATTGTGCCGTTCCGATCGGCGAGTGACCCCACCCGTGCGGAATGCTGACCACACCCTGGCGAACTCGATCGTCGATCGCAACCGGAATGTCGATGCTGCCCGCCGACGAAGTGACTCTTGCGACCGACCCGGCGGTGAGACCGAGACGCTCGGCATCAATCGGGTGCATCTGCATCGTGCACCGCGGCTTTCCCTTGACCAGGATGGGAAGGTTGTGCATCCAGGAGTTGTTGGATCTAAGGGTCCGGCGGTTGATCAGTTGCAGCTGTTCCGGCTGAGATGGCTGCAACAGACCTTCGAGTCGGGGGACGTCGGCGAGGAGGTCCGGATGTGCGAACTCCGGACGACCCGATGGTGTCATCAGGATCTCAGGGATCCGGGACTCGAGCGGCCCCAGGTCGACACCGTGGGGTTGTTCCATCACAGCGGCAAGGGTCAGACCCTCGGTCTCGCCGAACCAGTCGCCCCAAGGGCCCGACCGGATCATGACGTCGAGGATCCGCTCGGGGCCGCTGTGTTGAGCCGTCGCCTCCGCCACTGTTTCCTTCTTGAGGCCATCGGGAGCCTGCGCCGCCGACACGGCTCCGGCCGCGACCTGGTCGAACATCAGCGTGTCGACGTTCGCCGCGTCGTCAGCGGTCGCTCCACCGCCGGAGAGGACCGATGCGAGGCGTGCGAGCACCTCCCACTCGGGCAGCTCGCCCTCGTCGAGGGGCAACACCGGAGCGGAGTAGTTGGCCACGCTTCGGACGGCGAGGTTGCCAAAGGCAACGTCGTAGTGCGCCTTCTGGAGGTGCGAAGGTGGTGGCAGGATCACGTCGGAATGCCTGGTCGTCTCGTTCAGGTAGCAGTCGACGCTCACCATGAAATCGAGGCCGGCAACTGCGGAATTGAGGCGCTCGCTGTCCGGGCACGAAAGCACCGGATTGCCGGCGACGGTGACGAGTGCCGTGATATTGCCGGCCTCGATCTCCTCGGCGAGGACCGCAACCGGATGTTCACCGAGCTCGATCGGCTGTCCCGAGACAGCGGTGGTCCTTCGGCCGAGCGACTGGGCGGGCCCGAACGGCCCGCGACCACGGGTGTTGGCCGAGCCCGCAGCATTCTTGGCGAACATCGCTCCGCCCGGAGCGTCCAGTGCCCCGATCACTGCGTTGACGATGTCGACCAGCCAGCTCGTCGTGGTGCCGAACGGTGTCACCGTGGTTCCGAGACGACCGTAGACACACGGCCGTTCCGCTGCCGCCAGCTGTGCCGCAATGTGGCGAATCTCCTCTGCTGCGACCCCCGTCGCCGAGGCGACGCTGTCCGGGGTGAATGCCGAAAGCGCATCCACTGCGATCAAGAGCGACTCGCGATCGCGCTCGTCGGGTCGATGCTGATCCGTGGCGACCACTTCTGTTGCGATGGCTGCCAGCAAGAGGGCGTCGGCTCCGGGCCGTATGGCGATGTGTTGGTCGGCGACTTCGGCGGTCTTGGTGCGACACGGGTCGACCACGATCAACCGTGCACCACGTGCGATGAGCGCTTCGATACGACCGGGCCAGTCCGGGGCCGTTGCAAGCGAGCCGTTGCTGACCATCGGGTTGGCGCCCAGGATCATCAACAGATCGGTCCGATCGACATCGGGCACGGGAATCGTGAATGACGAACCGTAGATCAGGCCGCTGGCAAGTTCGCGTGGCCGTTGGTCGACCGTCGATGCCGAGAACACCTTGCGGGAACCGAGAGCAAAGCTCACCGCTCGGCTGTAGAGCAGCATGTCGAGCGAGTGGACAACCGGGTTACCGAGATAGATGGCACCTGTCTCTCGCTCGCCGCGGGCGAGCACGGGAAGCAAGTTCGCGGCGATGTGCGCGTAGGCGTCGTCCCAGTTGGCGGGCTCGTGCACGCCGTTCTTGCGGATCAGCGGCGCTCGCAGCCGGTCGGGGTCTTCGTGAAACTTGCCGAGCGTTGTGCCCTTCGGGCAGAGGAAGCCGTGCGAGAAGACATCGTCTCGATCGCCTCGGATCCGTGACACCGAACCGTTCTCTGTCTCGATCGCCAATCCGCAAGTCGCTTCGCAGAGTGGGCAGGTACGAAACGACGTCGTCGAGCTCATGTCCCCACTATGGCAGCTTGTGCACCCATCGGTTCTCTTTCCTTCGAGCGGGCTAGCCCGGCAGGGCGCTCGCCCACGGCACGGTTTCTCGACATAGAGTGAGAGGTCGTTGAACCCCCAAGGTGGGCCGATGTCCGAGATCACAACCGAGGCAGCCCGCCGCCGGACGTTTGCGATCATCTCGCATCCCGACGCCGGCAAGACCACCCTCACCGAGAAGTTCCTGCTCTACGGAGGCGCGCTCACCGCAGGCGCCGGAGCGGTCAAAGCCCGGGGTGGCGGTCGATCGGCGACGTCGGACTGGATGGAGATGGAACAGCAGCGGGGGATCTCCATCACCTCGGCCGCCCTCCAGTTCGACTACCGGGACCGTATCCTCAACCTGCTCGACACACCGGGCCACCGGGACTTCTCCGAGGACACCTACCGGGTGCTGGCGGCAGCCGACGCGGCGGTCATGGTGCTCGACGCCGCCAAGGGCATCGAGCCCCAGACGCTCAAGCTCTTCGAGGTCTGTCGCGAACGGGAGATCCCGTTCATGACCTTCATCAACAAGTGGGACCGCCCCGGGCGGGGCGCACTCGAGTTGCTCGACGAGATCGAACACACGCTGATCGTCGAACCGACTCCGGTCACCTGGCCGGTTGGTCTGGCCGGCGAGTTCAAGGGGATCATCGAAAGGAACACAGGTCGGTTCATCCGCTTCGAACGCACCGCTCGGGGCAGCACGATCGCGCCCGAGGAGGTCGTGGCCCCGGATCGTGCCGAGGCCGAGGAGGGCGAGGCCTGGGCGTCCGCATCCGAGGAGTGCGAGTTGCTCGAGATGCTCGACCGGAACGCCGACTCCAAGACGTTCCTGGCCGGGGAATCGACACCGGTCTTCTTCGGTTCGGCGCTCACCAACTTCGGCATACGCGCCCTTCTCGACGGCGTCGTCGATCTGGTACCGTCCCCGGCTCCCCGACCTCTCGACCGACGGGTCCCGACGGCCCCTCGATGCCGACTTCTCCGGGCTCGTCTTCAAAGTGCAGGCAGGCATGGACAAGGCCCACCGCGACCGGATCGCCTTCGTACGAGTGTGTTCCGGTGAATTCAAGCGTGGCATGATCGCGATCGGTGGAGGCACCGGTCGCCAGTTCTCGACCAAATACGCCCAAACGCTGTTCGGTCAGGACCGGGAAACGGTCGACCTCGCCTACCCGGGCGACATCGTCGGCCTCGTCAACGCCAACGAGGTGACGGGTGGGCGACGCCATCTACGCCGGCGAGCCGTGCGAGTTTCCGCCCCTTCCCGCCTTCGCCCCCGAGCACTTCATGGTGGCCCGCGTCAAGGACACCTCCAAGTTCAAGCAGTTCCGCAAAGGGATTGCACAGCTCGACGAAGAGGGAGCGGTGCAGGTGCTCCGCGATCCCGACCTCGGGGACCAGGCTCCGGTGCTCGCTGCGGTCGGCCAACTGCAGTTCGAGGTCGCCGTGAACCGCCTCGAGAACGAGTTCGGGGCGCCGGTCGAACTTACCTCCACCCGGTACACGATCGCTCGCAAGACCGACGCCGCCAGCGCTCCGGAGCTGCGGGCCATGCAGGGCGTCGATGTTCTGCAACGGGCCAACGGTCTCCACCTGGCCCTCTTCGAGAGCCGCTACTGGATGGATCGTGTGCTGTCGGATCATCCCCATCTCACGCTCGAGCGGATGGTGGCCGAAGGAGGCCTGTCCTGAAGATGACACCGCTCGGTCCCGTTCTTCGTTCTGTCGTTGGTGTCGCTGCCGCCGCGGCTGGCCTGTGGGCCAGCCGCATCCTCGCCGACGGCGACGACGGCGCCGAGGCCGGGGCCGCGCCGACCGTTGCCGGTCAGACGCAGACGATCGACCGACCACTCGACGACCTCACCGCGACGACGCTGACCTCGACCACCACGACGTCCACGACGACCACGACGACCACGACGACCGTTCCCCCCTACCAGGGCTGGGTCGATCCCACATCCGTCGGGTGCACCGTGGTCCGAGCCTGGGGGCGGTCGAGGGGCTGCTCACCTTCCGCGGCAACCCGACCCGCACGTTCTACGGCAGAGGTACGTGCCCGAGAATCCCTCGGTGGTCTGGACCCACGAGATCGGGTGCTCCAACTCTCCCGTGGGCGGCGTGACCAAGGTCTGGTGCGGTTCGGGTTGGACCGGCCAGCCCTCGGTGTTCCAGCCGCCGGCATTCGGAGGGGCCGCCACGGGACGTGGTGGCTCGCCTTCGGCGGGTATGACCGCAACGTGACCTTCCTCGATCCCGAGACCGGCGCCGAGGTCTACGGCCCCTACACCACCGGCGACATCATCAAGGGCTCGATCACGGTCGACCCGGACGGCTACCCGCTGCTCTACACCGGCAGCCGCGACAACAACTACCACATCGTCGCCATCGATCGACCAGAACCCGAAGCCCTCTGGAAGCTGAACAGCGATGCCGTCAAACCGACCAAATGGAACGATGACTGGGACGGATCCGGCCTGATCATCGACGACTACCTGTTCGAGGGCGGGGAGAACAGCCGCTTCTTCGTCGTCAAACTCAACCGGGGCTACGACACCGACGGGCTGGTCACCGTCGATCCCGAGATCGTCTTCAGCACCGAGTCCTGGGACGCCGATCTCCTGGCGGCGACGTCCAACGAGATGAGCATCGAGAATTCGGTGGCGATAAGTGGCGACACCGTCTACTTCGCCAACTCCAACGGGCTGATCCAGGGCTGGGACATCGGCGCGATCACCGACGGCGAAGAACCGGAACGGGTCTTCCGCTTCTGGGCCGGCGAGGACGTCGACGCGTCGCTCGTCATCGACGGCGACGGGATGATCTACGCCGGTGTCGAATACGAAAAGGGCCGGGCCCGAGCCCAGGAACTGGGTCAGGTGTTGAAACTCGATCCTTCCGAACCCGACGACCCGCTCGTCTGGAGTGTGCAGGCCAACGTCGGTATCAAATCCGGAGTGTGGGCAACGCCGGCGCTGCACCGGGACATCCTCATCGTCGCCACCGACGATGGCCGTGTCCTCGGCCTCGACCGGGTCGACGGATCGCAGCGCTGGCAGCTCGATCTGCCTGGACCGCTCTGGCAGAGCCCGGTGGTGGTGGACGATGTGCTGATCCAGGGCGACTGCAACGGCGTGATGCACGGCTTCGACGTCTCGGACACAGCGGTCACCCCCACCGAACTGTGGTCGGTCGTCCTCGGCGAGGGCTGCCTCGAGTCGACTCCGGCGGTCTGGGACGGCGGGATCTACGTCGGTTCCCGCAACGGGACCTTCTACGCGCTGCGCGATGACTGAGGGCCTTCTCGCCGGCGTTCGCGTCGTCGACTTCAGCCAGTATCTGGCCGGTCCGACCTGCACCCGACTGATGGTCGAGCAGGGTGCTGACTGCATCAAGATCGAACTTGCCCGAACATGGCGATCCGTCCCGCGGCCTGGAACCCCGCGTCAATCGGCGCTCCGGGTTCTTCGTTCAGCAGAATCGTGGCAAACGCAGCGTCTGCCTCGATTTCCGTACGCCGGCGGGCAGGAGATCGCACGGCGGTTGGTCGAGCGGGCCGACGTCGTGGTGGAGAACTTCGCTCCCGGGCGTGATGGCTCGCTACGGGCTCGCCTACGACGATCTCCGGAAGGTCACACCCGATCTGATCATGGCGAGCATCTCGGGGTTCGGACAGGCGGGTCCCGCTCGCCGGTCGACCGGCGTTCGACTTCGTCGCCCAGGGCTACAGCGGCATCGCCCACATGACCGGGTTCGCCGACGGACCGCCTCTGCTGGTCGGGTCGGCCATCGCCGACTCGAACGCCGGGGTGCACGCCTTCGCTGCCATCGGCCTGGCGCTCTACCGGCGGCAGCGAACCGGTGAGGGTGCGTTCCTCGACATCTCGATGGTCGACGCCCTGATCCACATGCACGAGACCGCCGTCCACGCCCCGGCGTCTGACCGATGGTGCCTACACCCCGATTCGTCACGGGCGCGACTATCAACCGCTCGCCCCCGCCGGCGTGTTCAAGGGTCCTCAGGGTGGATCGTGATGATCGTCACCGTCCACCAGGTGGATCAACTGTGGGAGGCACTCGAACGCCCGGACCTGGCGACGGATCCTCGCTTTCGCGGCAACAAGGCCCGGCTGGAGCATCGGGGGGAACTCAATCGGATCATCGAGGGCTGGATGGCGACCTTCGCCACCGACGACGAGGTCATCGAGGCACTGGCCGCTCACCGGGTCCCCTGTACCAAGGTGAACAGCCCCGCCGATCTGGCCGACGAGCCCCATCTCGGTCGAGCGGGGCTCGATCATCGTGTTCGACGATCCCGTCGCCGGCATGTCGGTGTACCCCGGTCATCCGCTCACCGTCGCCGGCGTCGAACCGGCCACCGGGCTCGCCGTCGAGGCGCTCGGCCAATCGAACCGCCCGGTCCTGGCCGAGCTCGGCTACTCGGGACGAACAGATCGACGCCTTCGTCGCCGACGGCACGTTGTTCGCCAAGCCCCACGGCTGATACTGGGGTCGGGGTCAGATCTGGCCGAGCTTCGCGGTTGGTCGACGACTGGGTGGTGAGGACTACTTGGACGGCGTGTACGGCTGGCCCTCGGCCGCCGGTGCCACCGCCCGACCGAGCGCGCCGGCGACCACGACGAGAGTCACCGCGAAGGGGAGGCTCTGGAAGAACTCGCTCGGGATGCTGAATGATCCGATCTCGACATTCAGGAACTGGAGGCGCGAGCCGAGCGCCCGGGCGAAGCCGAACAGCAGGGCTCCGCCGAAAGCGCCCCACGGCGTCCACTTGCCGAAGATCATGGCGGCCAGGGCGATGAAGCCGGCCGAGTTGGTCATGTTGTCCTCGAAGCCCGACTGCGCCTCCATCGAGAACCATGCGCCCGCCAGACCGGCGATCAAACCGCCGAGTATGACCGCCTGATAGCGGATGAGGATGACGCGGATACCCAGCGTCTCGGCGGCGTGCGGATTCTCACCGCAGGACCGGACCCGCAGCCCCCACGGCGTCCGGTACATCACGAGCCAGGTGAGGGCCACGGTGATGTACATCAGGAAGTGGAGCGGGCCCCCGGTGAAGAGCGTCTGGCCAAGGATTGGGATCTGGTCGAGCAGCGGGATTCCGAAATCCGAGGTGGCCACGCCTTTGCTGTGACCGGATGGAACGATCACCTCGGAACGAAGAAAGCCGGTGAGACCGAGGGCGAACAGGTTGATCACCACACCCGACACGATCTGGTTGATCTGGTAGCGGATGGACAGCACTGCGTGGAGCAATGCGAAGGCACCCCCCGACAGGATGGCGATGAGGATCGAGAGCCAGAGCCAGCCGGCGCCGGTGGCACCGCCCAGCACGGCGTAGGTCATGTAGCCGATCCCGGCCGATCCGAGCATCATGCCTTCGATCCCGATGTTGATGATGCCCGATCGCTCGCACCACAGGCCGGTCATCGCACCGAGCGCGATCGGTGTGGCGAGCAGGAGCGACTCGTCGAGCAGGTTGGTCACATTGGTGACCCTGGCATCGGAGAGTGCCAGGGCAACCCCGATGATCAGTGGGATGGCCGAGGCGATCGCGATCAGCTGGGCGATGAGCGAGATGCGGTCCCATCGCGGTGGCAGGAAGCTGGCGGCGGCCGTCACCAGGTAGAGCATGCCGATGACGACCACGAGCACGACCGGGTTGAACTCGAACTGGAGCGGATCGGTGGACGCTCGAAGGCGAACGCCCTCGGGTCGCTCGTGATGTTCGGCGCCACGAAGGCGAGGAGCGCGATCCCGATAAGGCCGAACACCACACCGATCACCTGTCGCCTGCCGAACTGCGGCAGTCGGAGACCGCCGAGGTCCGAACTCGGATCGTTGCGGAGGGGGGCCTCGGCGACGTTGCTCATGTTCCACTCCAGCTCGTCGCCGCGGGAGCGAGTTGGGAACCCTCGGTGCCTTTGAGGTGGAACAGGTACCGCACGATCGCGTCGGCGGCGACGAAGAGCAGCACCATCGCCTGGATGATCCTGACGACGTCGATGGAAACGTCGGCCTCCTGCTGCATCAGCGGAGCTCCCGACAACAGCGAGCCCCACAGGAGGGCGGCGGCGAGAATGGGAATGGGTTTGCCCCGTGCCAGCAGAGCGATGGCGATGCCGTCGAAACCGATGAACGCGAACGTGCCCGGTTGGAAGAAGTAGTTCGTTCCGGCCACCTCCGAAGCGGCGGCGATACCGGCGAAGCCACCCGAGAGAGCCATCGCCAGCACGATGATCCGGTTGACGTTGACCCCGGCGTAGTGGGCCGCATGGGGGTTGGTGCCAACGGTGATCGTCTCGAAGCCAAACGTGGTACGGCGCAGGACGAAGGCGACCAGGATGCACAGCCCGATCATCACGAAAAGGCCCGCGTGCAGGTTGGGCTGGCTGTCGACGAGCTCGGGGAGGCGGGCGGTCTCGGAGACGGGCTTGGTCCTGGGGACGCTCGCCGTGGTGTCGCGCAAGATGAGCGGGTCGGTCGAGTTGACCAGCCAGCGGGTCATGAAGAGGGCGATGCTGTTGAGCATGATCGTGCTGATCACCTCGTGTGCGCCGGTGCGGGCCCGGAGTACGCCGGGGAACCCGCCCCAGAGAGCCCCTCCTGCGAAGCCGGCCAGCAGGATGATCGGGACGGCGATGATGCCGGGCGTGTCGTACATGAACGACCACGTGCCAACCCACGCCGCGGTCACACCTCCGATGAGAAGCTGTCCTTCGGCCCCGATGTTGAAAAGGCCTGCCCTGAACGCGAATGCCAGCGCAAGTGCGGAACCGACGAATGGCACGGAACGGGCCACCGACCCTGCGATTCGTGACGGACTCCCGAACATCCCCCGCACCAGTGCCCAGTAGGCGTCGAAGGGGTTGACCCCGATGATGGCGATGAGGACGCCGCCGACGATGAACGACAGCAGGATCGCGAAGATCGGGACCAGCAACGGCTGCAGCTGCCACGACACCTGGATGAACCTTCTCGGGTCCCAGGCGTTTGGGGTCGGGCTGGTCATCGGACGAGCTCCTCGGACTCGGGGGACGATCCGGTGGCCATGAGGTAGCCGAGCTGCTCCCGCGTTGCATCTGCACCGTCGAACACACCGACGAGGGCGCCGCGGTAGACCACGCCGATGCGGTCCGAGAGCGAGAGGATCTCGTCGAGCTCGGCCGAGACGAGGAGGACACCGACGCCCTGATCCCTCAAACCGATGATCTGCTTGTGAATGAACTCGATCGATCCGACGTCGAGTCCCCGGGTCGGCTGGGCGACGACGAGCACTTTGACTTCGCCGGTCAGCTCGCGGGCCACGATGACCTTCTGCTGGTTCCCGCCGGACAGGGTCTCCACCGGCACCTCGATCCCCGGTGTCCGGATGTCGAACTCCTCCACCAGCCGTTCGGCCTCGTCGTTGACCGGTGCCGTGGCCCGGATGCCGCGACGGGAGAAGGGCTGAGCGTAGTAGCGATTCAGGACGAGGTTGTCGGCGATCGAGTACGGCCCAACAAGGCCGTGCTTGTTACGGTCCTCTGGAATGTGGGCGACGCCCATCTCGGTGATCTTGCGGGGGCTCAGCTTGGTGGCGTTGTGACCGAGCATCTCGACCCGCCCGCCCACTTTGGGCCTCATGCCGGTGATCGCCTCGACCAGCTCCCGCTGGCCGTTTCCTTCGACCCCTGCCACTCCGAAGATCTCACCGGCGCGCACCTCGACTGAGAAGCCGTTGACGGTGCGCACGCCGCGTTCGTCCTCGACTTCGAGGCCGCGCACGCTGAGGACGACGTCCCCGGGGACGGCCTCACCCTTCTCGACCTGAAACACCACATCGCGTCCGACCATCAGGTTGGCCAGTGATTGTTGAGTAGCGGTCTTCGGGTCGGCCGTTCCGGCCACACGTCCGTTGCGCAGCACGGTGATCCGATCGGCGACGGCGAGCACCTCCCGCAGCTTGTGGGTGATGAACACGATCGACTTGCCCTGGTCGACGAGGCTGCGCACGACGCCGAAGAACTCGTCGACCTCGCCGGGCGTGAGTACGGCGGTCGGCTCGTCCAGGATGAGGATGTCGGCCTCCCGGAACAGCGCTTTCACCAGTTCGACCCGTTGCTGTTCGCCGACAGAGAGATCACCGACCATGGCATCGGGGTCGACGATGAGCCCGTACTTCTCTTCGAGCTCCCGGATGCGCCGCCGAGCTTCGGCGATATCGAGCAATCCGTTCTTCGCGAGTTCGTTGCCGAGGATCACGTTCTCGGCAACCGTGAACACCGGGATCAGCTGGAAGTGCTGGTGCACCATGCCGATGCCGTGGTCGATGGCGTCGTTGACGCCGGTCAGTTGCACTCGTTCGCCGCGAACCCAGATCTCGCCCTCGTCGGGCTGATACAGGCCGAAGACCACGTTCATCAGGGTGCTCTTGCCGGCGCCGTTCTCACCGAGCAGACAGTGGATCTCACCCTGGTGGAGGGAGAAATCGACGTTCTCGTTTGCGATCACGCCCGGGAAGGTCTTGGTGACATTGCGAACGTCCAGGACCGTGGTATCGGTCCGCTCGGTCAACTGGCTCGCTCCCCGTCACGCAACACGGACGTCAGCATAGATCACAGGACCTGGGTGCCACGCGATCGAGGAATCGGAACGCGACCGGGCCCGGCCCCTTGGTGGAGGCCGGGCCCGGTCGAATCAGCAGTTCGAGGCGGAACGGAGTTCGATCAATCGCAGGCCGAGCCCTCGCCGATGAAGAGCCCATCGATCCCGCAGATACCCGTGGTCAAGCTGCCGTCGACGAAGGCCTGACGGGCGACCTCAACAGCCGCCAGCGCTTCGGCGGGGACCTCGGCATCGTGGGTGGGTGCCATTGCGATGCCGTCGTTGGCGACCGTGCCGGCGATGAAACCGCCGGTGAAGTCACCCTGTACGGCATCGGCGATGAGGCGGAAGGTTACGAGGTCGACACGCTTCATGGCCGAGGAAGCCAAGTATTCCGAACCCGGGGCGCTCCCGCTGGCAAAGGTGGTGAAGTACTCGTCCTGGTCGACGCCGATGCCCCAAATGCCCTGCTTGGCTGCCTCGGCGACGCCACCCGACCCGGTCTGGCCGCCGGCGCCGAAGATCACGTCAGCGCCCTCGCCGATGAACTGGGTGGCGTCGGACGCCCCCTTGGCGATGTCTGTGAAGCTCTCGTTGTAGATCGACAGCACCCTGATGTCGGGGTTGGTCGCTTCAGCACCGAGCGTGTAACCGTTCACGAACTTCACGACCGGCGGGACGTCCTCCCGGCCGGCGACGACGCCGACCACACCGGTCTCGCTGAGCGAAGCGGCGAGCACGCCGGCCATGTAGCCGCTCTCGTCCTCGTTGAACTGTTCACCGGCCATGTTCGGCGGGTACTCGACCAGGAACTGATCGACGCCGATGAAGTTGACGTCCGGGTTCGCAATGGCAGCGGCCTCGGTGTCACTGGTGATGAGGAAGCCGACCGTGATCAGGACGTCAGGATCGTTCTCCAGCGACGTCGCAATGTTGGCCTCGTAGTCGGCCTCCGAAACGGTCTCGATGAAGCTCGAATCCTCGACCCCGAAGCACTCGTTGGCTGCGGTCATCCCGTCGAATGCGAACTGGTTGAAGGTGCCGTCATCGACCTTGCCGATGTCGGTGACGAGATTGACCCGGAACCCGTCAGGGGCCTGGAGGCCGTCGTACTCGGCGCAGGCCTGTTCGAGCGTGACGAACGATGCGCCCTCGACTTCACCTTCGGTGGTCTCGGTGGTTTCCGCGGTGGTCTCGGTCGTTTCACCTTCGGTGGTCTCGGTCGTTTCCGCTGTGGTCTCGGTCGTTTCGGCGGTCGTGTCGGTGGTGGTGCTGTCGTCGCTGCCACAGGCGGCCCCAATGAGGCTGAGCGCTGCCATGAGGCCGACGGCCACGCGGTACTTGCTGTTCATGATTTCCTCTTCCCAAGGATGTGTACGGTTGGTCACTACTTGACGAGACAGCAGGATAACCGGTGGTAGGGAATCGCGTGAGGCATGTGACACATGCCTGTAACGGTTTGGAATTCTCGGTCGAGCCGGTTTGTCGCGCCATTCGTGTTCGAACCCGCTGTCGCCAACAACCACGGCTCGTTCGTCGCCCGCATCGGAGTTGTCGACCGGGGCCTACACTGATCGGTTCGCACACCGAAGGCCCGAAATGCTCGACAACCCAACCGACCCCGCCGCTGACGGGCACCCTTTGCCCGCCGAGCCGGCGGGGTTCGAGTCGCTCGGACTCGATGAATCCGTGCTGCCACAGCTCGTGGCGCTCGGCTACGAAGAACCCACCCCGATCCAAACAGAAGCGATTCCGCCACTCCTGGCGGGACACGATCTGATCGGGCAGGCGGCGACGGGCACCGGTAAGACGGCAGCGTTCGCCCTTCCGATCCTGCAACGGCTGTCGGCGGTTCCGTCGGACACCCGTCGTGGTTCGGCACCCTCGGCCCTGGTTCTGGTGCCGACCCGCGAGCTGGCCATGCAGGTTTCCGAAGCGATCCACAAATACGGGCGGGGGATCGTCGCCAGGGTGCTGCCCATCTACGGGGGCCAGCCGATCGGGCGGCAGTTGCATGCGCTCAAGCGGGGTGTCGACGTGGTCGTGGCCACCCCTGGCCGGGCTCTCGACCACCTGAGCCGCTCCACCCTGACCCTCTCCGGCATCGAGTCCGTCGTCCTCGACGAAGCCGATGAGATGCTCGACATGGGTTTCGCCGAGGATCTCGAGGCGATCCTCGCTGCACTTCCCCTTGAGCGTCAGACGGTTCTGTTCTCCGCCACGATGCCCCCTCGGATCACTTCGATCGCCAAGGCTCATCTGCGTGAGCCGGTCGTGATCCGCATCGGCCGGCCGGCGCCGGACGCCGACGCGCTGCCCAAGGTGCGTCAGGTCGCCTACGTCGTCAATCGGAATCACAAGGCGGCGGCATTGGGCCGGATTCTGGACATGGAAGCGCCCGACAGCGCCCTGGTGTTCTGTCGAACCCGCATCGAGGTGGATCAGCTGGCCGAAACCCTCAACGGCCGCGGCTACCGCGCCGAGGCTCTCCACGGCGGCATGAGCCAGGAGCAGACGGGACCGGGCGCTGGGCCGGCTCCGCAGCGGAGTCGCCGATCTCCTTCTGGCCACCGACGTGGCCGCCCGCGGCCTCGACATCACCCAGCTGACCCATGTCGTGAACTTCGATGTGCCGTCGGCACCCGAGGCCTATGTGCACCGGATCGGTCGAGTGGGGCGGGCTGGTCGGGAGGGTGTGGCGATCACGTTGGCCGAGCCCCGTGAGCATCGTCAGATGAAGAACATCGAACGAGTGACGCGGCACAAGTTCACGATGGAGACGGTGCCCTCGGTCGCCCATCTGAAGGAACGCCGTATGGAGCTCACCCGGGATCGTCTGCGCGAAGCGATCATGGGCGGCGACGGCGAGCCATTCCGTGCCGTCCTCGAAAGCCTGTCCGACGAGTTCGATGTGGTCGAGGTGGCGATGGCCGCCATCCAGATCGCTCACGAGGCCTCAGCACCCGAGGTCGACGAACAGGAGATTCCGTCAGCGTCGATGAAGGGATCGGGCAAGAAGACTCGCCATGAACGCACCGACAAGCCCTCGGCCCGCATGAAACATAGCGTCCGTCCCGACCGGGGCCAACGGCGGAGCCGGAGTGACGACGGCGACCGTACCCGCCTGTATGTGGGCGCTGGCCGGACCAACGGCATCCGCCCCAAGGACCTGGTGGGTGCTATCGCCGGCGAGGCCGGCTTGGCCGGCTCCGAGATCGGACCGATCGAGATTCAGGACCGGTTCTCGCTGGTCTCGGTTCCGGCCGACAAGGCCGATCACGTGATCAGATCCATGGAGAACGTGGTGATGCGCGGCCGCCGGGCCAACGTCCGCCGAGAGCGCTTCTGAGCCATCTCCCTGAGGTTGCCGAGGGACGAAGGCAGCAGGCTGGGCTGTGGTGATTGTTCGAGCGGAGCGAGCCGAACGACGCCAGGAGTGAGGACGATGTGATCTGAGGCGGGCAGCACTAGCGCGAGTTGCAGCTTTGTTCGAGCGGAGCGAGCCGAACGACGCCAGGAGTGAGGACCGTGAGCCCGATTCGTGGGGTTGCCGAGGGACGAAGGCAGCAGGCTGGGCTGTGGTGATTGTTCGAGCGGAGCGAGCCGAACGACGCCAGGAGTGAGGACCGTGAGCCCGGTTCGTGGGGTTGCCGAGGGACGAAGGCAGCAGGCTGGGCTGTGGTGATTGTTCGAGCGGAGCGAGCCGAACGACGCCAGGAGTGAGGACGGTGAGCCCGGTTCGTGGGGTTGCCGAGGGACGAAGGCAGCAGGCTGGGCTGTGGTGATTGTTCGAGCGGAGCGAGCCGAACGACGCCAGGAGTGAGGACCGTATTACAGCTCGGGTTCGTGGTTCAGGTCGATGATGCCCATGCGGACCGCACCGAGGACCGCGTGCGTGAGGCTCTGGGCGTCGAGCTTCCGATAAATGGCGTTCAGGTGGTTGTGCACGGTCTTGGTAGTGATGCCGAGGTGCCGACCGGCTTGCTTGGTGCTCATGCCGTCGGCGATCGCTTGGAGGATCTCGACTTGCCGATCGCTGAGAAGGTCATCGTTGGCCTTCTGTTCGTTGGCGGTGGTGAGCATTGCGCCCGCCAGCGCTGGGGAGAGCACCGTTTCACCGTCGGCGACCCGTAGCACGGTGTCGCGAACGTCGACGAAGGAGGTCCCCTTGCTCAGGTAGGCACTGGCTCCGGCGGCGATGGCGTCGCGGGTCTTGTCGAGGTCGTCGTGCATTGTGAGCACGGCAATCCGGCATCGAGGGACCTGCTCGCGTATCAATGCTGTGGCCTCGATGCCATCCATGACCGGCATGGACAGGTCCATCAGCACGACGTCGGGCTGGAGCGCTTTAGCCAGAGAAACCGCTTCCTCGCCGGTCGAGGCTTCGCCGACGACCTCGTCGCCGGCAGCTTCGAACGAACGGCGGAGTCCGTCTCGGAGAAGAGCATGGTCGTCGGCAAGAAGGATTCGGATCATTGGGGTGCTCCCGAAGTGGTTGGACTGGTGAGGACGGTAATCGTGGTGCCCTCGTTTGGTGAGCTTCGTATCTCCAAGATTGCCCCAACCGAGGCGGCTCTTTCGCGCATACCCACCAAACCGTAGGCGCTACCCCGGATTCCTTTGCCGGTGTCGAAACCCCGTCCGTCGTCGTGGATGTACAACGTGCCCCTGCCTCGCTCGATCTTCCAGGCCACGTTGACCCGTGAGGCGTTGGCATGTTTCTCGACATTCGTGAGTGCTTCTTGAGCAATTCGCAGAAGCTCGTTCTCGACCACCTCCCCGAGGATCAGGTCCCGATCTTCGGGGACGACGAGCTCGATCTCCAATGTGCTCCGTTTGCGAACCCGGTCGATCACCTCGCCGAGGAGGACCCCCAGAGGTCGCCCGGGTGACACGCTCGCTCTCAGTTCCATCAATGTGTCCCGGAGTTCGGCGACCGCGCCCTGGGTGTCCTCGTGAAGCGACTTCAGATCCGGGGACGGCTCAACCTGTAATGCCTGGATTCGTTCGAGTTCGAGGCTGATGTAGGTCAGCCATTGTCCGAGACGGTCGTGGAGGTCCCTGGCGATGCGGCCTCTCTCTTCGGTGGCGGCCAGTGAGCGCAGGTGGCCGAATGCCCGTGCGTTCGACAGTGTCAGAGCGAGGACGTCGGCCATGCCGGACAGCATTACGGCATCACCGGGGGAGTAGGCCGCCGGGGTCTCCCGTTCGATGCCCGAGGAGTCCTCTGTCGCGACCGTTCACGACCAACCGGGCGTACATGCCGCTGCCGTTTCGGCTGCCCTTCTCGGAGAGGTCGCTGACGCGCAGCACGTCGGTTGCCCTGGCCGCTTCGGCCAGGGGGTAGGGCAGCTCACCGACGGCGAATGTGGGCGGCAGGTCAAAGCCGTTCTGGGTCTGGGTGGACCACAGGTTGTCGTCGACGGTGGTTTCGTCGAGCGTGAGTATCACGAGCCGTTCGGGCTCGAAGGCCTCATGCAACTGGGCTCGGGCGCCGCGCAGCACGTCGGTGAGGTCCAGCGAGGAGGGAAGTGTTCTGGCGACGTCCATCAGAGCGCCGAGCAGTTCGTTGGTCTCGACGAGGCGGTCGCGCTGATCCCTGAGCTTTGCGGCGTGAACGTTCGAAATCGGTCAGGTTGATGTGGTAGATGCCGGGAAACAGCGCGGCACAGACCAATGCCAGCACGGCCAGCGGGCTGAACGTGATGCCCTCGTCGGTGAAGTAGAGGCTGCTGACGCCCGATGATGCGAATGCGAGCACGCTGGCGAAGATCCCGAAGGGCAGCCCCCATCCGAATGCGACGACGGCGACGGCGACCATGATGCAACCGACGAACGGGCTGTCCAGCCCGGCGGAGATCCCGAGGCCGGCGCCTAGGACGGCGACGTCGCCGAGGGCCCATGCCAGCGCCGTTCGGTTGGCTGGGTCGGTACGGAGCGGGATGACGGTGCGGAATGTGGCCACGAAGATCGTCACGGCCAGCGTGGCGACGACTCTGGACGTTGCCACCCGAGGCCTGGGTGGCTGCCCAGCCCAGGCCGATGGCGATCGCCCCCCATCGCAGAAGCGTCATGATCGCCGTCAACGATGCGGTCAGGACGTTGACCTCGAGGGCCGACGAGCTCAGCTTCAAGGCGCGCAGCGATGCCAGAACCTGCCTGGCCGAGGGCTGATCGGACGCAGCGCTGCGTTTGGTCGTCGTGGCTGTCACCGTCCTCCTGATCGGCACTCCATGGTTGCTCCTTCAGTACGACTGCGGGTGGTCACCACTCACACGGGGTGTCGCGCACGGTAGTAACCGCAACGCTTTCAGTGGGTGCGTAGTCCAACGTAGTCGGCTAATGCGGCCATTGTCACCCGGGTGGACGGGTCGATGCTGAGGGTCGGGAGGAGGTCGAGGGCCACGGCGACGAGCGTTGTGATCCGCTCCTCGATTTCGTTGACGGCGCCGGTGGCGTGTAGAACCTCGACGATTTCGTCGACGGCGTCCTCACTCAGTGGGCCTCCGATCCGTGCGAGCACGTCGTGCTGAACCGGTGTTGCCCGTTCGAGGGCGACCGCCAGCAGCTCGGTGGGTTTGCCCTCACGCAGGTCTCCTCCTACCGGTTTGCCCGTGCTGTTGGCGTGACCGATCACGCCGAGCAGGTCATCCCGGAGCTGGAAGGCCTGTCCGAGGGGGCGTCCGAACGCATCGAACCGGTCGAGCGAGGTCTGGCGAGCCTCTTCGGGCAGGTCAGGCCATCCGGGGGCGAGTGTGGCGCCGAGCTGGAGCGGACGGACGATCGTGTAGAGGGCGCTCTTGAAGGTGGCGACCGATCGAGCCGTCGAGCGGTCCGATTCGCCAGCGGCGCTGGCACGAATGTCAAGGTACTGGCCGAGGTTGAGTTCGATCCTCAGCTCGTCCCACAACGAGCGCGCTTGTGCGGTGGTGTTGCCGATACACCGGTCGGCGTAGGCGTGGGCCAGGTCGCCGAGCAAGATGGCAATCCCTTCGCCGTAGCGCCTCGCCTCGCCTCGCCAGCCCTCGGCTTGCACGCGCTGGGCCTGAGTCGTGTGGATGGTGGGAATGCCACGGCGGGTCAGAGCGTCATCCATGATGTCGTCGTGGATCAACGCGAAGGCGTGGAGCAGTTCGAATGCGGCACATGCCTCGATGATCCGGTCGTCGTCGCCCGTTTGGTCGCCGATGAATTTCGAGGTTCCGCTCCAGGACCAGTAGCAGAACGCCGCTCGGAGCCGTTTTCCCTCTGCTCATCACCATCTCGGCGAGAAGAGTGACCGCCTCGCCGAGTCGAGTATCGTCGTTGTTCCAGCGCTCGACCTCGGCGTCGAAGATGGCCTGGAGGCGGACCTCGGTTCGTTCGGCGACGACCAGAACTTCGTCGGGGGCGACCTCAGCCATCGTGATCGTCGTCGTCATCGGTGGGGCCGTCGAGCTCGGCGACCAGCGCTTCGACGTCGACGTGGACCGCTGCGAGTCGGTCCCGGCAGAACCCGAGGAGGTAGGTGGCCCGTTTCACCCGATCGGCGAGATGGTCGACGTCGACGACGCTGTTCTCGAGATGTTCGAGGATGGCCTCGACTTCGGTGACAGCGCTGTCATAGGAGAGCCCGGGGTCGTCTCCGCCGGCGATCTCATCGGTATCGCTCATCATGATTCCTCTTCTCGGTTCGAGGTCGTTCGGTCGACGGTGCTGGTGATGGTCCCGTCGACGGTCTGGGTCGTCAGTTGGGTGTGGGCCGGGGTTTGAGCGACCGAGCGCACGACTGCGCCGGTGTGATCCCGGGTGATCGTCCAGCCCCGTGCCATGACCGCAGCGGGATCGAGGGCCCCCAAGCGGATATGGTTCCGATCGAGCCTGTGGTCGTGGGCGGCCAATACCTGCCGAGTGGCGGCGCTGAGGCGCAGTGAGTTCCGCTCCGACCGAATCTCGGCGGAGGTCAGGACACCGGTGGCGTTCCGGGCCAGACGACGTTGTGCTGAGCTGTGGCGCTCCCGGGCTCGAGCGAGCTGGTGGTGGGCGGCCCGCACCAGGCGATCCGACGCCGTCGCCACCCTCTGGTCGAACGACGCCACCTGTTGGATGATCCAACCCGCCGCCGCGGTAGGTGTCTTGGCGCTCACATGTGCGACCTCGTCGGCGATCGAGCGGTCGATCTCGTGGCCAACACCGACGATGACCGGCCGGCTACAGCGAGCGATGGCGGCCGCCACGTCGTAGTGGTCGAAGGCGACGAGATCGGTCTTGGCGCCTCCGCCGCGGACGACGGCCACGATGTCGACATCGCTCTCACACGCATGCCCGATCGCTGCCGCCAGTGACGCAGGGGCTTCGACACCCTGGACGCGGGCATCGAACAACGTGACCGTGAAGTCGATTCCGGTACGGCCCAACTCGTCGAGAAAGTCGGCCTCGGCGGCGCTGGCATTGCTGGTCACCAGACCGATTCGCAAGGGCAGCACCGGACGGGGCAGGAGACGGTTCCGGTGCAGCAGGCCCGCCTCCTCCAGACGTAACAAGGTCGCCGCACGGTTCTGGGCCAGCCTCCCCAACGTGTAGGTCGGGTCGATCATGGTCATGATCAGCTGGACCCGCCCGTTCGGCGCGTAGTGTTCGATCGACCCGCCGATGGAGACCTCGATGCCGTCCTCCATACGGACCGCCGCCTGCCTTTCGCAGCAGCGCGTTGACCTGAAATCTGGCCCGGGCGAACAGCGCCACGGACAGGATGGCGCTCGGTCTGGATCCTGCCTCGTCCGGATCGATCAAGGTGAAATAGGCGTGACCGTTGCTCGACCGGTTCAAACCGGAGATCGCACCCCGGACCCAGACCTCGGAACCGAAGTGAACGCAGGAGGGCATCGCCGATCCCTTCGCACACCTCGGCCACGCTGAGTGGGTCTCCGATTGCCGAGCGTCTCACCGTCCCCCACGGTAGCGGGAGCAATCTGTCAGGGTTCCACCGACGGTCTCCTCAGAGCCGATTAGGGTTGTCGCCAGTGGCGCCTCTCACACCCAGCAGCGCTTCGGCCGACATCCCGTTGCCTCCGTTGACCTCGCCGGTCGACGGTCTCATGGTCTCTGCGGTCGACCCGAGCACCGACAGCGCCCATCTCGTGTATGTGAGCGAGGGACTGGCGGCTGCGGTCGGTCGCCCGGTCTTGGGCCTCCTGGGCCGGGCCGCCCGATGCGTTGTTCGCCGACGACACTCCACCGGCCCAGTTGGACGCGGTGGCCGAGATGGTGGCCAGTGGCAAGCAGGCCGTGCTGCGATGGCGCTCCAGAGAGCTGATGGATCGTCGGTACCGGTCCATGCCACGTTCTTGGCCGTCCCGTCATTGAGCGATGGCTGGCCGGTCTACATTGCGCTGTTCCGACTGGTGCGCCCCGCCGATGCCGAGCGCTCCGAGTCCGGCGATTGATCACACTCGCTTGTTCGATGCGCTGGCACACCCTGGCTCTCTCGACGAGGTGATCGTGCACCTGGCCGAACGGACCGAGCAGGTCCTCGACGGGGGACGCGTCGTCATGGCGCTGGCCTACGCCCACGAACCGACGTCGGATCGGTTCGACCTGGTGCGCACGGCCGGATTCAAACCGGGGCTGCTCGCCGATTTCTTCGCTACGGTCAGGCGCTCGTCGGGTCTTCGAGCACGCGCAGTGGATCAATGCGGCGGCACTGCCGCTGGAGATGGCCCTCGATTTCCAGAACGCCGGTGTCGCATCCCTGTGGTTGACGCCAATGCTGCGCAACGACGACGAGGTGCTCGGTGTCGTCGTGGTCGCCCACAACGTCGGGTCCGAACCGGATGCCGGCGAGCGGCAACTGCTCACGGCGGTGGCTCGACTGGCGGCGGTTGCGATGGACAGGAGCCGCCGCGAAGCCGACCTCGCCCTGCGTGCCCTGCACGATCCGTTGACCGGTTTGCCGAACCGGGATCTGATGACGGACCGTCTCTCCCAGCTGATCGATTTGTCGAAACGGTCGAGCCTGCACACCCGAATCGACGAGACGAACGGGGTTCTGGCGGTCGTCCTCGTCGATCTCGATCGATTCAAGTCGGTCAACGATCGTCGCGGGTCGATGGTCGGTGACGCCGTCCTCGCCCAGACCGCCCAACGGCTCCGATCGGTTCTCCGCGTGGGGGACACGATGGGTCGCATCGGCTCGGACCAGTTCCTGATCGTGTGCCCGGGACGACGCGACGAGGCGGAGGCGTTCGCCATCGCCGAAGAACTTCGTGAGGCGGTGATTTCCCCGATCGAGATCGACGAGGACGAGCCGGTCTCGATCACCGCGTCGGTCGGTCTGGTCATGGTCCACGTCGACGACACCTTCGATGCCGCCGACGTCATCTCCAACGCCGAGTCTGCCGTCGACGCAGCTCATGACGCCGGCCGAGACCAGGTCTCGGTGTTCGACTCCGAACTGCGCCGGCAGCTGTCCGCCCGCCACGAGATGGAGGCGGCTCTCGCCGAAGCGATCGCGGCCGACGAGTTGTTCCTGCTCTACCAACCGATCATCGAGGTGTCGTCCGGATCGATGATCGGTGCCGAGGCGCTGATTCGCTGGAATCGCCCCGGCCACGGCGTGCTGACGCCGGTTCTGTTCATCGACATCGCCGAGGATTCGGGCCTGATCATCGACATCGGCAACTGGGTCATCCGCGAGGTCTGCGGCCAGATCGCCGAGTGGCCCGAGCGGTTGGCCGGGGGTGAGCCGGTCATCTCGGTGAACCTCTCGGCCCGGCAGCTCTCGCATCCGTCACTGATGCCCACCGTGGCTGAGGCACTCGACTTCTACGGGCTTGATCCCGTCGTGTCTGGGCCTCGAAGTGACCGAATCGATGAAGGTCGAGGACCTCGAGCGCGCCTCGGCCGCCCTGGTCGGTCTGGCCGAACTGGGTTGTCACCTCAGCATCGACGACTTCGGGATCGGTTATGCGACGCTGGATTATCTGCGGCGGTTCTCGATGGCCCACACCTTGAAGATCGATCGGTCCTTCGTGGACGGCCTGGGCCGAAGCAGGGAAGACACTGCGATCGTGTCCGCATCGGTGACGCTGGCCAGGTCGCTCGGCCTGACCGTCGTCGCCGAAGGTGTGGAGACCGTCGAGCAGCTGGAGCATCTCCACGACCTCGGTGCCGACTACGCGCAGGGCTACCTGCTGTCCAAGCCGGTGGAGCTCGATGACGCCCATCTTCTGTGGCACCGGGCCACCCTCATCCCCGGCAGCGCCTTCTAGATCAGGTGGGGTGGTTCACGACCGTTCCCTGAACATCTGGATCCGGTCCTCACCGACCCGGGCACGTTTCTCGGGATCATCGATGCCCAGGCCCTCCTCGGGGGCGAGGCACAGGACGCCAAGCTTGCCCTCGTGTTGGTTCAGCTGGACCTCGCGTGCCGCTTGGCCGACCTCGGTGAGCGGGTAGACCGCGGAGAGGATCGGCTGGATGGCACCGCGGTCGATCAGGTGGTTCATCGACCACGCTTCGTGGTAGTTGGCGAAATGGCTGGACACGATCCGTTTCAGCTTCATCCACAGATGGCGGTTGTCGTATTCGATCATGTACCCCGATGTGGCTGCACAGGTGACCACGGTTCCGCCCCGGGCGCAGACGAAGACCGATGCCCCCATGGTCTGACGACCGGGATGCTCGAACACGATCTGGGGATCTTCCCCGACCAATTCGCGGATCTTCTTGCCGAGACCGCCGCCACTCCGATTCGTCCTGGGTGTGGGGATCGGACCAGAACTGGTAGTTCTCGGCCTTTGCGGTCGATGACCGCTTCACAGCCCATCTTGTGGAGAAGCTCGGCTTTCTCCGGCGATGAGACCACACCGATCGGGATGCCGCCACCGTTGAGGACGAGTTGCACCGCATAGCCTCCGAGCCCGCCGGTGGCGCCCCAGATCAGAACGACGTCGCCCTGGCGCATGGACGCGGCGTTGTCGGACACGAGCATCCGGTACGAGGTGCTGGCCGTCAATGCGTTGACAGCGCTCTCCTCCCACGACAGATGCGCCGGTTTGGGCATCAGTTGGTTTGCCTTGACCACGGCCAGGTCGGCGAGACCGCCGAAGTTGGTCTCGAATCCCCAGATTCGCTGGTTGAGGGCCTTCATCGAGTCGTCGTGGGCGGTCGGGTCCTGGTCGTCGACGTAGTTGCAGTGGATGGCGACCTTGTCGCCTGGTTTCCACTTCCGCACGCCGTTACCCGTTCGCAGAATGACCCCTGATCCGTCGCTGCCCACGATGTGATAGTCGAGGGCGTGACGAGCACCCAACCGGTTCTCGCGACCCAGGCGATCGAGGAACGCAAACGTGGGGAGCGGTTCGAAGATCGACGTCCACACCGTGTTGAAGTTGATGGATGACGCCATCACCGCAACGAGAGCCTCGTCATCGGCCAGCTCGGGAATGGGGACCTCCTCGACTTTGAGCGATTTGCGGGGGTCCTTTTCGGAGGACTTCAGACCGTCGAACATTCCGGCGTCCTCACGACGCACGAAAGCGGCCCGATAGGTACTCGGGAAGTGGTATCGCCGCGAGCTCTGCTGCGTCGACACCGGACACAATGGCCTCTCTGATCTCCTTCATGGCGGTGAAGGTAGTGGTGATGGCAGAACGAACCCAAAACAAGCGACTTGCGGGCAAGCTCTCACAAGACGATTGCCTGTGCCGAACAGTAGGTTGAGCGAGGAGGACTTCCCGTGGCATTGCGCCCTGATCAAGTTGAAAGCCAGGAATTTCGGATCGTCTGGCGAGGAGCCGACCGGCACGAGGTGTCGTCGTTCCTCAAACGCGTTGCGACCGATATTCGCGAACTCGAGTCACGGCTCGGAGATGCCAAGACCGAGGTCGAGGAGGCCAAGCGCTCCAAGGAGGCGGCGATCGCTGCCGCTGCCCAACTGCCGGTTCCTCCGGCACTGACGACTCCGGTCGAACACGAGGATTCCGACCGGTTCAACGAGTTGGGTGACCGGATCGCCGGTCTCCTTCGTACCGCCGAAGAGTCTGCGGACAACATCAGGATCGCAGCCGAGGAAGAGGCCGCCGAGATCAGGGCCGAGGCCGCACAGCTTCTCGAGGAGGCCACCGCCGACGCCGAAAAGATTCGAGGCGATGCCACCGCCGAGGTGTCGAGTACCAAGCAAGAGGTCGAACAAGCTCGTGCTCACCTTGACGATGAGCTGGCATCGACCCGCCTGGCGGCGGAGGAGGACCGCACCAGTGCGCAGGCGGCCCTGGCCGAGGCCAAGGCGGCGGTTTCCGCGCTCCTCGCCGAAGCGCGCAGCCAATCCGAGTTCATTCGTCACGAAGCCGACGAGATCGTTCGGGTCAAGGTCCGCACCGAAATGGATACGGCCGAGAAGCGCATGAGGATTCTCCAGCTCACCGAGCAGTCGAGCCGTGACCGTCTCGTGACGGCACAAGCGGAGCTGACAGCAGCGCTCGACAAGCTCCAATCGGATCCGATGCCCGAACTCGACCTCGTCGATCCGGACGCTGTGCTCGACGAGGCGCGCGATCGAGCGACGAGGGAACTGACCGGTGGGGGCAAGTCCTCGCCTTTCGGTATCAACTCCCTCGATGAGGTTTTCGAACCGCAGTTCTACGAGGACGCCGACCAGCCTGACGATTCCTCCAGCGCCCCTGAATCCGACAGCACCGGACCCGATGGTGACGCCGCGGATCTCGGTGACAGCGACGATGACACCGAATGGGCCTCGCCGGTCGATGAGGTCCCTGAAACCACCGAGGAATCCGAGGTGGATGACGGCTCGACGGAGTGGGCCCAAGCAGCCGCCGGATCGGACTACGGCGACGAGGCTGTCGAGGTTGTCGACGAGGCTGATGAGGTTGTCGAGGTTGTCGACGAGGCTCGATGACGGTTGTCGAGGTTGTCGACGAGGCCGTCGAGGTTGTCGAGGTTGTCGACGAGGCCGATGAGGTTGTCGAGGTTGTCGACGAGGCCGAAGTTGTCGATGACTCTGACGACGCCGCCGAGGTTGACGAAGCTGTCGAGGTTGCTGACACAGATGAAGCTGTCGAGGTTGTCGACGGGGACGAAGTTGTCGATGACTCTGATGAAGCCGCCGGTGACGCTGGCGATGTCGACGAGGCTGTCGACGAGGTGGATGAAGCCGGGGATGATGCTGGGACACCCGAACACGAGGACGGGTACGACGCTCAAGCGATCATGGACGACACCCCTGGTGTGGTGATCGAAGACAGCATCTCCACGGTTCAGAACGATGCCACGTCTCCGCTTGGTTCGGTCGAGGTTCCGGACGACTCCGGCGAGCTGCTCGAAGACGCCATGGCAGGTGCTCCATCGGTTCCACCACCACCACAGACCGATCACAGCGGATGCCGATTCCTGCCGCTCTGAAGGGCTCGCCGCCGCCCCCACCCGCAGCGGAGGCCAGCGCCAAAGACGTCGAAGATCCGCTGGCCAGACTCGTGCGTGAGGCCATGCAGCGGGCGGTCGACAGCGCCCGAGGGCGACGACCTGTAGACAACCGCACGAACCGGATCCGCCTGGACACCGCGAGCGGGTGTTTTGCCTCGGTCGTCCGAAGTTCCTAGATTGAAGAGCGCTGGCGGATCGACCGTCGGCGTTCTTCACGTTAAAGGTACACCCACATGGCTGGATCCGTAGTTGTCGCTGGCGCCCGCACACCGATCGGAAAGCTCTCGGGGGCTTTCGCCGGCCTCGCCGGAACCGACCTGGGGGGCCATGCGATCAGAGGTGCGCTCGCCAAGGCCGGGATTGCGCCCGAGCAGGTCGATTACGTGATCATGGGTCAGGTTCTCCAGGCCGGTGCCGGGCAGATCACGGCCCGCCAGGCGGCGGTGAACGCCGGGATTCCGATGACGGTTCCGGCGTTGACGATCAACAAGGTGTGTCTGTCGGGTCTGAACGCCATCGCGTTGGCCGACCAGATGATCGCCAGCGGCGCCGCCGAGATCGTGGTTGCCGGTGGCATGGAGTCGATGACGAATGCGCCGTACCTGCTTCCTGGCGCGCGCGCGGGGTACCGGGCAGGCGACAAGACCGTCGTCGACTCGATGATGTACGACGGGTTGTTCTGCGCATTCGACAGTTGCGCCATGGGCGCAGGCACCGAGCGGTATGCCGCCACGGCCGGACTCGAACGCGGGCCCCAGGACGAGTTCTCGGCGATGTCGCACGAACGGGCGGCGGCGGCGATCAAAGAGGGCCGGTTGACCGATGAGATCGTCCCGGTGGCGGTTCCCCAACGCAAGGGTGACCCGATCTCGGTCGAAGAGGACGAAGGTGTCCGACCCGGCACAACGGCGGAGTCGCTCGGAAAGCTTCGCCCGGCGTTCGGCTCGAGCGGGAACATCACCGCCGGCAACGCGTCGCAGATCTCCGACGGCGCCTCGGCCACGATCGTGATGAGTCGGGCCAAAGCCGACGAACTGGGGATCGTGCCGCTCGGTGAGGTGGTGGCGGCCGGCATGGTCGGCGGCCCCGACCCGTCGCTGTTGAGCCAGCCGTCGCGAGCGATCGAGAAGGCGCTCTCGGTCGCCGGTCTTTCGGTGAGCGACCTGGGTCTCTATGAGATCAACGAGGCGTTTGCTGCGGTGGCGTTGGTGAGCATGGACGACCTCGGCATCACAGCGGAGAACGTCAATGTCAACGGTGGTGCGATCGCGTTCGGTCACCCGATCGGCGCCTCGGGCAACCGTCTGGCCCTCACACTGCTTCTGGAGATGCGTCGTCGGGGGGTCGGCTACGGAGCCGCCGCCTTGTGCGGCGGCGGTGGCCAGGGCGATGCAATCATCTTCAAATCGATCGGCTGATCGGGCTGATTCGGGCGTCATTGCCGTCGGATTGGCCATGACCACCCCGGCCTGAACCGCTGCGGCAGGGAAATTCTGCCCATGCCGACTTGTCACGCGTCCGTCATGTGTCGTAACATAACCGCAACGCACTGAAACAGAGCGACTCCATGCAATCGCCGCCCGCATTAGGAGCGCAAAGGGACTGTGTTCATTACAAGCGAATGCCCGGACCGGTGATTCCTCTCCCCGTCGGTCCGGGCCTTTCGCGTGTTCCTCGCACGTCTCCTGCCGGCTCGGTGTCGTCCGGTCGGGGGTCGGGCGAGGACCGATTAGAGTTGGGTCGTGGGGCACCAGTCGTTGTATCGCCGGTATCGGTCGCAGACATTCGCCGAGATCAAGGGCCAGCCGACGGTGACCACCGCCTTGCGAACTGCCGTCGCCGAAGGTCGCTACAGCCACGCCTACCTGTTCAGCGGTCCTCGGGGTACCGGCAAGACGAGCACCGCCCGGGTGTCTGGCCAAGGCCCTGAACTGCGAGAATCCGACCAATGGCGAACCCGACGGAACGTGTCAGAGCTGTCGGGACATCGAGGCGGGTCGGTCGTTCGACCTTCACGAACTCGATGCCGCCAGCAACAACAAGGTCGACGACATCCGTGATCTGATCGGTCGTGTGGCGCTCGGGTCACCGGGCCGGACCAAGGTCTACATCCTCGACGAGGTGCACATGCTCAGCTCGGGGGCCGAGAACGCCCTGCTCAAGACCCTCGAGGAGCCGCCGGATCACGTGGTGTTCGTGCTGGCGACCACCGAACCGCAGAAGGTGGTCCCGACGATCCGCAGTCGGACCCAGCACTTCGCCTTCCATCTGCTGCCCGCAGCCGAACTCGAAGCCCATCTCCGGTGGGTGATCGCCGACGCTGGGCTCGACGTCGACGACGAGGGCATCGCCTGGGCGCTCAAGACCGGTGGCGGTTCGGCTCGGGACACCCTCGAGCGCGCTCGACCTGGTCGCCGCTTCCGGCGGTCCGCCCCTCAGCGCCACCACCGGAGCGGACCTGTGCCGTGCGGTGGCCAATCGTGACCCCGGTGCTGCCATCGCAGCCATGCAACGAGGTCTCGAGGTCGGGTCCGAACCTCGGATCATCGGTGAGGACATGCTCGCCGAACTGCGCAGCGCCTTTCTCGCATCGATGAATGCGCCGCTGCCTCAGCTCAACGACTCGGCCACGGCCCGCGCCCACGAGCTCGCCGCGGCGATGGGTCCGGCAACGATCACGCGGTCGTTGGAGAAGATCGGAGCCGCGCTCGTGGAGGTGCGTCAAGCGCCCGACCCGCGCGTGCCGATCGAGGTTGCGTTGTTGGCGCTGACCCGACCCGACAGGGACGATCCGGCTGCGTTGGCACAACGGATCGAGGTTCTCGAACAGCAGGTGGCAGATCTGCAGAGCGCACGGTCGAGCCGGGATCGTCCTCGCCGCAGCCTCCGGCCACGCCTTCGACCTCAAGTGGACCGGCGGCCCCTCCGCCCCCGCCGTCGCGGCGCGGTGGCCGGTCGCGCTCGCGACGAAGCTGACCAGACGAGACAGGACGGCCCGCCGGCCAACCGACGATCCGGACCTCAGACACCGCCCCCCGACGTCGGCTCCCGCGCGCCGGACCGCCCGCCCGGATCTGGCCAGCGTCGCCGGGCCCGACCTCGGTGAGCTTTGGTCCTCTCCGATGTGACCGCGGCGCTCGGCGAGGTGCTCGATCAATTGTCGCAGAAGGTCAGGGCCCGATTCCGCCAGGGGTCGGCGGTCGCATGTGGTCGACGGACTCGTGACCTTCGCCTATCCGAGTCAGCTGCCGGCCGATCGGGCCGGCGATGTCAAAGGCGAAGTCGAGCAGGCGCTGTCGGCCCGCTTCGGTGTCGCCGGTCCGGATCGAGATCGTCGTCCAGCAAGGTTCTGGCCGGCGGCGGATCGAAGAAGAAGCGGGCCATCGCGCACGAGCACGCCGCCCCGCAGATGCGGAGGAGGACATAGGACCGGTGAGCGAACTCGCTGATGCCCGCGGTGCGACCGAATCCGATGGTCGACCGCCTGACCAGCGCCTTCCCCGGCGCCCAGCTCATCGACCCCCCGACCTCGCACTAGGAGAGCCAGTGTCCGACGATCCCAATCCCAATCCACTCGGCGGTTTCGACCTGAATTCGCTCCTCGAGACCGCCCAGGCAATGCAGAGCCAACTGGCCGAGGCACAGCAGGCCCAGGCCGCGCTGCTCCTGACCGGTTCCGCCGGTGGCGGCAAGGTCGAAGTCGACGTGAAGGGCGACGGCGAGTACGAGGCGGTGCGGATCAGCCCCGATGTGGTCGATCCCGACGACATCGAGATGTTGTCCGACCTGGTCCTTGGCGGCGTTGCACGACGCCACCCGGCAACTGGCCGAACTCCAGCAGGGGACCCTGGGCGATGTGGCCGGCGGCTCTGGGCGGTCTCGGCGACATGCTCGGAGGGGGATGAGCACCTACGCCCGACCCCTCGAGGTGTTGATCGACGAGTTGGGCCGGCTTCCCGGCATCGGGCCGAAGTCGGCCCAGCGGATCGCCTTCCACCTCCTCAACGTCGATCGGACCGACGTTGCCCGCCTCGCCGAGGCTCTGGTGGACATCAAGGACAAGGTGTCGTTCTGCGAGCGCTGCTTCAACGTGGCCGAAGGTCCGCAGTGCGAGATCTGTCTCGACCCGAGCCGAGACGATCACGTGCTCTGCGTCGTCGAAGAACCCAAGGACATCGCGGCGCTGGAGCGGACCGGGGTGTTCAGGGGTCGCTACCACGTGCTCATGGGTGCGATCAATCCGCTCGAAGGGATCGGGCCCGAGCAGCTGAAGGTCAAGGAACTGGCCACGCGACTCGCCGACGAGGACGTGAACGAGATCATTCTGTGCACCAATCCCAATCTCGAGGGCGAAACGACCGCCGCCTACATCGCCAGGATGCTGAGCTCGTTCGACATGATCACGGTGTCCCGGCTGGCCAGCGGTCTGCCCGTCGGCGGCGACCTGGACTACGCCGACGAACTCACCCTGGGCCGCGCCCTCGAAGGCCGCTCCGTCCTCTCCTCCCCGAAAAATCGTGTCCAGCCCACGTCTACGGTGGACTGACGCACGACAGAACCAGCTGAATGTCGACTGGAAACGCCAGTTCGGTAGTGGACGACATTTGGGTGCGCGCCGGGGCGCCCGACGGCTACCAACCCTCGTCGCCGACCAGCGGCACGAAGCGCACGGCGGCCAGGTCCTCGGTTTCGAACGAGTCGCCGCGACGGGTGATGCGGAGCAGCTCCTGGCTGCGACGGCTCTGCCCGACCGGGATGACGAGTCGGCCCGCCGTCGACGAGCTGGCGGCACAGCGCATCGGGCGGATCGGGCGCACCGGCGGTCACGACGATGGCGTCGAAGGGGGCGGCGTCGGGCCATCCGAGCGTGCCGTCCCCCTCGACAACGTGCACGTTGTCGAAGCCCTCGGTCATTCAGAACCCGGGCCGCCTGGGCCACGAGTTCGGCATGTCGCTCGATCGTCCAGACCTCGGCCGCAATGCATGCCGAGGACGGCGGCGCCGTAGCCCGATCCGGTGCCCACCTCGAGTACCCGATCGGACGGCTCGATCCTGGCCTGCTCGGCCATCAGGGCCACGATGAAGGGCTGACTGATCGTCTGACCCTTCTCGATCGGGCAGAGGTGAGTCGTGGTAGGCCGAATCCTCGCAGGGACGGATCGATGAACCGCTCGCGTCGCACGGTCCGCATCGCGACCAGTCACCCGGGGATCCCGTACGCCCACGGTCGGCGATGGTGCGCTGCACCATCTCCTCACGGCGCTCGTCGTTGCTCTGGTAGTCGGTCCGGTTCTGTCGAAGCGTGACACGTGACCACCTCCCTCCGTCCACCTTCACCGTCGTGGCAACGGGTCGGGTCGGGAAGGGGCCATGGTCCCTGCTAGACGAGGACCCTCACGGCCGTGGTGACGAGCACGCCCAGCCCGAGAAGGCGCCGCCAGGGGGCGTCGCCTCTGAGCAGTTCGTCCATCGACCAGATCACCAGGAACGCCGTGCCGATCCACCTGAGTGCAGGCGAATCGAACAGACGGCCCGCTGCGGCGAAGACGAGGAAACCGATGAGCGACCAGTTGGGCAACTGGGCGATCACCACCCGCCCGGTCGCGGGATCGGTGAAGAACCAGCGGAGTCGTTCCGGATCTGGACGACTCGGCTCATCGACGTCGGCGAAGAACTCGGCTGAGCAGGGCGCGCGGCCTCTTCGGCACGGACACCGTCGATGATTTCGAACTGGTGGTTCAATCGGGGGTCGCCACCGATGTTCATCAGGCTGAGGCAGGCACCCGCTTTCATGTCGGCCGCCCCGTACACGACCGCGGCGACGCGGCTGTTGAGCGCCGCTCCCGCACACATGGCGCACGGTTCGAGTGTGACGATCAGTCGGTGGCCGTCGAGTCGCCACGTCCCTCCGTCGCGGCCGCATCCCGAAGGGCCAGGACTTCGGCGTGGGCGGTCGGATCGCCGGTCAGCTTCGCGTTCGTTGTGGCGCTGAGCGACACCGACCCTGCCGCATCCAGCGACGACGGCACCCACGGGCACGTCCCCGTGGTCGAGCGCAAGGACGGCCTCGTGCAGCGCTATCGCCATCGCCTCGTCATCGGTCACGAGCATCGTGTCTATCGGTCCGCCGATCCCAAAACCTCAGGAGGTGGCGGCCAGACGATCTGCGGCGCACCAGAGGGACCGCTGAGAGCTGCTACCTTCCGGTCCTGACTCGGTTCACGGGCTCCGGTCGCACAGGGTCCGACCGCCACCTGCCGAAGCAGGGGCGAACGCCCTGCGACGAGCAAATGCTCGAACCTGTAGGGTAGACCGCTCAGAGCGACCGGCCCACCGGCGCTCGACAACTGGAGGAGTGCGAGAGCGGCCGAATCGGCACGCTTGGAAAGCGTGTGAAGGGAGACCTTCCGTGGGTTCGAATCCCACCTCCTCCGCTCCGCAGTTCCCTTTTTCGGCCGGCCGGCCGTTCCACAAATCCTCACCGAACTCGTTGGTCGGGCGGACCCGGCCGTCGATCAGACCGCCCACCGTCCGTGATGCGATCATCCGCATTGGTGGTGTCGAGTTCGATTTTGCTGGTGGCGGATGTTGAATCGGGTCGGTCCAGGCCGACAGGACCATCGTGGTTCGAGGTCGTTCTGCCGTCGCGTCTGCCTGGTGGGTTCTGATCGGGCTGATGCTGGCATCGGTGGCGGTACTACCCCGATCCGAAGCGATTTTCGTGGCGTCGACGTCGAACGCGGGGAACTCGTTCACGGCCAGTGTGTGGTTGCAAGATCGGATGGCGGTGTGGGCGAGAAACGGGTCGTCGTCGCCCCGGACGGCGGCATGGGATGGAGCGTCATTCGCCGTTCCCCAGAACTCGGCCAATGTGGGTGAGTTCCGGATCATTCAAGGGGTTGCGGCCGGCTCCCGGAATGAAGCGATCGTTGCCGGTGTCGCCTCTTCGGGTTCGGTGGCCGGCCAGTTGTGGAACGGGTCGGGTTGGGTCGCGCTGCCGGCGTTGGGCTCGGTGTCACAGACCTACTGGTGGAGCGTGGCCGTGGGCTACGAGTCGGACAGTGACGACGCGGTCGTGGTCTACGCCGACGGGGCCAACCTCAACTACCGGGTTTGGGACGGATCGACGTGGACCGCCGAGTCATCGATCGCTCTCCCGTTGGGCGGTTCCCCCCGGCAGTTGCGGCTCGCCACTCACCCCACCTCCGACGAGATGGTGCTGGTGGTGAGCAACAGCAGTAGTCAGGACTACGCCTTCGTCTGGGACGGAACGTCCTGGGGGAACACGATCGTTCTGGCATCCAACGGGACCGGAAACGATCGTACCGACGTCAATGTGGCGTACGAGGCCACAACCGGGACGGCGCTCGTCGTCTTCGGAGCGGGAAACGACGATGTTCGCTACCGGACATGGTCGGGAAGCTGGAGCGACGGAATCGATCCTGCCCGGTATCGGCGGGGGCTACGCCCGCTGGACGATGATGGCCTCGGATCCGACGAGCGACCGCATCGCCATGGGCGTCCTCACCAACGATAGCGACGTCTGGGTGGCCGTGTGGGACGGCGGTGCCTGGGTCGACCAGACGACCGTGACGACCAACACCACGGGTACGACCGAGCCGGCGGTGACCGTCGCCTTCGAGGGGAACTCCGGGGAGGCTCTCACGGTCTACGGCGAAGCGTCGAACACACCTCGCTACCGGGTGTGGGACTCGACCTCGGGATGGTCCGCCGAGGCGAGCGCGCCGAACATCGGGGCAACGTCGAACTCGATGGTGCTGTTCGAGGGATCGGGCCCGGATGGGCTCATGCTCGCCGCGCAGGATGACAGCAGTGACCTGCATTGGATCCACTGGGACGGGGCGACGTGGGGCACGGAGTTCGAACTCGAAACGGACTCGGGCGAAACCAAGAACCAACCCTTTCTGTTCCTGTAGTCACCATGCTCGCAAGGCGCTGTCCGCGAACTGCGCCGTGACGACTCAGGCGGGTTCGAGGTCGCCCCTGACCAAGGTGGTGTACAGCTCGGAGTACAGACCGTTGTTGGCCATCAACCGGTCGTGCGTGCCCTGCTCGACCAGGTGACCCTCGTCGAGGACGAGGATCAGATCGGCGTTGGTGATCGTCGACAGTCGGTGAGCGATCACCAGGGCCGTGCGACCCTCCAGCGCGTCGGCCAGGGCCTGTTGCACGAGGGCCTCGTTCTCGGAGTCGAGCGAGCTGGTGGCCTCGTCGAGGATCACGATGGCGGGGTCCTTCAGCAGCATCCTGGCGATCGACAGCCGCTGCTTCTCACCGCCCGACATCCGGTACCCCCGCTCGCCGACCACCGTGTCGAGCCCACCGGGCAGTCGCTGGATCGTGTCCCAGATCTGGGCCGCCCGGCACACCTCGTTCGATGTCGGCATCGGTGGCGTCGGGCTGGGCATAGAGGAGGTTGTCCCGAATCGACTCGTGGAACAGGTGGGGGTCCTGGACGACGACGCCGATGTTCTTCCGCAGCGAGTCCTGGGTGACGTCACGCACGTCGGTGCCGTCGATCATGATCGCACCTCCGGTCACGTCGTACAGGCGGGGAACGAGGTTGGTGATCGTGGTCTTGCCTGCCCCCGACGGTCCGACCAACGCCACGAGTTGCCCCGGTTCGATCGTGACCGACAGGCCCTGGATCACCGGAGGCGAGTCCTTGTCCGACACCGTCGAGCTCTGGGTTTCGAGGCTGGGAATGATCGTTTCGGTGCTGTCGGGGTAGCGGAACGTCACGTCGTCGAAGATGATGTCGACCCTGCGGACGGACCATCGTGGCGGCGCCGGGGCGGTCGTTCAATGGGCTCGACGCATCGAGCACCTCGAACACCCGATCGAAACTCACCAGGGCGGTGAGCACGTCGATCCTGGCGTTGGTCAAGCCGGTGAGCGGCTGGTACACCCGACCGACGAGCAGGCCGAGCGCCACCAGATCGCCCGTGTCGATCGATTCCTGGATGGCGAAGTAGCCGCCCAGCCCGTAGACGAGGGCGGTCCCGATGGCGCCCAGACAGGCCCAACAGGATCATGAAGCTCCTGGTGAACATGGCGCTTCGGACGCCGATGTCGCGCACCGGCCGCCGCCCGCTCGCTGAACATCTCGGTTTCGCTGTCCTGACGTCCGAACAGCTTGACGAGAAGTGCGCCGCTCACGTTGAACCGTTCGGTCATCGTGGCGTTCATCTCGGCGTTGTAGTTCATCCCCTCCCGTGTGAGGTTCTGCTGGATCTGACCGATCCGGCGGTACGGCGGCCACGAAGATCGGGAGTGATGATCAGCGCCAGGATGGTGAGCCGCCAGTCGATGCACGAGCATGGCGCCGACGGTCGTGACGAGAACGATCACGTTGCTCACGACCGTGCCGAGCGTGGCGGTGAGCGCCCGCTGGGCGCCGATCACGTCGTTGTTCAGACGGTTGGTCAGCGTGCCGGTCTGGGTGCGGGTGAAGAAGGCCAGCGGGAACCGTTGGACGTGGTCGAACAGCTGGGTCCGCAGGTCGAAGATCACGCCTTCACCGATGCGGGCCGACCAGTACCGTTCGAACAGCGCCGACCAGTCCTGAACCGAGGGCGGCAGCGACGATCAGGAAGGCGTACCAGGCGAGCAGCCCTTCGTCCTTGTTGGGGATCACCGTTCCGATGATTCGGCCGAACAGCAACGGGGGGAGCAGGCCGAGCAGCGCCTGGGCGATCACGGTGAGGAGAAAGCCCAGCACCATGCCCCTGTAGGGCCGGGCGAAGCGCCACACCCGTGCCGCAGAGTTCCGGTCCAACTTGGCACCCTTCATCGATTCCCGATCGCGGGGCCACAGCGAGTGCATGGTCATCATGGTGGACACCAGCCTACCGAGCTCGAGTCGACGTAATCCCGTAATCGGGGACGGCCGGAACGGTGGGATGGTCCCGAGCGCAGGTCGGGTGCGAGGCTGCTACCCTCTCCGGCGGAAGGTTGCCAGAGCGGACGAATGGGGCGGCCTCGAAAGCCGTTGTGGTGCTTCGCATCACCATGGGTTCGAATCCCATACCTTCCGCCATTCACGGCGCCGTGTGAGGGTTCGGCTCAGAGCAGGATCCAGCGCCGCCGAGACGAGCATCTTGGCTACCTCTGACGGGGGTTGCCCGTTGATCGAGCCGCTCAGCGCGCCGACCCCGACCTGCACCGATCGGCCCTCGTCGACGGCGATGATCGTCGAGATCAACGGCGTGTCGGCGATGAGCGCTCGTTCGCCGACGCCCTCCAACTCGACGAGTTGGACATCCTCGATCGGCAATCCATCGGCCAGCATCGCATCGAGACCGCTCGGATCGGTCCCTTCGAACAGCGATGTGCTGATGAGCATCCCGTTCTCACTGGACTCATAGGAACAGAGTTGAGGGTCTCCGGTCCTGACTTCCCTCACGTCGACATCGATGAGAAGGGCGATCTCCCGGGGGGTGAGCAACGAACAGCCGACCGCTGGAGCGGTGACGGCGGGGTCGGTGCGGTCCAGCGCCTTGTCGAGCACCTTCAGCGCGCTCGTCACCGCCTTGGAGCTCGGCGGCGAAGCTCACCTCCACCAGCCCGTGCCCCGCCTCTGCCATCAGGCGGACCACCCGGTCGATCTCGCCCCGATGCACCACATAGGGCTGGGAGGTCTCGACGGGGGATGCGCCTCGCTTGGCGGTGAATCACTGGAGACGGGCCGTGCCTGACTCGCCGTGATGCCATGCGACCCCCACCGTTCCCTGCCCGTCGGCGCCGTGTACATCCAGTCGCAGAGGTTGGCGCCCACCACCGGTTGGAACCTCTGCAGCAACTCGACGTCGAGCAGATCGAGCATCTCTCCGACGGTCAGGAGATGGCAGGCTCGCTCCTCTTCGGGCCGTTCGACGGAGACGAACTCGATCTCTCGGACCACCTCGGAGTCGTCGACGAGGACCCTCACCTCGAAGCTGCCCGGCCCGGTGGCGTCGGGACGAAGCCAGAACTCGGTCGTCTCGTACTCGGTGCCTTCGCACTCGTAGGTGACCAGGGCGTTGTCCGGGGTCGTGACCCAGAACCAGTCTTGGTCGTAGGCACCCAGTTCGGTGGGTCCGATCACCGTGACGTCGTCGCCGATCTGTGTGGTCTCCGCCGTGGTGGAGGTGGTGGTCCTCTCGACCGTCGTCGGTCCGGGGCTGGATCCTCATCGGGTCCAGCGGTGTCGTCGCCACGAGTGGCCAGGATCGTGACAACGACGATCAGAAGTGCGGCCAGGCCCGCCGCGGCTCCCATCCACCGTCGGTCGAGGGTGTTCGTGGTTCTCGCCGCGACTCGGGGTGCCGGCTTCGGTCTGGGTGTCCAGGACGTGGTCGGTGGGCGGGAGAACGCCGGCAACCGCTTCGGCGATCTCGTCGGCGCGTTCCTCGATCGAGGGAAAACCGTTGACGAACTGCCTCGATGCAAGGAAGTACTCGAGCGACCCCGACAGCTCGGTTTCCCTCAGGCGAACCGTCAGCAACGGGAGGTTCAGGAAGTGGGCCCGCTCGACTTCGCGGATGACGTTGCGCGATTCCAGCGCCTCGGGTGACAGGAGGATGACCATTCCCCGGCTCGATTTGATCCCCTCGATGATCGCTTCGGCGTAATCGGCGCCGATGGGAATGCTCGTCGGCGCGATCCAGCAGGTCAGTCCTCTGGATTCGAGGCTGTGCACCAGGGATTCGGCCTTGGCGACGTCCTCCGAGGCGTGGCTCACGAACAGGTCCCACTGCACGCGGACAATCGTTCCACCTTGGGATCGGCTTGTCGAAGGCTCCTCGCCTGGACGTCTCGACCGCGGACATCAACCGACCAACTGCCCTGGCGGACTCGTCGCTCGTGACGCAGCCTCGAAGGATGGAGCAGCCTCTGGTGAGGTCGACAACCGTGCTCATGATCGCAGCGATCATTGGTGTCTTCGCTCTCTGTCTCTCGGCGTTGTTCGCCCAGGTCGACGTGTCCGACGCCGGGGTGACCAGGACGTGCGGGTCGGCCTTCGACGTGGCCACGGATCGCTCGGGTTGGGAGCTGTGGTGGGCCAGGGATCTCGACGAGCCGGACCGAACAGGTTCGTGGCGCCCTACCTCGTACGAACCTTTGCCCGGGAGCCGTGAATCGTCAGACGGCGCTGGCGGTGTCGCTGTTCGGACTGGGAACGTTGTTCACGGTGCTGGTGTGGCTGAAGCGAGCGCAGCGGCACGCAACGGCGACCTGCGGGACACGGGGGGTCGCCAATCGACTGGCTCCGGCTCGGGACAGCCACGACGTCGTCGGTGCGGTCTTGACGCCGCAGGCCTGATCGCCGTGATCGTTCTGGTCGCCGACGCCGACTCGACGCTCTTCCTCTACACCGATCGGCTCGTCGTGCGCGGTCGTGGGTCTGATCGTGCTGACCCCGGCGGTGGCTCTCCTGGCCTGGGCAGGGTGCTCTCGCTCGTCAGCGTCGCCATCGGCAGATCTCGACGAGGACGACGACGATGAGTAGGGGCTGGACGGCGACGTTCTGGCCGTGGCTCTGGCGGCTGGCGGCGACCGGTTGTGCGTCGTCGGCCCCGACGTCGGTCCTCGAGCAGACGGAGCGCTTCGGTCCCGCCACCGACCTGCCCCCGGCGGACAGTACGGGGTACCAACCGCTCGAGACGATCCTGTCCGTACGCCGGTCGGTGAGGGATTTCGCTGGTGGGGAGCTGTCTGACCGAGGTGGTCGGGCAGCTCTTCTGGGCCGGACAGGGCGAGACCGATGCCGCTGGTCATCGAAGCGCCCCCTCGGCGGGTGCCTGTATCCGCTGGAGCTCTATGCGCTCACCGCCGATGACCTCGCCCACTATCTGCCAGACGGCCATCGGGTCGAGAGGCGAGGCGATTCGACGAGCTTGGACGGGCTTGCCGAGCTCGCCTTCGGGCAGGAGTTCGTCAGCACCGCTCCGGTCGTCCTGGTTATCACCGGTGTGCAGGCTCGGACCGAAGCGAAGTACGGGGCGGTTGCCGGAGACTTGATGAACCGTGAGGCCGGGCATGTGGCACAGAACGTCCTTCTCCAGGCGACGGCGATGGGTTTGGCCGCGGTGCCGGTCGGCGGCTTCGATCCGGCGGCGATCGCTCGTCTGCTGGCGCTCGGTCCGGGTGAGGAGGTTCTCTACCTGATCCCGGTCGGTCGACCCCGCTGAGTCCCGAGCGTGCCGCAGCGGTGACGGGCCTACCCTGGCCCTCGTGGGTACCGCCGAGTCCTTCGACCTGGCCGCCGTCGTGGTCGATGTGCGGTCAGCGCTCGCGATCGGGGCCGACCCGGACGACGCCGAACCGATGGCCGCCTACATGAAGAACCGGTTCCCGTTCCTCGGGTCAAGACCCCGGCCCGGCGAGCGGCCATCCGTCCGCTCCTGACCGCCGCCAAGGACTGGACGAATTCGCAGTTGCTCGACGTCGCGGAGGCGCTGATGGCCGAACCCGAGCGGGAGTTCTCCTACGTGGCCGCCGACCTTCTTCGCAAGTGGAGCCGACATTTGCAGTCCACCGATCTCACCCGGATCCGGTCACTGATCGAGACGAGGTCGTGGTGGGACACCGTGGATGCGCTCGCGGTCCATGTGGTCGGTCTCGGTGGTCCGCGCCGACCGCCGACTTCAGGTTGAGATGGACCGGTGGATCCCGACGACGACATCTGGATCGCCCGGTCGGCGATCCTGCATCAACTGCTGTGGAAGGACGACACCGATGCCGACCGGCTCTTCCACTACTGCGACCTGCGGGCCGGGGATCCGGAGTTCTTCATCCGCAAGGCGCTCGGCTGGGCGCTGCGCCAGTACGCCCGGACCGACCCCGACGCCGTCCGCGCCTACGTGGACGCCAACGCCGACCGGCTGTCGGCTCTGACCAAGAAGGAAGCCACCCGTCACCTGTAGCGATCCCCCAAAATTCGTGCCGAGCCCACGGTTTCGGTGGGCGGGGCACGACAAAGAGTTCCGAATGTCGAGCGGACACGACAGAACGGTTCGGCCACGACAGAACGCGTGGCCGCGGAACAGGGCACGATTGGTCAGGTCGGCCGCCTGCCACGAAGCGGTCGAGCCGAACAGCCTCCCACGGGCCGCGACCGTTGTGACACGCACCTTTCGTCCGGCGGTCGATGCTTTTGGCGTGGTCAAGTGGTTCTGTCGTGCGCAGTCGACATTCGACCGCTTCTGGCGTTTCCAGTCCACGAAGAACGTGGGTTGGACACGAAATTTCGGGGAGGACGGGGGAGCGGCCGACTACCAGTATTCCTCGTAGTGGATGTTGCCTGGCTGGTTGCGTCGGTCGACGGTGAAGCCCCGTTCGACCAGCAGCTGCACCACGCCCACCGTGTCGGGGAAGTGTTCGACTCCGTCGGCGTCCACCTCGGGGATGCCGATCATCGCCGGGTTCCCACAGAGGAAGACATTGGTCCGATCGGGGTCCAGGGTCAGGCCCAGTTCCCTGCCGAACCAGTCGTCGGTGATCAGACTCTGGATGTAGCGCTTGGGAACATCGGTCTCGCGGGTGGGGAGGGGCACGTAGGTGTAGTTCCGGTATCGCTTCTCCAGGCTGGCGGTGCTTGTCCATGTAGCCCAGGTCGGCCCATTTGCGAACACTGACCGCCGACACGATCGGGCCGCTGTGACCCTTGCGGAGAAGCTCGAGCAGCATGGCGTTGTGGGGTGCCTCTCCGGTGCCGGTCGACAGGAGCAGCACGGTCGACTCGGGATCGATCACGCTGGCCAGCGTGTACCGGCCGGCCACCTTGGGGCCGAGGTAGAGGCGGTCGCCCGGCCGTTTGAGTGCCAACCGGGGAGTGAGCGCAGGGACGTTGTCCTCGGTCGGAGGTACGAGCACGATGTAGAACTCGAGTTGGTCGGCGTTGTCGTCGTTGGCGAGATAGCCGTGCTCGTCGAAGATCCGATTGCTGATCGAATACGAGCGGCGGATCAGTTTGTGCCACCGATCGTCGAGGCCGGGGTCGACCGCCGCATCGACCCGAGGCTCCCAGTAGCCGAGACCGAGTGACGCGTACTGTCCGGGAATGTGGGACACGTCGCCGTGGTCGGGCCGCACCCGCAGGACCCACAGATCGGAGTGGGTCGGTTCGAAGTAGGTGATCGAGGCGTTGTAGAGCTCCTGACGCAGTTCGTCGACCAGGCCCTCGGTCCTCGCCCGACGGGCGATCGGTGTGGGAGGCGGCGTCAGGTCGAGGTCCGGGAAACAGACCGCGGCCATGCGTTCACCGATCTCCCAACCTTCGGCGACGTGGCGTTCGGTCTCTGAGGTCTCACCGACGAACCAGAGGCGACCGGACTCCACCGCGGCGGTGGACGCCCCGACCTCCTCGGGTGTTGTCGCGGTGCGCTGGGCGGCGAACACCACGTAGTCGAACTGAAGATCCGGTGTGCGGCGATCGTCGAAGAAGGCCATCGGGTAGCCGTCGACCACATCGACCGAGTCCGGGTTGGCCCGGTACAGCAGCGTTGCCCGCCGTTCCCGTTCGAGCCGGCGCAGCATGTGTTCACCTGCCGGGGACAGCTTGGCGGGGTCAAGACCGCTGGCGGCCAACACCACGCCCGCCCCGCCGGCGGCAGCCGCCGCAACCAGTTCGACGGCCCGGTCGGTGTAGCCGATCACCAGGATGTCCTGGTCGGAAAGCCAGTCCGGGAGATCATCGACGAGCACCCGATCGGATTGGGCGACGGGCAGGGGAGGGGACCAGTCCGGGTTCTCGGCCCGTAGGGCGACCAGCACGGCCTGGGTCCGGTAGCTGAGGCGGTTGGTGTTGACCACCAGGTCGTCGCCGACAGCTTCGATCGACGTGACCGACTCGCCGTAGCCAATGTCGAGGGAGTTCTCGGCGGCCAGTTCGGGGAAGGCCACTGTCGTGGACGGTTCGACGATCCGCACAAGGTCCAGGCCCGAGCGAATGGAGGATATGGCAACGGACAGACCGGGTGCGGTTCCCCCGACGATCACCAGTTCATAGCGTCCTGACGGGGTCTCGGGAGTGGACATGTCTACAACCTAGCGAGCGTCCTAGTCGTCGAACATCTGGGGGGAATCGTTCTGCGCCGCGTCGGCCAAATCGCCGCCCGGTTGCCATTTCTCGAACATCTTCTTCTTGCTGCTCGGAAATCCGCCGGTAGCGATCGGACCCCACTCGGTGATCGTGAGTCGGATCAGACATTTGCCCTGCCGCCGCATGGCCCGGCGGTACTCGTCCCAGTCGGGATGTTCGCCGGCCGCGGCGCGGTAGTACGCAACCAACCCCTCGACTGCGGCGGGCAGATCGAGGATTTCGGCGGTTGCGTCGACCTGAACCCAGGCACCGCCGAACTCGTCGCTGAGCACGCAGACCGAAGCGGTCGGATCGAGCCGCAGGTTGTGGACCTTGGCCCGTTCCGGGTAGGTGGCGATCATCAGGGAGCCGTCGTCGCCCACCGCACCGGTCACCGGCGACAGCTGCACACCTCCGGACCGCTTGTTGGTGGTCAGCACCCACTGCCGTCGTTCTGAGATGAATTCGAGGAGCTCGGCCCGGTCCACTCGGCGGTTCAGCGCGTACATGAACCCAACCCTAGGAGCGGCTGGCCATGTTCACCGTTCGGACCGTCGTGCGGCAGCCATGATCGTCGCCGCCTTCTCCAACAGCCTGCGGTCCGACCCGGGCGGACCGAGCAGCTGCACGCCGAGTTCCTCCCCTTCAGTACTGAAGGGGACCGTGACTGCCGGGAGGCCGGCCAGGTTGGCCGGCACGGTATGGGGGAGCACGACCGATCGGAGATCTCGGTTGATGGCCGGCGCACGATTTGGGTCTGACGTCGTAGGTGGCCCGCATCCGGTCGCCGGAAGCACCACGATACCGCTGGCGGGTGATCTCGGTCAGGCGGTGCCGGAGGTCGGCGTGCCGGTGGCGGGCATCGGTGAGCTCCTCGTCCGACCGTTGCTCGGCGATGGTCATGCGTTCGATGATGTAGGGCGGATAGAGATCCCGGTGAGCGGGCCAGGTCCCGATGACATCTCGATGCGCTCGGAGCGCAGACTCGCCCTGGACGACAGCGAAGCACGCCATGAGCTCGTCCGCCGGCGGAAAGCCAACGCATTCCACCACGCGATGACCCTCGACGGCCAGGAGATCGGCGGCTGTGCCGACGATCGCCCCCGCCCGAGGATCCGAATCGACCAAGGAACCGAGCCTCAGAAGATCGTGATCGTCGGAGGGATTGCCGGCGCCAAGTGCGTCGGCAGCCCGGAGAAGCGTGTGCGCTTCCGCAGCCAGGAGACCGGGGTGGTCCAGTCCCGGAGCGAGCGGAAGTATCCCGTCCATCGGCGCGAGTCCTTCGCTGAACTTCCAGCCGACGACATGACACCACGCCGCCGGGATCCTCACCGACCCCGCCGTGTCCGTTCCGATCGCGAGGTCACACTGTCCCAACGCCACCGCCTCGGCCGAACCGCCTGAGGAACCGCCGGCGATTCGGCCCGGTAGGCCCGGGTTCACGATCCGCCGGCCCCGGTCGTAGGTGGTGATGCCCCAGGCGAACTCGTGGGTGGTCGTGGTCCCGACCACGGTGGCGCCCGCGGCCCGGAGGACGGCGACGATGGCCGCATCGGCAACAGGATCGGCCCAATGCGTGGGCAGCGGGACGGGGGTGTTGGCGCTGAGGGCGTGCCCGCCGATCGCGATCAGTTCCTTGACGGCGACCGTCAGATCGTCGAGCGACCCGGACCCTGTGGGCGCCCGCTGCACATGCTCAAGCATCGCCGTGTTCAGCGGCTCGATCGTCCGCCGGGTTCACCGCGGGGATGAAACCGGCAGGAAGACGGCTTGGTCCGACGCCGATCGCACCCTTGAGCGCAATCCAACGCATGCTCGAAGGCTTGTCGCCGTCGTGGACGGCGACGGGACTCGACTGATTGCGAACGATCACGGCCAATGCGAGTAGGACGAGGCCCATGGCGCCGATCTGGTACCGGTTGAGCGCCTCGTCGAGCGCTACCCAGGCGATGATCGACGAGGCGACCGGGATCAGAAGGGTGAAGGTCGAGCCGACCCACAAAGGGATACGCACCAGCGACCAGTTCATGAGGGAATGGCCGACCACGCCGGCCAGAAGGGTCATCAGGATCAACCAGCCCCAGCTCGTCGCCGACGGCCACGAAAGATCCTGGCCGAACGCCACGCCGATGGGGATGTTGATGCAGGTGGCCCAGACCGCAGTCCCGGCCGTGAACTCGGTGGGCGACATCGCCCCGTTCGACCTCTTCGATGCGATGAAGTACAGACCCCACGACACCATGGCCGCCAGAGCGAACAGGTCGCCCGTGGCGCTCCACTCCGGGGTCCCGTTGGAAGCGACGACGACGAGGCCGACCCCGAGGACGGCCACCAGCGACCACAGAATGTCCCGCCGGGCGATTTGTTCACCGAAGAAGTGTGCGGCGATGACGCCCACGAAGATCGGCTGCAGGGAGCCGATCAACGTCGCGTTCACGACGTTGGTTAATTTGATCGCGGTGAAGAACAGTGCCACGTCACAGCCGAGTGCGATACCGCCGAACGCCGACCGTCGCATGATGTCCAGGGAGAACGACGTTCCCCTGGCCCTGAGCCAGCCGAGAATGATCAGTGAGAACAGGCCGAAGCGGTAGACGGCGATCGCCACGCCGTCCATGTCGATCCCCTTGGCCAGCACGCTGCCGCCCGCCCACGCACACACGGCGAGGCCGGCTCCGGTGAGGCCGGCCTTGAGGCCGAGGTCGACGGGACCCGCTGAGGGTCCTGTCGAAGGAACGGCGACCTGGGTCATCGCCGCACGGTAGCGGAGCGCGTTCAGCCACGATCGGGCTGTGACGAGGGACCGAAGCTCAAAGGGCCCGCAACGCCGCTGTCGTCGCGGCTGCGGCGATCACCACGATGATGAACGGTGCCTTGCGCCAGACGAGTAGTCCGGCCACCACCATTCCCGCCAACCGCTCGTCGACGACGAGTGATTTGCCGTCGGCCACGGTCAACTGGATCACGACGGCCGAGATGACCGCGGCAGGGATGAGGTTGGCGGCGCTGGCGAGGAGTGGTCGTTTCTCGAGCGCCGGACCGACCAGGAACATGCCGGCCAGTCGCTGGCCCCAGGTCCCGATGGCGAGCAGGACGATCGAAAGCGCCGTCATGGCCGTTCCGATTTCGAAAAGGCGAGGGCTGCCGCCACGCCTCCGAGACTGAGGATGATGGGCAGTCCTACCGGGGCGATCGGGATGAGGACGAGACAGATCACAGCACCGACGGCCCCGGCGACCCGACCGTCGGTCTGGCGGAGCGAACTGCCGACGATCGCCAGGAGGGCGGCGGGAAAAAGGGCGTCGATGCCGAACCGTGTGGTGTCACCGAGCACATCGCCGAGAACGGTCCCGATCGTGATCCCGATGAACCAGCCGCCCATCATCGCCACCGTGACGTACCAGAAGGCACGCTTGGCCGATCGGACATCGGGCTGTTGGAGGCCGAACCCGACGTTCATGTCGAACGCATTGATCGCCGCCGTGGCGCGTACCAACATACCTTCCTTGAAGATGCGGGTCAGCGCGACCGCCAGAATGCCGAATCGGGACGCCACGATCCAGCCGGCCACGATGGCGGCCGCTTCGGAGCCGCCGGCGCCGGTGACGGCGAGATATGCGAATTGGCTGGTGGCCGAAAAGATGACTGCGCTGGCCACCCAGGCGGTACCGAGCGGGGTGCCGGCATCGAGAACGATCACCTGAGTGGTGATGCCAAGAGCGAAGAAGGTGAGAGCGACGGTCCCCAGGTCCGCTCGGCCCGGAAACGTCGAAGGAACCCCAGCCGAGATCGAGCTAGTGATGAGCTTCGGTCTCCATCTCGATCTGAGCTGCCCTGAGTTCGGCCTCGGAGCGGTGCAGGTCGGGCTCGATGTACATCGGTCGTGCGTGACGGACCTCAGCCCGCACAGCGGACTCGACGCGGTCGACCGCGTCAGCGAGCTCGTTCACGGAGAACGTGCCATCGAATACCACCTTGGCGCCGACCAGCAGTTCTTCGGGGGCGATGTACTGGGTCTTGATGTGGATGAGCTTCTCCACACCCGGCGAGGATTCGATCGCTGCTCGTATCGCCGCCATTTCGGCTTTCTTGGCGCCCTCGCCCAACAGCAGACTCTTCATCTCGATGATGAGAACGATTGCGATGGCGAGCAACAACAGGCCGATAGCGAGCGTGCCGACACCGTCCCACACGGCGTTGCCCGTCACGTCGGCCATGACGACGGCGAACAGTGCGAAGATCAGGCCGAGCAACGCGCCGGCGTCCTCCAGCAGCACAACCGGGAGTTCGGGACTGCGGGAGCGGCGAATGAACTGCCACCAGCCCGTCGTCGGCAACTTGATCTTGTTGGCCTCCACGATGGCGGTGCGAAAACTCAGGGATTCGACGACGATGGCGAACACGAGGATGCCGATGGCGACGGAGAGGTTCTCGATCTCGTGGGGGTCACGAATCTTCAGGATCCCCTCGTAAGTGGCGTAGCCTCCTCCGAGGGTGAACAGGACCAGGGCCACCATGAAGCTCCAGAAGTACCGTTCCCGCCCGTAGCCGAACTGATGCTGATCGTCGGCTTCTTTTCGGGCGGCCCTGCCCCCATACAGGAGCAGGCCCTGGTTCGACGTGTCGGCGACCGAGTGGATCGCCTCGGCGAGCATCGAAGCGGAGCCGGTGACGCCGAAGCCGACGAACTTCGCGATTGCGATCGATCCGTTGGCGGCCATCGCCGCGACGACTGCCTTGTTCGAGCCACCTGCCATGGGACGAGGTTAGGCGATGCGGCGGGGGGACTCGGGCTTGGCCCTAGTGTTGTGACGTGGGAATCACGGTGCACCTGATCGACGGAACCTACGAGTTGTTTCGCCAGTACTTCGCCCGCCCTTCGCACGAGAACTCCAACGGTCTCGAGGTCGGAGCGGCCCGGGCGGTTGTCCGCAACCTGTTCACGATGCTCGAGGAAGGCTCCACCCATGTTGGCGTGGCCACCGATCACGTGATCGAGAGTTTCCGCAACGAGCTCTATCTCCCTTACAAGACCGGCGAAGGGATCGAGCCGGACATCAAGAGCCAGTTCCAACCGCTCGAACTGGCCATCGACGCCTCCGGATTCGCTCTCTTCGCAATGATGGAATACGAAGCCGACGATGCGCTGGCGTCTGCCGCCGAGGTCGCCGCTGGGGACCCCTCGGTCGACCGGGTGCTGATCTGCACACCCGACAAGGATCTGGCCCAGTCGGTGCGAGCGGGCCGGATTCTCCAGCTTGACCGGCGCAACAACAAACTCTTTGACGTCGCCGAGGTCATCGAGAAGTTCGGGGTACCGCCGGAGTCCATCCCGGACTGGCTGGCCCTAACCGGCGATTCCGCCGACGGTTTCCCCGGCTTGAAGGGTTGGGGCGCCAAGTCGGCGGCGGCGGTGCTCGCCCACTATGGGACGATCGAGAACATCCCTCTGCACCACGGCCAGTGGGAGGTCACGGTGCGAAGCGCGGCCAGGCTCGCCGAGACTCTTCGGGAGAACCTGGAAATGGCGCTGCTCTTCAAGACCCTGGCCACATTGGACACCTCGGCACCCACGGTCGACAACGTCGAGGAACTGCGGTGGACCGGACCGACCGATGCTCTTCCCGAAGTGGCCGCCCTTCTCGACGCGCCTGAGCTGGTCGGGCGGGCTGCCCGGCTGGCGCGGCACCGTTGATCCGCCCCTACACGACGGCCGACCGGGACGCGTTGCTTGAGCTCAATGCCGCCAACGTTCCCGAGGTCGGGCCGATGGACGACGCCAAGCTCGAGCTCTTCGCGGCCGAGGCGCTCCGATTCGATGTGATCGAACTCGACGGCGCGATCGAGGGAGCGCTGGTGGTCCTAGGTGAGGGCGCCAGCTATCGGTCGCCGAACTATCGCTGGTTTGCCGAGCGGCATCAACGCTTCGCCTACATCGATCGGGTGATGCTGTCGCCGGCCATCCGAGGCAAGGGCTGGGGAACGGCGCTGTACGACGCTGCGGTCACGACAGCTCGGGCGCTGGGCAAGCCGGTGCTGACAGCGGAGGTGAACACGGCGCCTCCGAACCCGCGAAGCGTTCGGTTCCACGAAGGATTCGGCTTCGTCGAGGTGGGCCGGGTGAGGCCGTACGGCCCCGACGAGGAGGTCGCCATGTTCGAGTTGACCGTCGAGCTGGACCCTGCGGCAACCCGATGAGCACGCCGACCGGACACCGCATGGCATAAACCGGACCCCAACCCGGTTGGGGGAGGGCATGAAGACCGCAACGTTCAACGGCGTGACCCTCGCCGAGTCAGACGCAACCGTGGTGGTGGAGGGCAACCACTACTTCCCTCCGGATTCGATCCAGTGGGAGCACTTCGCAAAGACCGAGCACCACACCCGGTGCCCGTGGAAGGGTGACGCCAGCTACTACACGATCTCCGACGGAGGCCGGACCGAGGAGAACGCGGCGTGGACCTATGAGGCGCCGCTCGACGCGGCCGCCGAGATCAAGGATTACGTCGCCTTCTACCCCAGCGTCGCCGTCGCCTGACCAACGCGGCGGCGGTCCGTTGTCAGTGATCGGGGTCTTTGGCTCTGCTCGGCGCTACCCGGGGCGGCTCGTGGGGCATCTTGGGATACACCGGTGGCCAAGGAGCGTCCTCTAGGCCCGCCTCGAGATCCCGGTGATACCACTCCAACAGCGGGCTGATGTCCTGGGGTGAGCTGTACATCCGCGCCCACGGGTTTCCCTGTGAGGCAACCCGCTCCGGGACGGTGGCGATCGTGAGTTCGTCGGGATCGACCCCGTCGACGTCATCCCATTGAAGTGGACAGCTGACCTGGGCGCCGACGCGGGCTCGGGCCGACCACGTGGCGAACACCGTCTTGTGGGGTGCGTTCTGGTTGAAGTCGATGAAGACCCGCTGCCCTCGCTCCTCCTTCCACCATTTGGCGGTCACCGTCTCGGGGAAACGCCGTTCCATCTCGCGGGCCAGCGCCACCGCCGCGGCCCGCACCCAGTAGCTGTCCCACTCCGGTTGAACATTCACGAAGAGATGCAGGCCACGGCTACCGCTGGTCTTGGGATAGACGTCGATACCGACGTCGGCGAGCACTTCCCGGACCTGGAACGCCACCCGTTTGATGTCGCCGAGTTCGACGCCGTTCGACGGGTCGAGATCGATGCGCAACTCGTCGGTGTAGTGGGGTTCGGCGGCGGTGTGCGGCCAGCCATGGAAACCGAGGCATCCCAGGTTCACCGCCCATGCCACGTGGGCGATGTCGGCGACCACCATCGCGTTGCTCGTCGTGCCGTTGGGGGTGGCGACGACGGTGGTCTGGAGCCAGTCTGGCGCTCCCTTCGGCACCCGCTTCTGGAAGAACGACTTACCGCTGGCTCCGTCGGGAAACCGCTGCATCAGGATCGGACGTCCACCGATCGCCCTCATGAGCGGATCCTCGATGGCCCAGTAGTAGTCGATCAGGTCGAGTTTGGTCTCCCCCGTCTGGAGAAGAAGACCTTGTCGGGGTTGGAAACGGACACCTCCCGGCCGGCGAGTTCGAGCACGATCGAGTCCGTAGCAGCCACGGCCTCAGCGCCCGGCCTCGAGCACGACCTTGACGCCCACCGGCTCGGGTTCGTCGAGTTGGCTGAAGTCGCACTGGCGGGGTTCCTTGTCCGGTCGCCATCGCAGCATCTTGGTGACTTCTCGGAACCGCCCACCCAGGGTGGACCCGTACTTGACCTCGGCCACCCGTTCGATGCGCAGCGGTGTCCAGCTGCTGTCGCGCTGGGCCTTCCACCGATGGGGCGCCCCGGGCATCTGACCGGTTTCGTGCGCCTGAGCGGTCGCCCACTCCCGCCATGGATGCACCTCGATCGCTCCGTCGATCAGCGGCGCCAGCTCCTCGAGCAGCTCCGCCCGGCGGGCGGCGGTGAAGCTGGCGGCCACGCCGACGTGCTGCAGGTTCCCGTCGGCGGAGTACAAACCGAGGAGCAGCGAGCCGACGCCGTTGCCGTCCTTGTGGATTCGGTACCCGGCCACAACCGCATCGGCGGAGCGGACGTGTTTCACCTTGAACTGTGTGCGCTTGTTCTCCACGTAGGGCTCGTCGACCGGTTTGGCGATGAGTCCGTCGAGCCCGGCGCCTTCGAAGAGCACGAACCATTCCTGGGCGGTGGCGGGGTCGGTGGTGGTCGGCGTGAGGTGGATCGGCGGGCGACATCCGTCGAGGGCCTCCTCGAGCAGTCCTCGACGCACCGAGAACGGCTCGGATCGCAGATCCCGGTCGCCGATACTCAACAGATCGAAAGCGACGAACGACGACGGGATCTCCTCGGCGAGCGTCTTGACCCTGCTCTCGGCCGGGTGAAGTCGCAGTTGCAACGCATTGAAGTCGAGTTCGTCATCGTTGATGATGATCAGCTCGCCATCGACGACACATCGGGTCGGCAGCTGGGCTCGTAACGGCTGCGAGGATCTCCGGGAAGTAGCGCGTCAGTGGTCGTTCGTTTCGGGAGCCGAGTTCGATCTCATCTTCGTCGCGGAACACGACGCAGCGGAACCCGTCCCACTTCGGCTCGAACACGATGTCCTCGCGCTCGGGAAGACCCTGGATCGCCTTGGCCAGCATCGGTTTGACAGTTGGCATGACGGGTAGATCCACACGCCAACGGTACCCAAACCATGTCGGCCCGTCCGCTCGAGCGTCGTGCGGCTCACAGTCCGTGGCGGGTGGTCTCGAACACGGTGCGAATGGCGAAGTTCGATCTGAGGCGGGCGACGTGGGGGAGAGTCGAGAGGTGTTGGGCGTGGATGCGCTCGAAGTCCTTCGGATCGGCGACGGCGAGATGCATGAGGTAGTCCGCATCGCCGGCCATCAGGTGACACGACATCACCTCGGGACACCCCTGCACCGCATCCTCGAACTCAGACAAGTTCTGAACCGACTGCCCGGACAGCGAGATCTCCACGAACACGTCGAGCGAGCGGTTGATGCGCTCCGGATCGAGGACCGCGACGTAGCCCTGGATGATCCCTGACTGCTCGAGCGCCTTGATGCGGCGATGACATGCCGACGGCGACAGGCCAACCGACTCGGCGATCTCGGTCGCCGACATCCTTCCGTTGTCCTGGAGCTGAATCAGAATCGATCGATCGATGGCGTCATAGTGCTGCACTCACATATCGTGCGTTGCGGCAGTGCTGAACGCAAGAAGCGTGCGCAAATTGGGGGTCTTCAGGGTGAAGAAGCTCGACACGCCGCGTTTGATCTCCCGTATTTTGTGTTTGACCCGAAACGACGAGGAGTTGGACCATGCGCATCGGAGTACCCACCGAGGTGAAGAACAACGAATACCGGGTCGGTCTGACCCCCAACAGCGTCGCCGAGGTCGTACGGGCCGGGCATCAGGTCAGCGTCCAGAACGGTGCGGGTATCGGGGCGGGTTTTCGTCGATACCGAGTACGAGACCGCCGGCGCCACGATCGCCCCGGACGCCGAGACCGTGTTTGCCGGTGCCGAACTCATCGTCAAGGTGAAGGAGCCTCAGGCGGCTGAGCGGGCTCGCCTGACCCCCGAGCACACCCTGTTCACGTTCCTTCACCTCGCTCCGGATCCCGCCCAGGCCAGGGATCTGCTGGCGAGCGGGGCCACCGCGATCGCCTACGAGTCGGTCGTCGGTCCCCGTGGTGATCTGGCCCTCCTCGCTCCGATGTCCCAGGTGGCGGGTCGTCTGGCGGTGCAGGCGGGGGCGAGATCCCTCGAGAAGATCATGGGCGGCGCCGGCGTGCTCCTGGGCGGTGTGCCGGGGGTGGAAGCAGGCAAGGTGACGGTCATCGGTGGTGGTGTCGTCGGTCGCAACGCCGTCGAGATGGCGATCGGGTTGGGCGCCCACGTCGTGGTGCTCGACCGCACTCCCGCCGTGCTCGAAGCCTTGGCCGAGCGCTACGGGTCGGCGATCCAGACCGTCTACAGCACGGCGGCAGCTCTCGAATCACACGTCATCGCGTCGGATCTGGTGATCGGTGCCGTGCTCATTCCCAACGCCAAGGCGCCGCACCTGATCACCAAGGAGATGGTGGCGGCGATGCGGCCAGGTTCGGTGATCGTCGACGTTGCGATCGATCAGGGTGGCTGCGCCGAGACGAGCCATCCGACCACCCATGCCGAACCGACCTACATGGTGGACGGGGTGGTCCACTACTGCGTGGCCAACATGCCCGGTGCCGTGCCCCGCACCTCCACCCAGGCGCTGAACAACGCCACCTTGCCCTACGTCCTGAAACTGGCCAACCTCGGTGTGGACGCCGCATTGGCCGCCGACAGCGGCCTTCGGGCGGCCTCACCGTGCAGGCCGGCAAGATCACCGAACCGACCGTTGCGGCCGCACTGGCCGGCACTCCGGGGATCTGACTACTGGTAGCTGACCATCGCCGGCGTTCTCGCCAGATCGTCCCGAACCTCGAGCGGGCTCATGAGCCCGGTGTCCTCGTCGAAGAAGAGTTTGAACCCGGTGTGGAACTCCTCGCTCGGCAGAAGTGACTTGTAGACGCCCGTCTTCAGCTGTTTGGTGCCGTGACCATCGATGTGGAAGATGGTGGCCAGCTCGGGCCTGTCCACGATCTGATCACGGTTGCGGATCATGCGACGGGTGAACTGGTGGACGACGAAGGGCTTCTGGGGAAGGTCGTTGTCGGCGACGAGGCGGGCGAGATACTCGCCCACCTCGTTGATCTCGCTGGCGTCGGCGTAGCCGATGATCGTTGCCGGTGGAACCCCCCACGGCATACGCCACTCGGTATCGAGGGCCAGGCCGACGTCGGGCTGGATGAGATAGTCCTCGTACTGGACCACCTGATCCAGGAACGTCCGCCCCCGGGCTGAAAGTCGAGGATGAGCATCCCACGCACCTCGCGGATGGCTGCCAGGTAGGTATCGAGGTCCTCACGCGAGGTGTGGGCCGAGTAGTCGCCATCGGATCCGGACGATGCCTGGGCCACCGTCTGGATGTAGTCGAAGGCCGGAATGGTGGGGATGCCGGTCGCCTCCTCCCACTCCCTCGGCCCGGGCCGCCACCCGGGCGGCGGCCTCGGTCGGGGTTCCTTCTCCTGCGATCCCCAGGCGGGGGGTCGCACCGTTGCCGTAGTCGGCCACGATCATCTTGACGTCGAGCAGTTCGGCCCGGTACATCACGCGGTCGCAGGCGAGAACCTCGTCGGGGCCGGCCCGGTTGAGGGCGATCGTGCAGACGTCTTGAGGACCCTCTCGCAATTGCACCGTCCGGGTGAACCGACCGGGGGGTTCGGGTTCGACGGTGCGGGGTGTGCCCTCGGCCGGTACCTCCGGTGGCGTCGTGGTCTCGGTGGTGGCGGATTCGGCCGGTGCGGTGGCTGGGGGCGACTGTGGTCGCGACAGGGTTCGTCGACGGGCAACGATCGTTCGGGCCGGCTCGCGGTCGATCCACACAGCGATCGGTACGTCGGCCGGCACCCCTTCGGACTCGGTCACCCCGGAGATCGTGAGAACCCCGGAGCTGTCGAGCGACACGTCGGTCACGGCTCCGGCGACAGCGATCGGTTCGGGAGCCGGTGGGAGCTCGGTGCTTCCGACGTCGGTAGATGCAAGCTGTTTCACCGGCACGGCGTCAGGACCGCCGGGGGCGTCGGCGGTCCCCGGCCAGGCGGTGGCCAGAGCGCCCCCGAGTCCAGCCGCGGCGGCGACGAGAAGGAGAAGCCGAGAGCGACGCATCGATACAGTCTGATTCACTCGGCGGTTCGATTGGTGTCAATGGCTGCCAACCTCGAATTCCGCCGCCCGCAGGCGACAACTCTCTGGTCGCCGGTGGCGAACCGATGTCGGCTGTTCAGAGCGCACCGTAGGTACCGGTGCCCGTCTTCGGTGGGAGATGCTGCTCGCCGTCAAGCGCCTGGGCTGAACCCGAAGGACGTCAGAGCTCGAAACTCTTGCCGATGGCTTCTTCGCTCTTGCTCCATAGCAGCTCCCGTGTCTCGCGGTTGTCGTAGAACGACTCGAGCGCAAACGGTTCGGCCTTGCCCTTTATTGCCGTGATGCCGGACCCGGGACCGTAGAACTGGCCGGACTCGGCCTTTGGTAGGCACATGCAGCTGAGGATGCCCATCGCACCGTCTTCGGCGGTTTGGCTGAATCTCTGGAACACCTTGGTGAAGCGGGCCCCCATGCCGCCCTCCTTGGCTGTCGTCTTCTGCAGATGGGTGCGGGCAAAGCCGGGATGGGCGACGAGAGCCTTCACCTTGGAACTACGTTCCTGCAACCGCTGATGGAGCGCGGGCAGTGAACGCCGCATTTGCGAGCTTGGTCTGGTTGTACCGCAACCAGCGGGGCCCCATGAACATCATGTTCTGCAGTTTCGAGCCGTCGCCGCCGAGGTTGCCACCGTTCTTCTCCAGAAACCTGCCCTGGAGTTCCTTGCTGGGGTTGAGCCGGGCGGTGCTCGAATGGTTCACGACACGGGCCTCTCCGGTTGCTTCGGCAGCACGCTCAAACAGCGGCATCAGTTCCCTCGTGAGCAGGAAGTGCGACAGGTGGTTGGTCTGCATCTGAATATCGAAGCCGTCGCTCGTGGCACTGTCGGCGAGGGCCATGACTCCGGCGTTGTTGCACAAGACGTGTACCCCTTCAGGACAGAGCTCGGCCACCTTGTCGGCGGCAGCTCTGCACGGAGGAGAAGAGCTGGAGATCACATTCCACGTCGTGCAGCTCGGCGTCGGGAAAGGCGGCCGAGAGCTCAGTGAAGCTGGCAGTGGACCGCTCTGATGCCACGATTCAGAACCAGGAGTTTGGCTCCCAGCCCGGCGACGGTCTCAGCCGCAACCTTGCCGGTTCCCGAGGTCGTCCCGGTGATGACGACGGTTTTTCCAGCCATCGAAGGGAGGCCGGCCTTGAAGGATGGGAAGTGAACAGAGTCTGGATCGGTCATGGTTCTTCTTTCGTTGGTTGGGTGATGCCGTTCCACAGGACGCCGAAGGCAACCCGGGCCTGGTCGTCGTCGAGATCGGACATCACTGCTTGGTCGAGTTGGTGTTGAATCAGGCCCGCCAGATAGTCCAGCGGCAGATCGACAAGGATTCCACTGTCGATCGCTTCTGCGAGTACCGAGGCTGGACCTTCGATCGCTTCGATTCCCGCCTGCTGAGCCTCGGGACTTGCCAGGTTGGATTGGTGGAGCAGGTTCATCACGGTGTACGCGTCACGGTTGTGCCGGGCCCAGCAGAACCAGCGGTCCCACACAAGACGCATCTTCGTCTGGATGCTGCCATCGGTCGGCATTGTGGCGACAGCCTCGGCCAGATCGTGCTTTGTCGAGATGTAGAGCGCATCGATCAGAGCTTGTTTGGTGGGGAAGTAGTTGAACAGCGTGCCGTTTGAAACCCCGGCCGTCTGAGCGATTCGGGCAGTGGACACACCGACCCCTTCGTCCCGGAACAACGCGATCGCCGAAGAAAGAATCTCGTCTGGCGTGTGCTCTTTCGGTCTCGCCACACCTTCATCGTATTCTCATTGTAGAGTGACTACTCACTCTAAAATGAGGATGTCGTCGATTCACGGAGACGATCGAGAGTCACGAAAGGCTGGCGCCATCGCCGGTGGCGAGGCGTGGGGTCGGTCTGTTACCCCAGGTCATCGGGGTCAGATGAACACCCTGGAAGCTGTCCCGGTCGTTCCGCAACGAAGACATCGCCGAGGTGGAGTCGTCGGCCGGCGGGACACTAGCTAGCGTGGCGGCGATGGCTTCCGACACCACCTGCGCCAACTGTGGCGAGGAGGAGCGTCTGAGAGGTGAACGCGACGACGAGACGATCACGATCACATGCGAGCAGTGCGGCCTCGTGTGGGATCGCGACCTCACGCCGAGATGTCCGACATGTGGATCCACCGATGTCCGGGCCGCGTTCCAATCGATTCTCGAGAAATCGCGCGGCACCCAGCTGTCGATCCAGTCGATGCGTCTGATCCAACTCTGCCCCACCTGCGACGCAGATCGGCTGGCCGTCTACATCAAATCGAATACCCCGCTGCCGCCCGACGAGTTGCCGATCACGCCCGCGGGACTGACCTGGGCCGTGATCGATCGATTGCGAGGTCCACCTCGAGGACCATAGGGTCGGGCCATGAACCTCGGAGCGTTCTCTGTGAGTCTCACCGTCGCCGATCTGGAGGCGTCCCGAACCTTCTACGAGCGTCTTGGTTTCGAGGTGGTCGGCGGTGAGCAGGACGATGGTTGGCTCATTCTGCGCAACGGCTTTGCCACGATCGGGTTGTTCCACGGCATGTTGGACAAGAACATCCTCACGTTCAACCCGGGGCTGGGTCAGGACATCGCGCCGACGCGGACTCGGACCGACGTGCGGGAGGTGCAGCGGGTGCTGGAGGCGACGGGGATCGACGATCGACACCAGGGTGGCCGATGACAAACCCGAAGGACCAGGCCATATCGTGTTCACCGACCCCGACGGCAACGTGATCATGATCGACCAGTTCGACTAGTCACAACCAACGAACAAAGGACGTCACATGATCATCGGTTCTGCCCGCACCGCCTTCATCGCCGCGCTGAGCGCCCTTGCTCTGCTCGGCGGCGCCTGCGGGGGGTCGGACTCCGAGGGTTCTGTTTCCGACGAGACCGTCGAGGAGACCACGACGACCGAGCCATCCACGACGACCGAGGCATCCACGACGATCCGAGGACGCCTCGAGCGACGACGGTGTGACCGAGAAAACAGGAGGCGTTGGATGCCCTGGAGGATCTGGACCTCGAGAACATCGACGACATCGAGGATTTGCTCGGCGACGACGGCCTCACCGCCATGCTGACGCTCATCTTCGGCGCCGACTTCGATGTCGACGGAGAGATCGCACGCTGCCTGACCGAGAAGGGCGTCACCGGCGCCGGGTTCCTCGGTGGCGATGAAGAGGCTGCCCAGGCTGCCGCCCTCAGCATCCTGTTCTGCGCTCCGGAACAGGCGGCTGAGCTGGCGGTCGAGGGCAACGCGATCGAAGGCATCGATCCAGCCGACCAGCTCTGTGCCATCACCGAGTTCTACCGCTACTTCGGTGAACGCGAGGACGAGATCACGCCGGACATGCTGGAGGGCGATGCACCGCCCGAGCAGTTCCGGGACGGAGCGGTGGACAGAGCGACCGACAACTGCGACATCTCCGACGCCGACGCCGGCCGGATCTGGGGCGGGGTCTAGAACCCTGGAGATGGCCTCGCTGGCGATTAGCGTCGGGGTATGACAACAGTGACCACCAGCCGTGCACGCCAGGACCCTGGTGGTCTCGATCGACCGGCCCGATCGGCGTAACGCGGTCGATCGTCGCACCGCCGGCGCCCTGGTGCTGGCCTTCGAGCACTTCGACAGCGATCCTGCGCTGGATGTCGCCATCCTCACCGGCGCCGGCGGCACGTTCTGCGCCGGCGCCGATCTCAAGGCGCTGGCCGAGGGCAGCGGAAACCGGATCGAGCCCGATGGCCCCGGCCCGATGGGGCCCACCCGAATGGAGCTGTCCAAACCGGTCATCGCCGCGATCGAGGGCCATGCGGTGGCCGGCGGCCTCGAACTGGCGGTGTGGTGTGATCTGCGGGTCGCGTCCGAGACCGCGGTCTTCGGTGTGTATTGCCGCCGGTTCGGCGTACCGCTCGTGGACGGTGGCACCGTGCGGCTGCCGAGGCTGATCGGCCAGAGCCGGGCGATGGACATGATCCTGACCGGTCGTTCGGTCGAGGCGCAGGAGGCGCTGAGCTTCGGTCTGGCCAACCGCGTCGTTCCGGCGGGACAGGCGCTGCCACGGCCATGGAGCTGGCCGAGCAGATCGGATCGTTCCCCCAGACCTGTATGCGGGGGGACCGCCGGTCAACACTCCAGCAATGGGGACGGTCCGAGTCGGAGGCCATGGCCGACGAGATGACCTTGGGTCTGGCCACGGTCCACTCCGGCGAGACGTTGAGCGGGGCGATGCGGTTCACCGGCGGAGAGGGCCGGCACGGCCGCTTCTGACCTGTGCATCGTCCGCGCCGGCCTGCGGGATGGCACGATGGGGCGATGAGCCGGACCAGCTTCTATGACGCCGTCGACGAGACCTTGTCGGCCATACGTGCCGAAGGCCTGTGGAAGAACGAACGTCCGATCACCTCACCCCAGGCTGGATCGGTGACCGTCGCCGGGGTGGGCGAGGTGATGAATCTCTGCGCCAACAACTACCTGGGCCTCGCCGACAACGCCGAGATCATGGCGGCGGCTCACGAGGCGATCGAGCGGTACGGCTACGGCATGGCCTCGGTCCGATTCATCTGCGGCACGCTCGACTTCCATCGGGTCGTGGAGGCCGACATCGCGGACTACATCGGTACCGACGACGCGATCCTGTTCGCCGCCTGTTTCGATGCGAACGGGGCGGTCTTCGAACCACTGCTCGGCGCCGAGGACGCCGTGATCTCCGATTCGTTGAACCACGCGTCGATCATCGACGGCATCCGGTTGTGCAAGGCCCGGAGGTACCGGTTCGCCACCCGGGACATGTCGGACCTCGAGGCGAAACTCAGCGAGGCCACCCACGCAGGCGCCCGCCACACGATGATCGTGACCGACGGGGTCTTCAGCATGGACGGCTACCTCGCCGACCTGCCCGCGATCTGCGAGATCGCCGATCGGTTCGGATCGCTCGTGATGGTCGACGACTGCCACGCCACCGGGCTTCATCGGACCTCAGGGTCGGGGTACCCCCTGGTTCCACGGGGTCGAGGACCGGGTCGACATCGTCACCAGCACCCTCGGCAAGGCGCTGGGCGGTGCGATGGGAGGTTTCATCGCCTCCCGTCAGAGCGTGGTCGACCTGATGCGACAGCGGGCCCGCCCCTACCTGTTCTCCAACGCGCTCACCCCGGCGCTGCTCGGCGGTGCCCACAAGGCCCTCGAGATCGCCAGGGCCGGCGATGCGCTCCGAGCCCAACTCGAGTCGAACGCGGCCCGCTTCAGGGCCGGGATGACCGCCGCCGGATTCGAGCTCTCCGGACAGGGTCACCCGATCATCCCGGTGATGATCGGCGACGCGTCCGTCGCCACCGACATGGCCGAGCGTCTCCTGTCACGGGGGATCTACGTCACCGCCTTCTCGTTCCCGGTGGTCCCCCGGGGTACGGCCCGTATCCGAACCCAGATGAACGCCGCCCACACCTCCGATGATGTCGATCGGGCGATCGACGCGTTCGTTGCCGACCGGCACGGAGTTGGGCTTGATCGCGGGGTCGACATGAGAGCGCTGGTCAAGCCGACGCCGGGTCCGGGGCTCGTGCTCGCCGACGTCCCGGTGCCGTCGCCGGGGGTCAACGACGTGTTGATTCGGGTCACCCACGCCGCGATCTGTGGGACGGATCTTCACATCTACAACTGGGACGAGTGGGCTGCACGGACACTGAAGCCCCCGTTGATCGTCGGGTCACGAATTCGTCGGAGTGGTCGCTGATGTCGGTGTTCAGGTCCAGCACCTGAAGGTCGGCACGAGGGTGGTCGGTGAGGGCCACATCGTCTGCGGCACCTGCCGAAACTGCCGGGCCGGCGCCGAGCACCTGTGCCGCAACACGATCGGCGTCGGCATTCATCGCGACGGCGGATTTCGCCGACTACGTCGTCATTCCCGCCCACAACGCGTACGTCATACCGGCGTCGCTCCCGGATCAGGTCGCGGCCGTACTCGATCCGCTCGGCAACGCCGTCCACACCGCATTGTCGTTCGATCTCGTCGGCGAGGATGTCCTCATCACCGGCGCCGGACCGATCGGGCAGATGGCCTCGGGGATCTGCCGACACGCCGGAGCTCGCCACATCGTCGTCACCGATCTCGAACCCGAGCGCCTGGCCCGGGCGGCTCGTATGGGAGCCACGCGGGTGGTGAACGTCGGCGAAGAATCCGTCCGATCGGTGATGGCCGATCTCGGCATGACCGAGGGGTTCGACGTCGCATTGGAGATGTCAGGCTCTCCATTTGGCGGTGGACACGATCGTCGACACGATCAACCACGGTGGAGAGATCGGGTTGCTCGGGCTGTTCGCCGAGCCGGCCAGACTCGATCTCAGTATGGCGATACTGAAGGGGCTCACCTTCAAGGGAATCTACGGACGCAAGATGTTCGAAACGTGGTACAAGGCGGTTGCGATGCTCGAGTCGGGGCTCGACATCACGCCGGTCATCAGCCACGAGATGCGGCTGGAGGAATTCGACGAGGCTTTCGCGCTTCTCGATTCGGGCGCGGCCAGCAAGATCGTGCTGTTGGTGGAGTAGCTCGGCTTGGTCGCCGAAAACCTGCTCCCGGTCTCTCACCTCAGGGTGCGGGCGGTGTCGGACAGCGGCACGTCTGACTTCTGGGCCGGATAGGTGCCCATGATGCGATCGCCCAGGTTGGACGTGACACCCAGCCAGTACTGCTCGTTCCTGAAATGGTGGAGCCGGTGGTTGCGGGTCAGCCTTCGGTAGTAGCGGGATGTGGCCCGATAGCGGGTATGGACCAAGAGATGAACCCACTCGTAGTGGGCCAATGTGACATACGCCAGCACCAGTGCGGTCAGGTAACCGGCCAGGAGTGAGACCTCCACACCTGCGGCACCGAGGATCAGGAGCACCGGCAGCGACCACACGGCGGTGAAGCCGGCGATCATGACGGCGAACACCGCAGCATCGCCGGGGCTCAGGAGGAGCCAACCCATGTGCTCGGGATCGAGATGGTGCTCCCGATGCCCTACACCGGTGCCGAGCGTCCTCATCCGGAATGACTCCGTAGGGGCGTGGAGCAGGAACAGGTGGATGACCCATTCGACCGGGCCGACCAGAACGGCGATCACCACCGGCAGAGCCAGTTCAGCCGGCGAGAAACCTCCGACGACGATCCGGGCGACAATCGCAAAGGCGCAGGCTGCGATGATGACCCGCGGTGAACCGGCACCGAGAAAAGCACCAGCGATCTCGCGCTTGGTGCGAAGGTCGCCGGAGCGGAGGGTGGAACGAGCTCTTCTGCTCGTCGAATGGGTGAGAACCATGTCATGTCCAGGGTGCCACAGCTCGTCATCGGTGGGCCAGCAGGCGAATCTGCGCTGAGGCCGGCCCAGCCGGCGAAGGCGTCCCAATCACTTGTAACGTGACGGCGTGATTCTCTCGGACCGCACGATCAGGCAGGAGATCCGCGACGGCCGCATCGAGATCGACCCGTTGGAGGACAATGCCATCCAGCCCAGCTCGGTCGACCTGCGCCTCGACCGACGGTTCATCGTCTTCCGAAACCACACCCGCAGCCACATCGATGTGAAGACGGATCTGACCGATCTCACCGCCGAGGTGGAGGCGACCGACGACGACCCGTTCATCCTCCATCCCGGCGAGTTCGTTCTCGGCTCGACGGCCGAACGGATCCGTCTTCCCGACGACCTGGTCGGCCGGATCGAGGGCAAGAGCAGTCTCGGCCGGCTCGGGCTGCTCATCCACACAACCGCGGGATTCGTCGACGCCGGCTGGAACGGGATGATCACCCTCGAGTTCTCCAACGTTGCCAGCCTGCCGATCACCCTGTACCCGGGCATGAAGATCGGCCAGATCAGCTTCATCCAAATGACCACCGAAGCCGACCGGCCGTACGGGTCGGGTTCGCTCGGTTCGAAATACCTCGACCAGTCCGGTCCCCGTCCCTCCCGGTACTGGGAGAACTACTCCTAGTCGTCCGGCGTCGGGGCGCCATCTGGGCGCGGGGAGACACAGGTCCCTACCCTGGCACCATGGCACTCGTCGACGACACCCAGATCACTTCCGAACCGCCCGACTTGGTCGCATCGACGGTGCGTTCGGTCCGTGCCTGTTTCGAGGCCGGCACGACGCAATCACTCGACTGGCGCGAGGCGCAACTCGATGGCCTGATCCGTTTCGTCGACGACCACACCGACGACCTCATCGCAGCGTTGAACATTGATCTCGGCCGTCCCGCGGTCGAGGCATGGGTCGGCGACATCGGTCCGTCGTTGGCCGAGGGCAAGTACATCAAGAGGAACTTCAGGAAGTGGGCCCGGCCCAGAAAGACCAAGGTGCCGCTGGCGGCCCAGCCGGGACGGGCCGAACTCATCCCCGAGCCGCTGGGCGTGGCGCTGATCATCGCCCCCTGGAACTACCCGGTCAACCTCATGCTCCTGCCGATCATGGCCGCCCTCGCAGCCGGCAACGCGGTGGTGGCAAAACCCTCGGAGCTGTCGCCGGCGACATCGGAGCTGATCGCCCGAAACCTGCCCGAGTACCTCGACGACAACGCGTTCGCGATCGTCGAAGGCGGGCCCGACGTGGCGACGGCGCTCTTGCAGGAACGCTTCGACCACATCTTCTTCACCGGTTCCACCCACGTCGGCCGCATCGTGATGGAGGCTGCAGCGAAGAATCTGACACCGGTCACGCTGGAGTTGGGTGGCAAGTCGCCGTGTTATGTCGCCGATGACGTCGACGTCCAGGTGGCCGCCAATCGGATCGCCTGGGGCAAGGGCGTCAACGCAGGGCAGACCTGTATCGCGCCGGACTTCGTGCTGGTATCCGAGAGCCGGAGGGACGAACTGGTCGATGCGATCGGCGCTGCGTGGAACCGCTTCTACGGCGAGGATCACTCCTCGACCTCGGACTTCGGCCGCATCGTGAGCGATCGCCACCAGCAGCGACTGGTCGGCCTTCTCGAGGGCCAGAAGGTCGTCTTCGGCGGCGAGAGCGACCGCGACAACAGATATCTGGCGCCCACGATCGTCGTCGACCCGGACCTCGAGTCGCCACTCATGACAGAGGAGATCTTTGGTCCGATCCTGCCCGTGATCGCGGTGTCCGACGTCGAGGAGGCCATTCGGTTCATCAACGCCAGACCCAAGCCCCTCGCCCTGTACGTCTTCAGTGACGATGACGACCTGGTGCAGCGAATGCTGGACCGGACCAGTTCAGGCGGGGCGTGCGTCAACCACACGCTCTACCACTTCTCACCGCCCGAGCTCTCCTTCGGTGGCGTGGGTCCCTCGGGGATCGGGATCTATCACGGCCAGAGCGGATTCGACACGTTCTCCAACCTGAGGGGTGTGCTCCGGAAGCCGAGCCGGTTGGAGCACAGCCTGGGGTACCCGCCGTACAGTTCGCTCAAGGAGCGGATCGTGCGCCGCCTGCTCTGAGCCGAACCGGTCGTGCGTCTATCGCGTGAGCGGCAGGCCGGCGTCAGTCCACGCGACGATGCCACCGTCGATGTCGGCGACGTCGCCGAATCCAAGCGTCTCCATGATCGCCCTGGTCTGGCCGCTCCGGCTGCCCGACCTGCAGTAGATGAGATACGAGCGCGTCCGGGTCGAGTTCGGCGATCCGATCGGCGAAGTCCGATTCGTAGAAGTCGATCATCAGTGCACCGTCGAGATGGCCGTCGGCGAACTCCTCGGGTGTGCGCAGGTCGAGAACGACGACGTCGCTGTCCGCCTGCAGCTCAGCGCCGTCTTCCGGGCTGACGATGCGGATTTCGCCGGTACCTTCTGCCGACCCGGCGGTGTCGCTGTCGCTATCGCTGGCGCAGGCGGTGGCGGCGAGCATGAGGACGGTGAGCAGGAGAGATACGAGTCGGAAACGAGCCATGTCGACAATTGTACGGACATGGCCGGCGGGAGCGTGAGTCGGGCCGGGAGTATGTCGTCGACGCCAGGGCCGTCCACACTGGCGGGGTGGACTGGACCGGTGAGCTCGACCTGGGGATTCACGAGAGCTGGCCCCGTATGGGCACCCGTTCGCTCGGCGAACATCGATGGCTGATCGTCGACGAACACCTCGACGCCGAACTCGATCTGCGGGCCCGCCTCCTTCGGGAACGGCGATCCGAGGTGCTGGCCGAGCCGCCCCCGGCCGCGGCCGCGACCGAGGAACTCGAGGCGATGGTGGCGGCTGCCGGGGTGGGCATCGCCTCCGGGTCGACGCCGCTGGAGCGTTTGGGCCGCTCGGTTCAGGAGGACTTCTGTCTCCTGAGCCGAGGTACCGACGAATGGGTGCTCGACGCCGCCGTTCTCTGTTTTCCGTCCCGGTGGCGGCTGGCCGACAAACTCGGCCGGCCCCTTACCGAGGTCCACGGGCCTGTCCCGAGATACGCGCCCACGCTCGCCGAGCGGGTGACCACCATGCTCGACCGGCTGGGGGAGCGGACCGTACTGCGCCGCAACTGGTTCGTACATCCCGACCCCTCGCTGTTCCAGCCGCTCCGGCCGCCAGGGGGTGATCCGGTCGTTCCCGCCACCGATTGCGGTTCGGGACTGTTCCTGCGCAGCGAACGGCAGACTCTGCGCCGCCTCCCTTCGACGGGCTGGGTCGTGTTCACCATACGGATCCAGCAGTGCACGTTGGGCGACTTGGCGATGGCACGCCCAGCCGATCTGCGAACCTTCGTCTGCGACGGTTCCGCCGATCTGCAACGTCACAAGGGCATGGCCGTCCAGCAGGTCGACGAAGTTCGGCGGTGGCTCAGCGGATCGACCGTGCCCACGTAGTAGCGGATGCGATCAGCTGGTCGCAATGGTCGTCGGTGACCTCCATCGAGAGAGCGACGAACCCACGGCGAGCGACATAGTGCCCGTCGGCCAGCATGGCGTGGAAGAACAGTTCGAGGTGTTCGGGACGCTCGCTGTGAACGTTGAGCATCGAGCCGAGCCCCGTCACCCACAACGGGACGTCGGCGGCGGTGAACGCATTGTCCAGAGCGATTCGTAGGCGAGTCGCCGCGCTCGTTGACAGCACCTAGCCGGTCGGGTTCGAGTTCGTGGCGCAGTGTGTGCACTGCGGCGGTCATCGACACGATGTTGTTGTTGAAGGTGCCGGCCTGGGTGAGGGTCCCGCCGGCGGCAGGGTCGAAATGCGACATCAGGGAGCGCTTGCCGCCGAAGGCACCAAAGGTCATCCCCCCGGCGATGTACTTGCCGAGGGTGGTCATGTCCGGGGCGAGACCGAACAGTTCCTGCGCCCCGCCCGGCGCCAGCCGCGAGGTCATCACCTCGTCCAGGATCAGCACCGTGCCGTTGTCCCGGCACCGTCGTTCCAATTCGGTCAGGAACTCCGCGGAGGCGGGTCGGCAGCCTCCCGATCCCTGGACCGCCTCGATCAGTACGCAGCCCAGATCGTCGTCGGCGAACAGGACGTCGAGCCCGTCGAGATCGTCGAAAGGGGCGACGACGAACCGATGGGGGACATTCAGCGGGTGTTGGACGCCTCCGTCGCCGAAGGACAGGACGCCGCCGTGGTAGGCGTGATCGAACGCGCCCACGCCGGTGCGGCCGGTGTGGTGCAGGGCCGTACCGATCGCCATCAGGTTCGCCTCGGTGCCGGAGTTGGTGAAGCGGACCTGTTCGATCGTGGCGAAGCGGTCGCACAGCAGTTCGGCCAGTTCGATCTCGGTCCGGTGGGTGGCGCCTATCGCCCACCCGTGCTCGAGCGCATCGGCGATCACCCGTTGGATTCCGACCGGTGAGTGGCCGAGTAGGCCGGCGGTGTAGTTGCCGCAGAAGTCCACGTACGTGTGACCGTCGACGTCGGTGAGCGTGGCTCCCTCGGCGCGCACGACCCTGAAAGGGAACGGATCGAAGTGCAACACCGAGCGCGTGTTGCCCCCGGGAAGCACCTTCCTCGCCCGTCGGTCCGCCGCCGCGCTACTCGGGATGGGTCCGGGTGTAGCGCTCGTGAGCGTCGTCGACGGCCGAGGCGAGGTCGTCCATGTCATGGACGATAGACCCGAAGTCATGCGCCGGTTCCGGTCGGCGGGTGAGATCAGGAACCGCTGCCGTGCAGATCGATGGTGTCGCCTTCGACGGCGAACGTGATGGACGGGTCGTCGATCTCGGTGGTGAGTGCGTCCATGTCGGCATCGGTGCGGCCGGGATCGTGGTGGAACAACAGGGTTCTCTTCACCCCGGCGTTCCGGGCCAGCTCGACCGGGTAGTGATAGGTGCAGTGGCCCCAGTGGCGGCGGGGGACGAACTCGGCCGTCGTGTACTGGGAGTCGTGGATCATCAGATCGACCCCGGCGACGAGTCGCATCGCCGCCTCGTGGTATTCACCGTGCCCATTGGGTCCCTCGCCCAGCGTGATCGGGCTGTGATCCGGTAGGTAGGCAACCGATCCGGATCCGTCGTCGATGCGGAACCCGAACGACCGGCCACCCTTGTGGGGGATGTCGAGGGCGAGAACGGTGAAGCCCTCGATGGTGTGGGCACCCGATTCGAGACCGGCCACGGTCCAGTTGCCGCGCAGACCGCGCACGTCGATCGGGAAGATCGGCGGTGACATGATCCGACCCAGCAGTTCGTAGGGGTCCCCCTGGGCCGGCAGATACAGGTCGACGTGGGCGTTGTCGCTGTCGCCGGCGCTGAAGAACGGCAGCCCCAACACATGGTCCCAGTGCAGGTGGCTGAGGAGGATCGAACCGCGGAAGGCGTCGTGGTCGAGCAGTGAGGAGGCAGAGCGCAGGCCCGAACCGGCATCGAGGATCAGGGAGGGCGGGGCGCCGTCGTGGGCGATGGCCACGCACGAGGTGTTGCCGCCGTAGCGGAGGAAACGGGCTCCGGGCGCCGGCAGTGAGCCCCGGGTCCCCAAGAGGTGGATACGCACAGCGCCGGATCTCCTTGAAACGACCGGACGGAAGCCTAGCGGTGGAGGAACTGCGTCGTGGTGACCGGGTGCGACCTGGACTCAGCACCGTTGGGCGTGATGTTCGACCAGGCTCTGACACCGAGCGCTCAACGAGCTCCGCTGAATCGCGGTGCCTTCCGGCGCCGGGTTCAGATCGTCCAGGTGTCCTGGACGATGGCGAGCAGGGCCGGGCGGCCCGTCGGTGCCAGATCCTCGGTATCGAACACGAACCGAACGCTGCTCCAGTCGAAGTCGCCATAGAGCGACGTGCCGTCGAAGTGGTACTCGACCACCGATGCACCCGGGAACCGGTCGGCGATGTTGTCGATCGAGTTGCCCGATCCCACCCGCAAGTCGAACCCGATCACATCGGTGCTGGTGATGCCGGTGTCGCCGGCGATCGTTTCGAGCCGTTCGGCGATCGTCGTCTCGATCGGTGCGCCTTCACCGTCGGTGTAACCCCAGAGCAGCACACTGTCATCGGTGGCCGCGCCGGCCACCTGTTCGGGGCTCAGGACCTGGGCGTCATCGCCCACATAGGCGTACACCGAAATCGCGACTCCCCGGGCCGGGTCGACGAACCCTGACAGGGTCTCGTACTCCCCGGCGCCAAGCCCCGCCTGGACGTCGTCGGCAGCGGTTTCGGTGCGGGGATCGATCGTTCCCTCGATCGTCGGGGGACGGGTGCCGGCCGGCCGTAGGAAGGCCAGGTTGACCCAACCGGCCCCACCGGCCACCTCGATCGCACCCCAGCGGTCGTCGCCGACGAACTCGGTGACGTCGAAACGGCGGACGCCCTGCTGATTTGGGTCGAGGGCGGTGATGATCGGGTTGGCCACCCCGGGGCCGGTGCGGACGTTGAGCACGTCGTCGGGTTCGACCCCCCACACGAAGAAGTCGTCGGCGTAGGCGACCCACGCCGGGTCGACCGGAACCGCACCGGCGCCCGTCGCCTCGGTCGTGGTCGGCCCTTCGGTGGTCGTGGTCGTGTCGGCGGTGGAGCCCGTCGCCTCGGTGGTGGTCGTGGTTGTCGTGGCGGCCGTGCCGTCACTGCCGCAGGCCGCAGCGAGCAGAGCGATCGCCAGGAGGGTGGGTGCGAATGGTGCCCGGGCGTGGAAACGAGATGGCATGGGTGTCGTAGCTCCTTGGACGGCGGCCCTCGTTGCGAGCTCAGGTCGAACGTGACCGATGGAGCCGATCGTAGTCACCCCGGTGAGGGGGCTCAGGTCGCCAGATGATCGAGCCATCGTGCCGGTCCTCACGGGAACCGGCGGTTGCCGAATGCTGTCCCTGGCCGCTTCGACGTCCAAACGTACGCCGGTCTCCCGTTCCGACACCTCCGACAGGCGGGCGATGGCGCCGGCCCGGCCACGCTAACGCCCTCCGACAGCGACCCGGCGCTCATTTCACGGTGTGTCGGGCGGGGTGAAAGCCGGCGGCTCAGAGGGCGGCTGCGAGCTCGGCGACCAGACCCGAACCCTGGTTCAGTACCGGTTCGCCATGTCCGAAGTAGATCGTCTGGTAGTCGAAGCCGGCGAGCGTCACGACCGAGGCGCTGGCCATGTCCATGTCCGGAGTGAACTGAGGGTTCGGTCCGGCGACGCCGGCGTTCTCTCCGTTGAGAGCATCACCGGCGACGAGCACACCAGCGGTCGAATCGAGGATGGAGATGTGGCCCGGGGTGTGCCCTGGTGTGGCGATGACGGTGAGGCCGGCGATCTGCTCCCGGTCGGCGACACCACTGATGCCGAGATCCCGGCCGATCGCATCGACGTCGTCGATCCCGGCCCACAGCGATGCGTTCGCCGCCGCCTCCGCTACGGCCCCGAGGCTGCCGATGTGATCGCCGTGGCGATGGGTGAGGATCACATCTGACACGTCGGACCAGCCCGAGCCGAGCGCGGTCAGTGTGTTGGCGATCGCCTCTTCGCTGCCGGAGGGACCGGTGTCCACGATGGCGGCCCCACCGTTGCGGACCAGCACGTAGGCCGAGACGAAACCTAGGTTTGTGCGCTGCCACCTCCCGGAGTCCGGGACCTGCCCGGCTGTCGTCGTCGTGGTGTCGGTACCGCCGTCCTCCCCGCCTGCGGCTGTCGTGTCGTCTGCGGGCACGTCGTCGACGGGACTGTCGGTACCGCACGCACCGAGAACGAGTGCTGCCGCAACAGCGCCTCCGAGGTCGATCAGGAGGGCTCGGCGTGACAGCAAACCGGCGCGGTGGCTGCGGTTTGGATGGGCGTGTGTCTGCGGAGGCGTTCTGGCAACCTACCCGAGATCAACGCTCCGATGAAGACCGCTCGCGGGAGCTGCAGACCTCGAGGGCACCGTCTGTGACGTCGAGTCATGGAGGGTGGTGTCAGATGTCATCCGGCTCGTGGGGTGGGTAGTCACCCGTCCATTTCGAGGACGAAGACTCGAATCTCACGCCCCGAGACCCGTTGGCGGTACTTGTCGTAGCCCGGATAGATCGTGGCGGCCCTGGTGAAGGCGTCGTCGTACTCGCGATCGGCCGCCGGACGCGCCACGAACTCGACGAGTCGGTCGCGATACTGCGCCGATCCGCGCGCGTTGGCCTCGAGGTTGTACACCCAGCCCGGTGTCCTGGTCTGTCCGAAGTTGGTGCCGATGATCGCGAGGTTCTCATCGATGGGAATGCCGACGAGCGGCATGGTGCGCTGCTCGCCGGATCTGGCCCCGGTCGTCGTGATCATGACGATCGGGAGCCCGGCGACGAGGCCCGGCACGGTGAACCGGCCCTCGCTGAGTTTGAACACCGCTCGATCGGCTCGGTAGAGGAACTTCGAGAATGCCCACGAACCCAACCTGCTGGACGCGAAGCGCTGCGTGAGTCGTTGCACGGCGTTGGTTGGTCGTGGTTCGTATCCGATCGCTTCGACGAGTCCCATGCGATTCCCCCGGTCTTCTCTGAGCATTGTGTCGGCGGTCTCGTTCGTTTGCATCACCGAACTCATGGTGCTCGGGCCCGAACGTCAAGGAGTCGGAATAGTGCGTCGTTCACCGGCGTTGGCTACAAGTGCGCAGTCACAGGACGCCCCGGAAGGAACAAGCGCCATGCCAATCAAGAACATCACCGAATCCGAGTTCATGCCTCTCATCCAGGGCGAGGGCGTTGTGCTCGTTGACTTCTGGGCCGAGTGGTGCGGCCCCTGCAAGACGTTCGCGCCGATCTTCGAAGAGGTCGCCAACGAGCACCCAGATGCGGTGTTCGCCAAGGTCGACACCGAGGCTGAGCAGGCTCTGTCGGGGGGACTCGGCATACGTTCCATCCCCACGCTGATGATCTTCCGTGATGGGATCCAGGTGTTCTCCCAGCCCGGAGCAATTCCTGCCGCAGCGCTTCAAGATCTCGTTGGCCAGGTGAAAGCGCTCGACATGGATGAAGTGCGCAAGAGCATCGAGGCGTCCACAACCCCATAGTTCAAGACGCTCCAAGTATGACGACAGTGGCGCGCCTGGCTCGGGATGCCAAGGGTCGGGCGACGGAGAGAGGTGTGCTGGTCACCGACGGTCCTCTCTGGTCCGGAGGCGGGGTGGACACCACCGATTGGCCGTAGGTCGACGTGAAGTGCGGCGCCAGCTGGGCAGCCATGACCATGACGATGTTTGAGCGGCGCATCGGGTCGCACCGTAGCTTTTTTGAACGTCTGAGGCCTGAAGCGCGCCTCGGCCGCGGCGCTCGCCGGGATCGTTGCCGTCCGGAGAGCGGGTGAGGGGAATCGAACCCCCGTATTCAGCTTGGGAAGGTACCTGGATCGTTCGGCGGCGCGGGGCGCCGACCAGCGTTTTTGGAGGTGAGAGACGGTTTGTTGCCGCCGGCTACGGACGCGCTGGACACCGCTCGCGACCCCTGTTCTCCGATGTTCTAGGCACGTTCTAGGCACGATGCCATCGGCGTCGGCCCTTCGGATTCGCAAGGCGCCTCATCTCGCGGAGTTCGTCAGGCGATGCGTCGACGAGCCCGACGGTTGGATGTCGTGATAGTTGGAGTTCGGTGTCAGCTGCAAGCTGTCGTCGTTGCCGAACTCGAATTCGCAGCATTGACGTCCTCCGTGGGACGCGTCGCGAACGAGTCCTCGTACGGTGGCGTTGCGTCGACAGGCAACCGGTCGGGCCAGCGCTCGTAGGGTTTCTGGTCGAGCTCGTCCCACCCACAACAGGGGCACGTGGAACTCATGTCTGCTCGTTGAACGGGACGCGTTCGCGGAGCCATTCGGCGAGTTGTGCCTCGTCAATCTCGCCTGCCGCGACTGCGACCATGGTGTGTTCCGCGTCATCGACATCAGGAGGGTCGGGCGTCCATTGGCCGTCGTTGAGGTCGATGAAGAGGGTGAGCGTGGCCCATGCGGCCCTCTTGTTGCCATCGGGCAAGGGATGGTTGCGAGCGAGTCGCCAACATAGGACGGCGGCCTTGTCGTAGATGTCGGGATAGAAGTCTTGGTCGCCGAACCCAGCCTGGGGTGCGTGCAGAGCTGAGTCCGCCAGGTCGATCCTGCCAGATCTGAGGAGTTCTTCAGCTGCGAAGCCGGTCGCAAACTCGGTGATCAGGAGGTATTCGGCGAGGGTGATGTATCTCGTCACTTGCCGAGGCGCTCGAGGAGCTCCTTGTCGCGTTCGATGAGGCGCTTGGCACGGGAGGTGAAGTCTTCGTCGGACCGGACGCGTTCGATTTCTGCGGTGAGTGAGTCGATGATGAGTTGGTTGACGCTGCTGCCTTGGACGCGTGCAACGGCTTCGGCTTCGTCGGCGAGTTCGTCGGGTAGACGGACGGTGGTCTGCTTGGGCATGAAGTCATGATATCACGATGTCATGACTTCGGAAAGGGTCAACTGAGTCGGGCTTCTTGGGGTCAAGGGGCCGGCCGGAGGTCGGAGGCGAGGACACGGAGCGCAGCGGAGTCCCGCAACCGACCCTTGACGCCGATCTGTTGCTGATGCTTGTTCGAGCTCGCCCCTGGGGTGGGCTTGGTCGCGTTGTTCAGCGGCTGATGCCCAGTCCCTGATCTTGGGTGAGGTGTTGCGCGGGGTTGACGCGTTCATGCTCGGCGATGAGCGTGTTGAGTGCTTGTTTGGCGCGTTGGCGGCTGTCGGCGAAGTCGTCTGGGTGGTAGTAGGAATCGGGCCCGAGCCCTTGGGTGGTTCCGAAGCTGGAATGGAACTGTTCGAGTCGCCCTGCGGCCTGGTCCCAGGCGGTAGCGGCTTGTTGATCGGCCGGTCGTGCGCCGACTGTCCCCGAGATTTCGGCCGGGCAGTCCTTGGCGAGGCTCGTTCCTCGAATCGATGCGTCGGCGTCGAGGGCTTCGGCGGTGCTCGTGAGTCGGTGGATGCGAGCATGGGTCGGTCGCCTTGGCGCTTGGTTCGTCTCGTTGATCCGATCCTGCACCGTCTGGAGGAGGGCTGCTTTCTCTGCGTGAGCTGTCTGAGCTTCGGCAACGCTGTCGCTCGCTCGCTGAACCTCGGTCTGTGCCGAGCGGATCTCATCTCGGTGCCAGCGACGTGAGAATGGACGGTCGAGCGAGCTGAGTTTCTCCTGGGCTTCGGCCAACCATCGCTCTGCTGTGTCGAGTCGGTTGGCTGCTCGTTTCAGATCGGCGAGTTGCTCTTGGAGCATGTGGTCGTGGCGGGGAATCTCCTGGTCGATTCGTCGGATCGTCTCGGTGATCTCGCCGCGTTCAGCGAATATCGCTCGGAGTTCAGCGGGCGGAATCGTGCCCGGTCGGTGGTCGGCCAGTTCGGCCTGTCGTGCGTGGGCGGGTTGGTCGATCCAGCTGCGGGCCATTGATTCCCGGAAGATGTCGATGGCGTCTATCTCGCCTGTGGTGGCAATGTAGGCGTCGTTGGATTGCCGTCCTCGGGTGAGCGGGACATAGAGACCGCGGAGGTCGGTGGGCCGATCGAGGACCAGGATCGACCGGTCGACGGTGCGGCCCTGAGTGGCATGGCTGGTCTGGGCGTATGCCAGTTCGACGTGTTGGGCCACGTAGGACTCAGGGAGCTGGACGGTTCCCGATTCGCCGCTGGCTGTGACGGTGCCTGCGACGGATGTTCGTGACCGTCCACGTGTCGCGGTTGCGGACCATGAGCCCTCGATCGGTCAGGATCCTTCGGTCGTTGTGTCGGGTGACGATCTCGTCGCCCAGGTGGATCTGGTAGCCGCCGGCTTCGACCGAGCGGCTGCGCGGGTTGATTTCGCCATCGTGGATTCGGCGTTGTTGGGCGGCGAGGTTGAGCTGGTGGACGGTGTCGTTCGACGGTGCCGACAACAGCACGCTCTGGCCGTGTCGGCGGGCGGTCGACCAGGCGTCGAGTGCTTCGGTTTCCATCCGTGTGGCGGTGCCGCCGTGGATGCGACCGTGTTGGTCGTAGACGTCGGCGATGGTTTGGTCGCCGCTACGGAGGCTGAGCGATGCGGCCCGTTCCCATTCGTTGGCGAAGCGATGGACCTGGTCGAGTTCGATTGCACCGTACGTGTCGATGAGATGGGCGAACATGCCGCCTCGGCCAACGGCAGAGAACTGGAGCGGGTCGCCGATGAGGGCGACACGCCAACCTTGGCGGTCGGATAGCTCGGCGAGGGCTGCGAGTTTGTCGGTCGGGACCATGCCCGCCTCGTCAACGATGACCGTCGTTCCGGATGGGAGGTCGTAGGCGTGGCCGGGTGGTCGAAGTCCGTCGTGCTCGACGAGCAGTTTGTCCAGCGTGTCGGAGGCTCAAGCCGGTCTCGGCCTCGAGTACTTGAGCTGCGGCGGCCGATGGGGCGACACCGAAGGCGTGACGGCGATCAACGGCGAGCGTTCGGATTGCGGGGAACAACGCAGTGGTCTTGCCCGTACCGGCGGGGCCGACGACCAGGACGAGGTCGCTGGTTCCGGCCACGGCTGCTGCTACCTCGGCCTGGGCTGCGGTGAGGGATGCGCTGGCCTCTGTGTGGACGTCGGCGTTGTCGATCCCTGGGTAGCTGAACCGGCGCTGAGCCCAACTGAGGACGTCTTGTTCTTGGTCGAGGATCGTTTGGGTGGTGAGTGCCCGGTCGGCGACTGATTCGCTCACCGGTCGGCCGTCTGCCCTCAGGAGAGCGCCGACCTGGATCGGTCGGGAGATGTCGACGCAGTGCTGCGCGATGCCATCGCTGGTGAGCGTGTCGAGAAGGTCGAGGAGCTCGGTCGGGCGTGTGGCCGATGTTGGTGGGGAGTTGTCGGGCGATCTCGCGGGTCAGCTCGGCGGGTCGCCACGTCGACTGGGTGGCTTCGAGCGCAGCGACCGCGTCGGTGATCACGGCGTGGGCGATGTCGGGGTGCAGGTCGAGCGCGGTCTCGCGGTTCAGGCAGTCGCGTTGGAGCTGATCGAAGGTGATGTCGAGGGCTTCGAGCCGTTCCGCCCATTCGGTGTGCAGCGCTTCGGCATCGATCGAGCCGGCCTTGGCTGGGCGGGAATCGATGACTGCTTCTCGTTCGAGGCGCCAGCGCTCCCTCGGTGTCGGTTCCCGGTCCATGGTGTCGATGAACCGGTCGATCTTGGTGTCGACTCGGCGTCGGATCGAGTCAGTGCGTTGCGAGAACGCCGTGATTGCGTCGGTGGGTATTGCGCCGATCTCTGAGATCGAGTGTTCGGTCTTCACCCACTCGACACCGATGCGTCGCGTCAGTTCGGCTTGCAGCGATGCGTGGTAGATCGCCGAGGCAGTGCGCTGGTCCAGTTTCAGGCCGCGTGCGTCGAGCGCGAGCCAGCGCCCATCCGGGGACAGGACCCGGTTGGCGACGACCACATGGGTATGCAGCTGTGGATCGAGTGCCCGCGAAGTGTGCTGACGGAACGTGGCCGCTGCGATTCCTTGCGCGTCGACCATGGCGACCTCGCCTCCAATGCGGTATCGGGTGAGCGCGTTGCGCTCGATCCAGTCGACGACAGCCGTGACCGCCCGGTCGTGACCTTCGAGCACATCGCTGCGAGTCTTCTCGTCGCCGACTGCGAACAGGATCGAAACCGACTTCGGGGCCGAGCACGTGACGTCGAACCCTCGAACCGAGCTCTCGCCGTAGCGTCGGCCCAGCGACCAGCCCGGCCGGCCGGGATGTTCTCCTGCCATCACGGCCAGGAAGTCCGCATCGCTGGTCGGTCCGCTCAGCCCAAGGATCGCAGCACCACGCCCGTGCCACTGACCCCGCGGCTCACCGGATTGGAGGTAGTAGCTGGGAAGGGCCTCGACGTAGTAGGCGCCGGCTTCGGGACCCTTCAACGTGGTCACACGGGCTGTCACGACACTGCCTCAAGGAGGAGCGGGAGGTGAGCGCCGGGAGGTGGAACAGAGACGTGTGCACCCGTCTGTGATGAATGTCGTGAGTAGCTGGGAGGTGGGTGAGCGGCGCATGGTCGGCGGGTCAGGCGCTGAACAGAGTCGGTTGGCTGGGTCTGCTCTGGTGGCGACGGGCCGTGGTGCGGCTCGGTTTGCTGAGCGGCTCGCTGAGTGAGGACCGCAGGGCGTCGAGCTCGCCGGGAAGCGGGGGCTGGAAGCCGAGGAGGTCGGTCAGGGTGGGCCGCGAGACGACGACACGGTGACCGAGTCGAACCGTGGGCAACTCGCCACGGCCGACGAGTTCATAGGCCGTCGACCGGCCGATCCCGAGTAGTTCGGCCGCTTCGGAAACTGTGTAGACCAGGCGAAGGTTTGGCGAGTTCTTGGTCCTCATGCCCGCCCCTGGGACGTCAAGAGCGGCCCGATGCGCCCGCGAGATCCAGCGAGGAGTGAACTACCAGTCGAATCGCGTACGAAG
>CAWCAF010000029.1:0-30248 GCA_963793385.1 uncultured Acidimicrobiales bacterium
CGAGGTCAGGGTTTGCGGACCTGGCTGAACTCGAGTTCGACCGGGGTCTCACGACCGAAGATGTTGACCAGCACCTTGAGCTTGAGCTGCTCTTCGTTGATCTCTTCGATCTGACCCTCGAAGTCGGCGAAGGGACCTTCTTTGACCTGGACGGTCTCGCCGACGTCATACTCGAGCTTCGGGCGGCCTTTGCGGACCACCTCGGCGGTATCGTCTTTCTCCCTCAGGAAGCTCTCGACATCCTTGCGGGGAAGGGGTGACGGCTTGTTGCCGGCACCGACGAAGCCGGTCACGCCCGGGGTGTTGCGAACAACGAACCACGAATCGTCATCGAGACGCATACGGCACAGGAGATAGCCGGGGAACATTTCTTGTCCACCACGGCCTTCTTGCCGTTCTTGAACTCGACCACCTCTTCGGTGGGGATCACCACCTCGTAGATCCGATGCTCCATGTTCATCGAGCTGATCCGGGCCTCGAGGTTGGTCTTCACCTTCTTCTCATAGCCCGATTGGGTGTGGAGAACGAACCACTTGCCCGGACGGTCATACGGGGACTGTCGCGGCTCGGGGGCGGGCACTTCGCTTTCGTCGGCGGCGTCGGCAGCGTCCTCGGTTGGCGCAGCGTCGGGCGGTGCAACCTCGGTTGGCGCAGCTGCCTCATCGGTCGCAACCTCGGCTGTTGCATCCTCGGTTGGGGCGGCGTCAGCGGCGTCGGTGGTGGCGGTGTCGTCGGCTGCTGTATCCACAGTGGATTCGGAGTTGGTCAAGTCGGTCACGTCATTCCGCCAGTTTCAGGATTTGGATGATTCCTTCACCGAACACGAGATCGAAGCCGGCGATGAGTACTGCAAAGAAGACAAGGGTACCAAGGGTCACGATCGAGTAACTGATGACCTCTTTGCGACTCGGCCAGTTGACACGCCGCAGCTCGGTGTTGACCTCCCGTATGTACTGCGCCGGTCCAACCCGTTGGGTCTTGGCCGGCGGGCGCGGCTCGCGCCGGCCCGCTGCTGTCGGGTTGCCTTCGGCGTCAATCTGTCCCTGCCTCTGCAGGTAACGACGCTGCTCACGGTTCATCGCCATGGTGAAGAGAGGTGCTTTCGTCTGGACTACTGGTCGGGATGCGCCGGCGACGGCAAACATCTCACACATACGGCTGGAACCAGCCGCTGGGCAGGGCACGAGGGACTTGAACCCCCAACACCCGGTTTTGGAGACCGGTGCTCTACCAATTGAGCTAGTGCCCTCGGGGTGCCAAATGGTAGCAGCATCCGGCGGCCGGTCGGCCCGGGCCCAGCCGTGTTCCCGCCGCCGTCGAACCGTTTGCGAACCCAGAGTGCGATCAGCCGGCCAGGCGATGGCCCTTGATGCCGAGCTTGGAGACGAGAACGATCGCTCCGGCCGCTCCGGCGGTGGCCGCCGCTGCGATGCCGCCCACATACGCCTTGCGCCGACTCCCGCGAATCGGGATGACCGCCGCCGGCGGCCGTAGGGCGTCGAGAATCTCGTCGAGCAGATCCGGGTCGGGTTCGATGATCACGTCCTGCAATCCCCGGAGTTCCCGATGGATCCGCCGATAGCTGATGCGTTCGGCCTGACACGTCAAACACGTGGCCAGGTGGTGCCGCACCGGCAGGGAGAGCTGGTCGTCCAACGAAACGTCGGCAACCTGAGCGAGATGGAGGGCTACTTCGTCACACAGCATGGGCCTCGGCCTCATCAGAATCGTCGTGCGAATGGAGTATCTCGCGCAGGCGCTTGCGCGCCCGGTGGAGACGAACCTTGGCAGCAGATTCTGTGATACCGAGTTCCGCGGCGATCGCTTCGTGGGAGAAGTCGTAGATGTCCCGAAGCACCACCACGGCACTGAGTTTGGGAGGCAGACCTCGCAACGCGTCAGTGAGTTGGTTTCGCAGCACGCCGACATCGGCCCGAGCAGCTGGATCCAGCTCGGGGTTCTCGTCAGCGATGAGCACGTCTTCCGGAATCGGGTCGTGGCGATGCTTGGTACGACGGCCGAGCAGGGTGCTGGCACAGTTCGCGGTGATGCGGTGCAGCCAGGTCTTGAACTGCGCATCGCCTCGGAACCGGCGCAGGCTTTTGTGCACCCGCAGGTACACCTCCTGCACCACGTCACGAGCATCTTCAGGATCCCCGGTCAATCGGAAGGCCAAGGTGTAGGTGTCGACATAGGTTTCTTTGACCAATTCCTCGAAGGCGCGGTGATCACCGTCTTTCGCCTTAGTCACGAGGTTGTCGATCGTGTCCGACACGTGTGCTTAGACCCCCAAGGTCCGGATTAGGTTACCGATAGGTCACATGAACCTTCGGTTTTCGACGTGGACGAAGCGTAGCACCGACGCACTCCGGTTCTGTGAGATTGCGGCCGACGGGACATCCGCCCAGACCCGACGAAGGACCGAACGAAGGACCTATTTGAGGATTTTGGTGACTCGGCCGGCGCCGACGGTGCGGCCACCTTCGCGGATAGCGAACCGTAGGCCTTCGTCCATGGCGATCGGGTTGATCAACTCCACGGTCATCTCGGTGTTGTCACCGGGCATACACATCTCCGTACCCGCCGGCAACGTCACCGACCCGGTGATATCGGTGGTCCGGAAATAGAACTGGGGCCGATAATTCGCAAAGAACGGTTTATGCCGGCCCCCCTCCTCCTTGGTCAACACATACACCTGCGCCTCGAACTCGGTATGGGGCGTAATCGAACCCGGCGCCGCCAACACCTGACCCCGCTGCACCTCATCCTTCTCGATCCCCCTCAACAACGCACCAATATTGTCCCCCGCCTGCCCCTGATCCAACAACTTCCTGAACATCTCCACACCCGTACACGTCGTCTTCTGCGTATCCCTGATCCCAATGATCTCCAACGCATCACCGGTATGCACAACACCCTGCTCAACCTTGCCCGTCACCACCGTCCCACGACCCGTAATCGAAAACACATCCTCGATCGGCATCAAAAACGGCTTATCCAACTCCCGCACCGGCTCCGGAATATACGAATCCACCGCATCCATCAACTCCATCACCTTCTCCGCCTCGGCCGCATCACCCTCCAACGCCTTCAACGCCGACACATGCACCACCGGCACCTCATCACCAGGAAACTCATACTCAGTCAACAACTCACGAGCCTCCAACTCCACCAACTCCAAAAGCTCCTCATCATCAACCATGTCCGCCTTATTCAACGCCACCACAATCGCCGGCACACCCACCTGACGCGCCAACAACACATGCTCACGCGTCTGAGGCATCGGACCATCCGCCGCCGACACCACCAAAATCGCCCCATCCACCTGCGCAGCACCCGTAATCATGTTCTTGATGTAATCGGCATGCCCCGGCATATCCACATGCGCATAATGACGATTCGCCGTCTCATACTCCACATGCGACACATTGATCGTGATCCCCCGCTCACGCTCCTCCGGCGCCTTATCAATCATGTCAAACGCCGTCTCAGCATTCCCCTCCACACGCTCCGACAACACCTTCGTAATCGCCGCCGTCAACGTCGTCTTCCCATGATCAATATGACCCATCGTCCCCACATTCACATGCGGCTTCGTGCGCTCAAACTTCTGTTTCGCCATCTGGCGTTGTTCTCCTTGTTGAGGGCCGTCGGATGTGACGGTGTGTTTGTATTGCGGAGTAGCGACGGTGGGACTCGAACCCACGACCTCTCGATTATGAGTCGAGCACTCTCACCAGCTGAGCTACGTCGCCATGATCGCGTACCCGTCGGGTCGCATGGGCGGAGCCTCCTGAGAGAATCGAACTCTCGACCTTTTCCTTACCATGGAAACGCTCTGCCGACTGAGCTAAGGAGGCACGACCGCGCCAAGCCGATCGGCTCGAGTAACGGACACCGAAGTCTGCCACGGTAATCATCGACGGCCAACCATTTCCGATCGAAGTTCGACCGTCGGAGTGACCGATCCCAGCGAGGGTTCCATCGCCGATTGGCAGCCGTAGGCCCGACGTGTGCAACGTGCCGACCGAAGGCGTCAGGGCCTGGCGTCGACTCCTCGCGTCCGAGTCGACGCGGTCGAACCAGCCTTCGTGAGCCGCGCCAGTCGTTGTCTGATGAGCAAACGCACGAAGGCGGCCCGGGCCGGTGCGTCGATGACCGGAGCCCATTGGCGATCAGGGAGTCGACATCGGCCATGGACAGCAGGCTGGAGAAGTCCCCCGCTCTACGGCGCACGAAGGGGCGCTGAGCCCAGAACTCGAGCGCGAAGTCCTCGACATCGCCGATGCACCATTCGAGTGGGTCCCGCCGCACATGACCAGTGTGGCGGGGCAGACCCGGCCGATCCAATGGGTCGAGTCAGGGAAATGAGCTTGGAGGTGCGGAGCGCCGAACACCACCGAAGTCACGAAAGGGGCGCTCCTGGGCCGTCGGGTTACCGGTCCGGGTCGTCGGCCCTAGGCAGTCTTGCCCAGACAGGCCGAAAAATGGTGCGAACGGCTCAAGTGGGATGGGCCATTCGACCGAACCACTGGGTCATGAGGATCGATCGGCTCGAAGCAGCAACGTCCACCGACACGATGGAGCTGCGGCTCCACCCCCGGATCACCGTGTTGACCGGTTTGGCACCCCTCCACCGCGACGCGCTGACCGCCGAACTCGAGAGCGTCTTGGGCGCCGGCCGGCCAGGGTTGAGCGCGGAGTTCCTCGACGAGAGCGGCCGCATTCTCATCCTCGAACGTCCGATCGGCGGTCCGGAGCGGGTGATCGACGCTCTCAACGGCGAGGATGTGACCGCCCAGTTCCGGGTTGGCGACACCATCAGTATGGCCGGATCACTGGGCATCGACAGCAGCGACCTCCGCTCGTACCTGCGCCTGGGTGCCGAGAACCACCGAAGCCGACGTTCGGCGGGACGACCTGATTGGCCGACTGGGCAAGATCGATCAGGATCGCCTGTGGGCGGCGGCCTTGGCTCTGGCAGAAGTGGAAGCCGAAGTCGCTTCACAGTCGAGCGAACCGGACTCCGAGGATGAGTTCGAACACTACGTCGAAGCGATCGAGGACTGCCATCTCGCCGTCGAACAAGCACGAGAGCGGGTCGAGAACTCCCGCTCCGCCCTTACCGCCAGCTCGGCCACTCTGGCGATTCTCGCCTTCATCGCGGCAGTGCTCCTCCACCCCATCGCCGGGGCGCCGTTCGTGCTGCTGTCGATCGGCTGCGCCGGCGTTTCCTTCTGGCACTTCAAAAAGCTCGAGGAGGCCACCGCGGCCGAGATCGAAGTTCTCAATGCGGCCGGGCTCCGCAGCTACCTCACCCTCCAACTCGCCCAGGTCGAACGACTCACGAGCGAAAAGGCAGCCGATGCCCCGACGATCAGCCTGGATGAGATCCATCGGATCGCCCGGGAATGCTGGGAGCTGCTGGTCGGGGTGGTCCCTCTCGAGTGGGCTGTCAAGAACCGCAGTGCCATCCAAGCGGCGGCGCGGCGGAAGGTATCCCCAGCGCCCGGAGGTCGTCGGTCCCGGCGACGCCGTGCAACGTATTCGCCATCACCTCGACCGCATCGGCACCCGACAGGGGGAGTCGCTGCCGGCGATCCTCGACGACCCCTTCGACATCCTCGACGACTACTCGATGGCCACGGTCCTCTCGCTCATCACCGATCACGCTCACCGTGGACAGGTTCTCATCATGACCGAGGACCGGAGGGTCATCGACTGGGCCGAACACCTCGCCAGCCGCTCGGCGGCCACCGTTCTCCTGCTCGGAGATCGCCGCACACCAGCACTCCGATCCTCCGCCCACCAGCACCCCGCTGCGACGATGACCAGCGTCGGGTGAACCCGGCCTCATCGACAGGACCGAGGTCGGTTCACTCACCGAAACCGAGTCCCGGGGCACCGCTCGCCGATTCTTCGCTCCCGAGGTGGAGCCGCTCGCCCGCCAGGAGCGAAGGATCGGCACCAGGGCCAACCCGGGCCCCTTCGGGTAGCCGGTGACGAGGCAACGACGGGCCATCAGCTGAGGACGGGCGTCGGGATCGATCACTCCGAGGCAGCTGATCGCTCCTCTCTACAGAACGCGCATCGCCGGGCAGCGGCAGGGATCGTGGAAAGGCAGGCGCCACAGGTCACCGTCGGTTCCGCCTGAGCGTCCAGCTGCGCCTCATAGGCTCGTTTCGGTCGAACGACCGCCAAGAACACGGTCGCCGCCACGAGAAGGAAGGCGATCACGTCGTTGATGAAGAGACCGTAGAGGAACTCCCCACCACGAATGGAGAACGAGAGCTCGGAGAAGTCGAAGTCGCCGACGACCGACATCAGTGGGCTCACCAGATTGTCGACCAGTGACTTGATCACCGTGCCGAAGGCGACGCCGAGCACCACGCCGATGGCCAGGTCCAGAGCCCTCGCCGTGAACAGGTAGTGCCGGAAGTCTCGCAGCAGGTCCATGTGCTCCCTCGATCCCTCGCCCGAGGGCCATGTCGACTTCGACTCTACCCGGCCTGCTCGTCCTCAGATGGCGCCGATCGAGCGGCGACACGGGACGCACGGCGGCGACGTCTGCGGTCGGCCCCCGGTGACCGCGCTGGGGCTCAGCCGGCGTCGCCCATCACGACCACACTTCTCAGCACCGCGCCGTGTTCCATCTTGTCGAAGGCCTCCTCGACCTGATCCAGACCGATCCTCTCGGAGACAAACCCATCCAGATTCAGCCGACCTTGGAGATAGAGGTCGATGAGCATCGGGAAATCGCGACTGGGGAGGCAGTCGCCGTACCAGCTCGATTTCAGCGCCCCACCGCGTCCGAACACGTCGATGAAGGGAAGCTCGATCTTCATCTCGGGATTGGGCACGCCGACGAGCACGACGGTGCCGGCCAGATCCCTCGCGTAGAACGCCTGCTCGTACACCGATGGGAGGCCGATCGCCTCGATCACCACATCAGCACCGTTGCCACCGGTGTACTGCCGGATCTTCTCCACCGGATCCTCCTGGGTGGCGTTGACGGTGTGGGTCGCACCGAAATCCTTTGCCCACCGGAGCTTCTGGTCATCGATGTCGACGGCGATGATCGTGTGCGCCCCGGCGAGCCGAGCGCCCTCGATCGCCGCGTTGCCCACGCCGCCACAGCCGAGCACGGCCACCGAGTCGCCTCGTCCGACGTTGCCGGTGTTGATCGCTGCGCCCAGACCGGCCATCACCCCGCATCCGAGCAGACCCGCCACCTCAGGGGGCGCCGCGGGGTCCACCTTGGTGCACTGACCGGCGGCGACCAGGGTCTTCTGGCAGAACGCACCGATGCCGAGCGCCGGTGAGAGCTCGGTGCCGTCGGCCAGGGTCATGCGTTGGGAAGCGTTGTAGGTGGCGAAGCAGTACTGCGGACGCCCCCGGCGGCAGGCTCGGCAATCACCGCACACCGCCCGCCAGTTGAGGATCACGAAGTCGCCGGGTTGGATCTCGGTGACCTCCGGTCCTGTCGACTCGACCACGCCGGCGGCCTCGTGGCCGAGAAGGAAAGGAAACTCGTCGTTGATGGCTCCCTCGCGATAGTGCAGGTCGGTGTGGCAGACACCGCAGGCAAGGACCTTGACGATCGCCTCTCCCGGGCCCGGGTCGGGTACGACGATCGTCTCCAACGAGACCGGTTGTCCCTTCGCTCTGGCGATCACTCCCTGCACCTGCTGAGCCATGTTCGGACGGTAGTCCAGCCCGGTGCAGGGCGCATCCGCCCGCGACGTCTGGTCAGAGCAGTCTTTGCATCACGGCGACATCGAGCCAGCGACCGAGCTTTCGGCCGACCTCCTTCTCGATGCCGACGAGCTCGAATCCCAGCGTCGCGTGCAGACCCATGCTGGCGGGATTGGCGTCGGCGATCCTGGCCATCACGGCGTGATAGCCGTGGTCGGCGGCCAGCTCGAGGAGGTGGTCCAGGAGTGTGCGACCCACGCCATGGCGCTCGGCGCCAGGGGCGACGTAGACCGAGTCCTCGACCGTGGTCCGGTAGGCGGGCCGGTCCTTGTAGGGGCTGAGGCTGGCGAAACCGACGACTTGATCGTCGTCGTCGACGGCGACGACCACCGCCAGCGCGCCGGATCGTTCCGATATCCAGGCCTGTTGCTGTTCGAAGGATCGAGGGATCATGTCGAATGTGACCGTGGTCTTCTCGACGTAGTGGTTGTAGATCTGGCGTATCGGCTCGGCGTCGTCGAGCCGGGCCCCCCGGGTGTCGACCATGGTGGTGAGATCAGTCGCGGAAGTTGATGTATTGGAGCGGCAGGTCGAAATCGCCCTCTTTGAGACGCGGCGATCACCTCTTGCAGTGCATCCCGCTTCTTGGCGCTCACCCGGACCTGGTCACCCTGGGTCTGGGACTGAACGCCCTTCAGTTTCATGTCCTTGATCGCCGAGTTGATCTTCTTCGCCATCTCCGAGGACACCCCCGCCTTCAGGGTCGCCTTCTGGCGGGAGCGCCCGCCGGCGGCCGCCTCCACGTCGTCGAAGTCGACCGACTTCAGCGAGACGCTACGGCGGACCAGCTTCTCCTCGAGAACGGTTCTGAGCGCTGCGAGCCGATCGTCGCTGGCGCTCTCCATCGTGATCACCGAGTCCTTGTCGTTGAGTTCGATCGACGAGCTCGTGTTCTTGAAATCGAATCGGTTGGCGATCTCGCGGCCCGCCTGGTCAACGGCGTTGCGCACCTCTTGCATGTCGATTTCGGATACCACGTCAAAGCTCGGCATGGAGACACGTTAGCGATCGGCTACCCTCGTCGTTCGCACTCCAGGAGGGTGCGTGGTGTCTTCTCATGGGTCGGTGCCCGAGTGGCCAAAGGGAGCGGACTGTAAATCCGCCGGCTTCGCCTACGGAGGTTCGAATCCTCCCCGGCCCACGTGTGATGCCAGGCGACGGGCATCGATGCCGCCACCGCAACGAGCTTATCGATTGGGGATCAGAGCCCGGAGGCGAAGCGAAGCTGTCGCATGTCGCTCCACGCCCGCACCTTTGGGCGTGATGCGAACGAAACGTCGTTCGGGGCGCACCTTGAGTTCGTTCTGTCGTTTCCAGCGCACCGAAAACGTGGGCTGGGCACGATTTTTCGGCGAGGGAGGAGGGGTTACATCCAGTCGTTGCTGCGCAGGCGGCGGATGCGCTCTTCGGCGGGAGGGTGAGTGGTGAAGAGGTTGGCGAAGGACACCTTGCGGTTGACCAGCGGGTTGATGATGTAGCTGGAGGCCTGCGGTGGCGGGATGTCGGAAGGAATCCGCTGACTGAACCCGTGCAGCTTGGTCAGCGCGTCGGCCAGCGGGTTGCCGTCGTTGAGCAGGCGGGCGGCACTGCGGTCCGCCTCGAACTCCCTGCTGCGGCTGATCGCCATCTGCAGGATCCCGGCCGCCATCGGGGCGAGCAGGGCAAACGCGATCGCAACGATCGGGTTGCCGTTGTTGCTGTCACGCCGGTTCCCGCCGAAGGCGCCGGCCCACAGCATCATGTTGGCGGCGTAGGAGATCGTGGTGGCGATCGCCGCCGCCACCGAACCGGTGAGGATGTCACGGTTGCGCACGTGGGCAAGCTCATGGGCGAGCACGCCTCGAATCTCTCGCCACTCCAACGCCTGCAGCAGGCCGGACGTCACGCAGACAGCGGCGTTCTTCGGATTGCGGCCGGTGGCGAACGCGTTCGGTTGGCGCTCGGGTGAGACGTACAAACGAGGCATGGGAAGGTTGGCCTGCTGGGTCAGCTCGTCCATGATCTGGTAGTACTCGGGCATCTCCTCTCGCGACACCTCGACCGCTTTGGCCGACCGAATCGCCAACTTGTCGCTGAACCAGTAGCTGCCACCCACCATCACGATGCTGATGATGAAAGCGAATGTGAGACCGGTGGTGCCGCCCACCAACTGCCCCATCAACATGACGATGCCGGCCAGCCCGGCCAGAAGAACCGCTGTCTTGACTCCGTTTTTCATATCGTCGGTACAACGTCCGCACAATCGGAATTTGTTCCGTGCCGGGCGGGCGGGTCGACTCCGGAAACCGGTCTTACGCTAGGACCTCATGGGTTCGGTCGACAGGGTGCGAGTCGACCGGTGGCTGTGGGCGGTGCGCGCCTACAAGACCAGAGCGCAGGCCAACGACGCCTGCGCGAAGGGCCGGGTCAAGGTCAACGGGGAGGTGTGCAAACCGGCCACCCGCATCGGGCCCGGCGACCGGGTCGAGGCTCGGCGCAACGACCGGACGGTGGTCTACGAGGTGGTCCAGCCACTCGAGAAGAGGGTGAGCGCAGCGCTGGCGGCGGAGGCGGTGGTCGATCACAGCCCTCCGGTCGAGCCGCCGACCTCCGGCCCGGTCGCCGCCTCGGGGCAGCGCGATCGCGGCGCCGGGCGCCCCACCAAACGCGAGCGTCGCAAGATCCAGGCGTTGCGGGGACGCTAGGACGCGGGACGTCAGCCGGGAGAAGTCGAGGCGTCGAGTCGTCCAGCAGGCACGCCATCACCCGGGCGTCCTCGTAGACCGCGCCAGAGAGCTGGTGCCGCATCACGAAGCCTTTGCGTCGTCCTCCGGCGGCCAGGACCGCCGAAGGTTGCCTGACCCGGCACTAGGTTGGTCCTGTGCTCACCGACCTCGAGCGACGGCGTCGCCTGGGTGTTCGTCACCGCCTGACGCCGGATCGGCGCACCGATGACGTGAGCGAGCTCACCGACAGCGTGGTCGCGTTGCATGCATCCGACCCGGTGACCGTGTTCCTCTCGGCGTGCGTCCGGATGGTCCATCCTTCGATCGAAGCGGTCGAACGGGCGCTGTACGAGAGTCGGCTGCTCATCAGGCACCATGCGATGCGTCGCACGGCTTGGGTGATGAACACCGCGACGGCCCGACGAGCTCACGCCTCGTCGACCCGCAAGATCGCAGGGGCAGAACGACGCAAGCTGGTCAAGCTGATGGCGGAGAACTCCGAGATCGCCGATCCCGAGACTTGGTTGCCCGCGGCGATGGCCGAGGTTCTCGACGCCGTAGAGCGAACCGATCTCATGACGACGAAGGAGCTGGGCGACGCCCTGCCTCATCTGCGGGTACCGATCACCTTTCCCGCCAGCACCACCGGAGCGAGTGTGGACATACCTGCTCATGCCCGGCTGGTCCTCCTGGCCGGGTTCGAGGGATCGGTCCTCCGGGGCCGCCCGCTCGGCTCGTGGATCGGGAGCCAGTACCGGTGGTCCGCCGTCAGCCGGTCGCTGCCGGGGGGCCTCGACACGATGACGACGCGAGCGGGCGCGGCCGAGTTGCTCCAGCACTGGCTCGAACGGTTCGGTCCGGGAACCGAGGCCGACATCCGCTGGTGGACGGGCTGGACGGCAGGACAGACCCGGCGGGCGCTGGCCGACGTCGGGGCCGAACAGATCAACCTCGAGGATGGGTCGGCCGGTTGGGTCGCAGCCGGGGATGGTCAACCGATGGCCGAAACCGAGGCTCCCGAACCGTGGGTTGCGCTGCTCCCGGGGCTGGATCCCTCGGCGATGGGTTGGAAGCAACGCCACTGGTACCTGAGCGACGACATCGCTGCGCGGCGTCGTCGACCGGAACGGCAACATCGGCCCCACGATCTGGGCCGATGGTGAGGTGGTCGGCGGCTGGGTGCAGAAAGCCGACGGCGACCTGGCACTGGAGGTCCTGCGCCCACTGAGCGACGACCATCGGGACCTTCTGACGATCGAGGTCGAAAGGGTGCAACGCTTCGTCGGCGACACCCGTTTCCGCGTGCGTTTCCCCTCCCCCAATCAGAGAGATCTTCTGGCCGAACCCGAACGCTACTAAGAGTCGAACCCGAAGGGATCTACCTGGTCTCGGTGAACTCGGTCGAGGTCCTGGGGGTGGCGCCGCGGCGGGCGGTCTCCTGGCCCCGGAGCTCGACCCGCCGGATCTTGCCGCTGATCGTTTTCGGGAGATCGCTGAACTCGATCCGCCGCACCAGCTTGTAGCCGCTCACCCGCTCCCTCATGAACGCGAAGATGCTCTGGGCGGTGGCGTCGTTCGGTTCGTGCCCGGCGGCGAGTATGACGTACGCCTTCGGCACGAAACCCCGGAGTTCATCGGGTGACGGGACGATCGCCGCCTCGGCCACCGCAGGGTGTTCGATGAGAACGCTCTCGAGCTCGAATGGGCTGATGCGGTACCCGGACGCTTTGAAGACGTCGTCGGCCCGTCCCACATAGGTGATGTAGCCGTCGTCGTCACGGCTCCCGACATCGCCGGTGTGGTAGAAGCCATCGCGGGTGACCTCGGCGGTGGTGTCCGGATCGTCGGCGTAGCCGACCATCAACCCGATGGGCCGATCCTCCCCGAGAGCGATGCAGATCTCTCCCTCGGCGGCCGGTTGGCCGTCGGGATCGAGAAGTTCGATCGTGTAACCGGGCAGAGGGCGACCCATCGAACCCGGCTTGAGGTCCTGGCCGGCCGTGTTGCCGATCTGGGCGGTGGTCTCGGTCTGGCCGTACCCGTCTCGGATGGTCAGCCCCCAGGCGGCGCGGACCTGTTCGATGACCTCGGGATTGAGCGGCTCGCCGGCCGAGATCAGCTCTCGCAGAGCAACCTGATACTCGGCCAGGTTCTCCTGGATCAGGAACCGCCAGACCGTCGGGGGGGCGCACAAGGTGTTCACGCCGTGGTCGACCAGCACCTGCAGAATCGTCGGCCCGTCGAAACGGGTGTAGTTGTAGAGGAACACCGTCGCCTGCGCGTTGAACGGGGCGAAGAAACAGCTCCATGCGTGTTTCGCCCAGCCCGGAGAACTGATCGTCCAGTGCACGTCGCCGGGCTGGAGTCCGAGCCAGTACATGGTCGACAGATGCCCCACCGGGTAGCTGATCTCGGTGTGTTGCACCAATTTGGGCTTGGCCGTCGTTCCGGACGTGAAATACTCGAGCAGCGGATCATCGGGCCGGGGCGCATCAGCTGGGGTGTAGTCGCTCGATGCACCGAGTGAGTCGGCGAAATCCCCCCAGCCGTCCTGTTCGACGCCCACGCCGATCAGCGTCACCCCTTCGAGCAGCCCGGTGTCGATCGTGCCGAACGATGCAGCACCCGCCGCGTTGGTGACCACCATCCTGGCCTTGCCGCGGATCATCCGGTCGGCGAGGTCCGCCCCTGCCAGGAGGGTGGTGGCGGGAATCATCACCACACCGATCTTGATCGCCGCCAACATCGCCTCCCACAGTTCGACCTGGTTGCCGAGCATCACCAGGATGCGATCGCCTCGGCTGGCGCCGAGATCGACGAGGTGGTTGGCCACCTGATTCGATCGGATGCTCAGCTCGGCGTAGGTCAGCTGCGACGATGCACCGGTCTCTTCGACGATGTGAAGTGCGAGCTGGTCATTTCCGGCGGCGACGACATCGAAGAAGTCCGTGCCCCAGTTGAAGTCGTCGAGCGCCGGCCACCGGAACTCCCGGAGTGCTGCGTCGTAGTCCTGGCGATGGTCCTGGAGGAGGTCCCGGGCGGCGAAAAAGGCGTCGGAGTCGGTCACGGTGTCATCATTGTCCCAGGAATCCTCGAACTCAAGAGCGACGACCTTCGGGTTGTTCGGAGATCCTCGTCACGGATTCCGAAGGCTCGTCAGCGCTTCGCTAGGGTGAGGTTCGCCGGCCACCGAAATCAGAAACCGACTCGATCCGAGTGCCCATGACCGACTCACAGACGATCAGAGAAGCGCTCGACCATCTGGCGCTCGACCTCCGGCGAACCTTCGACCATTCGCCGCAGGAGATCTGGGGCCGGCTGGATCCACAGATGTGGCTCGACACCCACAGCCGCTGGGCCGTCCTCAACGCTGCCTCGGAAGCCACGATCAACGCGTTCATCGAGTCGACCGACGGCGCCCAACTGGTCGAACGGCTCATACGGGAAGACGAGCTGTACCACGCTGCCGACAAGTGGTTCGACGGTCGCCCAGCGCCGGCTGGCTTCAACGTCGCCTACTTTTCGATGGAGTTCATGTTGTCGGAGAGTCTGCCGGTCTACTCCGGCGGCTTGGGCAACGTGGCCGGCGATCAACTCAAGGCGGCCAGCGATCTCGGGGTTCCGGTGACCGGCGTCGGGCTGCTGTACCAGCAGGGCTACTTCCGCCAGGAGATCGACCTCGACGGCAGCCAGGTGGATCTCCGTCCGTTCAACGACCCCGGCCACCTTCCGCTGCGGCCGCTCCGGGGCACCGATGGCGGCCTCGTGCGGGTCAAGGTGAGAGTGGCCAACGACGACGTCTTCATTCGTGCGTGGGAAGCGCAGGTCGGGGGATGCCGGCTGATCCTCCTCGACAGCAACGACCCTTCCAACAGCCCGGCTCGGCGCACGATCACCTCGGAGCTCTACGGGGGCGGCGACCGGCTCCGATTGGTCCAGGAGATCGTGCTCGGCATCGGCGGTTGGCGGGTTCTGCGGGCGGTCGGGATCGCACCCACGATCTGCCATCTGAACGAAGGGCATGCTGCATTCGTCGTCCTGGAACGAGCCAGAGAACACTGCGAGGCCAACGGCGGAGATCTCTTCGACGCCCTCGAGGAGATTCGTGCGGGCACGCTCTTCACCACGCACACGCCGGTGTCCGCCGGTTTCGACAGCTTCGATCCCCAGCTGGTCCACCATTACCTGCACCGCTACGCCGAGGACGAGATCGGCCGACCGACCGGCGAGGTCATCTCGCTGGGCCAGCTCGACGGCGGTTCGTTCATGCCATCCACCCTGGCGGTCAGGACCGCCGGCGCCATCAACGGTGTCAGCCAACTCCACGGCGAAGTGAGCAGGACGATCTTCGCACCTCTGTTCCCCCGAGTCCCGATTCCCGAGGTTCCGATCGGTGCGATCACCAACGGCATCCACATGGCCACATGGGAGGATCAACATTCCAGCGCCTTGTGGAACACGGTCCTGCCGAACAGCTTCGACGGGCATACATCCGCCGACGCGCTCGCCGATGCCGTCGATGCGATGCCCGATGACGCGCTGTGGTCCATGCGCAACGCCAGTCGGCGCGACCTCTGCGAATTCATTGCCCACCGGGATGAGCGCGGGTTGATCGAGCCGCAGCACGGTGGGACCGCCGGCGGCGCGGTCCTGGATCCGGGGGTTCTGACCCTGGGTTTCGCCCGCCGTTTCGCCACCTACAAACGAGCACACCTCCTGCTGAGCGACCCCGAGCGGCTCATTCGACTGCTCACCGATACCGCTCGCCCGGTTCAGCTCCTGATCGCCGGCAAAGCACATCCCTCCGACCACGAGGGCCAGGCCCTCCTGCGCCGCTGGATCGAGTTCGTGCGCCGCCCCGAACTCGACGGTCGGCTCGTTTTCGTGACCGACTACGACATGCTCGTGACACGCCACATGGTGAGCGGCGTCGACGTCTGGTTGAACAACCCGCTCAAACCCTACGAGGCCAGCGGCACCTCGGGAATGAAGGTCCTGCCCAACGGCGGCCTCAATGTGGCGGTGCCCGACGGGTGGTGGGCCGAGGTGGACGACCCCCTCGCCGGCTGGTCGGTGGGAACCGGCTATGACGACCACGCCGATGCCAAGGATCTGTTCAGGGTCCTCGACGACGAGGTGATCCCACTCTTCTACGAACGCGACGACCGCAGCATTCCCGTCGGCTGGCTCGACAAGGTCCGTGCGAGCATGAAGCTGTGCGCACAGTACTCAGCGGATCGCACGGTGCGCGAGTACACCGAGCGCTGCTACCTGCCCCTGGCCCAGCGGTTGAACGAAACCCTGTCCGCCGACGAGGATCACGATCACATCCAGCAGCAGCAGCTCATCGCGGCCTGGCCCCACGTCGAGGTGTCGGCTCCGACGGTCGATCGCGCCGACGACCAGGATGTGGTGAGGGTTCTGGTCGATCCGGGCGCCCTGTCGCTCGAGCACCTGATCGTCGAGCTGGTGGCCGATCCATGGCAGCTCATCCCGATGCGCCCGGTCGGCAGAAACGATCTGCACGACGGCCAGCGACCGGTCGGAAGGAACAACCTCGGCCAGCTGTACGAGGCGATCCTCGAACCCGGATGGACCAAACAGAGCCTGACGCCGCGGGTCCGGGCCAACGTCGATCGAAGCGTCCTGAGCCGGGCGGCCATGTTGATCACCTGGCCCGACTGAGGACCAACGCGGGCCCAAGAAGAATCTGATCATTTTCTGAAACAGTTTCAGTGGTGGTGACGTTGAATCAGTGACGGCGCACACCCGCCGGCCCATCTGATTCAACGAAAGGACCCTTGATGCAGACCCAGAATGATCCATTCCGTGTGCTGGACAGCCTCTTCGACCAGCTCAACACCGGCCGCAGCTCCAGCACGGTGCCCGTCGACGCCTACCGGCGTGGCGAGGACGTATGGCTCCACTTCGATCTGCCCGGCGTGAACGTCGACAGCCTCGACATCGACATCGAGCGCAACGTTCTCACCGTCTCCGCCGAGAGGAAATGGATGCCGACCGAGGACGACCATGTCTACTTCTCCGAGCGGCGCCAGGGAACCTACCGCCGACAGGTGACCCTCGGTCCCGACGTCGACACCGAGAACATCGAGGCCGACTATCACGACGGCGTGCTCACCGTTCGTATCCCGGTGGCCGAGAAGGCCAAGCCCCGCAAGGTGGCGATCAACACCGGCTCCGGCGTGGTCGACACCAAAGAGGTCGAAGCCGAACGGACCGACGCCTGAGGCGTTGCGGGCGCCGTAGCGGACGGACGGGGGTCCGGCTGGACCACCCGTCCGCCGCTGGACGCCTATCCCTCCCGACCCGCTTGCTAGGCGAGCCGCTGGCGGCGGAGACCCTCGAGCACGCGGCTCGGGGTGAGCGGGAAGCGATCGAACCACACGCCGGTCGCGTCGTGAACGGCCGCGATGACCGCCGGCGCATAGGTGATGAAGGGCATCTCGGCCATGCCCCTGGCCCCCCACGGGCCCCGATCGGGTCGGCCAGCTCCAGGATGACGCTCTCGATCACCTCGGGAATGTCACCGATCCCCGGGATCAGATAGGTCGACAGCCGTGGGTTGACGATCCTGCCCTCGCGCAGCTGGAGATCCTCGCTGAGGACGTACCCGTGGGCCTGGACCACGGCTCCTTCGACCTGGCCGACGACGAGGCGGGGGTTGATCGCCGTCCCGACATCGTGGGTGGAGACGACCCGATCGACGCGGATCACCACCGGTGCCGATGTCCACGCTGACGTCCACGGCCTGGGCCATGTAGCCGTAGGCGAAGTTGGCGATCACCGCGTCCGGTGTCGGGGTCGAGAACCTCGGTGGGCGGGGGAACGAAGCGGAACACTCCCGATCGCCGGTCGATCACCGTCCCGCCATGCCTTCTCCGCTTCCTCGGCGGCGCCGAGTATCGAGTTGCCGGACATGAAGGTCATCCGGGAGGCCGATGCCGATCCCGAGTCGCCCGTCGAGCGACGTATCGGAGAACCGGCCGTGCACCGATTCGAGCGGCACGCCGGTGGCCTCGGCGGTCATCTGACGCATCGCCTGATGGGTTCCCTGTCCGACCTCGGCACCGGCGTGGAACAGCTCGACCGAAGTCGGCGTGTCATCGCCGGGCTCACCGTGCAGCCGGATCTCGGCTTCGCAGCGCTCCGGGAACCCGAAGCTGAAGCCGACGTTCTTGAAGCCGGCGGCAAATCCCCGACCCCGACGGATTTCCTCCACAGCCGGTGGAAGGGTCGCCACAGGCGAGAACGCAGCGGCGTTCACCTCGGCGGAGGCGGCGCGTGGCACACGCATCGATCACCTCGGGCAGGGTGACGCCGGCCGGCATCACGGTCTGGGTGATGCCCTCGCCACCTTCGCGGAGAACGTTGCGGCGGCGCAGCTCGATCGGGTCCATCCCGAGGGCGACGGCCAGCTTGTTCATCTGGGTTTCGGCCACGAAGGCACCCTGGGGACCGCCGAATCCGCGGAAGGCGCCGCCGGGCACGCTCGTCGTGTACACCGCCGTGCTGTCGATGCGGGCGTTGGGGATGTCGTAGGCGCCGGCCACGCTGAGGTGGGCGTTGCCGAGCACCTTGTTGGACGTGTAGTTGTAGGCGCCGGCGTCGAGCCAGACGTCGGCCTCGACGGCGGTGATCCGACCGTCGGAGGTGGCGCCGAGCCGAGCGTCGATCGTGGCCCGATGCCGCTTGTGATGGCCGACGATCGATTCTTCACGACTCCAGCGGCAGTGCACCCGACGAGGTATCCCCCGCTCGTGCAGCACTTTGGCCGCCAGCGCGGTGACGATCTGCAGGCTGATGTCCTCCTTGCCTCCGAACGCACCCCCCATCTCGGCGTAGATCACGCGGACCTGGTCCTCGGGCAGGTCGAGGGCGTGGGCGATCTGTGCCCGGTCCTCGTGGGCCCACTGTCCACTGGTCTCGACGGTCACCCGGCCCACGCTCGTCGATCCAGGCCGACGCTGCCTCGACCTGCAGGAACGCATGCTCCTGATGGGGAAGGTGATAGGTCCCTTCGACGACCACATCGGCCGCTGCCCAACCCTCGGCTCGATGTCGCCCTTGCGAATTCGCAGGTGATGATAGGAGTTGGTGCCGGCCTCGGGATGGATCAGGACGTCGATCGGTCCTCGCCGCATCGATGTCGGGCACGAGGGCAAGCGGCTCCCACTCCACCCGCAACTGCACCGGCGCCGGCCCGGCAGCTTCGGCGGTTTCGGCCACGACGACGGCGATGTGGTCCGCCTCCCATCGACTGACATCCGCCGGGACATCGGATCGTCCGGTGTCGCCGAGCCCGACCAGCACCGGCTGGTCGTTCTTGGTGAGTCCGTACTCGTTGACGGGCACGTCGGCGGCGGTGAGGACCAGCACGACCCCCTCGACCTCGGCGGCCGGCCTGGGTGTCCATGGACACCATGCGGGCATGCGGTTGGTCGGAGAACACGGTGACGGCATGCAGCGAATCGGCCGGGACGCCGTCGCCGGAGTAGCGGGCAACCCCGGTGACCTTGTCGATCGCATCGTGCCGGATCGAGCTGGAGCCGACACCGCCGGCGACCGACGACGGCATCATCGATCCCCGCTCGGCGCCGACGAGGCCGTTCTGATCGCCTGGATGATCGAGTAGTAGCCGGTACACCGGCAAAGGTTTCCGCTGAGGGCGAGCCGGATCTGCTCTGCGTCGGGTGCCTCGACCTCCTCGAGCAGGCTGGCGCCGGCGACCAGGAAGCCGGGGATGCAGAAGCCGCACTGCACGGCGAACTCATCGACGAATGCACGCTGAATCGGGTGCAGGGAGCCGTCGACGGCAAGCCCTTCGACGGTCTCGATCGAGGCCCCGTCGGCCTGGGCGGCGGACGACGAGGCAACTCATCACCGCCGCCCCGTTCATGCGGACGGTGCAGGCGCCACATTCGCCTTCGGCGCAGCCTTCCTTGGTCCCGTCCAATGAGAGGCCATCGACTCCCGGGTTGTTCCGCAACCAGTCGAGCAGTGTCACCGACGTTGCACCGGTTCCGGTGATCGTCCGCCCGTTGACCCGGACCGAGATCGGTGTGTCGGGATCGATCGTGTCGGCCGACGGCGTCGCCGGAACACGTTGAGCCGCGAGTCCCGGCGGATGGGCGGGCCATCGACTCAGGTGTTCGCCATCGCGCAGGGCGCGCAGAGCCCGACCGACCAGCGGGCCGATCGTCGATCTCCTGTAGTCGGCGGTGGCCCGCACATCATCGATCGGTTCGAACCTCTCCGACGCCCGGGCGGACACCCGGGCGATCACGATCGTCGCTGAGCTCGTGCCCGACCAGCATCCGACGCGAGGTCCTCAGCGGAGACCACGGTGGCGGCGAGACTCCCGAAGGCCATGCGGGCCCCGGTGACGACTTCGGCGTCGAGATCGATGACGATGCCGGCATGGAGCACCGAGATGGCCTGCGATCGGCGATTGCCGAGCTTGACCCACAGCCCCCGCTGGGAGGGACCGAGCTTGGGGATGACGATGGCCAGGATCAGTTCGTCATCGGCCATGACCGTCGTTCGGAAGCCGCTGAAGAAGTCGACGACCGGCACCGATCGGCGCTGTAGTCGACGATCCGTCCCAGCGCCCGAGCTCCACGCGTGCGTCGAGGGCCATGAGCGCCGAGATCGAGTCGTTGGCCGGACTGGCCGTCGGCCAGATTGCCGGCGATCGTGGCGCGGTTCCTGAGCTGTGGCGAACCGATCTCGAGACAGGCCTGGGCGAGAGGGCTGGCCAGAGCGATGAAACGTTCGTCGGCGACGATCTGCCCGTGGCGTACACCTCCGGCGAGGTGGAAGGAGTCGGCGGTCTCACCGATCGCATCGAAGCCGGCGATTCGGGAGAGGTCGACCAGCTCGACCGCGGTCCGGGGCCGGCCCTCTGCAGGTCGAGGAGCAGGTCGGTTCCCCCCGCCAGGGGTCGCCGTGCAGGGTCGTCGGCCATCAGCATCAACGCCCGCTCGACCGTCCACGGGCGGTGGAGCGACAGCCACCTTCGTGCCCGGCTGCTGAACGGCGTGCAGATGCGAGGGCGGCGTCACGCCCCCAGTGGAGCACATCCGGGAACCGCCGGCGAAGGTCGGGGACCGAAGATTGCTGGCAACGGCGCTCAACGAGCATCACGGAGCTCGGTGGCCACACGACCGGCGAGGCTGGGCGAACTCGGGCTCGAACCGCGATCGCGGCGAGCGTGGGTACGCGAACGGGACGCGTGATGTCGGCCACCACCCGACCAGGGCGGGGCGACATCACCAGGACTCGACCGGACAGGTAAGACGGCCTCGGTGATCGAGTGGGTGACGAAGAGTCCGGCGAAACCGCTCTCGCAGGAACACCCGCATCAGTTCGCCCTGCAGGGTCTCCCGGGTGATCTCGTCGACCGAGCTGAAGGGTTCATCGAAGAGAAAGAGCGGCGGCGCCATCATGAGCGATCGAGCGATCGAGGCCCGCATTCTCATGCCGCCCGACAGCGTCGGACGGAAAGTGGTCCTCGAATCCCGCGAGGCCCACCGTCCGGATCGCCGTCTCGGCCCGGGTTCTGCGCTCCGGTTCCGGCACGCCCCGCAGCTCCGCGAGCAATTCGACGTTGCGTCGCACGGTGCGCCACTCCATGAGGGTCGGATCCTGGAACACGTAGCCGAGGTTCGTCCGATCGATCGTGACCGTGCCCCCGGTGTTCGTTTCGAGTCCGGCGGCGATGCGCAGCAGGTTGTCTTGCCGCAGCCCGACGGGCCCACGATGCTCGTGAGTTGTCCCGGCCGACGGTCAGGTTCACGCCCCGCAGCGTCTCGGTCCCGTCGGGGAAGACCATGTCGACGTCATCGAAGGAGAGTGCCGCATCGGGTTGCGTCGCCCGTCAGGTTCGATCGAGCCCGGTGAAGAGCACCGCAACTCGAGCACCGGCGGGCGGGGGTTGGTGCATCAATCCGGCCAAGCCGGCCGTCCCGGTGACGCAGACGGGAACGTCGGTGTACTCGTGGGCGAGTTGGTACGCCTTCACGATGAGCGACTCGGGCGCCACGATCGGTTCACCACCGGAGCGCAACGTGCCGGTCAGCAGCGGCAGCCAGTCGTAGGTGACGTCGTCGAGGATGCCCGTCGGCCAGCGCTGTGCGGATCGGACCACGGCCACATGAAGGCGCCCGGGTTCTCGGCGGCGGCTTCGAGGTCGAAGTCCGGGGCGAGCAGCGTCCCACGCCCGCCGCAGCGGTGCACAACCCTGGGCCTGCACGGGGTGAGGCGCCACGTCGGGTATCGCCATCGAGACGGCGGTGGCGAGCGCACCTCCACCCACCTGGACGTACACCGCGTCGAGAGGTCCGGCCTGATCGGCCAGTTCCCAACCCAGCGTTCGGCCGCCGTCGAAGGTCGTGGGGGTGTCGGTCCCCTGGACGCTGAAGGCCACCGCCCCGCCGGCCACCGCCTCGCGAAACCGGAGGTAGGCGGGATCGCCCTGCTCGCCCGGGCGACGCTCGCATTTGGTGATCGTCGCACCGAGTTCATCCAGCCGACTCGACCACCCTCTCGTTGGCCCAGACGGGAACGTAGACGTCGAGTCTCCGGCGCATCGCGGCAGCGATGACGGCGGCCCCGAGCGCGGCGTTGCCGCACGAGGCGATGGCGAGGTGATCGGCCGCGGGGGCACCGAGCGCTTCGTCGACGGCCAGGTGGAGGGCGACACCGAAGAGGTGCCGCGCCTTGTGGGACCCGCCGACGTTGCCCGCCTCGACCTTGATGACCAGGTCGACATCGAGGTGCGCCGCCAGCGCCAGCGCCGCCCCATCGAGGATCGGGGTCACCCGGAAACCGTGTCCGTCGATCTCGGCCACGGCGGCGTCGAGGGAGCGCACCCGTTCGACGAACCATCGATCGCCGAGCCCGCCCTCGAGCGCCCTGCGGTGGGAGTCGAGGCGGTCGCGATAACGCAGGAACGGGTTCAGCTCGACCCCAAGATCGAAGTCACCTCTCCCGACCGGGGACGGTTGCACTCGAGGGTTCGTGTCCGGGGGCCTACGCATTGAACTCGGCGATCATCTAGTCCCAGCGGTCGGTGAGCGGGTGAAGCCCGTCCAGAAGTCCTGATCCCGGCGCATCTCGAAGTCGTGCACGCTGATCCCCTGCTGCTCGACCCAGGTGAAGTAGCCGAGGTTGAAGACGCGATTGCGGTTCACCTCGTCCATCTCGAGGGTGTGTTCGGTCGTGACGCTCTCCAGGTGGTCGACGAAGACCTTGTCCGCTTCCACGTCATCGAAACCGCCCGGATAGTTCCTCGCCACGTACTGCTCCCGTTCGGCGTCGTAGAGGTCGCTGCCGTCGGTGGCCACGGTCACGATCACGTCGTCGGGACCGAGGTCCCATTTCTTGGCGGTGGTGATCGCACCGAGCAGGTTGGCGATCGAGGAGTAGCCGAAGTCGACCAACATGTCGACCAGTTCCGGTGCGACCCCCCGTTCGGCGAGGAGCCGCTTGCCGGCCGGCGAGTTGAAGAGCAGGTCGAGGGCGTCGGTGCTCCGGTCGCTGATACCGACCACGAGGTCGGTGTTGGTCACGTTGTGGATCAGCGGAATGTGTTTGTCGCCGATGCCCTGGATGTTGTGTTCGCCGAAGCCGTTGTAGAGCATCGTGGGGCACTCGAGGGCTTCGACGGCGACGATCTTGGAGCCGTACCGCTCTTTGAGGATAGTCGCCGGCGCCGATGGTTCCGGCCGAGCCGGTGGCGCTGATGAACGCCGCCAGGCGACCAGGGCGGGACGCGGTCACGTGTTCGTACACCTTCTGGAGTGCGGGACCGGTGACGGCGTAGTGGCCGAGATGGTTGCTGAATTCGCTGAACTGGTTGAGGATGACGTTGTCGGGGTCCTGCTCGAGTCGATTGCACTCGTCGTAGATCTCCTTGACGTTGCTCTCGGTTCCGTAGGTCCTGATCACGTCCTCGTCCGGATTGAGCGTCCACCGGTTCAGCCAGTCGAACCGGGCCTTGCTCATCCCCTCGGGGAGTATCGCAACGCCGCGGCAATCCATCAGACGGCTGATGGCGATACCGCCGCGGGCATAGTTGCCGGTGCTCGGCCAGATCGCCCGCTGGGTGGTGGGATCGAAGCGACCGGTCACCACCCGAGCGACGAGGCACGAGTAGGCGGCGAGCACCTTGTGGGCACGGATCAGCGGAAAGCGATTGCCGAACGCCAGCACGATGCGGGCGTCGACACCGGTCAGTTCCTTCGGTACTTCGATGTGGGTCGGGACGGGACGAGTCCTGGGAAGTTGTCGCCGGGCTGGTCGGCGTGTTCGTTGAACCAGTGCACCCGGAACAGGTTCAAAGGGTCGGCGGCGTCCTTTTCGACCGTGGCGAGATCGGCGAGGACCTTCTCGGGCATGGTGAACGGGTCGCGCAGCTCCGCAAACGTGGGCAGGACGATGTTGCGCTCCTTGAACCGTTTCCGGGCGTTGTCGTAGGACCGTTGCCCATCGGGGGCGAACTCGCCGAAGATCGCCAACTCTCGCATGCCGTCTCCTTGGTTTGGGTTGCCGACACGCCGAGGTCGGGTCGGTGCTCGCGCATGGTCGTCGCATCACGGTCATCTTCCGTCGTCGGCCAGGACCCGGAAGAGCCGTTGTGCCGCCTCGGCTGCCTTGGCCCGGATCTCGGCCTCGTCCACCATGGTCGTCGTGCCGTTCTCGAAGACGACCTCACCGTCGATCTCGACGCTGATCGGTGTGGTACCGGGGCTGTAGGCGAGGCGCCAGGGATCCATGGGCGCATAGTCCCACACGACTCGATCGTCGAGCGCTTCGGGGAACAGCCGATATCCGGTCTGGAGCCACTCCCACACCACATCGGGCGTCGTCGTCACGTCGTGTTCCCGGGCGCGGACGAAGGCGACGCGGAACTCGTCGAGCATGTCGGCACCGATCCCGTCGGTCCCGAGGGCCACCGGGTTGGCGAACCGCACGGGAGCGCCGTACCCGACGGCGTTGTTCATGTTCGACCGAGGGTTGTGCACGATCGTTCCCCGCAGGCCGTGATCGGTCGGCAGATGCACCCCGTGGACGAGCCACCAGTCGTCGCGCGGTGTGCCCGCGCAGCTTCTCCCACGTATCGGCAGGACCCTCGGCCACGTGCACGTGGACACCGACACTCGTGCCGGGTCGGCCATCTCGGCGGCAGCCGAAATCGTGTCAGGTTCGCAGGTGAAGGCCGCATGCAGACCGACCATGCCCCGACCTCCGGCCGAGAGGAACCGATCGTTCTCGGCGAGTCCCGCCGCCGCTCCGGCAGCGACCGTGACGATCGGTCACGCCGTAGGCGCAGTTCACCCGAACGCCCACCTCCGCACAGGCGTCGGCGATGATGCTCAGCGATCCGTCGATCGCATTCGGTGATTCGTGATGGTCGACGATCGACGTGCAGCCGCGACGCAGGGCTTCGAGCGCTCCCAGCTTGGCCGACCACTCGATCGTGTCGGCGTCGAGTGCACGATCGAGGCGCCACCAGATCAGCTCGAGGATCTCGAGGAACTCGGTGGGGGTTCTCGGCGGCGCCGGCATCCCCCGGGCCAGCGAGGAGTAGAGATGGTGGTGGGCGCACACGAGCCCGGGGGTCGTGTCAGCCGACAACTCCGGTGTCATCGCCATGAGTCAGCCCTTTCGCGGTTCGCTTCGTTGAGGAGTGGGAGTTCGTTGCGCCAGAGTCCGTCGCGGGCGTGCATGGCCGCCGCCACCGCCCCGGCCGTCGGGACCAGGCCGATTTCGCCGACGCCCTTGATGCCGTAGGGCGAGTTCGGTTCCGGGCGACTCGACCAGGATCGTCTCGACGTCGGGCATGTCCTTGGGACGGATGATGTCGAGACTGCGCAGGGTCGTGTTCAGCGGCAGACCATCGGGGTCGCACGGGAAACCCTTCGCTGAACGCATAGCCGAGACCCATGTGGACCGCTCCCTCCACCTGCCCCTCGCACAGCAGCGGGTTCACCGCCCTTCCGACGTCATGGGCGGCCACGACCTTCTCGACGCCCTCCTCGTTCATGATCACCAGCTGGGCGGCGTAGCCGAAGGTGGAGTGGATGATGGGGTTGACCACGCCCTCGTCGAGCGAGTTGGTCCAGTCCACCCGGTACTCGCCGACGTAGTCGACCCCCACCCGACAACCGTCGGCGAGCGCCTTCCGGCAGGCGTCGGCCACCGATCCGGCGCCCATCAGCGTGCCGCGGCTGCCGGTGGTCTGACCGGCGCCGAGTTCACGGGTCGAGTCCACGATCACCTCGATCTGCTCGGCACTCACGCCCAGCTCTTCGACCGCGACCTGCTGAGCGACGGTGTGGACACCCTGACCCATTTCGGTCCAGCAGTGACGGACCTCGACCACACCGTCGGGACGGAAGTGCACGACCGCTCTGGCGATCTCGACGAACCCGTTGCCGAGGCCGGAGTTCTTCAGACCCAGCCCCAGACCGACCGCCTTGCCGTCGGCGACCGCTGCGTCATAGGCCGGTTTGACCGCATCGAGGCACTCTCGGGCGCCCCGGCATCCCTGTCCATCACCTGCCCCGGTCCCCACACGTCGCCGGGCGAGATGACATTGCGACTGCGCATCTCCCAGCCGCTGATACCGACCCGCTCGGCCAGGCGGTCGATCACACCTTCCATGGCGAACTGAGCCTGGTTCGCTCCGAAGCCCCGGAAGGCGCCACACACCGGGTTGTTGGTGCGCGCCGCCACCGCTTCCACGTCGATGTTGGGTACGACGTAGGGACCGGACGCATGGCCGGCGGCCCGCTCGAGCACCTTCATTCCGACCGACGCATACGGACCCGAGTCACCCAACATCCGGACGCGAAGGCCGGTCAGCCTGCCGTCACCGTCGCACCCGGCCTCGTAGGTCATGCGGATCGGGTGGCGTTTGGGATGGACGAGCAGCGACTCCTCCCGGCTGAACGTGGTGCTCACCGGCCGCTTCAACAACCATGCGGCGAGCGCGGTCTGGACCTGGTTGCTCATGTCCTCCTTGCCGCCGAAGGCCCCACCGTTGCTGACGAGTTCGGTCACGACCGTCTCGGTGGGGACGTCGAGGATCCCGGCGATGTCGTCGCGGTCGTCCCAGATCCCCTGACCACCGGAGTAGCACCAGGAGACGATCGAAGTCGACCGGCTCGGCGGACGCCGTGGGTCAGGGGAAGGGTCTCGCCGGCCGGGACCGGCACGGCCAGCGTGGACTCCGGTTCGATGAACGCATGTTCGATCCGCTGGGTCTGGAAGGTCTCCGACACCGTGTGGACCGCGGTCGGCCAGCGCCTCGTCGACATCACCTCTGGCGTAGGAGGAGGTGGACAGGATGTTCCCGTCCAGCTCCCACACCGCATCGTCGTCGGAGGCCACCGCGTCGGCCGGGTTGGTCATGGCGGGAAGAACCTCGTAGGTGACCTCGACCAGTTCGGCGGCTCGCCGAGCGGTGGCCCGGGTCTCGGCCACGACCAGCGCCAGGACGTCGCCGAGATAGCTGGTCCGGCCGCCGACCGGGATGAAGACGGGCCAGTCCTTGTGGATGATGCCGCTGCGCAGTTCGCCCGGCACATCGGCGCCGGTGAACACCGCCACGACGCCGGGAACCGCGGCGGCAGCCGACACGTCGATCGCCAACACGTCCGCCCGGGCATGAGCGCTGAGGTGCACCGCCCCGTGCAGGAGTCCCTCGGGCCGTAGGTCGTCGATGAACGGGCGCGAGCCGAGAGCGAGCGGGAGCGCCTCGTACTTGACACCGCGGGAGCCGACCCCTTTGGGCGCTTCGGCTGCGGGTTACCTCGTCCCTGGCCAGCGCCTCGACCGCGTCGAGGATCTTGGTGTACCCGGTACAGCGACACAGGTTGCCGCCCATCAGGCGGGCTGCGCCTTCGCGGGTCAACCCACTGCCCTTCTTGTCGAGCATGGACTTGACCCGCATGACGATGCCGGGGGTGCAGAACCCGCACTGGAGTGCGCCGAAGGCGGCGAACGCGCTGCCGAACCGGTGCCGCTCCTCGTCGGTCAGCCCTTCGAGCGTCAGCACCTCGGCGTCTCGGGCCCTGTCGAGACCGGTCTGACAGGCCACTCGGGCCTTGCCGTCGACCAGGACCGTGCAGGCGCCGCATTGCCCGCTGGGCGAACACCCGTCCTTGGGAGACAGCATCCCGGAGCTCTCCCGCAGGGCGGCGAGGAGGTGTTCGTGGTGCGTCGGCCACGGCGACCGGTGTGCCGTTCAGAACGAAGTCGGTCATGGTCCGACGAATCCCTTCGGGGCGGCGATGCGTTGGTAGTGCTCGGGACGGCGATAGCGGGCGAAATCGAAGAGGGTCTCCTTGTACGTGCGGCACCAATCGAGGTCCACCATCGCGCTGATCAGTTCGTCGCCGACGGTCACCGCCTGGGCGACGATCTGGCCGCTGGGGGCGATGATGCAGCTCTGGGCCAGGCTCTCGACCCCTTCTTCGGTCCCTCCCTTGGCCACGCCGACGACCCAGGTGCCGTTCTGGTAGGCGCCCGCCTGCATCACCAGGTGGCTGTGGAAACCCTGCAGGGCATTCTGACCGGGGTCGGGGGCGTAGTGGAGGGGGGTGTTGTAGCCGATCATGATCAGCTCGACGCCCTGGAGGCCCATCTCCCGGTAGGTCTCCGGCCAGCGGCGATCGTTGCAGGTGGCGATCCCGACGATGCCGCCGAAGGCGCGAAACACCGGGAAGCCCTCGTTGGACTCCTCGAAGTAGCGACGTTCGAGATGCTGGAAGGGTCGCCACGGCTCGTCGCCGTCGTGACCGGGGATGTGGACCTTGCGGAAGCGACCGACGATCGAACCGTCTCGTTCGACCAGGATCGTCGTGTTGTACCGGTGGCCGTCAGGGGTGAGTTCGGCGTACCCGAGGCTGAAACCGATGCCGAGACGCCTGGCCTCGTCGAACAGCGGCCGGGTCGCCGCATTGGGCATCTCGGTCTCGTAGTAGTGGTCGTGACCGGACACGTCGTCGGTGTACCAGCGGGGGAAGAACGTGGTGAGGGCGAGCTCGGGGAACACGATCAGATCGCAGCCGATCGCCGCCGCCCGGTTCACCAGGGCGACGAGCCGCTCGACGACGGAGTCCCGGCTTTCGTCCCGGCCGATCGGGCCCAACTGTCCGGCACCGACGTGGACGACCCGTGTCACGAGAACGGGCTCCCGCTTCCGAGGAGCTCGTCGACCACCGCAGCCGCGTCTCCCGGCGCCCTCGACTCGGTCACCCGACCATCCTGGATGAGGAAGCCCTGATCGCTCCGCGCCGCGAAAGACGTCGGGATCGGTGTAGAGCTTCGGTTTGATCTGGGCCGGGTCACCGTCCTCGGGGCAGAACGTCATGCAGTTCCCACATTCGTTGCACAGCTCGGCCAGGACCAGATACTGCTGACGACCTTCGATGTGATCCTGGGGACTGGTGATGTTGAAGAACGCATCGTTGGGACACACGGTGATGCAGAAATTGCAGGCCACACAGCCGAACATCTCGAGCGTGTGGTCGACCTCTCGGGGCAGCTTCTCGTTGGCACTGTGTGCATAGGTGCCGTCGCTGCGGATCACGAGCCGAATAGTCGGCGGCACTGACCGAATGGGTCTCCCGCCACTCCCGCAGCGACGAACAGCCCGACTCGACGATCGTCTTGGTGAGATCTCTCAGCATCGGTGCGAGCCGTCCGTAGCCGCCCGGCTTGAGGAGGTCCGAACAGATCGTCGCAGGGTTGATCCCGGTGGCCAGGGAGTCGACCAGGTTGTCCTTGGTGATGCCGGCGCTGAAGCTCACCATCACGTCGGCGGGAAGGTGGGGCTGCAGTCGGGCGAACAACGACATCGCGACGACGTGCAGAGGCGGCCCGCTCAGGTACATCGTGTCCTCGGGCATCCACTCCTTGGTGTTGTTCACCACCAACGTGTTGGTGAGCTTGATGCCGAACCGCTTGCCCCGTTCTTTGGCGTAGTCGTTGAGCTGGGAGATCAGTTCGACACCGCGGTCGAACTGGAGATCGTCGGCGAAAGCCTGTTCCTTGACGCTGACATCGGTGTAGCCGAGTTCGTCGTTGACGATCCGGGCCACGGTGTCGTAGCCGAGGAGCGTCGGGTTGAGTTTGACGATCACATCCAGATCGTGTTCGTCGATCAGGTGTTTGGTGATGCCCTCGATCTCATCCGGGGGGCATCCGTGGAACGTGCTGAGGGTCAGCGTGTCCGCCATGTGCGTGTCGAAGTCGAGATCCGCGAACCGAGCCCACGATCCGGTGATCTGGCTGCGGAGCGCATCGATCTCGGCCGACGCGTTGCGCATCGACCGGATGAATCCGCCCACCTTGGGGCCGGAGATGCCGGCCAGGTCGTACCCGACGCTCATGTCGAACACGTGGGCACCGGGGTCGGGACCGATGAACTCCTGGAGCGGTTCCCACTCACGCAGGATGCGCAGCAACATCGACGCCTTGACGTACTCGGTGAGACTCTGGGCCGACGGTGAGTTCCTGACTCCACTCGATGTTGTAGCCGATCGTCTGCATGTCGATGCACGGCCGTTTGATCTCGAGGTCGTCGAGCACCTGCACGGTCTTCAACTCGAACAGTCGAGCCCCGCCCAGCCAGGACAGGACGATGTTTTCCGCCAGCTGGCTGTGCGGACCGGCCGCCGGGCCGATCGGTGTCGCACAGCGCCGACCGAGGAACTCGAAGCCGAGGTCCACATCCGGGTCCGGGCGCCAGTAGCGAGC
>CAWCAF010000030.1:0-118016 GCA_963793385.1 uncultured Acidimicrobiales bacterium
GGAAGCGGCCACCTCGCGGCTGGCCGTCGACATCTTGACCGAGTCGGCCCTCCATTCCGACGGCGTGATGATGGGCGCGTTCGAACGGGCCGAGGTCTTTCTGGCCACCTGGTCCGAATTCGAACCGTTTGGTCGACCCCTGGCGGCCTGAGGGGGTGCGGCGGGCTGTAGCTGCTCACTAGACTGCTATCTTTCCAGAACAAGGGCGAATCGTGGCACGTTATTCGAAAAGCAGGCTGAGGAAGGCCGCCGTCATGTCGAGGACCGGCGCCGTTCGGTGGGTCGGGGCGGCGGAACCAAGTTCGGCCGGGGCGGCATGACCGCCGGTCGACGGCCAGCCGGCAAGACCGCAGCAGGCGGGCTCGGCGCCCTCCTCATCGCCGTCATCGCCCTCCTCTTCGGAACCAACCTGACCGGCGGCGATGGCGGCGGCGGTTCGTTCGATGTGGATGCCGGTGGATTCGGCACCGCTACCGACGTGGGCGGAGCCAACACCGTCGACCCCGAATGCCGGTACCGTCGAGTACTTCGGCGCGATCATGGACGACACCCAGGACGTCTGGTCGGCGCTGTTCGAGAACGCCGGCCGACAGTACGTGTTCACCACGCTGGTCCTCTACGAGGGCGAGACGTCGACCGAGGGCTGCGGTATCGGACGGGCGGCGGCCGGACCCTTCTATTGCCCGGCCCCACAGGACCAGAACGTCTACATCGACCTGGATGCGCTGGCCGGCCTGCAGCGCAACTTCGGCGCGCCCGGCGATTTCGCCCAGGCGTACATCATCGCTCACGAAGTGGGCCACCACATCCAGGCGATCACAGGCATCAGCGACCAGGTCCGTTCACTTCAGGAGCAGAACCCCGAGGCCCGAAACGATCTGTCGGTCCGCCAGGAGCTGCAGGCCGACTGCTTCGCCGGGGTCTGGGGTTTCTACGCCAATCAGCGCTCGACCACGACCCAGGGAGTGGTTCTGGACCCCGGCGACCTCGATGAGGCGATGGTCGCCGCCGAGGCGGTCGGTGATGACGCGATCCAGTCCCGTGCCGGCTACGTCGACCCGCACACCTTCACCCACGGCACCTCCGCTCAACGGGCCAAGTGGTTCCGCCAGGGCTTCACGACCGGCGACCCGAACAGCTGCGACACCTACAGCGTCGCCACTCCGTAGGCCGAGGTGATCGGCCTTCTGCCGACTACCCGCCAACGAGGGCAGCAGCGATCTCGCCGGCAAGACGGGCGTTGGATTCGGCGAGAGCGAGATTTGCGCCGATGCTCCGACCCTCGGTGAGGCGAGCGATCTCGGCGAGTACCAGCGGTGTGATCTCAGCACCCACCACATCTCGCTCGGCGGCGATCGCCAATGCGGAGACGCACCGCCTCATCCAACACCGCAGCGTCGATCGCGGCGTCGACCGGAACCGGGTTGGCCACCAGGACTCCCCCACCGCCCAGTCCCCAGTGAGCTCTCGCGATCGCGTGCCACCTCCGCCGCCGTCGTCGACCCGGTGAGGAACCGGGAGTCCCGACGACCTGGCGTAGAAGGCCGGGAATTCGTCGCATCGGTAGCCCAGCGACCGGCACCGACCATGTCTCCAGGTACTCGAGGGTTCTGGCCAGATCGAGGAACACCTTGGCTCCGGAGGCAACCGTCACGACGGGACGCACCGCCAGGGCCCGCAGGTCGGCGCTCACGTCCATCGAGCGGTCGACATCCCGGTGCACCCCTCCCAGACCGCCGGTGGCAAACACCTGGATCCCAGCCGTGGCGGCAAGGGACACCGATGCCGAAACGGTCGTGGCGCCGTACGCCCAGCGCTGGCCGACGGCCACGGCCAGGTCTCGTTCGGCGACCTTGCGGGCCGGGCCGCACACCGATGTCGAAACGGTCGGGCTCCACTCCGACGACCGCCACGCCGTCGATGACGGCGGTCAACGCCGGGACGACGCCCGGCGGCTCGGATCGCCGCGACACAGAGGTCGAGCGCCTCGCGATTGGCGGGCGACGGAAGCCCGAGGTGAGAGAAGATCGTCGATTCGAGGGCGACGACCGCTCGACCGTGGTTGGTGGCGTCAGCGACCTCGGCGCTGAACTCGATCACTAGGCCGTGGCCAACCGGTTCTGGATCACGGGCGCCGGAGAGGAGCCGGTCGACGAAGTCCGCAGCTCCGCCGGCGAGGTCGTTGCGCTTGATGGCGTAGCCACCGATCACCTCACCACCCCTTCGCTCGATCGATCGCCTGGAGTTTGTCGAGTGTCGTATCCGGGGTCATGGGCGTAGGTGCAGTAGACGACGGTCTTCTTGCCGTCGATCCGCGGAAGTTTGGCGAGTTTCCAGGGACGCCCGGGTCGCTGGCCGAAGAGGAACAAGCCGTCGACCCAGGTTCCGACGATCACGAGATCCGATTCCGACAGCCATTGCAGATCTACCTGATCGATTCGGCACGACGTCGCCTCGATCCCGGCCACTCGGAGCTCGGCGGCGATGCGGTCGCCGGCGTCTCGTGTGTTGCCGGTGAGCGACTCGTGGATGACCGTTGCCTTCATGGCACCGATCGTAGCCAACAGCCGACGACCGAGCCGAGGTCGGGCACCGATTGGCGGCGGTGAGGCCGGTTACCGTGACGGTATGCAGATCTCGGAGTTCCAGGACCTCATGGAGGAGCTCTACGGGGCCGCCGACCGCGAGCGGGGCATTCCGGCAACCATGGCCTGGTTGTGCGAGGAGCTGGGCGAGCTGGCCCAGTCGGTCCGCAAGGGCACGCCCGAGGATCAGCGTCACGAACTAGGCGACGTCCTCGCATGGCTGGCGTCGCTGGCCAACCAACTCGACATCTCGCTCGACGACGCCGCCCAGCGTTACGTGACCGACCCGCCGTGAGCGTTGACCGAGTTCGACGTCGACGGTGACGCTGCGCGAGACGGAGCCAGGCGGGCTTGTTGCAGTGCGTAGAACGCAACCGACGCGGCCGACCCGACGTTCGAGCGAGTCCACGCCGTTGCTCATCGGGATCCGTACCCGGGCCGAACACGCAGCGATGGTGTCATCGTTCAGACCGAGGTCCTTCGCTTCCCAGAACAACCGCCACAGGTGCATCGGCAGCGAAGCTGAGGTCGCTGAAGAGAGTGTCGCCGCCAGGCGTGAGTGCCAGGGTGACGAAGCCCGCATCGTGGATCGGTCGCAGACCTCCCGGGAACTCTTCCACGCGAGCGTAGGGAAGTCGGTATGCCTCGCCCATGCTGACCCTGCCGGCACGGCGGTACAGCGGGTCCGAGCACGACGGATCCATGATGAATGCGTCCACACCGAGGGCGACCCCGCATCGCAGGATGACCCCCAGATTGGTGGGGTTGTTCACCCCTTCGAGGACGAGGAGTGTCCTGGCCGACTGCCAGGACGGCCGCCGGTTCAGCGACCGGACGCCGGCGGAAACACCCGAGCAGACCCCGGTGCAGGTGATAGCCGGTGATGTGCTGCAGCACCTGCGGAGCGGCACCGTAGATCGGCGCGCCAGAGGCCTCGATCGCCTGCGGGATCGGCTTGCGGCGAGATCCGTCGACCAGGACCGACTCCAGTAGGTAGCCGGCCGAAAGCGCGCGCTGCACGACGATGTCGCCCTCGCCCACGAACACCCCGTCCATGTCGCCGCCCGACCCCTCCCGGAGCTGGCGCAGCGTGTGGTCGCGCAGTCCCTGAAAGACATGGATCCGTGGATCCTGCGGGTCCGAGATCGGGACCCAATGGTCGAACACGCCTATTCGCCGTAGCGGGGTACGTCGGGACCGACCAACTCGGCGAACAGTTCGAGGACTTCGCCCGGCCTGGCGTGGCGGCCGGTCTGCCCTTTGCTGTACAGCAGCGTGGTCGTCGACCTCGACGTCGAAGATCCCCTTGCTTCCCATCACCAAACGGAGCTCGGAGATGACGTGTTGATAGTTGCTCAGCAGATCGGCGGTCGCGCTCACGGCGTGACTCGATGTAGTCTCAGGGCACGCAGTACGTGATGCTGACCTTGAAGGTCCGGCTCATGGGGATCGATGCTACCGGGTGCCTCTGCATCCTGACCGATCGGCGATGACCTGGCGGCTCGCATCAGTGCGCCCGAGGGCAGCGTGCATTTCCGACGATTCGTCGAGGCGTTGCGGAAACGGCACGCGACAGCGGCTTCGACGGCCCGGCTCGTCGACCATGGCCACCAGTCCGTATCGATCGACGCCGAGAAGTACTGCGGACCGGGCCAGCCACCGTCCACCCAGTGAGCGCACGATCAGCAGAAGGTCGTCGTCGAGGCGATCGGCGATGTCGTCGATGTCGTCATCGTCGAGGCCGGCCAGAGGGTCGGGTTCGGCTCCGAGGAGGTCGACTGCGGTGCGAGCCAGTGCTCGGCACCGTCGTCGTCGGTCCATCGCAGCCGGTCGACCGACAGGCGAAACCAGCTGTAGTCCAGTGACTCGACCTGTAGGCCCAGGTCCGGATGCTGGAGGATGAAACGTGGCTGGAGTTCGAGTTGCTGAAGCCCCGGAACCGGGATCAGTTCGCCTTGGAGCAGCAGCCGGTCCGTCGATGCACATCGCTCCCCGTCGGTCGCGGCGGGCTCGCATGGTGTGGGTCGTCAGATTCGAGATGACGGTCACGGGTTGGCCACTGCCGTCGTCGACGATCGGAACCGGTGCCACGACCGGCCGTCCATCGATGTCGACGGTCGCGAGGCTCGCGGTCGAGGCGACTGCGACAACGCTACGAGCACGCTCGGCCAGGCTCGGTTCCAACATGACATCGCGGTTATCGACCGGCTGCGCCGGTGGCCTTAGTCCCGATCACGGTGGTGAACGGCAACGGAGGACGCCCCGGCGGGTGGGTACAGTGCGCCCGTGGACTATGTCGACGGACCCGGCGAGAGCGTGCGGCATGAGGAGCCGGGGCCGGATCGAGCGCAATCGGGGCCGGGGTCGAGACCGTCGGGGACGCGGCGATGACGAGGACGCCCAGCTTCTCACTCGGACCCCGACGCCGGTGGCCGCCTCGCTCAGTTGTCGGTCGGTGGCTTCGACCTGTTGTACAGCCCCGAACGATCCGTCGCTTTCGCCGACCTCGTGGGGAGCCTTTCCGATGGTGCCCTACGCCGGACGGATTTCCAACGGACGCTTCGATTTCGCCGGCTCGAGCTACCGGATGCCGATCAATCACGGTCAACACGCGATCCACGGGACCACGTTGACCTCGCGGTGGATCGAGCTGGCACCCGGGCACCTCGCCGTCGATCTCGACAAACCGTGGCCGTTCGGCGGCACCGTGTCCCATCGGGTCGAACTCCAGCAGGACAGCGACCATACCGGACGGCTCTTCCTCGAGCTGTCGATCCTGGCAGGACACGATCCGATGCCGGCCATGGTCGGTTGGCACCCCTGGTTCAATCGAAAGCTGACCGGGACAGGACCCGCAGTGGAGCTGGGGTTCGTCGACTTCGACGACGATGGAGATGTACGAACTCGACGACGTCGCGATCCCGACCGGCGCATCGTTTCAGCCACCCCCGCCCGGTCCGTGGGATCACCCGTTCCGTGCGGTGCAACAGCCGATCATGCTCGTGCTGGCCCGGTCAGCTCGACGTGTCACTTCGATCGACGTGCGATCATTGGGTGATCTTCGATCGTCGCGAGCACGCGCTCTGCGTCGAGCCCCAGAGCGGACCACCCGACATCTTCAACGGTGAGCGTTTCGATGTCGAACCGATGGTCCTGCGGCCCGGCGAAGCCCTGTTCGCACTCGTTCACGATCGAGTGGAACATCCACCGATGATCGAGCCGGCATCGACCCGTAGGATCAATGCGGCATCGAAACTGCTCAGCGATCCCGAGGAGTCGGTCCGGGTCCTCACCCGTCTCACCGAGACCGAGCTGGCGAACATCGCAGAGCTGACCCGGCAGCTCCAGAGCGAACGAGCGGTCGCTCGCGGCGACCTGGACGAGATCATCGCCGCCGGGTTCGAACGAGCCTTCGACGGCGACGAGCTCGGCTGCGATCCCTACGTGGTCGGCGACACCATCGTGTGTCCCGGATCGGTCGTGTGGCGTTCCCGCACCAGTCACACGTGTCGTTTCGTCAGCGTCAACCGCACCTGGGTGTGGGATTGTCGGAGCTGATCCGGGAGGACAAGCGCAGCATTCCCGGGAAGTCGGGACGGCTTCCGGGCGGTGGCGCTGATCCCGGTGGTGACCGGGACCGAACTCGATGTCGTGTCGGGCAAGGCGCGTGCCGGCGCACATCAGGTGACACGGGTGGTCTCGTACCGGGCGGTCCTGGCGGGCTGGTGGAGGTGGCCACAGCGGACGTTGCCGACCTCCGGCATGAAGTAGGCGAGTCTCGCGGCCCGCACCGGACGATCGCCGGTGACTCCTCGCTCGCAGGCGACTCAGCCGGCGCGCCCGATGCCGAAGACGAAGATCGCCATCACCACGAGGATCGCAAGCAGGAGCAGCGCCAGCCACTGCTGGTTGGGGGTCAGGAGACCGGCGCCGGGTTTGCTTGACGAGTTCTTTGCCATCGATCCTCTCCTGTGACTGCACCAGCGGTGTCTCGACCCAGCGGGGTCTCCCTATACTTTGACACAGGCGGGTCGAGTGGTGCTCGGTCCTTCGGTGGTGCGACACCGGAGGAGCGCCGATCGTTCCACCTCCGGAGTCTGGAGACATCGTCGTGTCCGAGCAGCGACCACGTACGTTCGTCGATCGGTCTGCCATCGGACCGGTGTGACTTCTCGCCGACGGTGCGATGGGAACCAGCCTGTTCGCGCTCGGGCTCGAATCGGGCGACCCTCCCGAAGTGTGGAACCTGACCCACCCCGAGCGAGTGAGCACAGTTCATCGGCGCTACGTCGACGCCGGTGCGGATCTGGTGTTGACCAATTCGTTCGGTGGGAATGCGTTCCGCCTCAAGTTCCACGATCTGCAGGATCGGGTCGTTGCGCTGAACCGAGGCAGCAGCAGCTCTGGCGAGAGCGGTGGCCGACAGACGCTGAGCGACCCGTGGTGGTGGCGGGATCGATGGGGCCCACCGGGAGAGCTCCTCGAACCGATGGGCTCGATGACACCGGCAGCCTGTGCCCGCGGCATTCGCCGAGCAGGCCGAGGGCCTCGTGCCGGGAGGTGCGGACGTGCTGTGGCTCGAAACGCTCAGTGATCTCGGCGAAGTTGATCGCCGCCGTCGAGGGCATCCGATCGGTGACGGATCGTCCGGTGGCGGCCACGATGAGTTTCGACACCGCTGGCCGCACGATGATGGGCGTGACCGCCACCGACATGGCGGTTCGGCTGGCCGAACTCGGAGCTTGCGGCGTTCGGATGCCAACTGCGGCAACAACCTCTTCGACACCGAGGCGGCGATCGCCGAAATGGTCCGAGCGGGCACCGGCGTCCCGCTTGATCTGCAAGGCGAATGCCGGCATTCCGGAGTGGAAGGGCGACGGTTTGGTGTACTCGGGCAGCCCGAGGTGATGGCGAGTCACGCCGCCCGATTGCAGAACCTGGGGGTCAGGATCATCGGCGGGTGTTGCGGATCCGGCTCACGATCATCTGGACCATGATGCGAAGGGTCCTCGATGGTGTGGTGCCGTCACCGAGATCGAGGCCTCGATCGGCACCGCACCCCGATCCGAGGCGAACGCTGGGCGTCAGGGGCGCCGACGTCGTCAGACCAGGAGTTGAGCCCGGTCGGTTCGAGGGCGCGTAGGACCGGCGCAGAGTGCGCTAGGGTCTTGTTGGACGTCATCTTCAGCGGCACGACCCATTCGTCGAACTGCTCTTCTGTCACGTGACCGAGTTCGATGGCCGCGGCTCGTAGCGACAGGCCCTTCTTGTGGGCGTGTTTGGCGATCGCGGCGGCGTTGTCGTAGCCGATGTGCTTGTTCAGGGCCGTGACCTGCATCAGGTTGGAGGCGAGGTTGTCGGCGATCTTGGCTCGGTTCGGTTCGATGCCGATCGGCGCAGTGGTCGTTGAAGGCGACACAGGTGTCGCCGATCAGGCGCACGCTTTCGATCACGTTGTGCACCATGACCGGCTTGAACACGTTCAGCTCGAAGTTTCCCTGACTGCCGGCGAAGGCGACCGTGGCGTCGTTGCCGAACACCTGAGCGGTCACCATCGTCATGGCCTCGCACTGGGTCGGATTGACCTTGCCCGGCATGATGCTCGAACCCGGCTCGTTCTCAGGGATGATGATCTCGCCGATGCCGTTGCGGGGACCGCTCGCCAACCAGCGTACGTCGTTGGCCATCTTCATCAGGGCGCCACCCAGGGTGCGCAACGATGCCGAGCAGGTGACCAGGGCGTCGTGAGCGGCGAGGGCGGCGAACTTGTTCTCCGCGGACCGGAACGGATGTCCGGTCCGCTCGGCGAGGATCGCAGCAACGCGATCGCCGAAGTCGGGGTGGGCGTTGAGCCCGGTCCCGACAGCGGTACCGCCGATGGCCAGGTCCATCAGGCCGGCGGTCGACAGTGCGCACACCGGCCAGCGCCTGATCGATCTGTGCGACCCAGGCGCCGATTTCCTGACCGAGGGTGATGGGCGTCGCATCCTGCAGATGGGTGCGACCGACCTTGACGACGTCGGCGAATTCGTTCGGACTTGGACGCCAGCGTGTCGCGGAGCTTCTGGACCTTGGGAAACAGTTCCCGATCCATCTCGAGGACCGTGGCAACATACATCGCCGTCGGAAAGGTGTCGTTGCTCGACTGCCCACGATTGACGTGATCGTTGGGGTGCACGGGTGACTTGGATCCCATCACCCCACCGGCCAGTTCGATCGCTCGATTGGAGATGACCTCGTTGGCGTTCATGTTCGATTGGGTTCCCGAGCCGGTCTGGAACACGACGAGTGGAAAGTGTTCGTCGAGCTCCCCGGACGCCACCTCGTCGGCGGCAGCGATCGACCAGGTCGGCGATGTCGGCAGGGAGCTGGTCCAGCTCCCGATTGGCCTGGGCGGCTGCGGACTTGAGGAGTCCCGAGACCCTCGATGATCGCCCGCCCCCAGACGAAACGATCCCGGCCGATCGGGAAGTTGTGGATGCTTCGCTGGGTCTGAGCACCCCAGTAACGATCGGCGGGAACCTCGACCTGGCCCATGGAGTCGGTTTCGATGCGAACGGCGCTCATGGGATGAGACTATCGCTGCCGCCCGTTCGTGTACCTTTGCGCTTGTGACGTCAACCGAGGATCGTATCGGCCCGGAAAGTCTCAATCGGGTCGTGATCCGATTCGCCGGGGACTCCGGCGACGGAATGCAACTGACCGGTGATCGTTTCACCTCCACCAGCGCAATGGTCGGCAACGACATCGCCACGCTGCCGGAGTTCCCGGCCGAGATCCGGGCACCTCAGGGCACCCTCGCCGGCGTGTCCGCGTTCCAGGTGCACATCTCCAACCACGACATTCACACCCCCGGCGACATCTCCGATGTGCTGGTGGCGATGAATCCGGCTGCTCTCAAGAGCCAGTTGGATCGACTAAGAAGCGGCGGAACGATCCTGCTCAACGAGGACTCCTTCGACGAACGGAACCTCCTCAAGTGTGGCTACGAGGTCGACCCCCGGACCGACGGCACCCTCGACGACTACATCGTGCACGAAGTGCCGATGACCAAACTCACCGTGGAGGCGACGTCGAAGTCTCGACGTCAAGAAGCGCGACGCCGAGCGATCGAAGAACTTCTTCGCTCTCGGACTGATCAGCTGGATGTACACCCGGCCGCTCGAGTCCACGATCGACTGGGTCGAATCGAAGTTCGCCAACACGCCCGAGGTCGTAGCGGCCAACCTGGCGGCGCTGAAGGCGGGCCACGCCTACGGCGAGACCGCCGAGATGTTCGCCGACCAGTACGTGGTGGAGGCGGCCCCCCAGGAACCCGGGAACTACACCAACATCACCGGCAACGCCGCAACCGCCTGGGGCATCATCGCCGCCGGGGAACTCAGTGGCCTGCCCGTCTTCCTCGGCAGCTATCCGATCACTCCGGCGTCGGACATCCTCCACGAACTCAGCCGTCAGAAACACTTCGGCGCGACGAACCTTCCAGGCCGAGGACGAGATCGCCGGTGCCGGAGCCGCCCTCGGGGCCGCCTTCGGTGGGAGCCTGTCGTTCACCACGACCTCGGGGCCTGGGATCGCGCTCAAGGGCGAGACGATCGGTCTGGCCCTCAGCATGGAACTGCCCATCGTCATCATCGACGTGCAGCGAGGCGGTCCTTCCACGGGGCTACCGACCAAGACCGAGGCCAGCGATCTGATGATGGCGATCTATGGACGACACGGAGAATCGCCGATGCCGGTCGTCGCCGCCAGCAGTCCCGCGGATTGTTTCGATGCGGTCATCGAGGCGTCACGGCTCGCGCTGAAGTACCGCACGCCGGTGATGTTGCTGACCGACGGCTATCTGGCCACCGGATCCGAACCATGGCGTTTGCCGTCGGTCGAGTCGCTCCCCGACATCAGCGTCGACTTCGCCACCACCGATCAACGGCATCGATGGCGACGGCAACGGTGTGTTCCTCCCGTACCTGCGCGACCCCGATACCTTGGCCAGGCCCTGGGCGATACCGGGGACGCCGGGACTGGAGCATCGACTCGGAGGTCTCGAGAAGGCCGACGGAACCGGTGATGTCAGTTACAGCCCGCTCAACCACGAGCTCATGACCAAACTGCGCGAGGCCAAGATCAAGGGCATCGCGTCGGACATCCCACCGGTCGAGGTCGGACGGCACCGGCACGGCCGACATCCTGCTCATCGGGTGGGGGTCCACGCTGGGCTCGATCAGGGCGGCCGCTGCAGACCCTGCGAGAAGACGGGGTGAGCGTCGATCGCATCCATCTCACGCACGTTCATCCGTTCCCGTCGAATCTGGGCGAGATCCTGTCCGGCTACACCAGATTCCTGGTACCCGAACTCAACCGGGGGCAACTGGTGAAACTGCTCCGGGCCGAGTATCTGATCGACGCGATGCCGCTTTCGAAGGTGCAGGGTCTGCCCTTCACTGGTGAAGAGATCGTCGACGCCGTCAAGGCGCACTGGAGGTGACGCAATGACCGACGTGACCTGGACCCGACGAAGAGAGGCCACTGGACCAGCGACCAGGAGGTGCGCTGGTGTCCCGGCTGTGGTGACTACGGAATCTTGGCGGCGATGCAGTTCCTGCACGGCGAGATGGCGTCCGACCCGGCGACCGCGATCAAACGTGAGGACACGGTGTTCGTGAGCGGGATCGGTTGTGCCGCCCGGTTTCCGTATTACATGAACACCTACGGCATGCACACGATCCACGGCCGTGCCCCGGCGATCGCCACCGGCCTGGCCATCGCACGACCCGGATCTGCACGTCTGGGTCGTGGGCGGTGACGGCGACATGTTGAGCATCGGCGGTAATCATCTGATCCATGCGCTGCGTCGGAACGTGAACCTGACGATCCTGTTGTTCAACAACCAGATCTACGGACTGACGAAGGGCCAGTACTCCCCCACCAGCGAGATCGGCAAGGTCACCAAGTCCACTCCGATGGGTTCGATCGATCCGACCGTTCAACCCGATCAGTCTGGCGATCGGAGCACAGGCGACGTTCGTGGCGACGAACCCATGATCTGGACCGCAAGCACATGATCGAGGTCTTTCGGCAAGGCACACGCCCACCATGGCGCAGCGCTGGTCGAGATCTATCAGAACTGCAACGTCTTCAACGACGGAGCCTTCGACGCGATCACCAAACGGACGCACCGGGACGAGATGATGATCGATCTCGTCGACGGTGAGCCGATCGTCTTCGGCGCCGAGCGGGACAAGGGTGTGATGATCAACGACGGTCGAGCCGAGGTGGTGTCGATCGACGATGTCGGGATCGACTCGATCCTCGTGCACCACAGCGACGCCGACCCGTCGGTGGCGTTCGCGCTTGGCCGAATTGGCCAAGGATCGTCAGAGCCCGACCGCTTTCGGTGTGTTCCAGCGAGGTGGCCTCGCCGGAGTATGCCGACGCCATGAAGGCCCAGATCGACATCGCCCAGACCAAGGGCCGGGGCAAACTCGCCGATCTTCTCATGAGCGGCGCCAACTGGACCGTCTGCACCGCCCCCGCCCCCTGGGGCTGCGCAGGGACGGAGCAGCACGCACGTAGTCGGCAGCCTCGCCAAGACCGCTTTCAGCCCATCGTGAGGCTGCGCAGGGGACCGAAGCAGCCAAAGAACCCGAGCGCCATTGTTCGAGCGTTAGCGAGTCGGTCGGAGACCGCATGTCAGAGCTCGAGCGTTAGCGAGTCGGTCGGAGACCGCATGTCAGAGCTCGAGCGTTAGCGAGTCGGTCGGAGACCGCATGTCAGAGCTCGAGCGTTAGCGAGTCGGTCGGAGACCGCATGTCAGAGCTCGAGCGTTAGCGAGTCGGTCGGAGACCGCAGGTCAGAGCGCGAGCGTTAGCGAGTCGGTCGGAGACCGCATGTCAGAGCTCGAGCGTTAGCGAGTCGGTCGGAGCCCTCGGGCGCAGACCGCATATTAGAGCTCGTCGGCGTCGACCATCTCGCCGGCGGCGGCGATGGCGGTGGCGATGACGACCGCCCGGGTGGTGACGGCGTCGAAGTAGTGGTGGGCTTGTTGTTCGTAACCGGGTAGGGGCGGTCGACCGAGTGAGTTGATCACCGACGCTGGAACCTCGGTGATCGGGGCTCTCGTGGGAGGGTCGGGCAGCCGGTTCTCGTCGCCCCAGAATGCACGGTTCTGTTTGGCCCTGCTCTTGCGATTCCGTGCTCGTTTCCGTTTGGCCGACTTGTTGGCGTTGGGGGTGCCGTTGGTTCTCTGGGTTTGGCCACTCATGCCGTCACCATCGCCTTGTCCGCCGGTAGTTCATCGGCTTCGTCGAGGGTCAGGAGCGCTTCGGGGTCGATGCCGAGCACGCTCTGGAGTTGCTCGGTGTCGAGGTCACCGACCGAGGAGCTCTTGGGGAGCACCAACTCGGCGATCTGCCGTTTGCCGGCGACGACCTCTTCGACCCGCTCGTCGATCGTGCCCGGGCAGACGAGCCGGTGGCAGATCACGGTGTTCTTCTGACCGATCCGCCATACCCGGTCGCGGGCCTGGTCCTCGACCGCGGGGTTCCACCAGCGGTCGTACAGCACCACGTGGGATGCTGCGGTGAGGTTGAGCCCCGTCCCGCCGGCCTTGAGGGACAGGACCATGGCCCCGGCTCCCTCCTGGCTCTGGAACTCCTCGACGAGGCGGTCCCGGGCGCCTCGGCCGAGACCACCGTGGTAGCAGGCGATCGGGACACCGGTCCGCTCGGTCAGGTACTCGGCGAGCGTCTCTCCCCAGGAGGCGAAGTGGGTGAAGATGAGCATCCGCTCCTCGTTGGCGAAGACGGTGTCGACGATCTCGTCGAGACGGGCGAGCTTGCCGGACCGGCCCCCGATCGGACCGTCGTCGTCGCGGTTGAAGTTGGCGGGATGGTTGCAGATCTGCTTCAGGCGGGTGATCGCCGCCAGGACCGCTCCCTTCTTCTTGGGGGCGTCCTGATCGCTCGTCTCTCTGATGAGGGTGTCGAGGGTTGCCTGATACAGGCCGACCTGCTCGGCGGTCATGGCACAGTGATCGAGCTCGTCGATCCGGTCGGGCAGCTCGGCGGCGATCGCCGGCTCGGCTTTGGTCCTGCGGAAGACGAGGAGTCCGTTGAGCGCCTTGAGGACGCTTTCGGCATTCTCCCGATTGGACATGGAGCCGTTCCTGTCGGCGGAGAGGTTGGCGACAAAGCTGTTCCGGCTGCCCATCAGGCCAGGGTTGGCGAAGTCGAGGATGGACCAGAGATCGCCGAGACCGTTTTCGATCGGGGTGCCGGTGAGCGCCAGCTTGGATCGGGCCGGGAGGCGGCGCAACGTCTGGGCTGTCTCGCTGGCCGGGTTCTTGATCGCCTGGGCTTCGTCGAGGACGACGTTGTTCCAGGTGATGTCCTCGAGGCGGCTCATGTCACGGATGGCGGTGCCGTAGGTCGTGATGACCAGGTCGACCCCGGCGGTCGCCTTGGCGATGGATCGACCCTCGGCCCTGTTGGGGCCGTGGTGGACGAGCAGTTTGACGCCGGGCACGAACTTGCGGGCCTCGGAGGCCCAGTTGCCGACCACCGCGGGCGGCGCGATCACCAGGCGTGGGACCGTTGGCCGAGGTGAGCGCGATGTGGGCCAGCATCGTCGGCGTCTTTCCGAGCCCCATGTCCAGCGCCAGGCACCCGCCGAGTCCAGCGGACTCGAGGAATCCGAGCCAGGCGAGGGCGTCGGCCTGGTAGGTGCGCAACTCACCGACGAACCCTTCGGGTCGGGTGGGCAGGTCGGTCGGCACGTTCTGGGCGGAGCGGAGGAGGTCGACCGCCCAACCCGAACCCCCGATCGAGACGCCGCCGGCGAGCGGCGACCCTTCGAGCCCGAGGGCGTGGCGGAGCATGTCGGCACCCGACAACGTCTTCTGCTTGTTCGCGTTCGGCCAGCGCTTTGGCCGCCTGGGCCAGGTCCGCTTTGTCGAGTTCGACCCACCGGCCCCTGCTCTGTACGAGCGGTCGAGCTTCGAGGGCCAGCCGGGCGATGTCGGCGGCGCTGAGTTCCACGTCGTCGAACATCGCCGACCAACGCACGTTCGCCAGCTGTTGGGCACCGACGACGCTCTGGTGCGCCTCCTCGGAGGTCAGACGAAGTGACGGTGTCGCCTTCCTACGACTCAGGTTGGGAACCCGTACGTCGTAGCCGTTGGCGAGCAGCACGTCGCCGACCTTGGTCATGAAGGTCCATGCCTCGTCCTGGGAGAGCAGCACCTCACCCCGCCGGCGGCTGCCGGGGCGCAGGAGGAGGCTGTAGAGCCGTTCGAGGCGGACGAGATGGTCCCGTATGTGTTTGGACCGCGAATTGGACGACGTGACCATCACCTGTTCGACGGGATCCAAGGTCTTCTTTTCGCCCTGAGCGAGAACCCGGAGATGCCAGGCGCCGGAGGAGTCCGGTTCGGCGAGTTCGACGACGAGAGGAAACTTGGTGGCCTGGGTGACCGGACTGGTCCACTGGTCGATGCGGCGACCGAGTTCGGACCCGAGGCGTGTCGGGGCGATGAACGGTTCGCCATCGAGTCGGGCGAGCATCGCCTCGATCATGTCGGACCGATTGTTGAGTTGCGGTGGCGGCGCCGGGACCTCCAAACGGTGGGCGGATGCGGCCACGATCGTGTCGGTGAGGTCCTCCGAGAACGGCGTCGGTGAAGGCACGACTGTCTCGCCGCGCTTCGAACACCGACGCTGAGCCCGGGCACGATTCGGCCAGCAACCGGATCGTCTCGGGCGGCACCAGGGCCGGACGCCAGCAGACCTCGAAGTAGGAGTGGTTCTGGGGGATGGAGGTTTGATCGATGGCGGGGCTGGGGCGGGCCTTGCGGAGCTGGGGAACGATCCGGCCCTGGGTCACCGTGCGCACGGCGGTGGCGGCGACGAGCCCGAACCACGTGGCGCTCACGCCGATGGCGGGATCGTCCTCGGTGTTGGCCAGCGAAACGAGCCAACCGAGCGCTTGATCCAGTGGTGCTTGCAGGGCGGGAGCGCTCGATCCGTCCGGAAGTTTGATGTCCGCGTGGCCACTCCAACTCAGCACCGATCCAGCTGCGGCGAGGGCGTCTTCGATCTCCTCGACGGGTTTGACCTCTGCGTTCCACCCGGACACCCAGGCGACCACCCGCCCGGGCAACCACGACAGTTGCAGGCTGGCGACGGCTTCGCCTGGACCGGGGGCCGCCTTGCGGCCGCCCTTGAGGGGCGGACCCACCAGTTCGGTCAGGACTGCGTCAACCCGTTCGGCCTCGGCATTGAGATCGTCGAGCAACAGGAACTTCGTGGGGCGGGGGACGAAACGGCGCACATCGTCGATCTCGAATTCGAGGTCGTCCAGCCGTCGAACGAGTGAGTTCACCCAGTGGGGCCGGTTGCCGGCCAGGACCGCCTGATCGGATTGGTCGGCGATGCCGTCGAGGTGGCGCTGGACCACGGCTTCGAAGCCAGGCGGTGGCGGCGCGACCGACCCGTTGACGGGTGCGTGCGATGTTGCATTCGTACCAGGGGTGTCCATGGACTGTAAGAGGGCGATAGTGGTTCCTCGTCGTACCGTTGTCTGACGGCTGCGTTGGGTTCGAGCCGAGAGCTCCGAGCTCTGGCTCACCCGACACCGCTTGAAGCCGTCCGGTTCCCTATCGGCGCCTGCGGGGCGCTCGTTGAGAACCAGTGAATTTCGAGCCGTCTTCAGTGTAGCGGCAACTGGACCTCGTGTGGCTCATCCGGGCCGACCCGAGCCTACGCTACCTGCGAGTATGCGTCGTTCGTTCCTCCTCCGTTCGGTCGAGCGCGTGCTCGACCCCGAGGAGAGGTTGGAGGATGCGGCCTTCATGTGGTCGCGACATCGACTCGGCTATGTCCATGCGGCCGCATCGTTCGTGGCCCTTGTGATCGTGGCGATCGCGGCGGGTTTCGAACCGTGGCCGAGCCGATTGGTGATCGGCGTTGCCGGCGCTGCGGTTGCGCTGACGGCGACCACCAATTACCGGGTTCTGGCGCTGACCAGTAGGAACCTGGTGGTGCTCGACGGAGGTCGTCTGCGGCAGGTCGCCCGACGGGTGAAACGAAGGCTGCCGCGGGATGCGGCGGTCAGGATCGTACGCGACACCATGCTCACGACCGACTGGCTGGTCGACGGGGTCGAGTACACGGTCCCCAAGGGTTCTCAGCGAGCGATGGAACGGATTGCTGCGCAGCAGGCGGACCGCTGAACGTTCCAGCGGCCCGCCTGGTCCGGCCTACAGTGCGGCCGCCCGAAGCATCGAGGTCTCGGCGAGGCTGTGCCACTCCTGAATCGAGGCCTTGAACTCCCGCCACGGAGCCAGGATGCTGGCGAAGTTGACATTGTCGGCTGCGGTCGCGTCGAGCACGTTCTCGGTTTCGTCCTTGAACGCTTTGAGTACGTCGTCGGGGAACACCCGGATGTCGGCGAACTCCTTGATCTTCTGGAGGTCCCGCGGGTTCAGGACGTCGTAGATCGCCATCGTCCGCACGTTGGCGGTCGCAGCGGCGTTCTCGACCGCGGCCTGATACACCTCGGGCAGCTCGTTCCAGGCCGACAGTGGAAGCTCCACCTCGAGCGACGGACCCGGCTCCCACCATCCGGGGTGGTAGTAGAACAGCTGGCTTCCCAACTGGTCGAGACCGAGGATGAGGTCGTCGGTCGGGACCGACGAATTCGGCGGCGTCGATGGCGCCCGTCTCGATCGCCGGAAGGATGTCACCGCCGGCGAGCGACACCTGTTCACCGCCGAGGTTGTTGAGCACCTGGCCGGCGATTCCGGGGATACGCATCGTCAAGCCTTGGATATCCGAGACCGAGTTGATCTCCTTGGTGAACCATCCACCCATCTGCACCCCGGTGTTCCCGGCCGGGAACTGGATGACGCCGAATTCGGTGGCGTAGAACTCTCGCATCAGCTCGAGGCCACCCCCTTCGTAGAGCCATGCGTTCTGCTGACGCGAGGTCAGACCGAACGGCACCGCGGTGCCGAACTGGGTCGCAGGGTCGATACCGGTGTAGTAGTACGACGCGGTGTGGCCGGCGTTGGCACCGCCGTCGCGGACCGTCGGCAGCACCTCGAGACCACCGACGATCTCTCCGGCCGGGCGGACGTTGATACGGAAACGGCCGCCGGTGAGGCGTGACAGCTCGTCGGCGAAGATCTGGGCCGCCCCGAACAGCGTGACCAGACCGGTGGGCCACGACGTTGCCATCTCCCATTCGATCTCGGGCAGATCGGACTCCTGGGCCAGCTCGACGGTCTCTTCGTCGGAGTCGGTGCCCTCGGCGATGGTCCCGTCGGCGTTGCCGTCGAGCTGCTCCTCCAGGGAGCCGTCCTCATCGGAGGAGCATGCGGCGAGCATCGCCGACCCGGCGGCGATGCCGGCAACCCCCAACCCGGCCTTGCCGAGGAAGGAACGCCGGTTCATCTCGGTCTCCACTTCAATTTCCTCATTCATGTATCTCTCCCTGTTTGTTGTTGAGACTAGCCATGTTTGATCCTCGAGCCGGTTACTCGGTCGCCGCCTCACGAGGCCCCCGTGGACACGAACAGATCGAACGAGAACTCGGTGATCCCGGGGAACACGCCCAGGATCACCAGCGCAATGCCCTGAAGCACCATGAACGGGATGGCGCCCTTGTGGATGTCCGCCGTCTTCACCTCCGGTGGAGCCACGCTCTGCAGGTAGAAGAGCGAGAAGCCGACCGGTGGCGAGATGAACGCCATGTTGAGGTTGACCGCCATCAGCACCGTGAACCAGATGATCTCGATCGTCGTGAAACCCAGCTCCTGCATGGCCGGAAGGAAGATCGGGACCACGATGAACGTGATCTCGAGGAACTCCAGGTTGATGCCGAGGATGAAGACGGCGATCATCGCCACGAGCACGAATCCGACCTTGCCGCCCCCGACCGCCGTGAGCCACTCCGACGTCTTGTCCGACCCGCCCAAGCTGGAAGAAGATCAGGCTGAAGAACGACGACGCGAAGACGAGCGTGAGCACCAGGATCGTGATGTTTGCCGTCGAGGTGCCCGACGCCCGGAAGGCATCCGGGGTCAGCCGCCATTTCGGTTCGATGTGATCGCCGCCGTCGGCGGACAGGACCTTGTCGAAGTAGTAGTTGAGGACGCCGAGCAGCAGCGCCCCGAGAACCCCGATGGCGCCGGCCTCCGAAGGTGTGGCGATGCCGTGGAAGATGGCGGCCAGCACACCGATGATCAACAGGACCGTCGGGATGATCGACACCAGAACCTCGGCGGTCAGCATCGATCTCGTGACGAGGAGGACCCCGGAGACCACGAAGCCGACGATGGCGACGGTGAGCGCGACCGTCAGGCTCGAGATCGACAGGATCACCAGCGCCAGCAGGCCGGACAGGATGACCGCGATCGTCAGCGAGTGGACGAGCGTGAGGTCACCGTTCAGCGTGCGTTGTTCCTTCGGCATCGCCGGACCCACCTCGGGCTTGAGATAGGAGATGCCGAGCGCGTAGACGGACGTACATCCCGCTGAGGAGCAGGCCAGGGATCAACGCACCGGCGAACAGACCGAGGATGCCCGACGCCCATCTGCTGGGCGAGCAGGATCAGCACGAGACTTGGTGGGAGCAGCTGGGCCAGGGTCCCCGAGGCGGTGATCGCGCCGGTCGCCAGCTTGTGGTCGTACCCGAGTGCGACCATGGCGGGCAGCGACAGCAGACCCATGACGATCACGGTGGCGGCAACGACCCCGGTGGCGGCAGCGAGCAGCGTGCCGACGACGATGACCGCGGCTGCGACACCCCCGCGCAGTGGGCCCATCAACATCCCGATCGCCCGAAGTAGTCGTTCGGCCAGGCCCGAGCGCTCGAGGATGGCCCCCATCAGCACGAACAGCGGCACGGCGAGCAGGGTGGTGTCCCCCGACCGGCCCAGCGCCGCCGCCCACTTGAGCGGAAGCAGAGTTGAGGGTGTTCGGGTCGAACACGTCGAAGACGTCGCCCAGGAACGTGAACAGGAGACCGGTTGCAGCGAACGAGAACGCAACGTTGTAGCCGGTCAGGATCATCGCCATGAAGACGATGAACATGATCATGGCGAAGAACTCACCGAGATCGAGACCCACTGCTCGAGCATCGCGTCGTGCTCCTCTACTCGACCCGCAGTGGGGCGTCGTGTTCGGGAAAACCGCCGAGGTCTTCTCGATTGATGAGGGTGAACCCGTGTTTGATCGTCTCGGCGACTATCTGGAGCAGGATGAGCACGAAGGCCACGAAGAGCATCGTCTGGATCGGTCCGGTCGGCAGCTGACCGGCATCGCCCTGTTGTTCCCAGGTCTCCCAGACCCTCCAGCCTTGTGGCCAGGTGCCGCCAAGTCCCTGACCAGAACGATCGGGACGGAAGCCCAAGGAGATCTTGGCGTAGGCCCAGAGGATCCGCATGGCCATGATCAAGAAAGGGAATGAACAGCGTGACGTGGACCACGAAGTCGAGCCACGCTTTCCGACGATTGGAGAACTCGGCCCACCAGAAGTCGATCCTGGGGTTGACACCCTCCCGCACCCCGTAGCCGACGCCGAGGAGGGCGATCAAGGCGAACGCCTGCCACGCCATCGCCCCGATCTCGGAAATGATCAGGTCCGCTTCGATGAACCGTGCGATGTAGCGACTCAGCGAGCTGTAGAGGGCCAGCATGGCAACGCCCCAGGCCAGCACCCAGACCGGGCCCATGAGCACCGAGGCGGCGAAGAGACCGAACCCGAAGGCACCCGTGATCCCGGTTTCGATGTCGTAGGCCGCGGTCATGATCACCAGCGAGGCGCCGGCGACGGCCAGGGCGACGAAGGTCCCGGTTCGAATCGAGACCCCGGCTCCATCGATCGCATAGTCGCTCAGCTTCTCGATCCCTCGCCGAAGGCCATCCAGCAGGGCGAACTGCGTGCTGAGGACGATGGTGAGGATGATGATCCCCCAGTGCCACCATGCGAGGTTGCCGATCAGGTGGTCCGTCCCGACCAGGGTCGCCACGATCGCAGCGACGCCGACGCGGCCGCCACCCAACCGAGCGGATGGACCCGGCCACGGATGCCATCGATGCCTCCGGTGGCGCGTTCACGCTCGACGAGCGCCGCGGCATGCGCCAGGACGGCGTCGGTATCGACGGCATCGGTCAACGACAACGACTCACCCGCCTCGATCTGCGTTGTGGAGAACCTCGCATCCTCATCCCCCGGGGCATCTCTGTGACGATGGGCACAATACTGGCGGAGACGGGCGAAGGGAAAACTCAACGTGTCGAAACGATGAACATCGAGTCCGTCGTTGCTTCAGCGGACAGACGCCGACCCGCCGATGGGGGACGGTGATCCCCACCGTCTCCGACGACCAGCAACCGGATCCGCAACCGGAACCCAGGTCTGACCTTTGACGAGGGCTTTCCGCTGCAATGGCACCGCACGATCCCCGAGTTCGCCTGTGCCGCCAACGCCGTCTCGCTCCTGATGCCCCACGTCGAGCCGTTTGTCGTGCGCTCGGTCGAACGGGTGGCCGACGATCTGCCCGACGACGTGCGGCCGTGCGGCGCTGGCCTACGCGCGCCAGGAGCGCCAACACCACGCCCAACACCAGAGGTTCAACGACCTGCGTCTACGCCGCCCACCCCGGCCTCGGCTGGATCGACCGGTGGATGGCCCGGACGTTCCGCTTCCTCGATCGCCGCAGCGACGAGTTCGGCGTCGCCTTCGCGGCCGGCGCCGAGACCGTCGCCTACGCCGGAGCCCGCTGGACCGACGACCGCATCGGCACGCTCTTCGACGACGCCGAACCGGCGGCCGCCCGCCTCTATCTGTGGCACCTGGCTGAAGAAGTGGAACACAAAGGAGCCGCCCACGACGTGTGGGAGGCGTTCAGCGGGAATCGTCTCAAGTACGTGCTCGGGACCTTCACCAGCATCGCGATCCTGGCGTTCTTCGCCTTCATCGGGACGTTGGGGCTCCTGTGGACACAACGTCGCCTCTTCTCCCCCAGGGCGCACTGGAACCTGTTGGTGTGGAGCATCACCTACGCATTCGAGTTCTTGACCCTGGCGGTGATCTCGGCACTGCCCGGCCACCATCCCAACGATCTGGCCGATCCCGTCTTCCTTACCCACGTGGTTGCGGACACAGGTGGACGGCGAGCTCTGAACCCGCCAACCGTCGGCCGGTCCGGTCGAGGGGCCCTGGCGCAATTGGAAGGGCGGTCCGATCGATGGTGAACAATGGCGGCCATGCCAGCCCAACCACTCAACACCGACGACCTCGGCGGAGCGCTGTACAACCTGTCCATGAGCGAACGAGCCCGCCCGCTCCTCGAGGCGGTCAAGAAGTTCATCGACACCGACATCGAGCCGATGAGCGTGGAGTTCCACCGCCTGGGTGAAGGCCGCGAGGATCGCTGGAGCTTCGCCCCCGGTCAGCTCGAGCTGCTCGACGGTGTGAAGGCCAAGGCCAAGGAGCAGGGGCTGTGGAACTTCTTCCTTCCCGATGCCGAGACCGGTGAGGGCCTGTCCAACCTCGACTACGCCTACATCGCTCAGGAGCTGGGCAAGAACACGCTCGCGTCGGAGTGTCTCAACTGCTCGGCCCCCGACACCGGCAACATGGAGGTGCTCGAGCGGGTCGGCACCCCGGAGCAGAAGGAGACAGTGGCTCGAAACCGCTGCTCGCCGGTGAGATCCGAAGCGCCTTCGCCATGACCGAGCCCGATGTCGGCCTCCTCGGACGCCAAGAACATCGCCACATCGGCGATCCGCGACGGCGACGAGTACGTGATCAACGGCGAGAAGTACTGGATCAGCGGCGCCGGCGACCCCCGCTGCAAGATCATGATCGTCATGTGCCGGACCAACCCCGATGCCGCCCGCAACCTCCAGCAGAGTCCAGATCCTGGTGCCGATGGACGCCCCGGGTGTCACCGTCGTCGGCCCGATGCACGTCTTCGGCGACGACGACGCCCCCCACGGGCACATGCAGATCCGCTTCGACGACGTCCGGGTTCCGGTGACCAACATGCTGCTCGGCGAAGGCCGCGGCTTCGAGATCTCCCAGCTCCGCCTCGGCCCCGGTCGGATCCACCACTGCATGCGGTCGATCGGCGCGGCCGAGCGGGCGCTGGAGCTGATGGTGCGAGCGGGGGCTGCACCGCGAGGCGTTCGGCAGGCCGATCGTGAAGCTGGGCAGGCAACACCGAGATCATCAGTCGGGCCCGCATCGACATCGAAGCCATGCGGCTGATGGTGTTCCGGGCCGCCAGGGCGATGGACGTGCTCGGCAACGCCGACGCCCGGGTGTGGGTCAGCGCGATCAAGGCGATGGTCCCCGAGCGGGTCTGTCAGATCATCGACCAGGCGATCCAGATGCACGGTGCCACCGGCATCTCGCAATGGACGCCGCTGGCGGAGATGTACGCCAATCAGCGCACGTTGCGCTTCGCCGACGGTCCCGACGAGGTGCACCACATGGTGGTGGGTCGGGCCGAGATCGCCCGCTACAGCTGAATCCCCGCCGGTCGGCGAGCGTTCGAGGCGTCGTCGACAGGGCTCGCCTAGTCTCGGAGTGTGCAACTACGAGAAGCGATCGAACGGCGGATGTCGGTTCGGGCATTTGCGGACACCCCGGTCGACGATGAGCTGATCCGAGACCTGCTGGCCGTGGCGGCGCGGGCACCGTCGGGCGGGAATCTCCAGCCCTGGCGCATCTACGTCGTCAACGGCGAGGCCCGGGATCGACTGGTCGAAAAGGTGCACGGCCAACCCCCCGAAGAGCCCGAGTACCCGATCTACCCGGCCAAGCTGTGGGAACCCTACCGGACCAACCGTTTCCGGGTCGGTGAGATGATGTACGAGACCATGGGCGTCGGACGGGAGGACAAGGCGGCGAGGTGGGCGTGGGTGGCGAACAACCAGCGATTCTTCGGTGCGCCGTCGGGCCTGTTCTGCTTCGTGGACCGCGGCCTGAACCACCCCCAGTGGAGCGATCTCGGCATGTTTCTGCAGACCTTCATGCTGCTCGCGGTCGAGGCCGGTCTGGACACCTGCTCCCAGGAGTCGTGGAGCGCCTATCCCCGATCGGTTGCGGAGTTCTGCGGGGCTCCCGAGGAACTGATGCTGTTCTGCGGCATGGCGATCGGGTACCGGGACGACGACCATCCGGTCAACACGCTGCGATCCGAACGTCTGCCGGTCGACGAGTTCGCCACGTTCGTCCCGTGAGTCCAGCCACCTCGACGAAGCACCGGAAGCGTGGGTAGCGCACCGCGATCCGAGTACCCGGCAGATCTGCCGATCACCCAGCACAGGCAGGAGATTCTCGACGCGCTGGACCGGCACCAGGTCCTGATCGTCGCCGGCGAGACCGGCTCGGGCAAGAGCACCCAGCTGCCGAAGATGTGCCTCGAGGCCGGGCTCGACGCTGATCGGCCACACCCAGCCGCGACGGATCGCAGCCAGAAGTGTCGCCGAACGGGTGGCCGAGGAACTCGGCACCGACGTCGGAGAAACCGTCGGGTACGCCGTGCGGTTCGACGACCGGGTGGGCCATGCACACCCGGATCAAACTGATGACCGACGGACTCCTGCTCGCCGAGATCCAACGGGATCCCGATCTCGGCCGCTACCGCACCCTGATCATCGACGAGGCCCACGAACGCAGCCTCAACATCGATTTCCTGCTCGGCTATCTGCAAGACGCTGCTCCCCCGCCGGCCCGAGCTGAAGGTGATCATCACATCGGCCACGATCGACACCGAACGGTTCAGCCGGCACTTCGCCGACGCCGGCGGGCGCCCGGCCCCGATGATCGAAGTGTCGGGCCGGACCTACCCTGTGGAACTCCGGTATCGACCGCTCGACGAAACTCGCGGACCAGCATCGACGGCATCACCGCCGCGGTGAGCGAGCTCGGTGCGAGAAGGTCCCGGCGACATCCTCGTGTTCCTGCCCGGCGAACGCGACATCAGGGACACCGCCGACGCTCTCGATGAACTCGATCTCGCCCGCCACCGAGATCGTCCCGCTGTTCGCCCGACTCTCCACCGCCGAACAGCACCGCATCTTCGCCTCCCACCGTGGGCGAAGGATCGTGCTCGCCACCAACATCGCCGAAACCTCGCTGACCGTTCCCGGGATCAGGTACGTGATCGATCCGGGCACGGCCAGGATCTCCCGGTACAACCAGCGCACGAAGGTGCAGCGCCTCCCGATCGAGGACATCAGCCAGGCGTCGGCCAACCAACGGTCCGGACGCTGCGGGCGCCTCGGTCCCGGGCATCTGCGTCCGCCTCTACTCCGAGGACGACTTCGATGCCCGGGACGAGTTCACCGATCCCGAGATCACCAGGACCAATCTGGCCTCGGTCATCCTCCAGATGGCGTCGATCGGCATCGCCAGCAGCGGTCCTGCCGCCCTACAGAGCTTTCCTTTCGTCGATTCGCCCGACACCAGAAACATCAACGACGGCGTGCGACTGCTCGAAGAGCTGGGCGCCGTCGACCCCGACCCGGACCATGACCACACCTGGTTGACCGATCTCGGCAGGAGGTTGGCCCGTCTTCCCGTCGATCCCCGCATCGCCCGAATGGTGATCGCAGCCGACGAGTTCAACCAACTCGATTCGGTGCTGGTCATCGCTGCCGCGATGAGCATCCAGGACCCACGTGAGGACCCGAGGGAGGAACGTGAAATGGCCCGCCGGAGCCACAGCCGGTTCATGCACGAATCGAGCGACATGATGAGCCTGCTGCGTCTGTGGGACTACGTGAACGTCGAGCGGCGGAACGCGGTCCTCGAGCGGGTTCCGACGCATGTGTCGTCGCGAGTACCTGCACCACAATCGGATCCGGGAATGGCAGGACCTCTACGCCCAGCTCAAGCGGGTGAGTCGAGATTTGGGATTGGCCGCACCGATCCGCCGACCGGCCACCGAGGTCGATGCCGACGCCGTCCACCGGGCACTCCTGACCGGTCTGCTCAGCCAGATCGGTATGAAGGACGAGCGAGATCGACGCCCGTCGACCGTTGAACGGCCAACTCGCCAGCGCCACCAATACGTCGGCGCCAGGAATGCCCGTTTCGTCATCGCACCCGGTTCGACCCAGTGGCGAAACGGATCGAAATGGGTGATGGCCGGTGAGCTGGTCGAGACCAACAGGCTGTATGCGAGGCTGGTCGCTCCGATCAAACCCGAATGGGCCGAACGAGCGGGCGCCCATCTGGCGACCTATTCCTACTCCGACCCGCGTTGGGTATCCGCACGTGGCACCGCCACGGTCGTCGAGCGGGTCTCGCTGTTCGGCCTGCCGGTCGTGGCCGGGCGCACGATCAACCTCGATCGTATCGATCCCGTACTCGCCCGGGAGCTCTTCATCCAGCATGCGCTGGTCGCCCGGGAATGGGACACCCCCGCCGGATCCACGCTCCACGCCTTCCTGGAGCACAACGACGCCGTCATGGCCCAGGCCGCCCGTTGGGAGGCCAAGAGCCGGAACCGGGACCTGGAGGTCGAAAGCGCATTGCTCTTCGACCACTACGACCGGGCCCTGCCGTCTCGGATCGTGTCCACCCGGCACTTCGAGAAATGGTGGAAGAACACGGTCGCCGCCGACCCGCACCTTCTCGACTTGGAGCTGTCCGATGTGGTGCCCGACGGCACCGACCCGGACCGCTATCCGGACGTCTGGCCGGGGTCGGAGACCGAGCTGCGTTACACCTTCGATCCTGGTTCACCGGTCGACGGCGTGACGGTGACGCTTCAACTGCACGAGCTGGGCGGGCAATCGGCAGCCCCCTACTCGTGGCTGGTGCCCGGCTACCGGAGAGAGCTGGTCACCGAGCTGCTCCGCACCCTGCCCAAGGAACGCAGGACCCGCCTCGTCCCGCTGACCGACACCGCCGCCCGTCTCGCAGATTCTCTTCCCGACTGGCCGCCCGATCGAACGACACCGATCGAGGAAGGCGTTCGGCTCCGGCTGTCGCAGGAGGGAACTCAGATCGGTCGGGGTCTGCTCCGGCCTTCCGAGCTGCCCGCCCACCTACGCCCCACGTTCCAGGTTCTGGATGAACGGGGCGAGCTGGTGGCCGGGGGTCGCGACCTCGACCGGATTCGGCATCGTCTGAACGAGCGGCTTCGACGGGAGCTGGCGGCATCCGGGCATGCGATCGAACGAACGGCTCTCAGGGAGTGGCCGGGGGGAACGATCCCCCGAGCGGTGCAGAGTTCCTACGGCGGCACGGATGATCGACGTGTATCCGGCTCTGGTCGACCGAGGCGACAGTGTCGACCTGCGGGTCCTCGCCACAGAAGCCGAGCAGAGAGCTCTGCACTGGGCCGGCGTCCGCCGGCTCGTGCGTTTCTCGCTGCCCAAGCCGGCCCGGGCCGCATCGCAGTCGTTGACCGACCGAGCAGATCTGGCGCTCGGTGCGCTCGCCGGCTCGACAGCCGTGTCGCTGACGCAGGCCGGCGTCGTGAACGATCTGGTGATCACCGTGCTCGACTCGCTGATGTCGGCCACCGGTGCGGTTCCCTGGGCGGAACCGGACATGCGAGCCCTGATCCGATTCGCCCGTCAACGGTTCGGGACCGAACTGAGGGCGGTCGCCGGGCCGGCATCGCTCATCCTCGTCCGAGCTCACGACATCGTCGGGCGCCTGGACGACCTGGAACGTGGCCCGGTCGACTGTTCCGCAGCGATCGACGACGCCAGAACCCAGCTGACCGTCCTCGTCTACGACGGTTCGTTCTCCGCCCAGGGCGCTGACCGGCTCACCGACATCGCCCGCTATCTCGAAGGACTGTTGCACAGGTGCCTCCAACTGCCGGTGGAACTGCGCCGCGACGACGAGCACCGGCAGACGATGCGCACGCTCGAACGCGACGCCGACAGCAGCCACCGATCCTGCGGTGGTGTGGATGCTCCAGGAGTTGCGGGTCAGCCTGTGGGCGCAACACCTGGGTACGCCCGAACCGATCAGCGCCAAACGGATCCGGGATCGGCTGGGCTGATCGCGTCCTCGTGAGCGGTACCACCCGCCCCGGTCGAAGCGATTACGATTCGAGGTTCGTGGAACTCGAGTATTCGGATCTCCGGCCCGGGCTGCAACCGGGCGAGGAGACCCACGGCTGGCGCCGCATCGCCCGGATCGCCCTCGGGGTGGTGCTCGTCATCGCCGGCATCGCCATGCTCGTGTTGCCCGGTCAGGGGATTCTGACGATCCTGCTCGGGCTCAACCTGATCAAGCCCGACAACGCGATCGTGCGATGGATCCGCCGGCGCACCCCCGGTATTCCCGATGACGGCCCCATCCCGCTCACCGCGATCGTGGTCGGGATGTTCCTGTTCGTGGCGGTCGGCATCGTGTCGCTCCTCTACGGGTCCGACATCTACGAGTGGGGAAAGGACCGGGTCCTGTAGGACCCAGCCCGTCCGACTACGCCCGAGCCGCCGCTAGGGGTCGGTGACGGCGAAGGTGTCGGTGTAGTCCGCCATGCTCGCACCGACGACCAGCCGAGCGTGGTCGACCCCGTAGGTCCGCACCACCTCGATCGGGTTGCGCTCACCGGTGTTGCTGAACTGCATCTTGTAGGTCCCGAAGTAGTGGACGATGCGCTCCACCACCGCGTCCGGCAGGTGCTTGAGGTCCTTGGCGTACTCGAACACCGGGTCGCTGCGCAGGACGGCGATGATCTTGTCGTCGGCCTCCCCGCCGTCGAGGAGTGCGATTCCGCCCACCACCCGGGCGGGCACCACGATCTCGGCCCTGTCGATGCGCTGCTGGGACAGCACGCAGATGTCGAGTGGGTCGCGGTCGCCCTCTTCCGACGGCCGGGGTGAGGGCGGCCACCTTGGGCCCGCAGTAGGTCCGGGGAATGAAGCCGTAGAGGGTCGGCGGCAGGGCCGACGAGCCCTGCGGCCGATCGACCCGGAGATAGCCGGTGCGCTTGTCGATCTCGTACTTGACCGCGTCGTAGGGCGTGATCTCGATGTACGCGTCGACCTGATCCGGCGGTGAGTCGCCCGTCGAAAGGCCATGCCACGGGTGGGCGCGGAAACGATCGTGAGTGCGGGCCATGTTCCAAAGTGTGCCGCGAAGTCGTGTCCTACACTGCGTTGCGATGAGTTTCCTGGTGGCGGTGAGCGGAGGTAGCTGTTCGGGCAAGAGCACCCTGGCCACCACCATCGTCGAACGGCTGGGAGAGACCCGATCCTGCCTCCTGGAGCTCGATGCCTACTACCACGACCACTCCCACCTGACGCTGGACCGCCGACGGCAGCTGAACTACGACCACCCCGATGCCTTCGACATCGATCTCTTCGCCGGACACCTGGAGGCGCTGGCAGCCGGCGAGGGCGTCGACTGTCCCGTCTACGATTTCGCCACCTACACCCGCCTCGCCGACACCCGCAGGATCGAAGCCGCACCGGTGATCGTCGTCGACGGCATTCTTCTCCTCGCCGTCGACGCACTGGTGTCGAACTTCGACATGCGCATCTTCCGAGAGTGTCCCGGAGGAGGTCCGCCTCGAACGGCGCGTTCAACGTGACGTGGCTCGAGCGCGGCCGCACCGAGGCGTCGGTGAGGGAACAGTTCGCCGCATCGGTGAAACCGATGCACGATCGGTTCGTGGCCCCCTCAGCCGGACATGCCGACGTCGTCTTCCACCACGACCGGATCGACGTCCTGGCCGCCGCTGAACTGGTGGTCGAACGCATCCTCGAATCGATCGAGGGCGGGTCCGCTCACGGAATCGGACGAGGTGCCGATGGGAAAGCCACTCTCAACTGAGGAGCGGTACACCACCAATGGACGCCTCTACAAAAGACCACGCTCAGCTGGCTGACCGAACCGGCGACGATGGTGATGCCCCGATGCGAGCACAATCGTCGTCGAACCGACGACCTCGAGATGATCCAGGGAATCCTCTTCGGCTCCCAGATGGAACAGATCGAGTCGCGTCTCAGCGACCTCGACGCCCGCATCGACGAACGACTGAGATCGCTCAGCACTGAGATGCATCATCAGCTCAACGGGATCCGCAAAGAACTCAAGGACAAGACCGACGTCCTGAACGACTCCGACGCAACGCTGCGAGTCAGACCTGTCGGCAGCGGAGAACCAGCTCGACGCCACAGCTGTCCGAGCAGCTCGAAGGAATCAGGTCGGACGTCTCGAGCAGCTCCAACGGACTTCTCGACGAGTTGAAGAGCCGAACCGGCGATCTGGACCGACGCAAGGTCGACAGGGCGATGTTGGCCATCTTCTTCGGGGAGACCGCCAAAGGACTAGTCGACCCCGGCCTGTGGGCAGGAGAACGCTGAGGAGCACCTCCGCGCCGGCGACGAGCGACTAGAGCTCAGATCCTCCCGGCGGCGGCCGCCGCCTCGCTGGCGGCGAGCAGCTGACCCTCCACGATCGTCAAGCCCGCATCCCAGAAACCTGGATCGGTCAGGTCGCACTGGACGATCCGACCCAGTTCCTCCGGCGACCGGGAACCTCCCGCCCGCAGGAGATCGAGATAGGCGGGCACGAACGCGTCGCCCTTCGGTGGCGTAGCGGGCGTACACGCTCAACGCCAGCAACTGACCGTAGGCGTAGGCGTACACATACCCGGGCGTGCCCATGAAATGAGGTACATAGCTCCACCAGTTCCGGTATCCGTCGGTGACCTCGACCGCATCGCCCAGCACGGCGGTCTGGGTCTGAGCCCATACGTCGCCGAATCGTTCGACCGACAGCTCCCCCTCGGTGCGGCGGATGGTGTGGCACCGGTCCTCGAAGCGGTTCATCGCCACCTGACGGAACACGGTGGCGATCGAATCCTCCAGGGTGCTCGCCAGCAAGCTGAACCGCTCGGCGGGGTCGTCGATCATGCCGAGCAGACGGTTGTTCGTGACCGTCTCCCCGAAGACGGATGCGGTCTCGGCGAGCGTCAACGGCGTGGTCTGATGAAAGATGCCCTGCTCGCGGGCGAGATACGCATGCACGCCGTGGCCGAGTTCGTGGGCAAGGGTCAGCACGTCGCGGGTTCGGCCGGTCCAGTTGAGCAGCACGTAGGGGTGATGGCTGGGCACCGTGTACGCACAGAATGCGCCGCCTCGCTTGCCTGGACGGGTCGGCGCGTCGATCCAGCTCTCGTCGATGAAGCGTTGGACGACGCCGGCCAGCTCGTCGGAGAACGACGCATAAGCATCGGTGACGACACCGGTCGCCTCGCCCCAGCCGATCTTCTCGTCGGAGTCGGCCACCGATGCGGCCCGGTCGTAGTCGGCCAGCTTGGCGACCCCGAGCACCTTGGCCTTCAGCGCGTACCAGCGGTGGGGGATGTCGTAGCGGGCGACGACGGCCTCGATGAGCGCCTGCACCGACTCGTCGGAGGCTTCGTTGCTCAGGTTGCGACTGCTGATCCACGAGTCGAAACCTCGGAGCCGGTCGTCGACGGACTTGTCCAGCAGCAAGGTGTTGTAGACAAAGGCTCGGGTACGCAGGCCCGGTTCGAGTCCGGCGTTGACCGCCTCGGCCGCCGCTCGGCGGACCGCCCGGTCCGGGTGCTGCAGTCGGGACAGGCCGTGCTCGAGTTGCACGGTCTCGCCGTCGAGGTCGATTTCGATGGCGCTGGTCAACTCCTCGAAGAGACGGACCCACGCAGCTGCCCCGGTCACCGAGGTCTCACTGAGCACGGTTTCGGCGTCCTCGCTGAGTAGGTGAGGGCGCATCTTGCGCATGTTGGCGAGATGGTGCTGTACGAACTCGAGGGCAGGATCGGACATCAGCCGTTTGGCGTGGCCGTCGTTCACCTTGGCCCACTCGAGGTCGACGAAGATCAATCGAGTGGAGATCGCCGTCGACCGCTCCTGCATGGCGGCCATGGCGGCGCCCAGCTCGGGGTTCTGGGTGTCGACGCTGTAGCGCAGCATCACGTAATGGCCAGCCCTGCTGGTCAGTTCGCTCAGTTCGGCGAGCCGGTGAAACATGCCAGCCAGTTGCGGTGCGTCGAGCTCGGCGATCCGGCCCTTGTAGTCCCGCTCGACGTCGGCCGACAGAACGTCCGCCCGATCGAAGAGGACGTCATGGGACTCGGCTCCGTCGAGCAGTGAATCCAGCTCCCAGGCAACATCGGCAGCGGTCAGGTCGGCGTCGGTTTCAGTGGCGGTCACCAGCACATTGTGCCAAGGACTTCAACGCCCGTGACACACCGGGTCTGTCAACGGAGCTCGGCGCCGTGACGTTTCTCGACCTCATCGATCATCTTCTGTCTCACCGAGGCGACATCGTCGTCGCTCAGTGTGCGATCAACAGCCTGCAATCTGACGGCGAAGGCCAGTGAGCGGACGTCGCCACCGAGCTGTTCGGACCGGAACACATCGAAGAGTTCGACCGTGCGGACCAGCGGGCGACCGGCGGAGAGCAGCGCCGCGCGGACGACGGTCGCTTCGACGGACTCGGGAACGATGAAGGCGAGATCGATGTCGCTGCTGGGAAAACGGCTCACCGGCTCGGCGCGAGCGACAGCGGAGAGCCCGACGATCAACGGGTCGACATCCATCCGGACCCAGCCGACTCTGCCAGCGACCCCGAACGCTTCGACGACACGAGGATCGATCTCTCCAACCTCGCCGATGACACGACCGCGAAAGACGATGCCGGCGCTGCGGGTGGGATGCAGTCCGGGCCGTGGACCGTTATCGATCTGCACATCGACGCCGAGTGTGCCGCTGATCTCCCTCAGGACGCCGACGGCGACGCTGGCGTCAGCATCGCCGAGGATGGCAGCGACCTGCTCGGGTTCGTCGGGCAGATCAGCGCCGTCCCGGGGCAGATAGACCGATCCCAACTCGAAAAGGCGAACGTCGATCCGACGGTGCGACTGGTTGTAGGCCACGGCTTTCAACAGACCCGGAAGCAGCGAGGTGCGCAACACCGACTCCTCGGCGACGAGCGGGTTGGCGAGCGCCAGACCCTCACCATCGAGACCGGCGGCGGACAAATCCCCCGGCGCGAGGAACGGCAGGGGAAGCGCTTCGGCGCAACCGGCGGCGGCGAAGGCTCGCCGGATGCGCCGCCGGCCCCGCTGGTGGGCCGACAATTCTCCGGTGTGCACCGACACCGGTACCCGATTAGCGATCTTGTCGTACCCGTGATGGCGACCCACCTCTTCGGCGATGTCCGCTTCGATCGACGAGTCGGGCCGCCACGTGGGCACGGTCACCCCGAATCGTTCGACATGATCCGGACCGAGCTCCGGTTCGCCACACGCAAAGCCGATCGGTTCCAGGTAGCCGATCATCGTCGAGGCGTCGAGATCGCTCCCCAGCAACTGATTGATCTTGGAGGTTCTCGTCGTCACGACCACCGGTGCGATGGGAGCCGGCTCCTCGATCACGATCCCGGGTGCGATCTCCGCACCGGCCAACTCGACGGCCAGCTCACAGAATCGGTCGAGTGCATGCTCCAACCCGAGCGGATCCACTCCCCTCTCGAAGCGGGTCGACGCCTCGCTGCGCAGGTGGAGCCGACGGGATGTATGGGCGATGCTCATCTGATGCCAAACGGCCGCCTCCAGCAGAACCGTGGTGGTGGTGTCACCGATCTCGGTGTCCCGTCCACCCATGACGCCGGCCAGGCTGATCGGTGCTCCTTCCGCGTTGGTGATCACCCCATCGCCCAGGCCTCGACCGATACCGGTGCCGTCGGGAACCAGGAGTTGTCGTTCAATGTCGTCGAGCGTGGTCAATGTCTCCCCCGCTCGGGCCCTTCGCACGGTCAGGGCACCACCGGCGATCGTGTCCAGATCGAATGTGTGATTCGGGTGGCCCGTCTCGATCATGACGTAGTTGGAGATGTCGACGATCGTGTTGATCGGTCGCATGCCAGAAGCGTTCAGACGATGTTGCATCCACGCCGGGGATTGCCCGTTGCGAACGTTGCGCAGAACCCGGAGACCGAATCGGGGACACAACTCGGCGTCCTCGATGGTGATCGAGCAGAGATCCCTTGTGGCGACGCCGGATTCGGCGACGCGGGGAACCGGTACTGCGAACCGCACTCCCTGCCGGGCCGCCAGATCCCGAGCGATCCCCGCAACGCTGAGGGCGTCGGGGCGGTTGCCCTCGACGTCGATGTCGAAGACGATGTCGGTTGTTGCACCGAGGGCGTCGGCGGCCGGTGTACCCGGTGCTGCCTCGGTCTCGAGGATGAGGATGCCCTCGGCATCGCCTCCGGCATCGAGTTCGACAGCCGAACACAACATCCCGTTGGACCATTCGCCCCGCAATTTGCGCCGGCTGATCTCCAGCCCGTTCGGCATGACCGTTCCGAGCGTGGCCAGAGGCACCAGATCACCGGGACTCATGTTGAACGCCCCGCAGCAGATCTGCAGCGGTTGGCCGTCGCCGGCGTCGACGTCGACGAGCTGAATCTTGTCGGCTCTGGGATGAGGCCGCAGGGTGAGGACCCTGGCGACGATGATCCCGTCCCAGTTCGCTCCGACCGTTTCGACGCGCTCGACGACGAGGCCGAGCGCGGTGAGCTGGTCGGCGATCTCGTCGGGCTGCCCCGTGATCGGAGCGAACTCCTGCATCCATGACAGAACTGTGCGCATACCGGTGGCCCCAGTCTCAGAACTGCTCGAGGAATCGGATGTCGTTGGTGAACGCCTCTCGCAGGTCGTCGACGCCGTGTCGAATCTGAAGAAAACGATCGATTCCGAAGCCGAAGGCGAAGCCGCTCCACTCCTCTGGATCCACACCGCCGGCCAGCAGGACGTTGGGGTGTACGACCCCACAACCCCCCAGTTCGAGCCACGAGCCATCGGGGCGTCGGATGTCGAACTCGGCCGAGGGTTCGGTGAAGGGGAAGTAGTTCGGACGGAGCCGGCTGTGGAAAGCCTCCCCGAAGAACGCCTGCGTGAAGGCTTCGATCGTTCCGGCCAGGTCGGCCAATCCGATGTCGCGATCGACGACGAGGCCCTCGATCTGGTGAAACACCGGCAGATGGGTTGCGTCCGCGGTGTCGCGTCGGAACACCCGTCCCGGCGCCACGATGTAGATCGGCGGTGGGTGGGCGAGCATCGTGCGAATCTGAACCGGTGACGTGTGCGTGCGGAGCACCGTCGAACCCGGTTCCCCGTGCTCGACGTACAGAGAGTCGAATGCGTCTCTGGCCGGGTGCCCCTTGGGGATGTTCAGCGCATCGAAGTTGTACCAGTCGGTCTCCACATGAGGGCCCTCGGCGACGTTGAAACCCATACCGATGAAGGTGTCCTCCAGCTCCTCCCAGGCCGTCGTGAGTGGATGGATGTGGCCAACCCGGGGCAAACCGACCACCTCGGTCAGATCCATCCGCTCCGACTCGAGTTGAGCGGACCGCTCCGAACCGAGGAGTTCGTTCCGTCGGGCGGCGAGCGCCTCGTCGATGCGCGTCTTGGCGTCCTGAACGACCATGCCGGCGAGCTTGCGGTCGGTCGGCAGCACCTGACCGATCACCCGACGAGCGGCCACCACCGGCCCGCTCTTGCCCAGAGCCGAATTCTCGATCGCCGCCAGGACCCCCGAGTTCTGGGCGATTCGGATCTCGTCGAGGATTCCGTTCACGACAGCACCGAGACCGGCGATCTCTTCGGGCGTCTCGGGCAGATCTGGCATCGGACCTCGTACTTTCATCTCAGTCCGGCAGGGTAACGGCTCGGCGCTGCCGGAGAACGGAGAACATCAGCACGGCTGCGGCCGCAGCCACGTTGAGCGATTCGGTCGGTCCCTCGATCGGAATCGTGACCGCCATGTCGCAGCGGGACACGAACTCCGAGGACAACCCGTGGGCCTCGTTGCCGACACAGATCACCGATCCGGCAAGATCCACACCGTCGTAGGCCGCACCTCCCGCGGCGACGCTGGCCACGATCGGTGCTCGAGCGCTGGCGAAGAGCTCGTCGGCGCTGATCCGGGCAACAGGAAGCCGCAGAGCCGAACCCGCTGACGCCCTGATCACCTTGGGGTTCCAGACGTCGACGCACTCGCCGACCAGCGCCACCCCGATCGCTCCTGCCGCCTCAGCCGTGCGGATCATGGTTCCGGCGTTGCCGGGGTCGTTCATCTCGACCATCGCCAGCATCGACCCGGTCGGGAGTCGGGAGAATCGGACCGGTTCGGGAACGGCCGCAACGGCGACGATCGGCTGCGGTGTGTGCGTGGCCAACGCGCTCACCAGCTGATCGGGGTTTGCCCGAAAGAGCGGGACCCCCGAATCCAGGAAGGGATGGAGAAGATCCTCCTGTCCGATCACATGAACGACCCGAATCGGAGAGTCCAGCAGCTCGGCGATCAGAACCGGACCCTCGACGCAGAACCGACCGAGGTCACGCCGGGTCGACGCCGACCGTGCGAGCCTCCTCAGCTCGGCGTACTGCGCCTTCTGAGCCGGCGGTACCGACAACTCAGGCAGCGTCTTGGGCGACTCCGGCCGCGTCGACGAGGGCACTGAAGGCAGCCGGGTCGGTGACGGCGAGGTCGGCAAGCATCTTGCGGTCCACCTCGATTCCTTGATCCTTCAGCCCTGCGATGAAACGACTGTAGGTGGTGCCGTTGGTCCGGCAGGCAGCGTTGATCCGTTGGATCCACAGGCGGCGCATCTCGCCTTTGCGGGCCCGCCGATCCCGAAACGCATAGTTCCCCGAGTGCATCAGCTGTTCGTTGGCCGCCCGAACGCTGCGGCTCTTGTTGCCGTAATAGCCCTTGGCCTTGGCCAGGGTCTCCTTGCGGCGCTTCTTGGAGTGAACGGCTCTCTTCGAGCGTGCCATGGCTCTCTTCCTGCTTCCTTTGTAGAACTTCCTGAATTGGGATGCGCCGGTGGGTCAGCTGGACAGCAATTCGTTGATCCGCTTCTCGTCGGCCTTGGCGACCAGAGCGGGACCCCGGAGACGTCGCTTGTGGCGACTCGGCATCTTCTCGTTGAAGTGGTTCAGATTCCGCTGGCGACGACGGATCTTGCCGGTGGCTGTCTTCTTGAACCGTTTCTTCGCCCCGGAGTGGGACTTCATCTTGTTACCCATTGTTCGACTCGCTTTCGGCATCGGTGGCGTCGCGCTGCGCTTTTACCGCTTCGACCTGTTCTGGTGTCGGAGGTGCCGGGCGCTCGGTTGCTGCGGCGGCCTCACCGACCTGTTTTTCGTTCTTCTGGCTCTTTGCCTTCTTGGTGTCAGGTCCCAGGACCATCGTCATGTTCCGACTCTCCAGCCGGGGCATAGCCTCGACCTTGGCGTAGTCCTGCGTGCGGGCTGCGATGTTGTCGAGGATCACCCGGCCCAGCTCGGGGTGGGTGACCTCTCGGCCCCGGAACATGATCGTGATCTTGACCTTGTGACCCTCATGGAGGAACTTTTCCACCTTCTTGGTCTTGGTCTCGAAATCGCCCGAGCTGATCTTGGGCCGGTACTTCATTTCCTTCACCACCACGCGGGTGGACTTCCGTCTCGACTCCTTGGCTCGCTGGGCGTCTTCGTATTTCCATTTGCCGTAGTCCATGATGCGGACCACCGGCGGGCGAGCTTCGGGGGCAACCTCCACCAGGTCGAGGTCGAGGTTGCGGGCCAGCGTCAGGGCATCGGGCAGTGGCTTGATGCCGAGCTGGGATCCTTCGGGGGAAATGACTCGGACCTCGCGAGCGCGAATGCGATCGTTGATCCGGGGCTCCCGGTTGTTTTCAGCTATGGCGATGTCTCTTCATCTAGGCGCAATCTCCTTCATCAGACGCAGTCAGTCTGGCGCAGCTTCACGGACGTGGCTACCAGAGCGACACTGCGAACACCTCCCGAGCACTCGGCACGGTCGGCGTTCGGTGACCCTGCGCAGGAAGAGACGGCGGACCGCTCGCGCTGGCAGGGTGGGGCGTGGCCCTCTTGCAACCGAGCGTGAGCTTACCAGCTACCCGTCGGCCTTGGACTCCTCGAGCCGTTGAACGAAACCCATCTGCAAACTGGCCAAGGCCTCGGTCAACATCTTTTCGCCGTCACCCAACCTCCCGGTGAGCTCGTCCACGATCGCCCGCAGCGCATCGATGGCCAGCCTCGTTTGGTCGAAGTCAGGCTTCTCGGCGCTCAGGTGGATCGCAGCCAGTTCGTAGAGGCCGATGGCGTGATTGACGACCACATCCGCCACCGGCGCTTGGAGCAACCGGGCCCGGGCCTCGCTGAGCTGGCGTGCCATCTCCTCGGCCTCGGCCGGATCGATGTCTGGTGTCCCCTCCGGTGGGTCGGCGAAAGCTCCGGCCAGATCGAGGTTGGTTGGATCGAAATCGTCCTCGCTCACGGATCGAATCTAGCGGGCGAGCCACGGTTTGAACCGCCGATCCACCCTCGAGGGATGCCGATGACGGCTCAGTGGCGTCCGGCGGCGAAGAAGGACTGCTGGGATGCGGTGACCCATGGCAGGTCGAATGACTTGACCAGGACCGGTGGGATGTTGGATGCGTCGGTCGGCCGATGAAAATAGAAGCCCTGGATCAGGGCCACACCCTGTTCTTTGATGCGGGTGGCCTGATCGGCATCCTCGACCCCTTCGGCGACCGTCTCCATGCCCACGCTCTCGGCCAGCGCAACGATCGCGGTCAGGATCTTCTGGTCGGTCTCGTTCGTGGCCACGTTCTCGACGAAGGCCCGGTCGACTTTGAGTGTGTGCACCATCTCGAGATGGCGGAGCTGGGACAGCGACGCCCGTCCGGTACCGAAATCGTCGATCGCCAGCAGGACTCCCATTCTGGCGAGCTGGCGCAGAATCGACAGTCGGTGGTCCAAGCGCTCGATGATGAGCTCCTCGGTGATCTCCAGCTCGAGCTGGTTGGCGTTCAGGCCGGTTTCGTTGAGGACGTTGCGCACGGTCTTGACGAGCCCGGGATCGATCAGCTGCCGCTCGGCAACGTTCACGCTCACCGTGATCGGCCTGCCCGCGAGCTCGCTCCAGTCGGCCGCTTGCCTGCACGCCTCGCGCAGCACATGTTCGCCGACATCGACGATCAGGCCGGTCTCGGCGGCCACCCCCAGGAACTGTCCAGGCGGGATCATGCCCCGCTCGGGGTGCTGCCAGCGGACGAGAGCCTCGAGTTTGTCGACCGTGCCGTCGGAGGTCGAAACGATCGCCTGATAGTGGACGACCAGCTGCCCCTCGGAGATCGCCTGCCGAAGTTCTCTCTCGACCTCGAGGCGGGCCAGAGCTTGTTCGCGGAGGTCGGCGTCGAAGACGACCCATCGATTCCCACCGGCGTCCTTGGCCCGATACATCGCCACGTCGGCGTCTCGCAGCATGCTTTCCGCAGTGCTCTCACCCTCGGCGGACCAGGAGATGCCGATGCTGGCCGAGATCATCTGCAAACCCCGATCGCTGAGCATGCAGGGCTCGGAGAGGACCTCGATGATCGAGTCGGCCAGGCGGGTGAGGTCCCGTACCGAGCGTGCTCGAGCCGGCACGATGACGAACTCGTCACCACCGAAACGTCCGATGATGTCCCCCTCCTCGATGATCGATCGGAACCGCTGCGCCACGATCGCCAGCACTTCGTCGCCGGCGGTGTGCCCGATGGAGTCGTTGACGATCTTGAGCCGATCCAGGTCGAGGAACAACACACCGACCATCTCCGGAGGCTTCCGGTTCTCGACCCGACGTGACAGTTCGATTGTCAATCCGGCGCGGTTGAGCAGGCCGGTGAGGACGTCATGACGGACGTCGTATTCACTTCGTTCCAACCGACCCAGCGTGAGCGCATGTTCTCTGGTCGCCCGCCCGATCCAGGCGAGCACCGCCGACAAGGCGAGACCTCCGGTCAGGACCGAACCGCTTTGATTACGCGGAATCCGGTAGCCGGTGTTGTAGCCCTGCACCGAGAACGTCGTGCGATCACCTTCGGTGAACGTGGCCGGTTCGCCGAGGGCAAGACCCCGCTGATCGCTGGCCACCGTCGAGGCCGCCACCCGGCCGTCGACGATCAGTTCCAGAGCGACCAGTCCTTCGTTGCCCTGCACGCGCTGGAGAAGTCGACCGAGGTCGAGCCGCCCGAGGAGGGCGCCGCGCAGGCCCGGTTCGTCCTCGGCGGTGAAGATCGGCGTGATGACGACCAGACCGTTCACCGAGCGATACCCCTCCTCCGCGGTCTCGTCCGGATCGGCCAGCGGAAACAGCGCCTGGGCTTGGGTGTCGAGCCTGAGCACGGTCGTGCCCGTGTCGGCAGCTTCGCCGACCGCACCCGAGAGCGCCGGCGACAGGAGGTCGCCGATCCGCGCTTCGGTGTCAGCCGATCCGAACGCCCGCGTCACGACGAGGCCTCCGTCAGAGTCCAGCGGATTGAACCGAAACTCGAACCCTTGGTCCCCCCGAGCGATCTCCCGCTCGCGCAACTCCGCTAGGCCGTCGATGCCCTCGACGTTCTCGACGAAGACGAGACCGTCGTACTCCAGCCTCGAACCGAAAAAACCGGAGCTGTCAAGATAGGTAGCGAACGCAGCCGACGAAGGAATGGGGCCTGAACCCAGGAACGTCGCCAGCGTCTGCATCGAACTGATGTTGCTTCCGACACGGGTGCGGACCTCGGTCGTCTGCTCGAGTACGACGCGCTCGTATTCGACCTCGGCCCGACCCTCCTCCAATGCCCGAACCCCGAAGAAGGCAACGATCGTCAACGCAACGCCGATGATGCTGACCGCCATCGCCACGGGCGCAGCCATCACGAAACCCACGAGGGCGCCGCCGGCGCCGGGTCGGCGCCGAGTCCGCGAACCCGAAGGTCCCGCACCAGAAACGGCCGGCGTCGCTTCGGGGGCGTCGGCGGAGATGTCGGCGCTCACATTCGATCCATCGGCAGTCAGGTTCCTTACTTGACGACAAGACACTGCTCATCCGGGGAAACCCGCAATCCAGCGCAGCACAGAACCTCTGCCTCGACGAGCAGCAACACCGACCCGAAACCCGACGTGACAGTAGGCAGGGTCCGCGGAGAGCGGCAAGGGTGGCGTCAAGTCTTTACCGATCTGTCAAACAGTTGCGTGGTGCGTTCGATCGACCACCGATGGTGGGCCTCGGGAGCAGGAGTTCGGCGTCTGGTGGGCCTACGCTGAAGGGTGTGAGGACGATCTCGGGAACGATGGACGGAAGCGGTCGGAGGGTGGCCCTGGTGTGCGGGCGGTTCAACGACCTGATCACCGATCGGCTGCTCTCTGGAGCCCTCGATGCGTTGCGCCGCCACGGGGTCGCCGACGACGACGTCACCGTCGCCTGGATCCCCGGTTCGTTCGAAGCTCCCCTCGCGGCAAAGGCCCTGGCCGCACGAGACGACATAGACGGGGTGATCTGCCTGGGTGCTGTGATCCGGGGGGCCACCGGCCACTACGACCTGGTCGCCGGCCAAGCCGCATCGGGCATCCAGCGGGCAGCCCTCGATACCGGCAAACCGGTGATTTTCGGGGTCCTCACCACCGAGACCCTCGAGCAGGCGCTCGATCGCGCCGGGGCCAAAGCCGGCAACAAAGGGGCCGAGGCCGCCATCACATTGATCGAGACGCTCTCGGTCCTCGACCAGATCGCCTCCGAGTAGACCACGATGTCATCGGTTCTTGCCGAACTCGCATCGGTGATCGAAAGCCGTCGCCGATCCGATCCGTCGATCTCCTACACCGCTCGCCTCTTGGACGACGGAGAGCTCAACCGGCGAAAGATCATGGAAGAGGCGTTCGAGGTCTGTCTCGAATTGGGCCGCGCCGACGTCGATGCTGATCTGGTGGCCGGTGAGGCCGCCGACCTCGTCTATCACCTGATGGTCGGCATCGCAGGTGTCGGTGTGGACCCGACCGCCTTCCTCGACGTGCTGGCGAATCGGCGATCATGAGCCAGGTCGTGCGGGTGGCGGTGCCGTCGAAGGGTCGACTGCGAGACCAGACGATCGAACTTCTGCGCCAGGCCGGGTACCGGGTCAGCAGTGGTCTCAACGCGTCGAATCTGACCGAGGGAATCGAGTTCATCGAGATGCGCCCTCGGGACGCCGCCGCCTGGCTCGAGGCCGATCGACTCGACGCCGCCTTCATCTCCACCGATACCGCCCTCGAACACTCGATCGACCATTGGCCGACCATCCCGCTCGGCTTCGCTCGTTCAGAATTGGTCGTCGCCTGCCAGGAGGCTGCGACGTGGTCGGACGCATCGGATCTGGGTGGCAAGACCGTCGCCACCCATCTACCTGAATGGACGGCCAAGTTCTTCGCCGGGCGCGGGATCGATGTCACCGTGGTCACCATGGGAGGCGCCCTCGAGGGTGTCTGTGCGGTCGGGATGGCCGATGCGATCGTGGATCTCCGGGAGACCGGAGGATCCCTCAGCCGAAACCGGCTGAGGGTTCTCGAGGAGATCCAGTCCTGTGAAGCGGAGTTCGTGACAGCGCCCGGACCCAATGCGGGGACGATCGACCTGATGGCGCTACGGATCAGCGCTGCGCTCGAAGCCAGGCGCACCCAGTACGTGATGTTGCACATCGACGCTGATCGAGTGGGCGAACTCAGTGAGGTGTTTGCCGGCCTCGATTCACCGACCGTGCTCCCGCTCGCCGGGCGCCACGATCGGGTTGCGGCTCATATGGTCGTGGAGAAATCGGATCTCTGGCGTCGTTTGCGAGAATTGCGGGACCTCGGCGCCACCGACATCGTGGCCCTTCCCACCGACGCCATCCTGTAACCGAACCTACGGCGTCGGCTACACGAACGTCAGTCGTCGTCGTCGTGGAAGTCGAGGAGATGACCCATCCGCGACGCTTTGGTCCGCAAGTAGGCGATATTGGCCTTGGTGGGCACGGTCTGGAGCGGTACCCGTTCGACGATCTCCAGGCCGAACCCGTCCAGACCCCCGTACTTGGCCGGGTTGTTGGTCATGAGCCGCATCTTGGTGACACCGAGATCCACGAGGATCTGCGCACCGATGCCGTACTCGCGACTGTCGGCGGGCAGGCCCTGCTCGAGGTTGGCGTCGACGGTGTCGAGACCCTCCTCCTGGAGGCTGTAGGCCCGAATCTTGTGGCGCAGACCGATCCCCCTGCCCTCGTGACCCCGCAGGTAGACCAGCGCGCCGGCACCGCTGTCGGCGATCTCCTTCAGCGCCAGTTTCAGCTGAGGACCGCAATCGCATCTGTGGGAACCGAAGATGTCACCGGTGAGGCACTCCGAATGGACCCGGATCAGCGGTTCGGTCGCCAACCGGAGGTCTCCCATCACGAAAGCGACATGCTCCTCACCGTCCAACATCGACTCGTACACGACGGCATCGAATGTGCCGACGTCGGTCGGGATCGTCGCTTCGGCCACCCGGCGGACCAGTTTCTCGGTCCGCCGGCGGTACCGGACCAGGTCGGCGATCGAGATGAAGACAAAACCGTGTTCCTGGCTGAATTCGGCCAGATCGGGCACCCGGGCCATCGTGCCGTCACGCCGGACGATCTCACACAGCACCCCGACCGGCTCGACGCCGGCCAGAGTGCACAGATCGATTGCCGCCTCGGTATGTCCGGCGCGCTTGAGCACACCGCCTTCGCGGGCCCGAAGCGGGAAGATGTGACCCGGCCGGGCGAAATCTCGCGGGCGTGCTTCGGCATCGACGAGCGCCCTGAGCGTCAGAGCCCGATCATGGGCGCTGATACCGGTGGTGGTGCCGTGGCGATAGTCGACGCTGACCGTGAACGCCGTCCGCATCACCTCGGTGTTCTGCTGGACCATCAAGGGTAGTTCCAGCTGATCGGCCCGTTCGCTGGTGACCGGAGCACAGATCACTCCGCTGGTGTGGTTGACGAAGAAGCTCATCTTCTTCTCCGTGGCGAACTGCGCGGCCATGATCAGGTCGCCCTCGTTCTCCCTGTCTTCGTCGTCGACGACCACCACGATCTCACCCCTTCCGATGGCGGCGACCGCTTCGGGAATCGACGAGAACCAATCCCCGCCGGCGACCGGCCTCAGCTCGTCATCGGGTGTGCTGTGCTCGGCTGCTGTCATCGGTGGCCCTCCAGAAGCTTCTCGGCGTATTTCGCCATCACATCGACCTCGATGTTGACCTTGTCCCCCACGCCCTTCACCCCGAGTGTGGTGACCTCGGTGGTGTGGGGGATGACCGCCACCGTGAAGCCATCATCGGTGGGTTCCACGATCGTCAGGGAGATGCCGTCGACGGTCACCGATCCCTTCTCCACCAAATACCGGTGCAACCGGCTCGGTACGGCCACACCGAGGTCGGGCGCTGGCGCAACGATCTCACCGACCGCATCCACATGGCCTTGGACCAGGTGCCCTCCCAGACGGTCGGCTAGGCGGACCGGGCGTTCGAGGTTGACCGGATCTCCCGGACCGAGCTGACCGAGCTGGGTGCGGTCGAAGGTTTCCTGCGTGACATCGGCTTCCCACCAGCCGGCTTCGGTGTCCCATCGAACGACGGTGAGGCAGCACCCGTTGACGGCGATCGATGCGCCCATCTCGACGTCATCGAGCACCGACGTGCAGGCGAAGCGGAGTCTGCCTCCAGCCCGGTCGGCCACGGATCCAAGTTCTTCGACGATGCCGGTGAACACCGAGTGCGCCTCTTTCAGCTTCGGTTGGGGAGTATGTCCAGTCTCAGTGTGTCACCGAGATCGAGCGTCGCCTCAAATCGTCCTCTGAGGAGATCGTCCATCGTCCCAGCCCCATCACCTCGGAATATCGGGGCTCCGTCGTCACCGCCCATGATCGCCGCACCGATGTAGAACACGTACTGGTCGATCAGGCCGGCGACGTGGAAGGCATGGGCCACGGTCGCGCCGCCCTCGATCATCAACTGCATCACCCCCTTCTGCCCCAGATCGTCGACCAGATCCCCCGGCGGGCCTGCGTACTCGATGCACGGGTGGACGCGGGCGCCGGCCGGTGCCGAGCCGAGCACGACGCGCATCGGCTCGCGGGGCGGTCGCCCATCGGGGGCCAGAATGTCCCTCGCCGTCAAACGAGGATCATCGGTCCGGACCGTGCCCGCCCCGACCACGATGGCATCGCTCTGAGCACGCAGGCGATGGACGTCGGCTCGTGCGTCCGACCCGGTGATCCACTGCGAGGTCCCGTCGGCTGCGGCCGTCCTGCCGTCGAGCGTGGCGGCAACCTTGTTCACCACCCATGGTCGACCCGTCCGACGGTGGTGGAGGTAGGAGCGGAGCTGACGCTCCACCTCGGCTTCACCGACGCCGACGACAACCTCGAGTCCGGCGGCGCGTAGCCGCTCCACGCCTCGCCCGCTGACGTTGGGGTCCGGATCCAGAACTCCGATGACCACGCGAGCCACCCCCGCGTCCACGATCGCGTCGGCACAAGGCGGCGTGCGACCGACGTGGGAGCAGGGCTCGAGCGTCACGTACAGCGCGGCGCCGACGGAGCGCCGACCGGCGCGATCGAGGACCATCCGCTCGGCATGTCGATCTCCCGGGCGCTGCGTGCCGCCCTCGAAGGTCGTTCCATCGTCACACACCAGAACAGCACCGACCCAGGGATTGGGGGGAGCGAGCAGACGGCTGTGCTGGGCGCGGGAGACCGCCCGCTCCATGAACGACGCGGCCGTGACCTCGTGGTCGGTCATCAGTGAGGCCGACCGCCGCCCAGGAGATCGATCGCATGCGGGAGCACGTCGAGGACCGCCTCCAGGGTTTCGATCGTGCCCCTGGTCGACCCGGGTGTGTTGATGATCAAGGCCGCGCCTCTCGTTCCCGCCCGCGCCCGACTGAGACGACCGAGGCCGTCGGGGTTGACCAACCGCATCGCCTCGGCCATCCCGTCGGCGGATCTCTCGATCGCTGCGGTGGTCCCTTCGGGGGTCAGGTCCCTCGGCCCGAATCCGGTCCCGCCGGTCGTGACGATGAGACCTCCGAACCGTTCGGACAGCTCGGTCAGTGTGTCACGGACCGACTCGATCCCGTCTGAGATCTGGCGACGATCGACGATCGTCCAACCATCGTCGATCAACCGCTTGGCCAGAGCATCGCCGCTCAGGTCCTGCCTGGTCCCCTCGACGACGCCGTCGGACACCGTCACGATCTTGGCCTGCTTCTGCGGGTGGGTTCTAGCCTCTGCCACTCTTCCAGTGTGCCAGGGGCCGTATGGTCTGATCACCCCTTCCGACCAACACACCACCGAGGGGCGACTCAGGAGACAGCTGCGGTGACCCGGCGCAAGATCATCATCGACACCGATCCCGGCCAGGACGACGCTCTGGCCATTCTCTTGGCGCTGGGTTCACCCGAGCTCGAGGTTGTCGGTATCGCATGTGTGGCCGGCAACGTGCCACTGGCCAGGACGGTAACGAACACGCGACTGATCTGCGAGCTGGCGGGCCGGCCGGACATTCCAGTGTTTGCGGGTTGCGATCGACCGATGGTGCGTCCGCTCGTGACAGCGGAACACATTCACGGCTCGACCGGGCTCAACGGCCCCGATTGGGACGAGCCGACGATGCCGCTGCAAGAGCGGCATGCGGTCGACTGGCTTGTCGACACGTTGCTTGCGAGCGCCGATGGCGAGATCACCGTGTGCCCCATCGGCCCGATGACCAACGTAGCGATGGCGATGGTGCGAGAGCCGCTGATCATTCCCAAGATCGCCCGGATCGTCTCGATGGGCGGTGGCTACTTCGCCGGCGGGAACGTGACGCCCGCCGCGGAGTTCAACGTCTACGTCGATCCTCATGCCGCCGAGGTGGTCTACCGCAGCGGCGTGCCGATCGTTGCCATGCCGCTCGACGTCACCCACAAGGCGCTGATGAGTCGACAATGGATCACCTCGATCGCGGCGTTGAGCGGCGACGTCGGGGGCAAGACGGCAGCGATGCTGTCGTTCTTCGAACGATTCGACATGGACCGCTACGGCGAGTTCGGCGGCCCGTTGCACGATCCCGCCACCATCGCCTATCTCATCGATCCGACCCTGTACTCCGGCAAAGAGGTGTACGTCCAGATCGAAACACAGTCCGAACGCACGATGGGCATGACCGTCGTCGACTACTGGGGGGCGCTGCAACAACCACCCAACTGCACGTGGATGACCGACGTCGACAGCTCGCGTTCTTCGCCCTGATCCTCGAACGTCTGGCGAACCTCTGACCACGAAGGTCATGGGCCGGACGTGTGGCCGCGATGCGCTGACCCCGGCTGCGGTTCACCTTGCGCCGAGAGGCGAGCCTGCTTACGATCAGCCGCGAGTCCCCGCTGCTGAGCGTTTCTGCCCGTGAGCGGCGCAAGAGGAGGAGAACGTCCAGCACATGTCGACCCTCAGGATTCTCTTTGCCGACTCGATCGACTCCGAACGCCTCGCACCGCTGACCGATGCGGGCATCGACTGCGTCGTGGAACCATCGCTCGGCCAGGACGACCTTCCGGGCGCCGTCGGCGGATTCGACGGTCTCGTCGTGCGCAGCACGAGGGTGACCGCGTACACCATCGAAGCGTCCAGCAGTCTTCAATTCATCGTCCGGGCCGGTGCCGGGACCGACAACATCGACACCGATGCTGCGTCCAAGAGAGGGGTCTTCGTGTGCAATGTGCCTGGGCGCAACGCGGTCGCCGTCGCCGAACTCACCATGGGCCTTTTGCTGGCCATCGACCGGCGAATCCCCGACAACGTCAGAGACCTTCGTGACGGCTTGTGGAAGAAGGGCGAATACAGCAAGGCCGAGGGGCTGCTGGGCAAGAACATGGCAATCCTCGGACTGGGTGAGATCGGCCTGGAGGTCGCCCATCGAGCCAAGGCCTTCGGGCTGACGGTCAGCGCGACGCGCAAGGCCGACCGGTCCGAACAGGTGCATCAGCGCATCCGGTCCATCGGTATCCGCATGATAGATGACCTCGACAGCCTCCTCGCCGACGCCGACATCGTCTCGATCCACGTCCCCAAGGCCGACTCGACCACCCGCATGGTCGACGCCGAGTTTCTCTCCAGGTTGAAGCCACAGGCGGTCCTGTTGAACACGAGTCGAGGCGAGATCGTCGACGAGTCGGCCCTGCTCGCCGCCCTCGACGGAGGACTTCGTGCCGGTGTCGACGTGTATGCCAACGAGCCCAAGTCCAAAGAAGGCAGCTTCGTATCGACGATCGCATCGCACCCGAACGTGGTGGGCACACATCACATCGGGGCCTCGACCGAACAAGCGCAGCGATCGGTCGCCGACGGAACTGTGGAAACCGTCCTCGCCTTCGTGACCGGCAGCCCGATAAACGTCGTGAACATGCGCCGAGGACCCACCGGCGTTGCAACCCTGATCGTGAAACACCTCGATCGCGTCGGCGTCCTCGCATCGGTCTTCTCACTGCTGCGAGGCGCCGACATCAATGTCAAGCAGATGCAGAACCAACTTTTCACCGGAGACGAAGGGGCGGCGGTCGCCACGATCGACCTGAGCCGGATTCCCACCGCCGACACACTGAAGGATCTGGCCGCGCTGGCTCAGGTTCTCTATGTGTCGTTGCTGCCCCCGACCACCGACGACCACGACATTGCCCAACGGAGACGAGAGAACATGAGCCGGACACCATGACTACCGATCGGATCGCCCCTGCCTTTCGGGCCTACAACTTCTGTGCCGGCCCTTGCGCCCTGCCGCTCACGGTCCTGGAGGAATTGTCCGCCGAACTCGTGGACTTCGGTGGTTCGGGCATGTCGCTCATCGAAATGAGCCACCGAGGTCCCGAGTACGACGCAGTTCATCACGACACGCTGAACCGATTCCGGCGGCTGTTCGAGGTTCCCGACGAGTTCTCCGTGCTGCTCCTGCAGGGTGGAGCGACCCTTCAATTTGCCATGGCACCGCTCAACGCGTCGCAACCCGACGAATCGATCGGCTACGTCGTGGCCGGGACCTGGGGCAAGAAGGCCGCCGCCGACGCCGAACTGGTACGCCCGAACACCTATGTCGCATGGAGCGGGTCCAGCGAAGGCTTCGTCGGCATGCCGGTGGTCGAGCAACTCCAGATCAAGCCCGGGACCCGTTTCCTGCACGTGACCTCGAACGAGACGATCGGGGGAATCCGCATGTCGGGTTTCGAGGATCCGGGCCTGCCGATGGTGGCCGACATGAGTTCGGACTACCTGTCCCGGCCGATCCCGTGGGAGCGGTTCGATCTCGTCTACGGCGGTGCCCAGAAGAACCTCGGTCCGGCGGGCCTTGCGGTCGTCTTCGTCCGCAAGGACGTCATCGAAACCGCTCCCCCACTTCCGACGTACCTGTCTTACTCCTACCACGACGAGGCGGACTCGCTGGCCAACACTCCGCCGGTGTTCCCGATCTGGGCTACGGGCAAGGTTCTGGCGTGGATGGAGGACATGGGTGGGGTCGAGGCGATGCAAACGCGAGCGGCGGCGCGCTCGAGCCGGATCTATCAGACGATCGACCGCAGCGACGGCTTCTACCGAAGTCCGGTGAACGAGTCCGCCCGCTCGCACATGAACATCGTGTTCCGTCTCACGTCCGAAGATCTGGAGAAACGGTTCCTCACCGAGGCGTCACAGCACCACCTCTTGAATCTGAAAGGCCACCGGTCGGTGGGCGGTATTCGGGCGAGCGTCTACAACGCCACGCCCGATGCCAGCGTCGACGCGCTGATCGACTTCATGACCTCGTTCGCCGCCGAGGTGGGCTGACTTGGCCCGGGTGGCGCCCGTCGCGCTTCGGTTGGTGAAACCGGAGTGGACCGACCGTGTGCCCTCCCCCGCCCACGACGCACTCACCCCGTCGCAGCGGGCAGCTCACCTTCGCCAGCATCCCGATTCCTACCTCGGCGTCACCCGCGGGTCCGAGGACCACGCCGAAGCTCTCCCCGCCCGCCAGCTGGTCACCGAAGGGAGAAAGGCCCTCGATGGTCTCGTCGCAGCCGGGGCCTTCTCCGAGGTCCGGAGCCCTCAGCTGTACGCCTACCGCCTCGAAATCGAGGGTTGGAGTCAGATCGGCATCATCGCCGGCATCCACGTGGAGGACTATCGGGACGGCACGATCCGCGTTCACGAGGAGATCCATCCTGATCGTGCCGCTCACCTAGCGCTTCACTCCGAGGTCGTCGGCGCCCAGAGCAGTCCGGTTGCGGTCGCCCATCATCCCGACCACGTGATCACCGACCTCCTGGCCGGCGTGGCGGAGGGCGAACCGCTCTTGCGGTTCACCATGCCGGACGGTTTGGCCCAGACGGTCTGGGCCATCGACACGTCTCTGACCGCAGCGATCAGATCCGAACTCGAACCGGTGCGCTTGTACCTCATCGACGGCCACCATCGAACCGCGGCGGCCGCACTCCGCTACGACGATGGCGGTTCTGCGTGGCTGATGGCGGCGCTGTTCTCGACCGATCAACTGAGGAGTCGTGCGTTCCATCGTCTCGTGGTACCGGCGACGGAGGATCCGATCGCCGTTCTGTCCGAACTCGAAGGAGCCAGGGCCGGTCGACTGGGCGACGGCACAGGTGTGATCCAGCTCTATCACCGCGGCCGCTGGCTGACCGTGACCCATCCCCGCGCCGATCGCCCGCTCGAACGTCTGGATACCTGGCAGTTCGAACACAACATTCGGCCGGCCCTGGGCCCCGGAGCGAGGGTCGGCTATCGGAATGCCGGCGGTAACGAGGCGGCGTTGCTGGCCGAGGTCGACGGGTCCGGCGAACTACTCGCCCTGATGTCGGCGGTGACGATGCCGCAGCTGTTCGCAGTGGCCGACGCCGGCGAGGTCATGCCGGCAAAGTCGACCTACTTCGAACCGAAGGTCCGCAGCGGAGTGTTTCTCCGACACCTCGATCAGCGATCAACCGACCCGTAGCGAAGGACCTGGCTCCACATGCCGTCACCATCCTCGCTGGGGATCCGCACGACCGGCGGCCCGTCGGCCCGCCACCCGAGCGAGGCCGCCACGTCGACCGTCTCGACCGCTGTCATCGTGCAGACGCTGTAGATGATGCGCCCATCGGGTCGGACGAGGTCGGCTGCCGATCGGAGCAGACGCCGCTGCAGCGCCGCCATCCGCTCCGGCGCCGCCTCGTCGATCCTCCAGCGGGCATCCGGCCGGCGGCGCAGACTTCCCAACCCGCTGCATGGCGCATCCACGAGCACCGCATCCGCCGATCGGGGCTTGACCGGGAACGCACACCCGTCGGCCACCACCGTCGCCACGGTGGTCGATGTCCGCACCGCGTTGGTCTCAATGAGGCGGGCGCGTGAACGGCGCACATCGCCGGCGATCACCCGTGCCCCATCTGCTGCCATGCCGGTCGCCTTGCCCCCCGGAGCGGCGCAGATGTCGAGGATCAGTTCCCCCGGGCCGGGGGCCACGAGCTGAACGACCTCCTGGCTGGCGGGGTCCTGGACGTAGCCGTCGGCACGTACCGATGAACGCGCCGGCAAGTTCATCGCCTCCATGGCGGCGAGGGCGTTCTCGGCGCCCATGTCGACGGTGAGTCGGTCGAAGATCCAATCGGGATAGCTGAGGCGTACCGCTTCGCTCGGCCACTCCGGCGTGACCCGTGCGACCTTCCGGAGAACCGCGTTGAGCAGTCCCCTGATCCGTTTGGGGACGGCGCCGACGGTTGCGTCGACCGCAGCGAAGGACGGCACGTCCATGAAGTGCAATTGGTAGGCACCCAGACGCAGAGCTGCCCTGACCTTGTCGTCCACCTCATCGAATAGGAACTGATCGACGAGATGATCGAATGCCCGTTGCATTCGGGTGGCGCCGTAGACCATCTCGGTCACCAATCGGCGATCGCGCTGATCGAGATCCGAACGGTCGAGCAGCGGCCCGAGGGCGAGGTTGGCGAACGCGCCGTGGACCGAGATGCGCTCCATTGCGGTCAGCGCAACCCGACGGGTGGCGACCCCCGCAGGAACTGGCTCACCCATCGCCGATCCCCAGACGCTTTCCGACCGGCTGCGCCCCCCGCCACCAGGCTCCGGCATCCATGCGCGACCTGCCCGCCGGCTGCACGGTGAGAAGCTCCAGCACACCGTCGACGCCGTCGACGAGGACCCCTTCACCGTCGTTGCGGAGCGTCCCGGGCGACGTCAGCGGATCGCCGGCCGCTATCCGCGCCTGCCAAATGATGAAACGCTCACCGTCGAAGGTGGTCCACGCTCTCCCGATGCGGATCCGACGATCCGCCATGACGATGGACTCGTCGAAGTCGAGCTCCAGGTCGCCGGGGGTGATCTTGGCGGCGTAGACCGGCGTGCCCTCCTGGGGCCGGGGAGCAGAGCCGACCTCGCCGCTCAGAACGGCGAGCAGCAGTGCTGTGCCGACCTCGACGAGCTGAGCACGAAGTGTCGCAGCGGTCGTGGCGGGACCGACCGGAACGATCTGCTCGGCCAGGATCGGGCCGGTATCGAGGTCGGGCTCCATCTCCATGACCGCAACCGCCGTTTCGGTGTCGCCGGCGAGGATCGCCCGTTCGACCGGCGCTGCACCCCGCCATCTCGGGAGCTTGGAGAAGTGGAGGTTCACCATCGGGACCTCCGCCAGGAGCGACGCCGGGATGATCCGGCCGTAGGCGACGACGACCCCCCTGGTCACACCGGAATCGGCGACACCGTTCAGATCGTGTGCGATTGGAATACCGAGGTCGAGGGCAGCTGCCTTGACCGGGGACGGAGAGGTCGATCTTCCTCGACCTCTCCTGGCGTCCGGCTGGGTCACGACGAGGCGAACGTCGAAACCCGCCTCGTGTAGTGCGACGAGCGGCGGAACCGAGTCGGCAGGCGTGCCCAGATAGACGATTGCCTCTGACACGTGATCAGAGCGTTCCGAGGAACTTCTCCCGCACGGTCTTCATCGCCGCCTTGCGGGTGTCTCCCTCGAGGTGGTCGATGAGCAGCTTGCCTTCCAGATGATCGAGTTCGTGTTGGAACAAGCGGGCGAGAAGCTCGTCGGCCTCGACCGACACTTCGTTCCCGTCCATGTCGTAACCGGTGAGGTGTATCTGCTTGGGCCGGACGATCTCCCACGACAGACCGGGAACCGACAGGCATCCCTCCTCGTAGACCCACTCACCATCCGACTCGGCGATGACGGGGTTGACGATCGCGTTGGGGCCCTCGCCCAGGTCGTAGACGAAGAGCCGTTTGCTGATGCCGACCTGGGGAGCGGCCAGTCCGATCCCTGGCTCGGCGTACATGGTGGACAGCATGTCGTCGACGACGGCGACCAAGGTGCCGTCGATCTCATCTATGTCGGTGGCCTTCGTCCGCAGGATCGGGTCTCCAAAGACGCGAACGTCGAACGGAGCGACCTCTTCGGTGGTGGCGGAGCGACCTCGCATAGAAACACCATTCTAGGCGAACCACACCGCGGGTCGGAGAGCCGCGGACGGCTCGCTCGAGTGGGGCGTTCGTCACACATCGGCTGCGTTGCTCGACTATCGACGCGGCGCAGTCCACGGCGGATCGGCACCACATCTCAGGAGGATGTCAACCATGAAGACCTACACGCGTCCCCGAGGGCCATCGCAGGTCTGGGTGCGTTCGTCCGTCGTCAGCCGTCGACGACAGCACCGCACTCGTCAGCCGCCATCTCCTTCAGACCCTCCGGCAACTCGCCGCTGAAGACCACCGCCGACCACTGTGTGGCACGGGTCATCGCAACGAAGAGCATGGCCTTGTCGCTCGGCGCTGGCCCGAACCCTCCCGGTTCGATGATGATCGTGGCATCGAATTCCAGGCCTCGGCATTCGTCAGCATTCATCTCGACCACGTCGTAGTTGGTAGAGGTTGCGTTGTAGGGCCTGAGATCGATCGACCCGTACCCGGGAGGAATGATCACTGCCAGCGTTCGACGTTCGGCCTGTTGGGGAGAACCTTCGATGATCGAGGCGACGGCCCGCCCCAGCTCGTTTGCGACATCGCCCACCTTCACGAACCTGGTCGGGGTCCCGGTGGAGCGCAACGGGGCGGGCATCCGGAGACCGGGGGCGTAGCTGGCGAGGATTCGGCCGGCCGGATCCAGCACCTCCTTCGGAGAGCGGTAGTTGATCGACAACGAACCCTCCAAGACCGGCCCGATGGCGGGCAGCACGTCGGCCCATCGGTCAGCGGGACCGATCGTGCGCTGGGCGAGATCGCCGACGGCGGTGATGCACCCCGGGTCCGCCCGTCGGACAACCATTCGCCACTCCATCGCCGAGAGATCCTGCGCCTCGTCCACGATGACGTGACCGAATCGGAAGCTTCGCTCACCCGACGCGAGCTCGACCACGGTGGCGCCCTCGAATGCGAGATCGTCGACGACATCGGTCGTCAGTTCGGTGGGGTCGACGTCGCCGACCATCGACGCCCGATCACCGCGGAAACGGTCGACGACCGAACCGGGATCAGACGTCGCTTCGGTCGCTCCGAGAGGATCGGATTCATCCTCGGCCAGACCATCGAGCGATGTGACGGCGACGCCAGATCCGACCTCCGACATGTCCAGATCCAAGGTGCCGGTCACACGTCGGCCCCTGACGAGTCGCCCGTCGGCGCCCATCACCGTTTCAGCTTCATCGAGGGCCTGGGCGAGCTCGAATTCGTCTTCGGCGTCGCGCTCCCTGGCGCGCTGACTTCCATCGAAGGCCTCGGCCTGCTGGCCCAGAAGCGCCTCCAGTTCATCGAGCAGCGCAACGTCGGCATCGGTCCATCGACGACGGCGGAGATGACGTTCCCGAACGCGTGCCGTGTACAGGGAACCGGCAATCGTTGCATCGAACCCAGCGGCACGACAGGCCGAACGTAGAAGTGCCGGGGAACCCAGCACGTCGTTGAGGCACTGTTCGGGGGTGAGCGTCGGCCAGTGGTACAGGAGATGACGCCGCACGTCGGGATGTTCGAGGAAGGTGGCGGTGGCGTCGTCGACGCTGAAGAAGGCCGGGTCGTACACGCTGTCGATGAGCGCGTCGACGATGCCCCGTCGATACTGTTCAGCGCCGTCGTTGTGGGTCGCGGCGAGTCTGGCCCTCTCGAACGCCATCTGGCATGGGGCCGACGGTGAGGTCGACCCGCCGCGAGCCGTAGTACAAGCGTCAGCCCCACCTCCGGCCGGCGCTGTCGGTCCTCGACCGCCCGGGCGCAGAACCGCACCATCTCGCTGCCACCTTTGAGTCCGTTCGGCATCCGGATCGCAGTGGGCACCCCGCAGGGCGGGAAACAGCTCGGCCGGGGTGGCGCTGACCACCCCTGTTTCGCCGAGGCTCGGGAGTACGTTGCTCACATAGCGAAGGAAGCGGCGCGTCGGGCCGACGACGAGGACACCCTTGTCGGACAACTCTTCCCGTTGGTCGTACAGCAGGTACAGCGGCCCGGTGCAATGCGACGACCGTCTTGCCGGTGCCCGGCCCACCCTGGACGATCAAGGGTCGGTCGGCCGGCGCCCGGATGATCGCATCCTGCTCGGCCTGGATCATCGCCACGACCGGCCTCATTTCGTCTCTGACGAGGCGCATTCATCGCAGCCAGGACGGCGGCCTCGCCCCGTAGGGTCGAACCGTCGGTCAGGACATCGGGATCCAGTGGCTCGTCGGAGTAGCCGATGAGTTCACCGTCGACACCCTGGTCGTCGTAGCGGAACTGACGGCGAGAGCGGACACCATGCCGGTCGAGCGGTGTGGCCCGATAGAACGGCACCGCAGCGTGGGCCCTCCAGTCGACGAGCAGGGTCTCGTCACCGTCGAACACCGACAGCCGACCCACGTAGGAATGGTCACCGTCACTCGTGGTGAATCGACCGAAGGCCAGGGCGTTGCCCTTGCCCTCGAGTTCCCGGACCCGATTGGCGGCATGCATCGCACGTATCGCGGACTGACGGACGAAGGATGCCCGTACGGCGGCGTCGGCTTCGGCGTCCTCGTCGACGATGTCCCTGATGCCCTCTGCGGCGGCTTCGGCTGCCTCGACGCCCAAGCGTCATCGCCGATGCTCGTGCTCGTTCGACGTGGGCCAGGTGAGCGCTGCGGACCTTGGCGAGGTAGCGACGCTCGGCGTCGAGTTCGGCATCACCGATCACCGGTTCCACGGTAGTCCCGGGGTGGGTACGCCCGGCCGACCAGGTGTCAGAGGTCAGCCCCCGTACACGGCGTCGCAGAACGCCACGGCGGTTCAGACCGCACGGCGTTGCAGATGCCGGGCGATGCCCGGATTGCCTCCCAGCGCCGAGGTGAGAGACACCGGCAGTTCATGACCGAGGACGTCCCACATCCGATCGAGAAGCTCGGCGGCCATGACATCTTCGACGGTGCATTCTCGGCTGGCGTTCCTCCGGAGTTCGTCCGCAACGGCCCGGATTCCGAGGAGGGTGGCGCCTGCTCCCAGGTCGAGTGGGGCGGCGCCGGCAGCTCGGGCGGCACGTACTCTGGCCTCGGTGTCGCTGGAGATCGAATCGACGAGAGCGGCCACGACACGCTCGTAATCGTTCCTCGAGCCACGCGAGTCGCGCAGCAGCATCGTCTGGGTGGCGCTCTTGCCCGCTTGGGCACTGAGCCGACTGATCTGCGCCCGAACCCCCTGCACCCAGGCCTCCCGCCGCCGACGCTGAGACTGGGGGGCAGGCGGGCGGCGGCACGACCACGAGGTTCGGCCGATCGGGAAAGCGTCGCCGACAGTGAGAGGTCGTACGCCCTGTCGCCGTTCCGGGGTCGCTAGAGCACCTGCCAGGCCCGATTGAGAGAGGCCAGTTCCTGACTGTTGCTCCGGGCGCTGCCCGAGCTGTCAGGGTGCAGACTCCGCACGCGGCCCCGATAGGCCGTGCGCAGCTCACTCAGCGTGCTCTGTTCATCGGCTCCGAGAATGTCATAGTGCGTTGGCACCATGCCCCCAGTGTGGACCATCCCGCACGCCGGTTGTGGATCACCGAGGAAAGGTCATCCGCTCAGGACCGGTTGCGCAAAGAAATACCAGCAGATTGCTTCATGTTGAAGCATCTAGATCCGATGACAACTAGGGTGCGTTGCACCTTCGACCCTAGTCAGGCGGCATCCTGCGGGTCGCAAGTATGAGGTCGGCGGCCGCTTCGGCGGCCGCTGATCCTCGTTGAGGTGCGAGTTCACTAGCGGAGTGCACAACCGATTCTGTCCGAGGCACTACTCTGCGCAGCGGTGGAACTGCGAATGATCGTCTCGGACCTCGACGGAACCCTTCTCGGTCCCGACACGTCCCTCTCGACGATCACGATCAACGCGTTGCGCCGCGTGCCGCTGACCGCGGCGTCGTCGTCGTGGCGGCGACCGGTCGCAGCCGGCTCTCGGCGCTCGGATCTTCTCCGTCCCGCCGGAGCGGTCTCATGGGCTCTGTGCTCCAACGGTGCAACCCGCTATGACCTGGTGGCCGAACGGCTGATCCTCACCGGACGATTCCCGCACTCGAGGCGGCCGATTTCCTCGCCGACCTACGATCGGTCTTCCCGATGATCGGCGTGGCGTGGGAGACCGAGCGTCACCTGGCATGGGACGAGCGGTACGAACGCCACCGTGATGCGCTCGTGCCGCAGACCGAATCCGGCAGGAAGGGCGGATCGCGTGCCTTCCCCGACGGCGAGGATCTCATCAAGATCCTGTCTGACCCACCCCGAACTCAGCCACGAACAGTGGTTGGACACCGTTCGACCCCGAGCCACCGAGACCCTGTCGGTGTCGACCTCGGGAACCGACTTCGTCGAGGTGACCCATGCAACCGCCACCAAGGGTCAGGCCATCGCCTCGCTGTGCGAGGAACTCGAGATCGACCGTACACAGGTCGTCGCGTTCGGCGACCAGGTGAACGATCTCGACATGCTGCAATGGGCCGGGCGGGGGTACGCCATGGCCAACGCATCGCCCGAGCTCAAGAGCGTGGCATCACATGAGGCGCCTCACCACGCCGATGACGGCGTCGCAACGGTGCTCAATGAACTCCTCGATCGGTTGTAGCCCCTTGACCGGACGCGCTGGACTCCTCTGCGCAGCGGCCGCGCTGCTTTCAGGCCTGGCCGCCACACCGGCCGCCGGGGCACCGGTGGCGATCGACAGCACCAGCGCCGCAGTCAGGTCGGCAGAATTCGTCCTTTCGTCCAACGGAACCTCGCTGCTGCGCCTTCGCGATGGTGTCGTTGTTGTTTCCGTTGCCGATCGAGGTCTGATCGCGCTGACCTTCGAGTCCTCGGCGTCCGCTCAAATGGAGGCCGATGTGACGGGCGCCCAGATCGTCGTGACAGGGCCTGCTGCGGCCCAGGGCCGCCGCCTTGCGACCGTCGATGTCGCCGGCGACGTCCTGGTCGAAGAAGGGGTGGTGGACGATCCCCTCTCACCTGTCGTGCGTCTGTTCCTCGTGTCGACCAGCGGTGAGGACACACCCGTGTCCTTCATCGAACAGGGCATCGCCGTGTTGCCCGATGACGAGATGACGACGGTGAGGCGTTTCGGTTCCGACATCGCCATCGGCGGCAATGCCATCGCCGTGGTGAGCGAGACGACACAACGGTCCGACAGGATCGACATCTTCACCGTCAGCCCGGACGGTGCGATCGAGTGGTCGCAGACCCTCACGCCTGCGACGTTCGACACCAGCGTGGCGATTTCGGGTTCGGGGGCGACGATCGCGGCAAGCGGCGTCAACCGCCTGGCGGCCTCTGGCGAAGCTGCTGATCTATCGCATCGGCCCGGCGGGGTGGGTACCGACACAACGTTTCCTTCGGATCGGTGGCGGGCCGGTGATCATCGACAATGAGCAGATCTTCGTTCAGAGGAACAGCTTCTTCGTCCGCCCATCCGGCCCCTGGACCGTGGTCACCGCCTCTCCCGGCCAGGCCTACGAAGTGAGCGATGAACTCCCGGTGGAAGGCAACGCCCTGGCCGCAGAGGGCAACATCGTCGCCGTCGGCGACAGTGAGAACGATCTGGTCTATCTGCTCGGTCGAAACGGGGACGGTGGAACGACGTACCGGTTCTCCCACGTCGTGCGTCCGCCGGGCGGGAGTGTCGGCGGGGAGCCACCGCGGTTCGGTACCGCCGTCGCCCTCGGCGGCGGCTTGCTGACCGTCGGCGCGCCGGGCCCAACGGCTCTCACGCCCGGGGGGGAGATCCACCGCTTCTCGATCGTGGACGGACCTGTCGGGTGCACGATCGTGGGCACCGATGGCCCTGATCGGTTGAACGCAGTCACCCGACTCGGTCAATCGCAGCCACATTCTGTGCGGACTCGGCGGCGATGACATACTGATCGGGGTCAGCCCAGTGGATCGTCTCTACGGCGGCGCTGGCGACGATCAACTCACCGCCGGGAGTGGCGGCGGGCTGCTCAACGGTGGGCCGGGCGTCGACACCTGCGCGCAGGCCGCCCCGGTCACCGGCGAAGAACCGCTCGTCCTCATCGGGTGCGAGTAGTCGTGGACGGGTTCTATAGCGACACGATGTCGGTGCGGTTTCCGCCGGTTGCGGCGGCCTTTTCGCCTGCCGCTTCGAGTCGCGCCAGGATCCGCTCCACCGAGGGAGGCTTGTCGCCGATCGACGCGACGAATACCGATGCGGTGAAGCTGACCAGGTTTGCGTCGAATTCGACCGGAAACGAGACCTCGTCCCGCAACCGATCTGCGATGACGGTCAATTCACCGAGATCCGACTCGCTCACCAGCAACGCCAGGAACGCACGATCGTCGACCCGACCGAGCAGATCGCTGCCCCGCAATCGAGTGCTGAGGCGTTCGGCGACCTGACGGCACACCAATTCGGCGGCACGCTTTCCTCGAGTATCCTCCACCGAGGCGAGATCGTCGATCCACACGGCGATGAGCGCCATCGGTTGGGCCGGACCGCGATGAAGGCGGCGGTGGAGTTCTTCGAGAATGACATACCGATTGGCCAGCCCCGTCACCGAGTCATGGGTGAGAACACCACGTGCAGCAGCGGAGAGCTGATGTTCCAACTCGGTGCTTCGAGCCGAGATCACGACGAGACGATCGCTGATCCGACGGAGGGTGAGCTGCAGTGGTTGGAAGCTGGCGGCCAGCCGCACCGTGTGGACATCGGTCGACTCGAGTGCTCGAAGGCACTGCGCAAGGCTCGCCTGTTGCTCGGGCACGACCAGATCGGTCAGGGGTGCGCCGGTGATCCGAGCGCGGGGAATTCCGAACAACGTGGGCAGGTCGGCGTTCACGGCCCGAACTTCGCTGCCATCCAGAATCAGTGCCGCACCCGGGATGCACCGAAGCAGAGCGGTCAACCACTCGGCGTCATCGGCCACTACACCACCATCCGATCCTCGACATGTCCTCGGCGCCCGGTCGGCCGGGCGCTCTCCGGACGACCAACGCCCGCACGAGGTCAATGGTGCCGACTCGACCACACACCCTGAAAGTGCAGACTCTCCCGCTGACGTAGTCGTTTCGGCCTAGGGAGCGTCGATACGCAGTCCGCAGACGTCCCACTGACGGTCGACGCCCGGCAGAGCAACGAGTTCGGCACGGAGAGGATGATCGCCCTCGTCGAGCGTGACGAAACCTCGGACGAGCAGCATTCTGTCGGTGCCGAACTGAGCCGGTTGAGGCGGGACCACCTCGTGCTTGCGGTAGGTCCTCAGCGCGGGGGCGAAGCCCCGTCGCAACGCCGTCGCATCGAAATCCACACACGAGGGCCCGAACCTGTCGTACGCACCGTCCCAATCGTCGTTCACCATGTCGGTGATCAAGGCATCGACGACCCACTCCGGGCTCGTACGAGACTCCGCCGTACCGGCGAGCGCGGTGTAGCCGGTGGCACCGGCTACGGCGGCTGTCATCGCTACGAGGAGGAGGCGGCGGGAGCGCACACGGGCGGGCTGTTGATGCGAACCCTGCGCTGGGCGCGGAGCCGATTCGGGGATGGCCACTCTGAGGTTTCGGCGGCCGTTGGCCAGCTCTTGAGTGACCGCGGGTCAGCCGGGACCGGGCTCCAGCGCCGCGATCCCGTCCAGCAAGCGCGTTCTCGACCACTTCGGTCAGGGCCGGATGGATGAAGAACACCTGTTCACCGATCTCGCGAGCGGTCTGCCCGAGGGCCTTCGCCTGGATCAGTGGCTGGATCAGTGTGGCTGCCTGGGGGCCGATGATGTGAGCTCCGAGGATGTGGCCGGCAGGATCGAGAAGCACCTTGGCGAAGGAAAGGTGGTCGTCGAGAGCCCACCCGTAGGCGGTTCCGCCATAGTCGCGTCGCCCGACGACATAGTCGACGTCGGCCGCCCGAAGATCCTGCTCGGTCGATCCGACCGATGCCACCTGGGGATGGGAGAACACCGCCGATGGAACCGCGCGGTAATCGACATGGCGCCGCTCGTCGGAACCTCGGGCCCGTTGGGCGATGTTCCAGAACGCCACCTTCGCCTCGGCATTGGCCACGTGCTTCAGCTGGTACTCGTTGGTGAGGTCGCCCAACGCCCACACGCCAGCAGCGCTGGTCGCCATCGTCGAGTCAACTTCGACCCGGCCGTCGGTCGTCAACGCCGACGCCGCCGGCTTCGGCCGAGAGCAGATCGCTGTTGGGGATGCGGCCGATCGCCACCAGCAGCTCGTCGACCACGGTCTCGGTCGTCCCATCGGAACTTGAAACGACGATCCCGTCGGATCGCCGATCGATTCGGGTGGGAAAGTCGTTCAACCTCAGGTCGACCCGTTTGGAGAACACATCGGTGAAACGGACCGAGACCTCCTCATCCTCGGATCGGAGCAACCCGCCGGAGCGGGTGAAGACGGTCACCTTCGAACCCAGACCCGAGAACACGTGCCCCATTTCTGCTGCGATGTAGCCGCCTCCGAGGATGCCGAGCCTCGGCGGGAGATCATCGAGCCGCATGATCGTGTCGCTGGTGTGATGACCCACGAGGTCGAGTCCGGGCACGCTCGGAACGAGCGGACGCGATCCTGCAGCCAGCATGACTTGGTCAGCGCTGATCGTACGAGTGGCGCTCCGATCGTTCATCTCGACCGCCAGGGTTCGATCGCCCACGAACCGAGCAGTGCCTCGGTAGAGACTGAGACCTTCGGTGCCCTGAGCCCGGTAGTCCTCGCCTCCGACGCTGATCGCGTCGATCCTGCCGAAGATCCGATCTCGGAGTCCCCTCCAGTCGACACCGTCGTAAGCCGTCGAGAGCTGCAACCTCGACTCGGACGCTTCGAGCGCTCGGTCGGCGGGTAAGACGAACATCTTGGAGGGGATGCAGCCGACATTGAGACACGTCCCACCGAAGACGCCACGTTCGACGAGGGCGATCCTGGCACCCTCGAGAAAGGCGGGAATGCTGTTCCCGGAACCGCTGCCGATGATGATCAGGTCATGGTGATCCCCGGTGGGGTTTGGGTGTCTCAGCTCGGTCATGACTTCTCCTGCGATCACGGGCGGCCGGTGGAGCGTTCACCCGCATCATCACCACTATCGTCCGCAACCGGCTTGGCCGGAACGATGGCGCCGGGCGAGACGACCATCCAGTCGACCTCGTGCGCTTCGAGCGGACGCATGGCGATGTCGATGGCGGTCCACGTCGTTCGGGTGAACGGATCGATGATCGGGGGAACGAGGAGAGCGAGCAACGCACCGCCGGCGGCGATCGTCCAGCGAGGAACATCGCTCCCCCAGAAGGCGAGGAGCGCAAGGACGAGCATGATCGCCAGGAATCCGAAGGTCAGGATCGTGTTGAGGCCGATCGCTCCGATCCAATGGCCCTCGATCCGTTCGAACTTGAGGCCACAGCGCGGACACCGTTCGGCGATCGTGAACCAGCGTTCGAAGAGATTGCGTTGCCCGCAGGCCGGACACCGCTTGGTGACGCCTCGAGCGAGGAGCGTCCCCAACCCGGGCCCCAACCGCTTGATCTTGGGCCGGGGACGCGAGTGGGGTTTTGGCTGCCAGCCGGCGTGTGTCATCGAGTCGACCAGCCAAGGAGTCGTCGGCCCGCTTCGGCGATGTCGTCCTCGCTACCGGCGAGGGAGAACCGAACGAAGTCTTCTCCTCTGCCCGTATCGAAGTCGACGCCGGGTGTGACGGCGACGTCGAGCTCGGCCAGCCATTCTTCACACAGTCGTGTGGCCGGAAGACCCGTGGCGGTGACGTCGACCCACACGTAGAACGCTCCTTGGGCGGGGGCGGTCTCGGTGAAGCCGGCTTGGCGCAGGGACCTGAGCAGAATGTCACGGTTCCGGCGGTACCTGGCCACGTTCCGGTCGCACTCGTCGAGGGAATCGAATGCCTGCACAGCTGCGATTTGACTGAGCGTCGGCGCCGAAATCGTCAGGTTCTGGGCCAGCCGCTCGATCGCCGGCATCAGTCGATCCGGAGCGACAAGCCAACCGAGACGCCAGCCCGTCATGCTGAAGTACTTGGAGAAACTGTTGAACACGACCACGCGATCACTGAACTCGAGCGCCGTCGGGGCAGCGTGCTCGAAGGTGAGCCCGTGGTAGATCTCGTCCACGATCACGTGGACGGCGTGGTCGTGGGTCCATTCGAGGAGGGGGCGCAGCTCGGATTCGGAGAGAACCACGCCGGTCGGGTTGCTCGGCGACGCCAGGACGAGACCGTCGAGCGGGCCGGCCGCCTCCAGATGCTCAACGGTCGGTCGGTACCCGGTGGAGGAGTCGACGGGGATCCGGACGACTTCCACTCCGAACGCCTCGAGGTCATTGCGGTAGCACGGATACCCCGGCTCGATCACCGCCACGCGGGCTCCGGAGTCCCATAGTGCGAGAAACGCAAGGACGCAGCTGCCGGATGCTCCGGCGGTAACGGCAATTCGTGCGGTCGGCACCTCGACCTGGTGACGGTCCAGATACCAGTCGCTGATGCGAGCCCTGAGCTCGGGACGGCCAAGCGCATCCGAGTATCCGATCGCGTCGCTGTCGAGAGCCCGGTGGGCGGCGGCGAGCACCCTCGATGGAGCTCCCGTCGAGGGTTGGCCGACCTCGAGGTGCAGCACGGTGTGTCCCGCATCCTCCCGGTCCCGAGCTGCCCTCATCGTCTCCATCACCCGGAAGGGTGCGATGGAACCTCGTTCGGAGAATCGCTCGCCGGCATCGTTCACAATGCCATCGTAGGAAATGAATGAGGGTCCCCACCGCACTCGGTGGGGACCCTCGTATCGAGAACATGATCAAGAGACTGCGGCCGCCGCTGCCCGCCAGCGGCTGACCAAGATCAGTTCCCGGTACCCGCATCCACCAGTGAACAGGCTGACGGCCTCTGTGACAATAGGCCGTCCGGTTCGGTTCGGCTGAGCAGGGTTCGCAGCACCGACGGAAAGATGGGCCAGGTCTCAGTCGGACAGGAGCTTGATGAGCGAGCTCGTGTCCCAACGATTGCCGCCTCTGGCCTGGATGCGCGAGTAGAATTGGTCGACGAGGGCAGCGACCGGAACTGCAGCACCGACCGAATGGGCCTGATCGATGGCGATTCGAAGGTCTTTGCGCATCCAATCCACTGCGAAACCGAAATCGAACTCGTCGGCGACCATCGACCGACCCCGGTTCTCCATCTGCCAGGATCCGGCTGCGCCCTTGGAGATCACCCCGAGAACGGTGTCCATCTCCAGACCGGCCTTCAACCCCAGTGAGATCCCTTCGCTGAGACCTTGGAGTACACCGGCGATGCATACCTGATTGACCATCTTGCACAACTGACCCGTACCGGGGCCACCCACACGGGTCACGGCGACCGCGTACGCGTCGATCACCGGACTCACGGCATCGAAGTCTTCCGGGTCGCCACCACACATCACGGTGAGGGAACCGTTGTGGGCGCCGGATTCGCCGCCCGACACCGGAGCATCGACGAAACCCACCCCCCGCTGACCGCACAGTCCGTGCAGCACACGCGCCAGGTCTGCCGAAGCGGTGGTGTGGTCTACCAGCACCGCACCCTTCTCGGGAGCCGGCCAGCGCACCCGTCGTCACCGAGGACGACGGCTCGGACATCATCGTCGGCCCCGACGATCGTCATGACGACGTCGGCACCGACGGCAGCCTGTCGCGGGGTGTGTGCGATGACTCCCCCGTGCTCGGCCACCCACGCTTCGGCCTTGCTCTCGGTCCGGTTGTACACGGTGACCGAGTGTCCGGCCCGCTGAAGGTGGCCTGCCATGGGGTATCCCATGACGCCGAGGCCAATGAATCCGATCGATGCCATGTGGCGAAGCTAGCAAACCGGATCGAGACAATCGGAATGTCAGCCGTTGCCGTGGACACGATCGTCGGATTATCGAGCTGATCGCAGGCGCGGTGCCAGCGACCACCGGACAGTACCGTGGTCGCCGTGAACAAGGTCTGCGCCCGACGCTCCAAAATCGACCGCGTGACGGTCGCTCTCGTCGATGATCGCCCGCCTGCTCGCGGCGGCGCTCGTCTTCGTGCTCTTCACCGACGCGACGACGAGCCGGTGGAGTCACCGTTCCGACGACCACGACGTCGACCCCGACCACCACCACGACCGGAATCGGGCGTCGAACCGACCGACGGACCCGCATTCGTCATGCCCCCGACGTTCCTCGGGGTCATGGGTTTCCACCGACGGAGCGGCCACGGCGTCGTTCTCGGAGACCGAGCTGCAGACCCTCGAGGCCGACCTGCCGCGACGCACCCTTCGATGGCCGAGCGTCACCCTCGCCGGCCCGCCCGAGCTGGACAGGGTACCGACGGCCGCAACGCCATCGAGCACGGTCCTCACGCTCGAACTCGAACTGAACGGGTCGTCGCGACGCTCGGACGCGGTTGCGGTGCTCGCTCCGACCGACGAGTGCCTCAGTCGTCGACATCGATCTCGAGGTCGACTGTCCGACTTCGATCTCCTCGGAGACGATCCGGCGTGCCGATCGTCCTGTGTCTCGTGCCCGGTTCGTGAACCAGCCGGTTCGTGAACTGCCGATGAGTCGGATCCGACATGACATCGCCGTGCCGATGGTCCAAGATACGAACGTGACTGACGCGATTCCCTTACATCGAAACCGAGTCTCCGGCCGCAGGTTCTCTCCGTCGTTCTTGCCGGCGGCGAGGGCAAACGCCTGATGCCACTGACGGCCGACCGTGCCAAACCGGCGGTGCCCTTCGGTGGACAGTACCGGCTGATCGACTTTGCATTGTCCAATCTGGTGAACGGCGGTTACCGCAAGATCGTGGTGCTGACGCAGTACAAGAGCCATTCGCTCGACCTGCACATCAGTCGCACCTGGCGGCTGTCCACGTTCCTCGGCAACTACGTCAGCCCGGTGCCGGCACAGATGCGCGCGGGCAGGGACTGGTTCCGAGGCTCCGCCGACGCCCTGTTCCAGAACATGAACATCATCGACGACGAGCGGCCGGAGTACATCTTCGTCTTCGGGGCCGATCACATCTACCGGATGGATCCTCGTCAGATGCTCGATCAGCACATTCGCAGCGGCGCCGGCGTCACCGTTGCCGGCTTGCGGGTGAACCGCTCCGAGGCGAGCGCGTTCGGCGTGATCGACAAGGAAGCCGAAGCGAACCAGATCGCTCGCTTCCTCGAAAAGCCCAGCGACCCGCCGGGCCTGGCCGACGACCCCGACAGGGTCCTGGCCTCGATGGGCAACTACGTCTTCAACACCGACGTGCTCGTCGACGCGCTCAACGCCGATGCCGACGACAGCACGTCGGCCCGGGACATGGGTGGCGACATCATCCCCCGCCTCGTCGACGACGGAGCCGCCCACGTGTACGACTACACCGAGCAACAGGGTGCCGGGCGACGAGGCCGCCCAGAGGGGCTACTGGCGCGACGTCGGTTCGCTCGATGCCTACTTCGACGCCCACAAGGACCTGGTGCAGCCTCTGCCGGCCTTCAGTCTCTACAACCACGAGTGGCCGATCTTCACGCTCGGCCGATCACTGCCGCCGGCCAAACTGGTGCGTGACGGGGTCCGATCTCCTGATGTGTACAACACGATCGTCTCCAACGGCTCGATCCTCAGTGGGTGCACGGTCTACGAATCGGTGATCTCGCCCAACGTGAGGGTCGAGCGGGACGCCACTCTGGAGGGCACGATCCTGTTCGATGACGTCACCATCGGGGCCGGCGCGCAGCTCAGGAACGACGATCATCGACAAGAACGTGCACGTCCCTCCGGGCACGCGGATCGGATTCGACCGTGAAGAGGACGAGGCCCGCTTCACCGTGTCCGAGGGCGGGATCGTTGCGATCCCGAAGAACTTCGTCTTCTGAGCGTCGGGAAGACGCCCTGGCGCGGAAGGATTGACGAAGGACCCTGTTGGATCCACAGCCACGGCGATCAAGGTGAGAACATGAGTGCAGAGAACCCCTCGAAGGAGCGCCACCCGGACATTCTGACCGCTCGGGAGGTGGACGCGCTTCCCGCCCAGCTACTCGAACAGCTACCCGGGGTCGAGAACCGGCTCCTCTTCAGCGACGGGACGCAGATGGCCGGAAGACTCACGATTGCCGGCGGACACGCCCTGGGAGCGCACACCCACCGGGACAAGCAGCACCATTTCTGGGTGCTGTCCGGCGAGGCCGACGTGCTGGGCAAACGGATCGGCAGCGGTGCCTACGTGCACATCCCGCCCGGTTTCGAACACGACATCGACGCCACGGCAACCGATGGCTGCTCGATCTTCTACCTCTACCTCCCCCTGCCGTCCGATTAGGCGTCGGGGCGGCGGGCGAGGTCGGCCAGTTCCCGGTAGATCGCTCGATGCTCGGCGGCGGGAACCGCCCACGACCAATCGACGCTCATGCCCCGCTCGACGATGCCGGCGAAGCGTGGGTCGGCCCGGTGGGCTCGGAGTCCGCGGTGAAGAGCGTCGACCAGGCCGGTGACGTCGACGGTCCTGGTGAGGAAACCCGTTCCCTCGGCGGGGTCGGCGTCGGCATCGACGATCGTGTCGACCAGACCACCGACGGCGGTGGCGATGGTGGGCGTGCCGTAGGCCATCGCCTGCATCTGCGCCAGGCCGCACGGTTCGAACCGGCTGGGCATGCAGAACAGATCCGAACCGGCGAAGATCAGGTGGGCGAAGGGTTCGTCGTACTTGTCGACTTCAGCGAACAGGACATCCGGATGCTCCCCGACCATGTGCCGAACCCAGTCGGTGAGCCACTGCAGTCCTGACCCGAGAAGGACCACCCGTGCGCCCATACCCTCGAGATAGGGAACCGCTCCGAGCAGGAAGTCGATCCCTTTCTGATCCACCAGGCGGCTGACCACGCCGATGATGGCGGTCCCGTCGTCGGTCCACCCGGCCCGCGCCAACAGGGCGGCTCTGGCCTCGGCCTTGCCTCGGGTTCGACTCTTGAACTTGTACTTCCTGGGTAGATGCGGGTCGGTGTGGGGGTCCCAGATCGAGGTGTCGATGCCGTTGCGGATGCCGACCAGGCTCGTGCCACGTTGGGACAGCTCGTGGTCGAGCCCCATGCCGCCTTCGGGGGTCAGGATCTCCCGGACGTAGTTGGGACTCACCGAGATGATCCTGTCGACACTCCGAATGGCGGCGGCCAGCGGGTTGGCAACGTCGTACCACGCAAAGCGCCAGCTCTGGTACGGGATCCTGCTCATCCACCATGCATCGGTGAACCCCTGGTAGCCGAGCGTGTGGATCGTCAACAGGGTCGGGAGGCAGAGACTCTCCGAAGCCGACGGTCGCTGCGGTGTGCCAATCGTTCAGGTGGAGGACATCGGGTCCGATCCCTCCCTCACCGGCGGGCTCGCAGAGTGCGGCGATGGCGGCGGAGAACGCAAAGAAGCGCTCGGTGTTGTCCGGCCAGCCCTCACCGGTGACGGGATCGACGTAGGGATGGGGGCGAGCCATGCCGGGACGATCGACGAGGATCAGATCGTCGAAACCGGGAGCTGACCCGCGACGGGCTCGTGTCGGCCCGCACCAGTCGGGGACGGCGAGCTCCCAACTGGTCGACTCGACGAAACCGCTGTCGCCGAGGATCCGGTCGCCGTAGTCGGGCAGGACGACGGTGACTCGCGAGTGTTGATCCGCCAACTCCTTGACAAGTCCGCTGGCCGCCAGGCCCAGCCCTCCGACCATCGCCAGCGGCGCCAGTTCGGCGGTGGCAAAGAGCACATGGGGCTCGGGCGACCCGGGATCGGTCGGAGCTCGTCGTCTGGTTCACGGTCGTCGCTTCCTTGAGGATCACAACCGACCAGGCCGCTGCCTCGATCTTGCCGACGGACGGGCCGATCATTCGAGCGCCGGTCGGAGGAATTGGAGGTCGGCGGTGTCCAGTTCGAGGCGCCAGTGCCTCTTCGGAGAGGATCGCAGGAGTCATGAATCGAATCGGAACGGCGTTGGCGTTCATCAGGATGAGGAACGAGTCGTCGACGATCGGTTGGCCCTGCGCAGAGTCGACATCAGCACCTCACCGTTGAGAAACACCGTGATCGCCCGGTTCAGCGGCTGGATCCAATCGTCGTGGGACATCGGTTCACCGCTGGGATCGAACCAGCCGATGTCGGCAAGTTCCTCGGAACCGTCGGCGGGTTCACCGTCGAAGAAGCGACGGCGCCGGAACACCGGATGGTCCATGCGGAGACCGATGATCCTCTTGGTGAAGGCCAGCAGGTCTTCAGTCGGCGGACTCCCAATCGAACCACGTCAGTTCGTTGTCCTGGCAGTAGGCGTTGTTGTTCCCTTTCTGGGTTCGGCCGAGTTCGTCACCGCCGAGCAGCATGGGTACACCCTGGGACAACATCATCGTCGCCAGCATCGCTCGAATACGGCGGGCTCTCGTCTCCACCACCTGGGCGATGTCGGTGGGACCTTCGAAACCGCTGTTCCAGGAGAGGTTGTGTCGATCACCGTCCTGGTTGTTCTCGCCGTTGGCCTCGTTGTGACGATGGTTGTAGCTGACGAGGTCGGCCATGGTGAAGCCGTCGTGCGAGGTGATGAAGTTGATCGACGCCGATGGTGTCCTGCCGCTGCTCTGGTAGAGATCCGAGCTGCCGGTGAACCGGCTGGCGAAGCTCCCCAGCTTGTCCGGCTCGCCCTTCCAGAAGCTGCGGATCGTGTCGCGGTACTGACCGTTCCATTCCGACCACAGCGGAGGAAATCGTCCCACCTGGTAGCCGCCGTAGCCCACATCCCACGGCTCGGCGATCAGCTTGACCGTCCGCAGCACGGGGTCCTGGTGGATGATGTCGAAGAAGGCGGCGAAGCGGTCGACGTGTTCATGGTCGCGAGCCAGGGCGGCAGCGAGGTCGAAGCGGAAGCCGTCGACTCGCATGTCGGTGACCCAGTACCGGAGCGAGTCCATGATGAGCTGGAGCACGTTGGGGTGCCCCACGTCGAGGGAGTTGCCGGTGCCGGTGTAGTCGATGTGGATCCGCCCGTCCTCGGGCGACAACCGGTAGTAGCTGTGATTGGACAGACCCTTCAGACTGAACGTTGGCCCCCAGGTGTTGCCCTCACAGGTGTGGTTGTACACGACATCGAGGATCACTTCGATGCCGGCGGTGTGCATCGTCTTGACGAGACTCTTGAACTCCTGGACCTGCTGACCGCGTTGACCTCGTGCGGAGTACGCGTTGTGAGGGGCGAGATAAGCCGATCGTTGCGTAGCCCCAGTAGTTGCTCAGGCCTTTGTGGGCGAGGAAGCTCTCGCTGAAGAACTGATGGACGGGCATCAGCTCGAGGGCGGTCACCCCCAGGTCGACGAGGTGGTCGACGATCGAGGGATGGGCCATCCCGGCAAAGGTGCCCCGCAGCTCGGGGGGAACATCTGGATGACGCTGGGTCATCCCCTTCACATGCGTTTCGTACAGGACGGTGTCCCGGCGGGGCAGGCGGGGCGCACGATCGTCCCCCCAATCGAAATAGGGGCTCACCACCACCGATCGGGGCACGTACTTCTGGCTGTCCCTGATGTCCATTTCGTCGATCGTGCCGGGACGGTGATCGAAGATGCTGCGGTTGAACCTGACGCTTCCCTCGACCGCTTTGGCGTAGGGATCGAGCATCAGCTTGTGAGGGTTGAAACGCAGGCCACGCCCGGGATCCCATGGTCCATGGGCCCGGAAACCGTAGCGTTGGCCAGGACCGATGCCCGGGACGTAGCCATGGAAACAGTGAGCCGAGACCTCGGGCAAGGTCAGTCTGATCTCGCATGTCCTCTTCGTCGAAAAGGCAGACCTCGACGGAGTCTGCGCCTTCGGCGAACACCGCGAAATTGGTGCCCGAGCCGTCCCAGGTGGCGCCGAGCGGATACCCCACCCCGGGCCACACCTCAGCCACGGAGAGGTTTCCTGCTCACGTGGGCGTCTCGACGTCGGACTGGACACAACGAACACTCTCCTTAACGACACCGTCAACCGTGGGTGAAGCGAAGCCGCCCCGTAGGGTTGGGGGTCGTGACGGAGGATATCCCATGAACCACGCCTCCGATCCCCCCGGCCTTCACCTTCGCTTCTCCGCCGAGGAGTGGGCGACGCTCCGAGCGGCAACACCGATGACCCTGACCCAGGAGGACATCGACAAGATGCGAGGCATCAACGTGGCGCTCGATCTCGCCGAGGTCGAACGGATCTTCCTCCCGCTGAGCCGGCTCCTGAACCTCTACGTCGCCGGGAGCCAGGAGCTGTACCGGGCCAGTGCCACGTTCCTGGGTGAGCTGCCGAGCAAGGTTCCCTTCGTCATCGGCGTGGCCGGCTCGGTGGCGGTCGGCAAGTCGACCACGGCTCGTGTTCTCCAGGCGTTGCTCGGTCGCTGGCCCGACCATCCCACGGTCGATCTGGTGACCACCGACGGCTTCCTCTGGCCGAACGCGGTTCTGGAGGAGCGCGGTCTCATGGATCGCAAGGGCTTCCCCGAGTCCTACGACCGCCGCCATCTCATCAGTTTCCTCGACGCGATCAAGAGCGGGGCCCCCGAGGTCCGGGCCCCGGTCTATTCGCACCTCACCTACGATCGGACCGACGACCAGATCGTGATCCGGCGCCCCGACATCGTGATCGTCGAGGGTCTGAACGTCCTACAGACCGGCCCGATCGACGAGACACGTCCGCTGTTCGTCTCGGACTTCTTCGATTTCTCGATCTATGTGGATGCTGCGCTGAACGCCATTCGCAGCTGGTACATCGAACGATTCTTCACCCTCCGGGAGACGACGTTTCGAGATCCTCGCAGCTATTTCCACCGCTACGGGCACCTGACCGATGACGAGGCGTTGGAGACCGCCGGCTACATCTGGTCGACGATCAACGAGAAGAACCTGCTGGAGAACATCCTCCCCACACGCGCACGGGCGGATCTGATCATTTCCAAAGGTCCCGACCACCGCACGACCGGCGTCCAGCTCCGGCGCCAGTGACGTCCGAACATGCGGCACGCGAGGTTCAGCCGCCCTCCCCTATCGCCAGGATCGCTCGAGCGACGAGGTCCATGCCGAAGGCGGTGAGGATCGCAAGGTACAGCAGACCGGTGGCGGCCATCACGGCGCTGTACTGACGCTCTCGCAGTGCGGCCCTGGTCACGACGACGAGGGCCAGCGTCGCGATGACACATGCGACCCAGAAGTAGCCGAGGAGACCGTCGTAGCCGTCGGAGATGGTGCCGTTCAGGGCGCTGATCATGCCGACCGGAATCAGGAAGACGATCACTTCGGGCAGCCACAGGATGCCCACCCAGCGGACGAGTTCGTCGAGGGGGCGCCCGACTCATGCCCGGTTGAACCAGGTACCAGTGGCCGAGCAGCATCGCGTCGGTGACCGCACCGAGAAACAGGGCTCCGACGAACATCCGGGTGACGAGCAGGAGGGGCGAGTCACCGGCGTCGACCCCCGCCGCGATCAGGCCCGGCACCGCGACGATGGCGGGTACGAGATCGAGGCGAGGATCGAACTCGGCCCCGCCGGTCGACTTGGGGGTCTCCGTTCGATCAATCCCGGTCATCGCAACCACACGAGCGCTGCGGGCTTCGGCCACTTGACGTTGGCCGCGCACACCGACCCGACGACGGCGCCAGGATTGTCCGAGCCCGACCGCGATCGACAGCGCGACCAACGTCGAGCTCAGCTCCCGGACCGGGTCGACACCGAAGCGCAGACCGGCGGCGACCGACACGATCGCCACGACGAGGTAGGTTCCCCGAATCGTCCAGCCATAGCCGATGCTCACCTCTCGCCGCCGGGTGGTGATCCAGCAGAAGAACATCCCGCCCGCCGCCCACTGGAGCAGAAACGACGCGGTGGCGAGGTCGATCACTGCACGAGGCGGGGGGTGGAGCCGTTCACGCCTGAACGATCGCCAGGTCCCGGCTCGAGTTGTTCAATCGTTGCGGGCCCTCGGCGGTGGCGACGACGATGTCCTCGATGCGGGCTCCCCATTTGCCGCGGATGTAGAAGCCGGGCTCGATCGAGAAGGCATTTCCTTCGACCAATGCGGCCGTGTTGCCCGCCACCAGATACGGGTCCTCGTGCGCCTCGACACCGATCCCATGGCCCAGACGATGGAGGAAATACTCGCCGAGACCGGCGTCGGAAAGAACCGATCGGGCTGCTCGATCGACCGATTCGGCCGGGACACCCACCTGGGCGGCCTGGACCCCGGCCTCCTGAGCCTGCCGCAGCTGCTCGTAGGCCTCCGACGTACTCCGCTGGAGGCGTCCCGGTAAAGACCATGCGGGTGGTGTCGCTGCAGTAGCCGGGCTGGCCCTCTGGTTCGGCCGTGGTACCGCCGAAGTCGAACAGCACCGGCTCGTCGGGCTGGACGACCCGATGACCCGGGTCATGGTGGGGACTGGCGGAGTTGGGGCCCGACGCCACGATCGTGAAGTTCACCGTGGCGTGTCCGCCGGCCAGAATCCGGGCGCGAAGGTCGGCTGCGATCTGCAGCTCGGTGCGACCGATCAGCGGTATTTCGCCGGACTGCAGTGCAGATGCGATCTGATCGACCGCGGCGCCAGCGTCGCCCGAGGGCATCGATCTCGACCTGATCCTTCGTCGCCCGAAGAGGTCCCAGGACCGTTGCGGCCGTGGTCCACGAGGCATCGCCGGAGTTCGCTCTGGAGGGCGACGAGAAAGCGGCTCCACGTGTGGTCGCCTATCGCAAGGCGTCCCCGGGTGGCCCCGCCCAGAGCGGTCGTCACCAGAGCGGCCGGATCGTCGGTCTCCTCCCACGGGATCAGCTCGAACAGACCCTCGGGGTCGTGCACCCGGTCAGCTTCGAAGGCGGGGACGACCAGGCGGGCCGGCCCCTCCGAGGTCAGCACGAGCATGGTCAGGCGCTCGAGCGCCATCGCTGCGAAACCGGTGAGCCAGGGGAGATCGGGACCGACGGACAGGAGCAGCGCATCGACCTGCGCCTGGCGCATGGCGTTGCGGGCTCGCTCGATGCGTTCGACAAACACATGAGTGAGAGTACCCGTCGCACTTGAGTTCCCGCCGAACTCGCCGATTGACACCTATGACTTCCTCGGTTCCTGAAATACACCGCAGCCACCGACCGTCTGAGGCAGCGGGTCGACCGGATCGCACGTCGGTTGAGCGGCCGGCTCCGAGCGATCGCGGAGGCGCACGATCTTCGGGCGTCGGATCTCAAACGCACCCGTCGGGAACTGCGCCGTATGAGCACCGAGGGCACCGAGCCGACACCGTACGGAATATTGGGAGATGACCGCCGAACCGATGGCGGCCACTCTCGCTGAACACGTCGATCGCAGCGATCGACGACGAGCTCGTCCCACGTCGAGACCGCCATCGAGAAGTTCTTCGAATCGATCCGAATCATCAACCGTTCCGGTACTCGCCCACATCAGCGCCGCCGGGGTTCGCCACACCCTCGACACCGAGCTCGCCCCGCTCCGTGAGTGCGCGGTGTCGACCGATCGCATCAACGGTCTCGCCAATCGTTGGTCGGCCCAACTGCGCCGCGCCGCATGGCGTCGCCACGCTCCGCTGCTGCTGTTCCGATCGACGGCGGAGGCCGATGCGATCGTCGGCCAGGCTCAGGTGGCCCTGGTCGAGGAGTCACCGTGGGCCCACACGGACCGTCTCCTCGTCCGCCTTCGAGTTGTGCCACGCCGACATCCGCACCCACCTGTACGACCGTGCGCCGAGGTCGGAACCCTGTCACCGGTGGCGTCATCTCAGTCGAGCGCGGGTGACGCGCCTGAATCGACGGACTCAGGCGAAGACCAGACGCCCGATCCATTCGGCGACGAGGGCCGGCTTGTCCTGACCTTCGATCTCGATGACCATCGAGCCCGTGTCTGATCCACCGACGATCCCTTGACGGCGACGTCGATCGTGGTGGCGGTGGCACGAATCCTGGATCCGCTCGGGACCGGATTGATGAAGCGGACCTTGTTCAGTCCGTAGTTGACGCCCATCAGCAGACCGGTCATGTCGGGCAGGTCCTCCTTGATGCTCTCGCTCAGATGCACCAGCAACGACAACGTGAGGAACCCGTGGGCGATCGTCCCTCCGAATGGCGTCGCCGCCGCCCGCTCCGGGTCGACATGGATGAACTGGTGGTCCATCGTGGCGTCGGCAAAGGCGTCGATCCGCTCCTGGGTCACCTCGAACCAGTCGCCGACGATCGGTTCGTTCCCGATCCTGGCGTGCAGCGCAGCACCCACCCGTTCGGCATTCTCACTCATCACATCACTCCTTCGCCGCTTTAGTTCGGCGCTCGACTCGAATCTTGGAGTCTAACGTAGGAGCTGGTGAATCCCATCGCACTCCCGTCGCTCATCCTGGGATACGGGTTGGCGCTGCCGATCGGCACGAAGATGTTGACCGTGGTGAGCACTCAGAATCGGCTGGCCTTCACCGGTCACCAGGTCGGCGTGGCTGGTCGCCACGTCTGGGCTGGGTGATCGCCGGACGCTCGGACGTTGATCTGGCCGCATCTGCTGTGGCTGCTGATCGCAGCGATCTGGTTCAACTGGGCCGTCAGGCCGCCGATCTAGGCCGGCGACGCATCGACGGGTCGGGGTCACGGCCCGGGCGGCGCGCCGGCGTGATGACTCGATCGGGTCAGTGGGCTCGCTTCGACGTGGGGCAGTCCGAGCTGTTGTTCGCCGAATCGTTTCAGCTCGGCGAACTCGGAGGGCTCCCACCAACGTTGGATCGGCAAGGTGATGTGTGGTCGGGCGTAGATACTGCCCGATCGTGACGATGTCGACGCCGACCGCAGCCAGATCGATCAGGGTCCGATGGACCTGTGCGATCGATTCACCGATCCCGACGATCATGCCACTCTTGGTGGTGAGGCCGGCGGCCTTGGCCCGGGCCAGCACCGAGAGACTTCTGGCGTACCCCGCTGATGGTCGCACGGCTCTCTGCAGCTCGACGACCGTCTCGATGTTGTGGTTGAGCACATCGGGCCGCGAGTCGATCACCAGCTGCAGCGATTCGGCGCGAACCGCGCAGGTCCGAGATCAACACCTCGACGCCGGTCCCGGGACTCTGCTCTCTGATCGCCCGCACGGTGTCGGCCGACGATCGACGCACCCCCATCGTCCAGATCGTCTCGGGCGACCATGGTGAGCACGGCGAAGTCGAGGTCGAGGTCGGCGATCGCGGCGGCAATCCGTCTCCGGTTCGGTCGCGTCGACCGCCTCGGGTTTGCGGGTATCGACGAGGCAGAAACCACAGGCACGGGTACAGCGTTGCCCGAGCAGCATGAACGTCGCAGTGCCTTCGTTCCAGCATTCGAAGATGTTCGGACATCCCGCCTCTTCGCACACCGTGACGAGGTCGAGGTCGCGACCGACCTTCTTGAGCCTGTTGTACTCCGGGCCGGTGTGGAGTTTCACCGCGCATCCAGTCGGGTTTGCGCTCCTTACCGAAAGACCGCCGGTGACGCCGGCCTCGGCCAGCCGCCCTTCGAGCCGAACGGGAACACCGCTGTCGGACCGTGCGGAGTGATCGGCTGACCGGCTCCCCCGCCGCGGCTGAACGTGCTCAGATCGGTGTCACCCGGTACCCGCTCGGTGACCGAGGCCATGTCGAGGTCGAGACCAAGGTGTTGCCCACAGTGGCGGGCCACCAGCTGCTGCGACGTCGACCAACGACGCATCGATCCCCTTCACCCGCATCGTCGTGACCCCGTGCTGGCCGATGCCGCACGGAACGATGTGGTCGAACCAGGTCGAGGTCGGTCGACACGTTGAGGGCGAAACCGTGCATCGAACGACCCCGGCTGAGTCGCACGCCGATCGCTGCGATCTTGCGGGCCGAGGCCGTGTCTCGGGGTCGAGCCATACACCGGGGAAACCGGCGAAACGATCGGCGGTGAGGCCGAACTCGGCGAGGGTGTCGATGAGGATCTGTTCGATCGATGACACGTAGGCCACGGTGTCGGCCATCCCGCCGCCTCGCTTGCCGGCCACGTTCAGGATCGGATACCCGACGAGTTGCCCCGGGCCGTGGAAGGTCACATCGCCGCCACGATCGACGGTGACGTCGTCAGCTCCGACCGTGCGCGGGTCGATCAGGATGTTGGCCGGATCGGTCCTGACGCCGCGGGTGTAGACCGGTGGGTGTTCGAGCAGCAGGAGATGGTTCGACCGACCGTTGAAGAGCTGCTGTTGCAGGTCCCACGCCTCGGAGTACGCGACAGTCCCGAGCCAGCGGGCGTGCAGCGCTGCGGTCGGACTCATCGCCTCATTCTACGGTGCCGGCCGGCGAGACGCTGGAAGCACCCCCTGTGCCCCCAGCACCGTGGCGTCGTGACCCACTCGAGCGGCACCGTGATCCAGGACGCTGTCCTGACCATGGATCGCCTTGCTGGGAAAGGTCGTGCTGCGGCACCCTGCTAGGCCAGCTCGGAGGTCCAGTCCCTGGTCTCGATGATGTCCTTGACCCGCGCCAGGAACGCAGCGGCGTAGGCGCCATCGATCGCCCGGTGGTCCCACGCCATGGCCAGTACGCCCACGCTGTGGATGACGATCGACTCGTTGCCGAAGGAGTCCTCGACGACGACGGGCTTGCGCTTGATCGCATCGGTCGACAGGATCGCCACCTGCGGTTGATTGATGATGGGGAATTGCATCATCGTGCCGTAGCTTCCGGCGTTGGTCAGCGTGAACGTCCCGCCCACGAGTTCGTCGGGCGAGAGGGCCTTTGACCGGGCCCGTCGAGCGAGGTCACCGATGTCCCGGGCGATCGCCCTCATTCTCTTCCCGTCGGCACCCCGCACCACGGGCGCCAGGAGGCCCTGGAAGTCGAGGTCGACGGCAACACCCAGGTTCACCTCGGCGTGCACGATCAGTTCGCCATCGCCCACCGATGCGTTGAGGTGGGGGTATTCGCGTAGGGCGTCGATTACGGCTCTCGAGATGAACGGGAGGTAGGTGAGACTGAAACCTTCATCGGCCTTGAACTGTGCACCATGGGCCTTGCGGATCTGTTCGACGTTTTCGTAGTCCACTTCGATGGCGGTGAGCGTGTGCGGCGCAACCGACTTGCTCATCACCATGTGCTCACCGGTTCTGAGCCGGATGTTGGACAGCGGAATCACGGTGTCTCGTCCCGCAGACCTCGACGCTCGGCGGGGGATCGGTCTGGCGACCGGGGGCGGTGGGGCTGCGGCGAGCGGGCGGGCGCCGCTGCCGCAGCAGCCGGTGGGCGCGGGGGCGGCCGGCTCCGAGGGTCGGTTCGCTCGCGGCGGTCAGATTGTGCGCTTCGATGTAGCGCTGTACGTCGTCCCGACTGATCCGTCCGCCCAGCCCGGATCCCTGGATCTGGTTGGCGTCGATGCCATAGGTGGTGATCAACCGACGCACGACCGGCGACAGGAGCTTGCCGTCGGTGCCGGCGGCCGACGGGGCGCAGCGGGTGCCGAGTCGGCGACGGGCGCCGGCGGTGCGGGCGGCGGAGGTGGAGGCGGCGGGGGCTGCGGCCTCTGCCGGTGGGGGCTGCGGCGGCGCAGCCGGTGGAGGCGGAGGGGTGGGGGAGCCGGAGCCGGCTCCTCTTCGGCCGCCGGCGGCCGGCGCACCCTCACCGACGATCGCCAACACGGTGCCAACGTCGACGGTTTCGCCTTCGGCAACCTTGATCTCGGTCAACGTCCCCGCAGACGTCGAGGGCACCTCGGTGTCGACTTTGTCGGTCGACACCTCGAAGAGCACCTCGTCGACGGCAACCGTATCGCCCACGTTCTTGAACCATCGGGTGATGGTTCCCTCGCTGACGGTTTCACCCAGTTGGGGCATCTCGATCTCAGCCACGGTGGAGGTGCTCCTCTTGTGTCTCTACGTGTGGATTATTGGGATCCGTTGGATTGGGTCTAGCAGGAACAACAGCACATCCGAACCGGTCGTGCTGAGCGATTAGTGAAGTGACCGGCCGGTAAGCGCCATCACCGTTTCGCCGAACGTCTCGCTCAAGGTCGGATGGGGCTGGATGAACGCAGCAGCTTCGTCGACGGTGGCTTCCCAGTTCGACGGCCAGGTAGCCCTGGCCGAGCTGCTCGGTGACCCACGGACCGGCCATGTGCACCCCGACGATCCGGCCACCGGTGCCGTCGGGCAACTTCTCGGCGACGACCTTCACCAGACCGTCGGTCTCCCCCACGATCATCGCTCGACCGTTGCTGTTGTAGCGGTGCTTGCTGACGACGACATCGAGACCTCGTTGCGCAGCCTGCTCCTCGGTGAGGCCCGGCGAACGCAACCTCGGGGTGGCAGTAGACGCACCAGGGCACACTGTCGTAGTCGATGGGCATCACGTCCTCGCCGAGGATGCCTTTGATCGCATTCATACCCTCGATGAAGGCAACGTGGGCGAGCTGCGAGGAGTCGATGAGATCGCCGACCGCCCAGACGCCCGTCCACGCCGGTCCGACCGATCGGATCGACGACGACGTGGCCGCGATCGTCGACCTGGACCGAGGTGTGCTCGAGGCCGAGCGTCTCGCTGGCCGGTCGTCTTCCGATGCTGACCACGACGGTCTGTGCGTGCACCTGCTGGCCGTCACCGAAGTGCACGGTCACACCGTCGTCATCGGTGTCCTGACCGGTCACCATCACGTCGGTGTGAATGTCGATCCCCCGCTTCTTGAAGGAACGTTCGACCACCTTGCGGCAGTCCACATCGGTGCTGAGCAGGATGTTGGGCAACGCTTCGATGATCGTGACCTTGGTGCCCAGATCGCTCATCATCGAGGCGAACTCACAGCCGATGGCGCCGCCGCCGATGACGACGGCCGAATCCGGGCAGCTCCGGGATGCTGAGGAGCTCGGTGGAGGTGACGATCCGTCGATCGTCGACCGGAAAGCCCGGGATCGTGCGAGGCTGCGAACCCGACCGCGAGGATGACGGCATCACCGGTGATCTGGACGTCGCCGCTCTGCACCGCCGGTGATCGACACCGTCCGATGATCGGACCCGAGCGTGCCCGTGCCGTCGAAGACGGTGACCTTGCGCATCTTGAGCAGCGACCCCAGTCCGCCGACGAGTTGATCGACGATGCCCTGTTTGCGTTTGAGGGTCGTGCCCCAGTCGACCCCGGTCACCTCGGCGATGACACCGAAGTCGCCGGCGTGGCTCACCGTTCGGAAGACCGTGGCGGTTTCGAGTAGCTCCTTGGCCGGGATACAGCCGACATTGAGGCAGGTACCTCCGAGTTTGTTGTACTCGATCAGGGCGATGTTCAGACCGGCGGAGGCCCCGTAGAGCGCCGATGCGTAGCCGCCCGGTCCTCCACCGATCACAACGACATCGAAATGGTTCTCTGACACGGTTCAACCCTTCAGTTCACACGACACTCGACGACGATCCTAGCGAGTCGACCACCGAGCCAGGAGCGTGGTGGACCGCAGCGTGCACGACTATCGGGCGATCAGCAACTGCACCGCCGACGCCAGCAGGATCAGCAAGACCGCAGACCAGTGAGAGTCCCGAGAGCATCCGCGTACTCACCCGCCCGAGGTTACGCGCCGGCCGATGGTTGAGTAGGGTCAGGACCCTATGGATATTGCGATCACCGGATCCAGTGGGCTCATCGGCAAGCCGCTCAAGGACGCACTCGAGGAACGCCGGCCATCGCCCCGTCGGCCTGGTGCGCCGCCCTGCACGCGGCGCCGACGAGATCCGGTACGACCCGGCTGCCGGGAGAATTGGACAGCCAATCGCTCGCCGGCATCGACGGTGTGATCAATCTCGCCGGGGCAGGGATCGGCGACAAACGATGGACGGCGATCGTACAAGAAGTTGATCCTCGACAGCAGGGTGGGCACCACATCTCTCGTCGCATCGACGATCGCCGCAATGGACGACAAACCGTCGGTATTCCTGTCGGGATCGGCGATCGGGGTGTACGGCGACCAGGGCGACACGCTCCTCACCGAGGACTCCCCCGCCGCTTCGTCGTACCTGGCCGATGTCGTGACCAGGTGGGAAGCGGCCGCTCAACCGGCGATCGATGCCGGGATCCGGACAGCATTCCTGCGTACCGGCATCGTCCTCAGCCCTCACAGCAAGACACTTCGCCGGCTGATGCCCCTCTTCAAGCTCGGGATCGGCGGCAAGTTCGGCAGCGGATCGTCAGTACTGGAGTTGGGTCAGTATCGACGACGTCGTCGCTGCGATCCTGTTCCTGCTGGACAGCGACATTTCGGGCCCGGTCAACCTGACCGCTCCCAACCCGGTGACCAACGCCGAATTCGCCAAGACCTTCGGTCGGGTGCTCAATCGTCCGGCGATCATCCCGGTGCCGAAGTTCGGCCCGGCGTTGCTGTACGGATCCGAATTGACCCAGTCGCTCATCTTCGAAAGCACCCGTGTGCGTCCGACAGTGCTGATGGGTTCTGGCTACCAATTCGTGCACCCCGAACTCGAGGTCGCGTTGCGCGACCTCCTCGACCGCCACTGACATGACCCTCGTCCCCAACATCGTCCCGGCCACCGTCTACCCGGAACGTAAGGTCGACCAGCGGATCGCGTGTGATTCCCGCCAGCCCCGAACAGATCTTCGACCTGCTCGCCGACCCTGCACAGCACTCGGTCATCGACGGCTCGGGAACCGTTCAGTGGGCGCACGGTCCGGCAACCCGGACCGTCTGAGCCTGGGAGCCAGGTTCGGCATGAACATGAAGCACGAGTTGCCGTACCGGATCTCCAACACCGTCAGCGCCTTCGAGGAGAACCTCGTGATCGAGTGGCACCATCCCGGCCGGCACCGCTGGCGGTACGAACTCGAGGCTCTCGACGGTGGAACCCGGGTCACCGAGACCTTCGATTGGGGAAGCGGTCTGGTCCCGCTGGCCTACGAAATGGTCGGTTACCCCGAAAGGCACAGGACGAGTATCGATCAGACGTTCGAGCGGCTCCACCGGCGCTTCGCCGCCGGTCAATGAATCTGCAGCGGTCCAACTCGTCAGAAGGCGAAGGGTGGCGGCGGCCTGATTGATCTCAGGGCGTCGAATCGTACGGTCCTCCGACCCGGCTACCGGCTCGGAGTCCAGGAGGGCTCGACGAGCGTCGGCCACGTCGGACCATGTGGCACCGATCCGGAGGCCGAGCACGGCCAGCGGGTCGACCGCTTCGGGGCCGATCGGTCCCATGTCGATCGTGATTGGAGGTGTCGGACCCTCGAATGGGTCGACCGTCGGGGGTCGAGTCGATCGGAGTGATGCCCTCGTCGCTGAGGCCCGCGTACACCATGTCCATGTCTGGAAACGCCATTGCTTCCTCGACGTCGCCATGTTCGGCGACCGAGTCGAAGAGCCCGGCCCCCGCGACCTCCGCAGGTGCTGGCACCTCGCCGGGGACTGGCACCTCGCTGGGGAACAGTGCGCCGTCGATCCCGGCTTCGCCCCCGATTGAGTCGTAGCGCATCCCGCTGAACGGATCATCGATCGGCGAGTTCCCGGTCAGCTCCCCACCGGACAGTTCCTCACCGAGAGGCGGGGCCTCGATCAGTCCCTCACGACGGGGTGGTGCATCGATCAGCTCTCCACCGAAAGGCGTTGCGTCGACCGGATCGTCGTCTCGGGGTGGGACATCGATCGCCCTTCCGCCGTGAAGCGTGGCGTCGACCTGCTCGTCAACGTCGGGGGTGTCGATCGGCTGCTCTTCGAAGCTGTCCATGCTCGGCCGGACCGGCGGACGCTCGGCGGCGGGGGCTTCCCGGTCGTCGACGTCGAACTCTGACGCCTGCCGGCGCCGATCCACGGCGAACAGCCACGGGTCATCATCGGGTACGCCCGGGACCTCGGTAGGCTCCTCATCGGGCATGAGGGAGCCGACGCCGGTCAATCCCTGCTCGGCCGCTCGTTTTCGGAGGTTGTCGAGAAGACTCACGGTAGGTCTATCGGCCGATGGGTCCAAGCGCTTAACCCTGCGCCCTCGGTCCGCCCTACCGCTCGTTCAGCGCAACCTCCGATGTCCGGTCAGGCGACCTCGATCACCGAAAGCCCAGCACCGGTGAATCGCTCGGCCAACGTCGGGTCACCGACGATCAGTGCGCCAGCCGCCGCTCGTTCGAACCAACGATTGCGGAGCTGCACGGCGGTGCCAGGGGTGGACGGATCGCCGTCGAGCACGACCTCGAACTCGGCTCGGGCGAGGGTTGCGTCGAAGCGCGCCCGAAGTTCCTCGGGCCAATGGACCGCCGGGTCAGGAAACGGGAGGACCACCGCCAGACGGAGCCGGCATCGAAGCGCCTCCTCGGCCGCCACCAACTCCGTTCCTCGACGGAGGCCGGTCACCACGACCGTGGCGGGTGCGAGCGATCGCACCGCGTCGCGAACACCGTTCTCCTGCTCCTCGGTCGGGGTGGGAGAACCGACGACGAGCAAGGCGGGTCCGATCGGCCACGGGACCTCTCGGTCGGGGGGCGCCGAGTCGTCGGGAGCCGCAGGTGACCCGGCGCCGTCCAGTCCGACGAGATCCTGAAGGGCCGAGACGGCCAGCTGATCCGCCAGGTCGTTCATCGGATCGCCCGAATGACCCTTCACCCAGCTGAACTCCAGTTCGCCGGCATCGAGTCGTGGTAACGCCTCGTCGAGCAGCGGTTCCCACAGATCACGATTCGCCACCGGCTTGCGTTGCGAGTTCTTCCATCCCCGTTTGCGCCAGCCCTCGTGCCAACGATCCCTGAAGCAGTTGACCACATAGGTCGAGTCGGAGTGGACGTGAAGCGGACCGGGCATGGCGCGGAAGGCCTCGAGTACCGCCTTCACCTCCATCCGCTGGTTGGTCGTGTCCAGCTCAGCCCCGCTGCCATGCGGCCCATCGGGAATCACCCACGCCCACCCCCCCGGTCCGGGGTTTCCCGAGCATGCGCCATCGGTGTACACGGGCGTCGGTGGCATTCGCCAAGCCTAGGAGTCATAAGATGGCTACATGAGCACGAACGGATTCCTCGGCAACTTCCCCGACATCGACCCGCAGGAGACCAACGAATGGCTCGAATCGCTCGAAACGGTCAACGGTGTCAGCGGCAAGACCCGCGCCCGATATCTGCTCGGCCGGATGAACCAACGCGCCCGCGAGCTTCAGCTCGGCAACTCCGAAGCGATCTCGACCGACTACGTCAACACGATCCCGGCCGAGGACCAGCCGTTCTTTCCAGGCGATGAAGACACCGAACGCCGGATCCGAGCGTTCATCCGCTGGAACGCGGCCGCCATGGTCGTCCGAGCCAACAAGATCTCCGATGGCATCGGCGGGCACCTGTCGACGTTCGCCTCCTCCGCTGCTCTCTACGAGGTCGGGTTCAATCACTTCTTCCGAGGCAAGGACGACGGGCTGGCGGGCGACGCGGTGTACTTCCAGGGTCACGCCGCCCCGGGGGTCTACGCCCGGGCCTTTCTCGAAGGTCGCCTGGGCGAAGCTCAACTCGACAACTTCCGGCGGGAGGTGGGGGGCAATGGTCTGTCGAGTTATCCCCACCCCCGGCTCATGCCCGACTTCTGGGAATACCCGACGGTGTCGATGGGCCTGGCACCGATCAACTCGATCTATCACGCTCGCTTCCTTCGGTACCTCGCCGACCGTCGGATCGAGGACACGAGCCGAACCAGGGTGTGGGCCTTCCTCGGCGACGGTGAAACCGACGAGCCCGAGACACTGGGGGCGATTTCGCTGGCCACCCGTCACGGACTCGACAATCTCACCTGGGTCATCAACTGCAACCTCCAGCGGCTCGACGGCCCGGTGCGGGGCAACGGCAAGATCATCCAGGAGCTCGAGTCGGTCTTCCGGGGCGCCGGCTGGAACGTCATCAAAGTGATCCACGGCAGCCGGTGGGACGAGCTGCTCCTCAAGGATGTGGACGGTGTTCTGCTCCACAAGATGAACACCACCGTCGACGGTGAGTTCCAGCGCTATGCGGTCGAGGACGGAGGCTTCATCCGGGAGCGCTTCTTCGGCCCCGATCCGCGCTTGCGCAAGATGGTGGAGGATCTGTCCGACGACGATCTCCGTGCGCTTCCCCGCGGCGGCCATGACTATCAGAAGGTCTTCGCCGCTTACAAAGCGGCAACCGAACATCGAGGCCAGCCGACGGTGATCCTGGCCAAGACGATCAAGGGGTGGACACTGGGCGAGGGCTTCGAGGGCCGAAACGCCACCCACCAGATCAAGAAGATGACCAAGTCGCAGCTGATGGACCTGCGCGATCGGCTGTATCTGCACGAGGAGATTCCGGCCGACCGCCTCGACGACGGAGTTCCCCCTTATTGGCGTCCCTCGGAAGACTCACCGGAATATGAGTACATGATGGACAGGCGGCGGGCGCTGGACGGCGTCGTTCCCACCAGAGTGGTGCGTGACCGCCGGCCACTTCCCGAAGCCCCCGAGGCCCCGTTCAAGCAGTTCTTCGAGGGCAGCGGCGGCCGGGCCGTATCGACCACGATGGCCTTCACCAGCATGTTGCGGGAGATGATGCGCACAGAAGGGTTCGGCCGGCGGGTTGTGCCCATCATCCCGGACGAGGCTCGCACCTTCGGGATGGACTCGATGTTCAGGGAGTTCGAGATCTATGCGCCGTTCGGCCAGGTCTATGAACCGGTCGATCATGAACTGCTGCTCTCCTACACCGAGGATTCCGACGGTCAGATCCTCGAAGAGGGCATCACCGAAGCGGGGGCGACCGCGTCATGGATCGCCGCCGGTTCGAGCTACGCCCATCAGGGTGTCCCGATGGTGCCGTTCTACACCTTCTACTCCATGTTCGGTTTCCAGCGGGTCGGCGATCTGATCTGGGCAGCTGCGGACGCCCGGGTGAGGGGATTCCTCATGGGTGCGACGGCGGGCCGAACCACGCTGATGGGTGAGGGCCTGCAACACCAGGACGGTCATTCCCATGTCATGGCCAGCACCGTGCCCGCATGTCAGGCCTATGACCCGGCCTTCGCCTACGAGCTGGCGATCGTCATCCAGGACGGCCTGAAGCGTATGTACGTCGATGGCGAGGACGTTTTCTACTACCTGACCATCTACAACGAGAACTACGATCAGCCGGCCATGCGCGAGGGCAGCCAGGACGGAATCCTCCGCGGCCTGTACCACTGGGAGGGGTCCCCGGAAGGACACGAGCAACGAGCGTCGATCGTGTTCAGCGGGGTCGGCCACACCGCCGCCAGAGAAGCCAGGAACGAACTGGCCGAGCACTTCGGAGTCGGCGTCGATCTGTGGAGCGCCACATCGTTCAAGCGGCTCCGCGAGGATGCTCTCGAGGCCGAGCGGTGGAATAAGTTTCATCCAGGACACGACACGCGCACGCCGTACGTCACCGAGCAGCTCGCCGGTGGCAACGGTCCGGTCATCGCGGTGACCGACTACATGCGCAGCGTGCCCGAGATGGTGAGCCGCTTCGTGAACCGCCCGTTCCACGTTCTGGGAACCGACGGGTACGGCCGCTCCGACGACCGCGAACGGCTTCGTTCGTTCTTCGAAACCGACACTTCCAACGTGGTCGTCGCCGTGCTCTCAGCTCTGGCCGATGCCGGCTCGATGCCCCACGAGGTGGTGGCCGAGGCCATCGCCCGCTACGGCGTCGAGCCTGACAGCACGCCGCCCTGGACCCGCTGAGACCTCTTCGAGAGCCGAGCCGAGGCTTGGCTACAGCAGCGGCGACATGCGCCGATACATCCGGGGTGGAATCTCCGCCCCAGAGCCCAGACCGCCCTCGTCGTCGACGTCAACAACGTCTTCCGGTCCTTCGGTGATGTCCGGGCGCTGCACGACCTGACGATCCAGGTGCCGAAGGGTTCGATCACCGTTCTGCTCGGACCCAACGGCGCCGGAAAGACGACGGCCATCCGCATGATCACAGGGGCGCTGCAGCCCGATCACGGCACCTCCAAGGTGTTCGGCCTCGACCCGACCTCGAACGATGGCGAAGAGGTGCGACGCCGCTGCGGTGTCGTCAGTGCCAAACCGAGCCTGTACGACCGCCTCAGCGGGTGGGACAACCTCAGGTATGCGGCTGAACTCTACGACCTGGGTCGGGGTGCCAGAGGCGGATCTGGCGATTCGTGCCGCCGCCGCCAAGTTCGGCATCGACGACGCCCTCGACCAGGAGGTCGGTGGCTATTCGACCGGGATGAAGACCCGGCTCGCCCTGGCCCGCTCGATCCTCCACGACCCCGACCTTCTCCTCCTCGACGAACCGACCTCCGGCCTGGACCCTGAGTCGGCCGTCGCGGTTCTCCATCTCATCCGACAGATGACCGGTGAAGGGCGGACGGTGTTGATGTGCACCCATCTCCTCCTCGAGGCCGAAGGCCTCGCCGACGACGTCGTGATCATGCAGCACGGGACCGCCCTCGAGTCCGGCAACCCGGGAGAACTCGCCGACCGGTATCTGCCTGCGAAACATGTGCACATCGGGGTCACCCTTCCGGATCAGCTTGCCCCGCTCGACTCGATGCCCGGGGTCCTCACCGTCACGGCCGACGGTGTCGATGCGAACGTGGAGGTGCGAAGCATCGATGCCGTGCCCGACATCGTCAACCGGCTCGTATCGGCGGGCGCGATGATCACGTCGGTCCGGCCCTTCGTTCCCAACCTCGAGGACATCTACTTCGCCATCCGACGGGCCAAGGGCTCGACGGGTGATGAGCTGCCACCTCCACCCTCTCCCACCGCCCGACCGGCACGCAGTCGCGTCGCCGAGATCGCACGATAAGGAGCCGTCAATGTTTGGCCTTCACCTCGCCAGGATCGTCACCGTCGCTCGAACCGACCTGAAACAGCTGGCCCAGGCCCGCGACTTCTGGGTGCCGATGACGCTGCTCGGTTCGTTCTTCTTCGTGATCATTCCGACGATTCTTCTGCTCACGATCACCGCGATCGGCGACATCCAGGTGGTCGACCAGATCTCCGACACCCTGGACGTGCTGCCCGCGGCCGCCCAGAGCCAGATACCCCAGACCACCGCTGCGGGCGTCGAGGTCAGCGATGCCGGACGCACCGCGTATGCGCTCTCGGTGTTCCTCTTCGCGCCGGTCGCGGTGATCGTGCCGCTGACCATCTCGACCGCCGTCGGTGCTGCAACGATCGTCGGCGAACGCGAACGGGGCACCGGTGAGTTCCTGGCCCACTCCCCCGCCGGAGTCCGGGAGATCTACCTCGGCAAGCTGATCGCCTCGCTCGTGCCCGGCTACATCACGACGGTGGTCGGCTTCGGTCTGTACAGCCTGATCGTCAATCTGGTCGTCGGACCCGAAGTCGGCGGATGGTTCTTTCCGACCGCGCAGTGGTGGGTGATGATCGGATGGGTCCTGCCTCCGTTCCTGGCGATCTGCCTCTCGCTCGTTCTCCGCCTGTCCGCCAAGGTCAGATCCACCGCAGCCGCCCAGCAGGCGTCGGGACTGGTCAGCCTTCCGCTTGATCATGATCGCCTACTCCCAGAGCACTGGCGTGCTCTTCGGTGCCGGCTATCTTCCTTTCGTCGTGGGAGCCATCGCCTGGGGCGCCGCCATACTGTTCCTGGCCCGGGGTGTACGGAGCGTCACGAGGAGCCGGCTCCTGGGGGTTGCCGCCGGGATCTGAGCTCAGTCCAACTGGGCCATGATCGAATCGTCGAGATCGATGTTGGAATGGATCGCCTGGACGTCGTCGTGATCGTCGAGGATGTCGACGAGATTCAGGATCTGTTTGGCGGTGCCGGCATCGTCGACGGGGACGCTGTTGGTGGCGACCATGGACGTGTCGGACTCCACCACCTTGATGCCGGCGGCTTCGAGCGCATCGCGTAGGCCGTTGACGTCGGTCGGTTCGCAGCGTGAGCTCCCAGACCTCGTCGAGATCCTCGAGGTCCTCGGCACCGTTGTCCATCCCCACCAACATCACCTCGTCCTCGCCGGCGTCCTTGGAGACCTTGAGGATGCCCTTGCGGACGAACTGCCACGACACCGCCCCCGGCTCGGCCAGCGATCCGCCGTTCTTGGCGAGAAGCGACCGGATTTCGGAACCGGTGCGGTTCCTGTTGTCCGAGAGGGTCTCGATCATCAGCGCCACCCCGGCCGGTCCGTAGCCCTCGTAGACGATCTGTTCATAGTTGACGCCTTCGAGCTCGCCGGTCCCCCGCTTGACCGCTCGCTCGATCGTGTCGAGCGGTACCGAGTTGTCTCGCGCCTTCTGGAACATCGTGCGCAGCGTCGGATTGGCCTCCGGGTCACCTCCACCCTGGCGGGCGGCAACCTCGACCTGTTTGATCAGCTTGGCGAACAGCTTTCCCCGCTTGGCGTCAGCGGCACCCTTCTTGTGCTTGATCGTTGCCCATTTGGAGTGACCCGACATGGCTCCCCACTCTAGGCGGGGCGGGTCACAGCGATGCCAGGAAGCTGCCGTGGAGCCGGAGATCCTGTGTGAGCTCGGGATGGAACGCCGACGCCATCACCGGACCGGACCGGAGCAGCACCGGATCCCGGTCGAGTCGAGCGAGGACCTCGACGTTCTCACCGACGGTCTCGACCTTCGGAGCCCGGATGAAGACGGCCCGGAACGGGCTGGCGGCGCTGATCCCCAGGGCCGGAGCACTCACATCGGCCTCGAAGGACGCCAGTTGCCGGCCGTAGCCGTTCCGTGCGGACGGAGAAGTCCAGCGACGCCAGCTGGACCTGATCGGGACGACCGTCGAGAACCTCGGCGGCCAGAAGGATCATTCCGGCGCACGTACCGAAGACGGGAAGCCCGTCGGCGATGAGCGCCGAGATCGGGCCGGCCAAGCCGCTGCGTGCCCGAGCAGCAGCGACATCGTGGTCGACTCGCCACCCGGAAGCACGAGCCCGTCGAGCCCGTCGAGGTCGCCGGGAAGTCGCACCGAGCGGGCATCGGCACCGATGGAGCGCAAGGCGTCGATGTGGCGCTGAAACGCTCCCTGTAGCGCGAGAACACCAATCGTGGGCACCGAGTGCTTACCAGCCGCGGTCGGCGAGGTGCACGTCGATGTCGTCCATCCCGATTCCTGTCATCGGGCGGCCAAGGTTCCGGCTCACCTTCACCAGGATGTCGGGGTTCATGTAGTTCGTTGTCGCCTCGACGATCGCACGTGCACGAGGGGCGGGATCGGAGCTCTTGAAGATCCCGGAACCGACGAACACCGACTCCGCGCCGAGCTGCATCGCCAGCGCTGCGTCAGCGGGTGTGGCAAGCCCACCGGCGCAGAAGATCGGCACGGGGAACCTGCCGGTGTCGGCGATCTCCTGAACGAGCGGGAGGGGCGCCTGGAGACGCTTGGCCCATTCGAACAGTTCGGCCTCGTCGGCCTGGCCGATCTTGCGAATGTCGCCGATGATCGAGCGGAGATGGCGAACCGCTTCGACCACGTTGCCGGTGCCGGCCTCACCTTTGCTGCGGATCAGCGCAGCGCCCTCGGACACCCGTCGGCAGGCTTCGCCGAGATTGGTGGCGCCGCACACGAAGGGAACCCCGAAGGCGAACTTGTCGATGTGGTGTGCTTCGTCGGCGGGGGTGAGCACCTCTGACTCGTCGATGTAGTCGACTTCGAGAGCTTCGAGTATCTGCGCTTCGACGAAGTGGCCGATCCTGGCCTTGGCCATCACCGGGATGGTCACCGTCGCCTGGATCTCCTCGATCATGGCGGGGTCGCTCATACGGGCCACGCCGCCATCGGCCCGGATGTCGGCCGGCACGCGTTCGAGAGCCATCACCGCAACCGCTCCGGCATCCTCGGCGATCTTCGCCTGGTCGGCGTTCACGACGTCCATGATGACGCCGCCCTTGAGCATCTCGGCCAGACCACGCTTGACCCGCATCGTCTCGGTCTGCCGTTCGCCTGTGTGAGGAACCTTCTGTGCCATGTGCGTCAGTCTACGGGCCAAGTGTGGGGATGAGGAACCACCCGGGTCTCCTAGCTCTCTGGAATGATCACACTTCGATCCGGGAACATGACCCAGGTCTGGCCCGGCAGGAGAAGCGATCTCGTTCCCTTCGAGATCGATGAGTTCGGGCGGCACGGTGTTCGACTGCCGTGCCCAGGTCCCGGAGATCACCCGACCGTCGGTGAGCACGGTCAGCGCACCGGAACCGACCGAGATTCAGCTCCGGGGATTCAGCGTCGGCAGGACTGACCCCGTAGGAGCTCTCCAGGATCACCACGTTGGCCGGGGCCAGCTGATCGCCACTGACGGTGCTGTGGGATGCACCATCTTGGGTTCGTAGCCATCCCTCGACTTCACGGTCCCATTGATAGGTGACGAGTGGTGAACCCTTGAACACGACGGTCACGTTGCCCGAGATCGCCCGTCCCTGCGCGCCGACCTCCTCAGGTGTTCCGAACCGGAACCAGGGTTGTGGTGCCTCGTGCATCGGCGCCGGCATCTTCTCCTGCAAACCGAGGGGGTTGACATAGAGATTGTGCGGAGCATTGCGGTTCTGAGCCCGGAAGAAGTCCACCCGGTCTTCGTAACGGGCGTAGATCGGCAGCGCGCCCAGACCCCTGTCGACGATGGCGTTGGCCCCCGAATAGGCGAAGACCGGCTCGTTCAGTGCGGTCAGCAGGTCGAAGTCGGAGGTCCGCGCCGAACGAACCGGACCGACCGGTTCGGGCAGGTCGCTGTGGAAGACCGCGATGAACCGGGTGACGCCTTCGGCTCGCATCTCCAGGATCATGTCCGCCCGGTCCAGACCGGTCTGTGGGCGCGACCCGGGGATGGTTGTCGATCTTCACCGCCACCGCCGGGCGGGACAGCGCCGCCTCGGATCACCGGCAAAGGGCAATCCTGTGTAGGGGGCGGCGGGCAGCACGACCGTCGTCGTCGTCTCGGACGTGGTCGTCGTGGTGGCCGCGATCGAGGCGGTGGTCTCGCTGGGCGGGGAGGTGGTGGACGCGGTCGCCACGGCATCGGAACCTCCCGAACAGGCCGATGCCACAAAAAGGCCAACGATGACCAGGCAGATTCTTGCATGTCAGAACTCGTTCAGCGCGTCGACCCGGATGGCGAGGTCGAACTGGGGCTCATAGGGTGCCCGGGGGACGATCCACAGATAGGCGGTGGCGGGCTGCACACCTCCGACACCGGTCGACATCGTCGGCGGCGTATGCCAGGGTGTTGCGCAACGCCGGCGGGTACCGGGTCAGACCGACGGCGGCGAAGTCGCCGACGATCTCGCGGTCCTCGGCCAGCGCACTGCCGAATGGCCCGATGGGCCACGGGGAGCCAGGAACGAGAGCGGTCCCTGGGTGAAAGGAAGACCGGCCATTCCGGCGGCGACGGTGGCGGCGTGGGCGTCACCGTCGGCGATGCGGATGATGATCTCGGCCAGAAGAGCCTCGAGTTCGAGGCGATCGAGACGATCGAGCGCACCGGCGGTGAGATCGCGGCCGCGTCACCACCCAATTGAACGGCCGATCCGTTGACCGAACGGTCGTCGGTGAGGTAGAGCGCCGGTACCGCCACGCCGCTTCTGAGACTCAGGCTCTCCAGGAGGTTGAACGCCCGCAGATGCTCGACCTCATCGGCGTCGACGACGTCGAGATGATCGAGAAGAATCGCGTCGACTCGCCGATACCGATGAGCGGTAAGCCCCCGGTGAGGAGCGATCGCCAGGATCACCATCAGCCAGAGCGGCGCCGGCGAGACGACCGGCGACGACGATCGCAACGACGAGGACCGGAACCGCCACGACCGCCCCGTACAGGCCGATGACGGGCATGAGGGATCGCGAAGATGCGAGGTTCGTGCAGCGCCACGACGAGTAGGTTAGTGCCGGCTTGGACTTCCCAGGTGTCAGAGTCGTGACCGCTCGTGGATCGGCGACGGACCGGCCGAGAGCTGGCGACGGTACATGTCGAGATAGACACCCGCCTGAGCGGCCATGCTGTTCTCGTCGGCCCAGCGCACACCGGCCTCGAGCTTTTCGAGGACGGCCGGACCGCGCTCCAGTGCGACCCGGAGCGCGTCGGCGAGATGCGACCGGATTCCGGTTCTCGAACAGCGTCGCACATCGACCGTCCTGGCCACGGAGCGGAACGCCGGGATGTCGCTGGCGACGACGGCGGTCCTCGCAGCCATCCCTTCGAGCAGGACGACGCCGAAGCTCTCACCACCCAGGGCCGGTGCACAGAAGACGTCCGCACCGACGAGGCGGGACGCCTTTTCGGCATCGTCGACCGCGCCGAGCCATTGGATCCGGTCGATCGGACCCGAATCTCGCCTGAAGCGCGTGCGGTGTCCGGTCCTTTGCCGGCTATCCAGAACGTCACGTCGTGATCCAGGTGGCGGGCGGCCTCGAGCAGCACATGCAGGCCTTTCCGCTCCTCGTGACGACCGAGGAACATGACCGTGGGGCCCGTCGTCGGCCACGCGGGAGCGCCGGCGAAACGGTCCACCTCGACGGCGTTGGCCACGATCTGGTAGTCCCCACCGAGGGATTCGGATGCGGTTCGAGCCGCCTCGGCACTCACGGCCACACGCTGATCCATACCGTTGAGCCAACCGGCGGACGACCCCGTTGATCCACCGATACGGGACGGATCGATCCGCTGGCGTGAAAGGTCCCGATCAACGGGGTCGGTTTGACGACGAGGCTGGTGAACGTCGGACCGGGTGCCAACGGTTCGTGCAGATGGAGGATGTCGAAACGTTCGTCCCACACCGCTCCGAGCAAACGGAGTTGAGCGGCAGGATCGGGAGCCAGTGGTGCCAGTGAACCGTTTTCGGCGTACGGGATGGAGTCGCCGAGCGGGGTGACCCAGGGCTCGGGTGGCAGTCCGTCGCACGGGGCGAGCACCTGGGTGGGCACGCCCAGCCGGCGCAAGGAGCGGCCCAGTCCCAAGCACCTGGGACTGTACCCCTCCCCACACGCCGAGTGAGTAGGGGCAGACGAGGCCGACCCGAGGTGGACGCTCGGTCGTCATGGCTGGCTCGTCGTTCTTGTCGTCACCAGCGGCCAGATGTCGGTCAGCACGTGCCATTGCTCGGGTGCTGCGCGATCAGATCCTCGAGTTCGCTCGCCACCCGCTGGGTCATCGCAGCGACGTCGGTGCGAAATCCGCCCGAACGAGTCGGGCCAGATCGGCGGTCGGACCTCGCACGAGCGGGTCCGCCCGCTGTCATAGATCGCCACCGGCAGGAGAGGGCTGTTCGTTCTCAGGCTGAGGATGGCCGGACCGGCGGGCAATGATGTCTCGGCGCCGAAGAACCTCACCGGGATCCCGTTGCCGGCGATGTCACGGTCGGCGACGAGGGTGATGATGCCCGCCTGGTTCCTGGCTGCGGTCATCAACCTCTCCATCGCCTGGGATCCCAATGGCACGATTTCGACCCCGTAGGAGTTGCGGGTCGTGGCGAACCACTCGAACAGTTCGGGCGGTTCGAGCCGTTCGACTACCGCGATCACGTGTTGATGACAGATACGGCCCAGCCAGGCGGCGGCCCACTCCCAGGAGCCGAGATGGGGCAGCACCATGATCGGCGTGTGGCCACGGCGCTGCACCTCGCGGATGTGGTCGTATCCAGCGAAACTGAATCTCCGATCGAGGACCTCGGCGGAGACGGTCGGCATTCGCAGCGTGTCGACCCAGTAGCGGGCGTAGTACCCGATGGCCGAGCGACCGGCTGGTCCGGTATCGGCGACACCGACGGTGCGCAGGTTGCGTTCCAGAGCCGACATTCCCGACACCCGGTCGGCGACCGTGCGACCGACGATCTCTGCCACCGTCGACGACGATACCGAGCGGGATGCCCCGGACGGCGATCGACGCAACCTTGAGTCCGGCCACGCCGAGTCGAATCGCCAACGAAGAGCTCTAGCGCTGGCGGAACTCCGCCATGCGCTCCCTCGCTCGCGCTCGGAGGTCACCGCCGGCGGTCCCGGTCGCTCGCCGCCCGGCGGGCTCGAAGACGCTCGGAACGTTCCGAACGGTCGGGTCGCTGACCGGCGTTTCGGCGGCACCGGTGATACCGCTGACGCCTGACGCCAGACCTTCACGAAACGGGTGACGACCGTGATCGACGACAATGCCAGCATGACCCACAGCACCGCGGTGAACAGCGGTGAGATGACCAGACCGACACCGAGGACGATGAACCGTTCGGCTCGTTCCATGAGTCCACCCTTGGCGTCGAAGCCCAACGACTCGGCCTTGGCCCGTTGATAGCTGATCAGCGATGCGGCGAGGAACAGACCGAAGGGCAGCACCGCCATGTGCGGGGTTTCGGTGCCGGCGAAGTACCAGACGGCGCCGCCGAAGAGGAGACCATCGGAGAGTCGGTCCGAGACCGAATCGAAGAACGCACCTCGAGGGCCCGGATCGGCCCGACGCCTTGGCGACGGCGCCGTCGAGAGCATCCGGGCAGCCCGGTCAAGGCCAGGAGCACTGCGGCGGTGAAGAAGTTGCCGGTTGCGATCGCGACGCCACAGGCGCCCGCCATCGACACGCCGACGACGGTGATGACGTCAGGAGAGATCCCGACCCGATGCAGCTTCTCGCCGATCGGGGTGGTGACCTTGTCCACCTTCACTCGGAAGTTTCCGTCAAACACGAGATGACTCCAAACCAGTACTGTGCCCGCATGGTAGCCCACGGGAGCGAGCCGGACTCCGATGTGCTAACAAGAGTTAGCAGTCCAGGGTGCGGGAGCCCAGAAACCGGGCTGCGAGAGCTGATTGCAGCGAGGCTGGCCGTCCGCTGCGACCTCGGCAAGTCTTGTCGCTGCTCGGGTCGGCGTAGGTCGTCCCCGAGGTACCGGTCGGCGACACGCACATCGTTCAGGCCGCCCGCACCGGCGACTGGCCGAAGGGGGCGGCGGCGCCACGGACGCCGCCATGCGGACACGTGGGCACTGTTTGGCGACGTAGTCGACAGGCCCACGCAGGGATGGGTCGTGGGGCGGGTTCCGTCTGCGACTTCGTTTGCGCCCGCTCTGGACCATCGCTCACCTCCCGATGTCGACGGTTGATCAGCAGCTCGGTTGCGAGGATCTGATTGGTGAGCGACTCGGCTGGGTGCCAGGGGCCATCGACTGCGCACCTGGAGCATCACTCTTGCTCGCTGAGTCTGATCTCGAAGAGCAGGTCGATGAGTGACCCGAGGAGCAGGGCAGCGCCAAGGTCGAGCCACAGCGACTCCCACCAGAAGGTGTCGGCGGAGGCCGACAACAGGAGCAAGCCGATGCCATTCGATGCGAGATAGATCGACAGCCAGAATTTGGGCCGGCCACCAGGGAAGGCCCTGAACATGTCAGGCCCTTCCAATATGCCTGTGAGCTCCAGAAGAGACAAGACAACGGTCGCTACCCAGAGGGACGCGTACACCTTCGATTCTCCATCCGAGCCGGTGGTGGAAACCAAGGTGCCCCACCAGATCGGGCTGATCGGCGCGATGATGCGTAGCGCCCATCTGATGGCACGTGCCACAAGCGATCCCATGCCCAGCAAGGCTAGATGTTGCGATCGGCTGCCGTGAGGTAGCGGCCGGAGTCGAGCAGATGAGTTGCGGGCTACGGCATCGCCGAAGTCTGATCGCCTCGGATCAGCACGACAAGACGTGGACTCGATGACGCCCCTGGCAGGGACCTTGTGCACCAGTTCAGCGCATACCTGGCCGGCTTCATGCTCGGACTAGCCCCCCTCTTGCCCGTAGCCTTTGTGATGCTCAAGCAGGAAGCCAACCCCATGGAGTGGGCGCCACTGTCGAAGCGCCTGGGGTTCCGCCGCTTTGGAGGGCGCCAGTTCGGTCTCATGATTGGCCTGACGATAATCTCATTCGTGGCGACGCTGTTGGTGAGTCCGACGCAGTCCTGGATTACTGATCTCTCATCGTGGCTCTAGCCCGGCAAAGTGTTTCACCCGCTTCAAGATCCCACGAACTCAATAGACTCCACAATCGATGCGTCGGTCGCCTGGATGGGCCCTGACGCCGCTGGAAACTGGCTGTGGGGCGCCCTGATAGTGGTCCTCTTCTTCCTCAACATCGTTGGCGAAGAACTGCTATGGCGTGGTGTGCTCTGGCCTCGGCAGGAACTCGTGCACGGTGAACGGACCTGGCTCGTTCATGGCCTCATGTGGTACCTGTTTCACCTGCCGTTCTACCCGTGGTTTGCGATCTCCGGCCTGCCGTCGGCCTTCATACTCTCGTACCTCTTCCAGAAGACCAAGAACACCTGGCTGGTGCTCATCATGCACACCGTCTTCAACGCGGCCTTCTACGCCATCTTGCTGCTGATAGTCCTGGGTGTTATCGACTAGCCGATTTCGCCAGGTCGTGGGCGTCGACAGCGTCGGCGATCTTGGCGTCACGCCTGACCTTGTTCGCCAGATTGGCCTCACGACTTGGCCGCAATCGTTCTTCTACCTGTTCCATCACCTCGTCGAGGTCCGCGTTCACGTCCACCAGCGAGTCTGAACCGCGATTGGTTGCGCCATACAGAACCCAGGACGGCCCCATTGTCTCCTGCCACCTAGCCGTTGTATCTCGGCGTCGGTCGCCGGATCGGCTCGTGGGTCTGAACGGAGCCAGTAGTTGGCGTCGGCCATACGCCGTACTTCCTCATGCGGGATGCTGTCGCCACTCTGTCGGCGGAAGTGTTTGGGACAGCCAGATCTTGGCCATCTGCTACGACAACTACAGACGCTCGACGATGCGCTGGGTCGCACGCAGACCCTCGACGCCGATACGAGCGGCGTGGCGGGCGACTTCGATCAGGCTGATCATCGACGCGTTTGTCGCCGGGGCGCGGTGGGTCCATTGCTCGCTGCTGCAGCTGTCGAGGAGCAGGCCGATCGCATCACCGCTGGCGGCGATGGCCGCCTCTGCGGCGTCGAGACCCATTTCCCGTTCACGATCGGCCAGGGGTGGGGCATCGGCGAGAACGGCACCGTCGATGATCGGCTCGGACTCGTTGGCCAGTCTGCCGATCGAGCGTTCGAGCAGACCGAGGTGTCGGGCGACGCCGGCCAGTTGGGCGCTCAGCGCCACGCCGTCGATCGGTTCGTCGCGGCGGGAGAACCGATCGGGGTCGCTGCGAACCGGTCCGATCAGCTCGTCGAAGCGGCGGCCCAGAGAGCGCATCGTGATGACGAGATCGCGGGGAGCCAGAAGTTCGTACCGGTCACCCATCGAGCGCAGCCCAGTCCTCGGGGTTGTCCTCGATGATCCGCTCGATCACCCGACCGTCGACACCGTCGACGATCACGAGAGCTCGGGTGAGCGGGGGCTGCTCGGCGGTGTAGCACAGGATACGCCAGACCGGTCGGCTGAGCACACCTCGCCAGCTCAGCTGGGCGGAGGCGGGACCGATCGGCTGACCCACCTCGATGGCGGCCACCACCAGAGCGTCACGTTCGTCTACCCGGAGATCCCAACCGCTGACCACGCTGTACACACCGAAGAGGGCTGCGATCGCCGCCGCCCAGAGGAACCCTCTGTTGACCAGGACCCCATCGTCACCGAATGCGATGTAGAGGGCGACTAGGCCGACCGCAACCACGAGATACAGATAGCCCGCGATCCTCCGTCGATTGTTGTTCGGGAAAATGTAGTCCTCGAGGTCGCGTTGGGACGCAGCAAGATCCTCGGGCATCGAGTCGCCGGACTCCGGTTCATCGGGCTTGTCCTCATCCGAGGTCACGGTGACGAGGGTAGATCGGTCGGCCAGCAATCTCGCAACCGCTGCCACGTCTGGCTGAGGGTCTGAGGAAGAATCCGCACCTCGGCGATCGAGGTCATGAAGTTCGTGTCCGCTCTCCACCGGGGCACGATGTGCACGTGGAGGTGATCGGGTTGTGACCCGCCTCCGGCCAGACCCTCGTTGAGCCCGATGTTCAACCCGTGCGGAGCGAACGCGTCTCTCACCGCGACCGCAGCCATGCGAACGGTCGCCCACATCTCGTCGTAGACCGGCAAGGGGCAGATCCAGGATCGACGGGACACCCTCGTTGGGGATCACCATCACGTGTCCGCTGGTGTAGGGATACACGTTGAGCACGACATAGACCCTGGGTCCCCGGTACAGCACGTAGGTCTGTTCGTCCGGGAGCGCGCTCTGTTCGATCGTTTCGAACAGGGTCTTTCCCGGTTCGGCCGACACATACGCATGCGGCTCGCCGTCGGCGGCCCGGCCGAGGGGGTGTGCCAGCCGCCATCCCGAGAAGAGGCGGGGCATGCCGCCCTCATTGCGTTCCCATTCCAGGTGGGTATCGGACTCGGTGCCGGTCACTCGCCACCCACCCGGCTCTCAGCTCTCAAGCGGTCGAGGAAGGTGGAGAACTCCACTCCCCGCTCCACATCACCGCCGCGAGGGTTGTCGCCCACCGTGCCGGCGGCGACGATCGTCGTCACCGACCACGAGCACGTGAGGGGTCTTGGCCATCTTGGCGTTCCGGATCCGTTTGCCCAACGGATCTGAACTGGCGAGCAGCTCGGCCCTGAACCCGGCCGATCCGAGCCGGTCGACGATCGTCGATCGCATAGGCCCGATGGGCGTCGGCGACGGGAAGGACCTGCACCTGCACCGGCGCCAGCCAGGTCGGGAAGTTGCCGGCATAGTGCTCGACGAGCAGACCGAAGAAACGTTCGATGCTCCCGAACAGCGCCCGGTGCAACATGATCGGACGCCGACGCTCACCGTCGGAGTCCACGTAGGTGAGATCGAATCGTTCCGGCAGGTTGAAATCGGCCTGAATCGTAGAGAGCTGCCACGTACGGCCGATGGCATCTCTGACGTCGATGTCGATCTTGGGACCGTAGAAGGCAGCCTCGCCCTCACGCACCTCGTAGTCGAGTCCGTGGAGCCTGAGGGCCTCGGCGAGCGCATCGGTTGCGAGGTCCCAGGCGTCGTCGGCTCCCACCGACTTGGACAGATCCCTCGTGGAGAGGTTGAACGTGAAATCGTCGAAACCGAAGGCGCGAAGGACGCTCAGGACGAAATTCAAGCAGACCACCGATCTCGTCGAGGAGCTGGTCGCTGGTGCAGTAGATGTGGCTGTCGTCCTGGGTGAAGCCGCGGATGCGCAGAAGGCCGTGCAGCGTTCCGGCCCGCTCGTACCGGTAGACGGTGCCGAGTTCGAACAATCGGAGGGGAAGGTCGCGATAGCTACGCTGCCCGGTTCCGAAGATCAGGCAGTGCATGGGGCAGTTCATCGGCTTCATGTAGTACTCGCCGTTGTCCATCTCCATCGGCGGGTACATGCCCTCGGCGTAGAAGTCGAGGTGACCGGATGTCTCGAACAGTTTCCCGTTGGCGAGGTGCGGTGTGTAGACGAACTCGTACCCACCGTCGGTATGGCGCTGTCTGCTGTAGTCCTCCATCAGCTTTCGCACGATGGCCCCCTTGGGATGCCACACCGCCAACCCGCCGCCGAGCTCGGTTGGGAAGCTGAGGAGATCCAGTTCGGTCGGCCAGCTTGCGGTGATCGCGCTTCGCCGGCTTCTTCGAGCCGGTGCAGGTGCTCCTTGAGGGCCTTCTTCGAATCCCAGGCCGTCCCGTAGATCCGCTGGAGCATCGGCTGGTCCTCGCTGCCGCGCCAGTAGGCGCCGGAGACGCGCTGCAGGGCGAAGTGGCCCAGGTGACCGGTGTGGGGGACGTGAGGCCCCACGCACATGTCGACGAAGTCGTCGGTGTTGCGATAGAAGCTGATGACGTCGCCGCTGACCTCCGAACTCAGATCGTTCCCGGAAGCCGCATCGCTGTCGGCTCCCGTCACCGTCCTGATGATCGCCTGCTTGTAGGGATGATCGGCCATGAGATCGAGGGCCGACTCTGCGCTCAGCTCGGACCGAACGAATGGTTGACGGGCATCGATGATCCGGCGCATCTCGACATCGATCCTGGCGAGGTCGTCATCGTGGAAGGTGGCGCCGCCGGGAAGCTCGAAGTCGTAGTAGAACCCGTTCTCGATCGCCGGACCGATGGCGAAGGTGGCACCCGGCCACAGGTTCAGATACCGCCTGCGCCATCACGTGGGCGGTCGAGTGCCGCAGCGTGTGCAGACCCCGGTCCGATCCCGGTGTGACGATCTCGACGTCGGCACCCTCGTGCAGCTTGGTGCCGAGATCGGCCTCGTCGCCGTCGATCACTGCGATCAACGCGTCCTTGGCCAGTCGGGGACCGATCGCGGAAGCCAGATCGGCGGCGCTCGAGCCGCTCGTCGAGTTCACGTTCGGATCCATCGGGAAGTCGAACCAGCATGTACCGTAGTGTGCCCCGATTCAGCCGTCGATCGTGCGTGCTGCAGCTACACACCGATGAGAGGTTTGGGCGTGAGCACGTCGGTGCTGCTGCGCCGTTCGATCGTCGGCTGGACCGCAGCGACGACGACCGGCTCGGCCGCCCCATCGAGCGCCGGTGCCGGCTCGCTGACCGAGCCGGCGTAGGTGTCCACGTACTCGAGGCCACACAGCGCCTGGATCTCGTACATGAGTTCGTCGGTCAGCTGGCGGTACAGCGCCCGGTCACCGAGTCGGTCCCGGTAGCGCGAGACGTCGATCGGTTTTCCGAATCGGACCGTCGCCTTTCGGAACGGAATCGGCGTCGCCTTGTCCGGCGGTTGAATCTCGCGCGTGCCCACGAGGCCGACCGGGATCAGCGGCGCACCGGTTTCGACGGCCAGACGGGCCGCTCCGGTGTGACCCTTGTGCAGATACCCGGACCGGCTGCGGGTTCCCTCCGGATAGATGCCGAACAGTCCGCCGTTCTGTCAGAACGGTTCTTGCAGCGTCGAGTGCCGATGCCGCATGCTCACCGCCCCGACGATCGATGGGAATCATCCCCAGTGCCGGGAAGAGTCGGCTGGTCTTCCAGTCGTCGAGGTATTCGGCCTTGCCGACATAGATCAGAGCTCGCCGTAATACCACCGGTAAGAAGAACGAATCGATGACCGACACGTGGTTGGGGCACAGGACGCCCGGGCCGTTCTTGGGCACGTTCTCCCCACCCTGGACGTCGATGTCCCACAGCACCCTCACCAACGGCCGGAGCACCGCCTTGGCCGCGGGCTGTGCCCGACCGATTCTCGTCATGTCGATCTGTATTTGGGCCATCATCGTTTCCTCATCACCGACCACCAGCGTTGGTCACTCAAGTGTTACCACGGCGTGCGTCGAAGTCCATTCGCCGCTGCCGAGCTCGGTATGGGAAATCGACGCTCACCTGGTCAGGTCGATTCCCAGGAGCGCTGCCGCCCTGCGACATCGAACCCCGCCCGAGCGGCCTGATCGATGGCCGCTACCGCAGTGGGTGTGTCGAGGTCGTCGTCGAGCGCCCGACGGACGTCGTTGAGAACGGCTTCGCTGTCGGTCCCGGAGCTGGAGGTCAGCCAGCGCTCGAGGGCGGCTGCGGCATCGGGCATCAGATCGTCGTCCCATTCCCACTCCTGCCGGTAAGTGGTTGGACACGATCCCCAAACGGATCGCCCGCGTGTCGTACTCGGTGCGCAGTTCGCTGCACGAAGACGAGATTGCCGCGGGACTTGCTCATCTTCTCGCCGTCCTTGTGCACCATCGCCTGGTGCATCCAGTGACGTGACGAACGGCTCGTCCGGTCGCCGCCTCCGATCTGAGCCCGTTCGCACTCGTGATGCGGGAAGATGAGATCGGAGCCGCCACCGTGGAGATCGATCGTCGTGTCCAACTCCCGCATCGCGAGCGCCGAACACTCGATGTGCCAGCCGGGTCGACCGGGTCCCCAGATCGTCTCCCAGACCGGCTCGCCGGGGGCCGACGGATGCCAGAGAACGAAGTCCAGCGGATCGCGCTTGTGTGGGTCGTCGGGTTTGCCGCCACGTTCGGCGGCCAGGGTCAGCATCGTCGCCCGGTCGTAGCCGGACAGCTCGCCGAATCGTTCGTAGGAGCCGACATCGAAGTAGACGGACCCGCCGGCTTCGTAGGCGTGACCTCGATCGAGGACCATGGCGATGAAGCCTCGGATGTCGGCGATGGCGGAGGTGGCCCGGGGTTCGCTCCACGAGGGCAGCATGCCGAGGGCTTCCATGTCGGCGTCGAAACGGGCGGTCTCCGACGCCGCCAGATCCAGGAAGTGGATGTCGAGCTCACGGCTCCTGCGCAGAAGGTCGTCGTCGACGTCGGTCACGTTGCGCACACAGCGGGTCTCGTGACCGAGGTCCCGCAGTCGACGCTGCGAGCACGTCGTAGGTGAGATAGGTGGCGGCGTGACCGAGATGGGTGGCGTCGTACGGTGTGATGCCGCACGTGTAGATCGTCACGATGTGGCCGGGCTCGAACGGAACGACCGCTTCGCGGAACGTGTCGTAGAGGTGCATCGGGCCTTTGGGGGCGTCGGTCACAGCGTCAGATCCTAACGGTGCGCGCATCCCGACCGGAGAACTGGCAGGCTGAGGACCGTGGCATCGACTCAGTTACCCGCAGCGGGACTCCTCGAGGGGAAGAACATCCTCATCACCGGTGTGCTCACCGACGATTCGCTGGCTTTCGGAATCGCCCGGGAGGCCCAGGGCCAGGGAGCCAACGTGATACTGACCGGCTTTGGCCGCGGCAAGCGGCTCACCGTGCGGACCGCCGGTCGACTCGATCCCACCCCCGAAGTCCTCGAGCTCGATGTCACCGACGGGGAGCAGGTGCGATCGCTCATCGACGAGCTGTCGGGTTCGGTCGGTCAGCTGCACGGGATCCTCCACGCTGTCGGCTTTGCACCGGAGTCGTGCCTCGGGGAGGACTTCTTCGCTGCCCGGTGGGACGATGTGGCGACTGCGGTGCACGTGTCGACCTACTCGTTGCGGACGATGGCCGACATCGGCCGTGCCTTGATGCCCGACGGAGGCAGCATCGTGGGCTTGACCTTCGACGCGACCGTCGCCTGGCCCGCCTACAACTGGATGGGTGTGGCCAAGGCGGGTCTGGAGTCACTCAATCGCTACCTCGCCCGGGAGCTCGGCGCCGACAACATCCGCTGTAATCTGGTCGCCGCTGGCCCACTGCGAACGATGGCCGCAAAGTCGATTCCCGGTTTCTCGGCATTCGAGGAGGAGTGGATCAAACGGGCTCCGCTGGGCTGGGACACCAGTGATTCGAGCGGCGTGGCCAAGACCGCCATGGCCCTGTTCACCGACCTGTTCAGCCACACGACCGGGAGCATCATCCACGTCGACGGCGGCTACCACGCCATCGGGGCCTGACCGGATCGGAGCCTGAGGACCGACCTGTCAGCTGGCGCCCGAACAGACATAGGCGACCGACGGGTAGGGATTGGTCGCGCTTCCACCACCGGGGTGGATCTCGAAATGCAGGTGTGGAATGCCGGATGCGTTCCCGCTGTCACCGACGTAACCGATTACCGTGCCCGCCTCGACATACCCACTCTTGCCGTAGGCGGAGAGGTGGGTCCCATAGTAGTAGTTCCCGTCGTCGCCCTTCAGATGGTAGGACAACCCTCCGACCCGGTTGCTGCGATGACTCACCGTACCCGACACCGGCGCAACCAGCTCGACGCCGGTGTTGGCCAGCATGTCGACGCCCTTGTGGCGGCGACCGCCGGAACGGCGGAAACCCCAGGAGTCGATGAACGAGTGAGAGCCGGCGACCGGACAGACGTCGAGCTCGATGAACGTGTGACCCTGGGAGACCGCGCGCTCGGCCCGCTGGCGGATGTTCTCAAGCCTCGCCGCCTCGATCGCTTCGAGTTCTTCGAGATCGCTCAGCAGCGCATCGCGGAGCCGCCCGACCTCCTCGACCGCCTTGGCCTGCCCGTCCCTCGAGTCAGCGAGCGACGAATCGATCAGTACGAGTTCGGAAATCGCACCTGAGTATTTGTCGATGGCATCATCGTCCTTGCCGACCGCTGCATCCGATAGCCCCTCAGCTCGGAGCCCATCGGCGAGTTCCTCGGACCGCAGAACCACCGGCGTCCTGTACGACTGCGTGAAACCGATCACCGCGGTCTGGATGACCGAGGCGCGGTGCAGCTCGACCTGAGCGGCCACTTGCTTCACGTCGGAACTCGTTCGTGGCGATCGCTTGTTCGAGAACGCCGAGTTCGGTCTCGAGTTCGTGGTACCGCCGGGTCAGTTCTCCGACCTGCTCGCGCAGACCGTCGAGGCCGGGGGTCGGAGCGGCCGCCGCCGGCAGCGCAGCTGCGAACAGCGCCACGGCACAGCACCAGCGCCCCCAGGCGAGAACTCGGCCTACCACCGCCCGGAATGTAGCGGCGAGTTGCAGTGTTGTCACCACTGGTGTGACGTGCGATGTGCGACTTCCTGACGTCAAACCTCGCGGAGAGTGGTGATCGCGTCACTTTCTGCGTTCGTCTCTGAGCCGTCGTTCGGGTGGGCGGAGTTCGGCACGAGGGCGCGTACCACCTCTTCGATGGACACCGCGCCGATCGGGCTGGTCGCCGTCCATGCACCACCGAGAGTTGTTGTTTGGCGCTGCGCATGAGGCGAAGGACGTCGATGAGAGGACGGTCGCCCTGCACCGCAGTGGTCGAACGCATGAGCGACACTGCGACAGCGGTTTCGACAACTCCTCCGGCGTCAGCGGGAGCAGGTCCTTGGCATGGACATATCCCTGAAGCCTGCCGTTGGGACCTCGGGCTTGGACGAGGATGCGGGATCGGCCGGTATCACGCACGAGACGCCGCGCCTGGTTGCCGGTGGCCCCGAGCCGCACGCGGGGCACCTCCGCCCAGGGTCGGGCGATGTCCCGCACGGGTTGTTCGGCAAAGCTGAGCGCGCCGGCGAGTAGCGAGGCGTCGTCGGACTCGAGGGCGCCGTGCTCTTCGGAGCGGAACACGATCGAGGAGAGTTCGGCGACCGAATGGGCGGCGACGAGTTCATCACGTGGCTCCACGCCCAGCATCCGACAGCCGAGGTTGGCGATGCCGTTGAGGGCCTTGACGACCGGGCTGAACAACCAGAGGAATGCCGGCGTAGACGTACACCAGGGCCCGCAGGGTCGGACCGGGAGCGGCGATCGCAATGTTCTTGGGCACCATCTCGCCGAGGACGAGATGGAGGAAGACGACGATCGTCAAGGCCACCACGAAACCCGCAATGGCCGAAACGCTCTCGCTCAGGTAGATGTGGAACAGATCCTCGAGGGCGTGACCGATCGCCGGCTCGGCGACGCTGCCGAGCCCGAGCGACGCCATGGTGATGCCCAATTGAGCACCGGCTAGTTGGAGCGACACCTCCGAGAATGCCTTCATCGCCAGTTGAGCGCTGCGCTTGCCAGCAGCGGCGTCGGCTTCGAAATCGCTCTTCTTGGCGACGATGACGGCAAACTCGTAGGCGACGAAAAACGCATTCGCCACCAGGAGCAACACCGCCACCAGCAGTTCCCAGCCCATCAGCGCTCTTGGCCTTCCGGTGACGTCACGACGAGCGATGCGATCCGTCGTCGATCCATCTCCCCGACCTCGATGACCCAACCGCCGAAGCTGATACTGTCGCCCTCGTCGGGAATCCGGCCGAACTTGGACAGGAAGAAGCCGGCCACGGTTTCGTAGTCACCGTCGGGCAGTTGTAGACCACAGACCTCGTCGACTTCGCTCCAACCGAGGGAACCGGGGAGCAGGAAGACGCCTTCGACCCGATCGACCGGTACGACCTCGGACTCGTCGTACTCGTCGTCGACTTCGCCGGCGATCTCCTCGAGCGCATCTTCGAGCGTGAGAATGCCTTCGGTCCCACCATGCTCGTCGATGACGACAAAGAGGCGGGTCTCGCTTTCGGACATGTCGCCGAGGATGTCGATCAGTTCACGCGTCTCGGGTACGACGACGGGGTCGAGCATGACCTCGGACACCATTGTCGTAGCCCGCGTCGCCGTCGGCAGGTCGAAGGCCTCGGTGACGTTCACGACCCCGCGAATGTCGTCGATGTCGGTGCCGTAGACCGGGTACCGCGAATGACCGCTCCGTCCGACGACCTCGACCAGATCCGAGACCGAGGCGGTCAGGGGCAGAGCGACGATCTGGCCGCGAGGCCGCAGTGCGTCCGCCGCTGTCTTCTCACTGAACCGGATCGCCCGGCTCAGGAGCTTCTGCGTCTCGACGTTGAGACCTCCATCGGCACCGCCGGACGCACGGATCAGATACTCGAGCTCATCGATGGAGGCGATCGCCTCGATCTCCTCGGTCGGTTCGACGCCCAGCCAACGAACGGTGGCGTTGGCCGCACCGTTGAAGACTCCGATCACCGGTCGCAGCACTCCGTGTACGATGTTGGCGGGCGGCGCCAGGAGCATGGCGGTCGTCTCGGGTTTGGCGACCGCAAGGTTCTTCGGGATCAACTCGCCCACGACCATCTGGAAAACCGTGGCGATCGCCAGCGCCACTAGCACCAGGGCGCCGGAGCCCCCGATGATCACATCGGTGAGGAAACCCAGGACGAGGCTGGAGATCGTGATCCCGAGCTGGGCTCCCGACAAGTGGAACGACATCTTGCGCAGGGCGCCGACCGCTGCCTTGGCCCGCCGGTTCCCTGCGGCGGCGGCGGTCTCGAGTCGGTTACGGTCAGCCGCGACCAACGCGAACTCGACGGCGACGAAGAAGGCGTTGGCTGCGACGAGCAGGAAGGCGAAGAACAACCCGAGGTAGAGGTTCATATGATCAGACATCAGGTTAGACGGCCCGAGGTAGCGATGAGGTCAGCGACGTGACGATCCGACAGGCTGTTCTGGAGCTCACCGGGGTGGGAGTCGTGCGCGACGGCACCACCATCCTGAGGGACGTGTCGCTGAGGATCGATCGGGGTGAACGATGGGTGGTCATCGGGCCCAACGGCGGGGGCAAGAGCACCCTGGTCGGAGTGGCCGGCCTGTCGATCCATCCCTCCTCGGGCTCGGTGACACTCCTGGGAGCGGAGTTGGGCAGGACCGACATCCGACCCCTGCGCGGCTCGGTGGGGATCGCCAGTGCGCTGCTCGCCCATCGGCTGCGCCTGGAACTCCCGGTCAGCGCTGTGGTGTATTGCGGCAAGCACGGCGCCTTGGAGCCGTGGTGGCACACCTACACCGATACCGATGTAACGCGAGCGCGAGAACTGCTGGCGATGGTCGGCCTCGACGGACACGAAAAGCAGCACTTCGGGTCGCTGTCATCGGGGGAACGACAACGGGCGCTGCTGGCTCGCTCGCTGTTCAACGATCCCGAGCTGCTGCTCCTCGACGAACCCAATGCCGGCTTGGACCCGGGTGCTCGTGAAGCCCTCATCGAGGTGCAGGATCAGCTGTCCGGTCAACGACCCGATCGCGCCACGGTTCTGGTGACCCATCACGTCGAGGACATTCCGGGTTCGGCCACCCACCTGCTCGCGATCGATCGTGGCGAGGTCGTCGCTCGGGGTCCGCTGGAGTCCACGCTGACCGGAGCACTGGTCGGCGATCTGTTCGGGGTGGCGTACGACCTGCGGCGACACGGGCGACGGTGGGTCGGCCTGCCGCGCCTCTAGCGCTCACCTGTCCGGAGACCGGCGCCAAACCACCACCGCACGAGCGGGTCGGGTGGCTCAGGGCGACCCGAGGACGCCTGAGGCGACCACCGGTGCAATCGGCTGGACCAATGCTGCTTCGACCCCGGCAGGGTCCGACGACCGCCGGCTGTCGATCGGAACGGCCGGCTCGATCAGCGGTTGGGGGCGTCTCGAACCGTTCGGGAGCACCTCGATGAGATTGGCGTCCAGTCGGGGACGATTCGGCCTGAACCCGTTCTGGTATCGATCCGATGCCGCCTGCAGGATCGGGTAGGGGTTCACCGGCCGGCCACCGTCGGGGTGCATCTGAAGGTGGAGATGCGGAGGGGTGCCAACCGCATTGCCGGTTGTCCCGACGTAGCCGATGAGAGCGCCGGCGCTCAGCCGGTCGCCGATTTCGATGTGAGGGTTGAACGACCCGAGATGGGCGTAGTACCAGCGCGTACCGGAGTCTCCGAGAACCCACACCTTCAGTCCTCCCAGCACGCCCACGCCGATGTCGGTGATCTCACCTGATTCGGCGGCGACGATCGGGGTGCCCCTCGGTGCGAACAGGTCGATCCCCTCGTGCCAGTGCTGATCGATCGTTCCCGGCGCCCTGGGGTACCCCCACGAGTTGATGAGCGGCAGGTCGTAGTCCCCGTCGAGAGGGAAGACCACATCGGGGATGAACCCGGCGGACCGGTTGTTCCAGGTGGCCAGTTCAAACTCGAGATCGCCGATGGCTGTAGCCGACTCATCGGCGGTCGTGTTGGCATCGCGCAACCAGCCGCCGACCGCATTGAGGCTCTCGTACAACTCCAGGGTCTCCGCCGCCAGCCGTTTCCGAAGCCGCGTGTACTCGTCGAGCAAGTCACGGTCGAGTGACAGCACCTCACCGACGAGGAAGCTCTGCTGTTGGAAGCGCATGAGGTCGTCGTGGTCGAGGCTCGGCGCCAATTGGAAGTTGTCGGTCTCGACGAAGGTGGCCAGGGCTCTCTTCCTCATCTTTTCCTCGGTGGCGATCAGAGCCTCGAGGGTTGCCGCCGTCTGCTCGGACAATGCCAACCGCTCGATGTCCAGCTGCTTCTTCCTCAGGCGGAGTGCACGCACCCGAGAGACGTTGAGAACGTGTTCGTTGCGAGCTTCGACGAGTGCCCTTTCGACCCGTCGCACCTCCCGGCGGTTGAGCCGGTCCGGAACGAACTCGGGTTGGTTCGCGTAGCGCCCGCGAGCGACCGGGTCACAGGCGATCTCACCGTCCGATGCGGCCGGCCCGTCGGACTCGGCGCATTCGGGAGCCTCGTCCGATGGGGATGCATCGGGATCGACAGGCGTGTTCGGGTCGAGTTCGTCGGACGCTCCCTCGGCAACGAGAGGATCACCCGGAACCGCAGTGACCGGAGGGGTAGCCTCCGGGGCCGGCTCCGCTGCAGGCTCTTCACCGTCGCCGTCCTGCGCAGCGACGACCGTCGGGACGACGGCGACCAAGGACGCGACCAACACAGCCGTCAAGCATCTGATCGTTGATCCGCGCCGTCGCACCGCTTCTGTATCGGCAGCTTCCGCAGCTTGTGTAGCGTGCCCTCTGTCTCGTGATTCGGCTCTAGGACGTCTCGGGGCTGAGCACCACGTCGCCGGCCGAGACCACCCGTCGCCAGCCTCCGCGATGGACGACCAGCTCCCCCTCGTCGGTGACCTCCCGGGCCACACCGGAAAACGGACCGTCACCGAGCTGCACCGTCACCTCGCGATGCAGCGTGATGCAGTGACTCCGATACTCCTGCATGAATATGACCGGATCGGTGCGGACCAAGTCGGTCCAGACCACGAGTCGCTCGAGCACCGCAGCGAACAGCTCCACGTTCGACGGAATCGAGCCGACTCCATCGTCGACCAGCTCGGCGATCGAGATCGCTCGGTCCACGACCTCCGGGTCGGCGTCGTGACGAACCGGCTCCAGATTCAGGCCGACACCGATGACAACACCGAGAGCCGGCTGCGGTGAGGTCACGGGTGCGGTCTCCACCAGGATCCCGGCCAGCTTCCTCCACACGCCGATCCTGTGACACGACCACGTCGTTGGGCCATCCGAGTCCGATCGAGAGGGCGATGCGGGGACCGACCGAGGCGGCGACCGCGTCGAGGACGGCCATGCCGGCGGCAAAAGGAACGAGCGAAACACCCCGCTCACCGACCGCCCAGACCTGCGGTACCGAGCCGAGCATGGCCTGCACCGGCGATGATCCCGGACCGGCGACGGTCCCCGGTGCGTCGTTGTGCCATCGGCGTCCGAGACGGCCCCGACCGGCGCTCTGATCGTCGCTGAGCAGAGCTGTCGGAACTCGGCCCGTTCGGAATTGCGCAAGCAGGTCTTCATTTGTGCTGCCGGTCGCGTCGACATGATGGAACTCGGTCGGTGATTTCATGGCCAGGAAACTTTGCAATCGTGTTCGGCTCGGCTAACCATAGGGCGGTGTTTTCTAAGGTCTTGATCGCCAATCGGGGAGAAATTGCGGTTCGGGTCATCCGGGCGTGCCAGGAGATGGGGATCCCAACCGTTGCGGTGTACTCCGAACTCGACCGCGATTCCCTCCACGTCCGGTTGGCGGACGAGGCCTACGCTCTGGGCGGACAGAGCGCAGCCGAGAGCTACCTCAACACCGAGGCCATACTGGGCGTGATCGAACGATCCGGAGCCCAAGCCGTGCATCCCGGCTACGGGTTCTTCAGCGAGAACGCCGACTTCGCCCGAGCGATCGGCGAACGGGGAGTGACATTTGTCGGCCCACCGCCCGAGGCGATCGAGGTGATGGGCGACAAGATCAGCGCCCGTGAGGCCGCCGCCCGTGTCGACGTTCAAGGCGTGCCCGGCTCCACCGAATTCCTCACCGACGCTGCGCAGGTAACCGCCTTCGGCGACGAACACGGCTGGCCGGTCGCGATCAAGGCTGCGTACGGCGGCGGAGGGCGTGGCATGAAGGTGGTTGCGACAGCCGCCCAGGCGGCCGCCGCGCTCGAGTCCGCCCAACGGGAAGCCCTCGCCTATTTCGGGCAGCGACGAGTGTTATATCGAGCGGTATCTCACCGCTCCGCGCCACATCGAGATCCAGGTCGTCTGCGACCAACACGGCAACGGTGTCCATCTCGCACAGCGGGATTGTTCGGCCCAGCGTCGACACCAGAAGTTGGTCGAGGAGGCGCCGGCGCCCGGCCTGCCGAGCGAGATCGCAGCCGCGATGGGCGCCGATGCGGTCAAGGTGGCTCTGGGGTGCGGCTACACGAACGCCGGGACCGTGGAGTTCCTCTACGAGAACGGCGAATACTTCTATCTCGAGATGAACACCCGGCTGCAGGTGGAGCATCCGGTGACCGAGATGGTGACCGGACTGGACCTGGTTCGTCTCCAGCTGATGATCGCAGCGGGAGAACCGTTGCCGTTCGACCAGGAGGACGTGGAGATCTCGGGCCACGCCATCGAGATCCGGATCAATGCCGAGGATCCGGCCGGGGGGAAATTCCTTCCGTCGCCAGGACCGCTCACCGCACTGGGCCCGCCCTCGGGGTTCGGCGTTCGATGGGACGGCGGGTACGAGAGCGGCGATGAGATCAGCCAGTTCTACGACAATCTGATCGGCAAATTGATCTGCTGGGGATCCGATCGAGAGATCGCCATCGCCAGGACCCTGCGCGCCCTGCGCGAGTTCAGGATCGAGGGGGTGACCACCACGATCCCGGCGGACATCGCGATCCTCGAGCACCCGGACTTCGCGGCGGTGGCGCACTCGACCAAGTGGGTGGAGGAGACCCTCGATCTGTCCGGGGTCTCGGGCACCGCGATCGCACCACCGGGCGAGACCACGGACGATCCGAACGTCAAGCGCACCGCGACCGTCGAGGTCAACGGCAAGAGATTCGACGTGTCCATGTGGGTCCCCGAGAGCCAGATCGGGGCGACCGCACCCACCGCCAAGGCGAAGCGGCGGCAACGCTCGAGCGGCGGTGCCACGACGGCCGCCGGTTCCGGAACCATCACCGCACCCATGCAAGGAACGATCGTCAAGGTACTGGTCGAGCAGGGCGCCGAGGTCGACGCCGGCGAGACGATCGTCGTCCTCGAGGCGATGAAGATGGAGAACAACATCACCGCCGACAAGTCCGGAACGCTGGTGGAACTCGCGGTCGCCGCCGGTCAATCGATCCAGAACGGCGACCTCATCGCCAAGATCGAATAGCCGGGTCTACGCCTTCGGCGGTCCAACGTCACAGAGGCCCACTATCGGTTCGGGAGCAAACACTGGCAGAATCTTCGTAGTACCTGGTCCACATGGGCCGGGAAACGGAGGGAGAGCGATCATGAAGAGACTCATTGGACTACTACTGGCCCTGGCGCTCATCGGCGCCGCCTGCGGATCCGACGCCGAGGACGCCACCGACGACGGAGAGACCACCGAAACGACAGCGACCACCGAAGCGACGACAACCACCGAAGCGGCCATGGAAACGACGGCAACTACCGAAGCCAGCGACGAGGCTCGACAGCTGCTCGGCGGTGAAGAACCCGGGGGTGCTGACTGTGGCAACAGGCGATCCCGTCTTCCCGCCGTGGATGGAGGACGATGATCCGAGCAACGGGCAGGGCTTCGAGTCTGCGGTGGTGTACGCCGTCGCTGGCGAAGTCGGCCTCGACGTCGAATGGGTTCGTACTACCTTCGACCAGGGAGTGGCGCCGGGCGTCAAGGACTACGACTTCAACATCCAGCAGTTCTCGATCACCGATGCGAGAGACCAGGCGGTCGACTTCTCCGACCCCTACTACGTGGCCGAGCAGGCGATCATCGCCACCGACATCACCACCTTCGAGGGCGTGACGTCGTTGGCCGACCTCAAGGGACTGCGCCTCGGTGCAGGAATCGCCACGACCAGCCTCGACTACATCGAGAACGAGATCGAACCCGACAGCCAAGCATCGGTGTTCGACGACAACGTTGCCGCCAAAGCCGCGTTCGACGCCGGCCAGATCGACGGGCTCGTTCTCGATCTGCCCACCGCCTACTTCGTGTCGGCCGTCGAGATCGACAACGCCTTCATCGTCGGGGTCCTTCCTGAGATCGAAGAGGACGCCGACGCACTGGGCATGGTCTTCGAGGAGGGCAGCGAACTCGTTCCCTGCATCAACCAGGCCCTGGCGACGCTGAGCGCCGACGGCACTCTCGATGCTCTCGAGGACCAGTATCTCAACCAGGCTGGGGACATTCCGACCCTGACCCGCTAGATACATGCGCTAGCGCTATGTATTACCGTCCCCCCGGCGGCAGACTGCCTCCGTGGCATCGGACCAGCCTCCGGGGGGACAGCTCAAGCCGCCGACGCTGACCGGCGGCATCAACACCTACTTCGCCCAGGAAGGTGCCCGCGGCGCGCTGATCGCGTTCGTCTCCACCGTCGTCTTCTTCGCCGTGGCCATCTTCGCCATCGGCCGCAGCGAGAACTGGCCTACCGTCCAGAGGTCCTTCTTCGACTTCGAATTGATGTGGGACTCACTCCCGGCGGTGTGGGACGGATTCACGACCAACGTGTGGATGTTTGTGGTCGGCCAGGTGGCGATCATGGCATTGGCGCTGTCTGATCGCGGTGATGCGCAGCCTGAAGGGACCAGCGTTCCTGCCCGTTCGGCTGTTGGCGATCATCTTCATCGACTTCTTCAGGGGCATTCCGATCATCCTGGGTCTGCTCCTGTTCGGGTTCGGCATTCCGGCGCTGCGACTGCCCGGCCTGCCCAACAGCGCCGTCTTCTGGGGTCTCGTCGTGGTCGTGCTGTCCTATTCGGCCTACACCGCCGAGGTGTACCGCTCGGGCATCGATGCGGTCCCCGACAGCCAACGCCTTTCGGCGGCATCGCTCGGCCTCACCCAGTGGCAGGGCCTGCGCTACGCGGTGCTGCCCCAGGCGATCCGCAACGTCATCCCGGCCCTGCTCAACGGGTTCGTCTCGCTTCAGAAAGATGTGGCCCTGCTCAGCGTGCTCGGCGTCCGCGAGGCTGTCCGGGAAGCCCAGATCATCACCGGACGCAACTTCAACTACTCGCCGTACATCGTGGCCACGATCCTGTTCCTCGCCATCAGCGTGCCTTCGGCCCGCTTCGCCGACTGGTACACCGCCAGAGACCGCGCCCGTCGCTCCCAGGGAACCGGGTAGGCACCGGTCGTGAAACTCGCCCTGCGCAACATCCAGAAGTCGTTCGGCTCGAATCACGTGCTGAAAGGGATCGACCTCGACGTCGACGAGCACGAGGTCGTGTGTCTGATCGGGCCGAGCGGGTGTGGCAAGAGCACGTTGCTGCGGACGATCAACCTGCTCGAACGGATCGACGAGGGAACGATCCACCTGGACGGCGAACTCATCTCCGGTCCCGGCGTCGACGCCAACGCGGTTCGCCAGCGGATCGGCATCGTGTTCCAGAGTTTCAACCTGTTCCCCCACATGACCGTGCTGAAGAACCTCACGCTCGGACCGATCAAGGCATCGGGGGTACCACGGATCGAGGCCGAGGCCAAAGCGATCGAACTGCTCGAACGCTTCGGGCTCGGCGACAAGGTCGGCGAATACCCTGATCGTCTCAGCGGTGGACAGCAGCAGCGGGCGGCGATCGTGCGGGCGCTGGTGGGCGATCCCGAGGTCCTACTGCTGGACGAGATCACCTCGGCCCTCGACCCCGAACTCGTCGGCGAGGTCCTGAGCGTGATCAGGGAATTGGCGTCGCGAGGCCTGACCATGATTCTCGCCACCCACGAGATGGGCTTCGCCCGCGACGTCGCCAATCGAGTGGTCTTCCTCGACGCCGGGCGGGTGGTCGAGAGCCGGTCCCCCCGCCCAGGTGCTGGGAACGCCGACCCAGCCCCGCACCCAGCAGTTCCTGCGTCGCGTGATCGAGGGGGGCCGGCTCTAGCGAGTGAAGGTACGGGTCGCCGATCAGCTCGTGTGGTGGACCTCTTGCAGTCCGTACACCGGGGTCGGGATCGCCTCGTAGCGGGCCTTGAGTTGTAGTGCCAGGAACTGGGAGTAGTGGCGGGACTGGTGGAGGTTGCCACCGTGGAACCACAGGTTCTCCTGTTGGGTGGGCTTCCACATGTTCCGCTGCTCACCCTCCCACGGACCGGGATCCTTGGAGGTGTCCGAGCCCAGGCCCCAGACCTTGCCGACCTTGTCGGCGGTCGCCTGATCGACGATCCTGCCGACGAAACCGTTCATCGACCCGAAGCCGGTGGCGAGGACGATCAGGTCGGCTTCGAGCTCGGTTCCATCGGTGAGCACGACCGAGTGGGGTTTGATCTCGGCGATGTTCACACCGCTGCGCAGCTTCACACTCCCGTTGGCGATCAGTTCTGACGCACCGACATCGATGTAGTAGCCCGAGCCACGGCGAAGGTACTTCATGAAGAGCCCCGACTCGTCGTCGCCCCAGTCGAGCATGAATCCAGCGTCTTCGAGGCGCTGGTAGAACTCCGCATCACGCTTCTTCATCTCGGCGTACACCGGAATCTGGAACCTGTGGAGGATCCGGTACGGGATCGAGGCGAAGATCAGATCGGCGATCTCGGTGGTGATCCCGTTGGCCAGCGCCCGTTCGGAGTAGAGGTCGCCGAGTGCGAGATCCATGAGGCTGTCGGATCTGGCGATGTGGGTCGAGGACCGCTGGATCATCGTGACGTCGGCTCCGTTCTCCCACAGAGCGGCACAGATGTCGTGGGCGGAATTGTTGGACCCGAGGACGACGCACTTCTTCCCCTTGTACTGCTGGCTGTCCCGATGGGCCGACGAATGGTGGATCTCGCCTTCGAAGGTGTCGGCTCCGGGGATCTCCGGGACGTGGGGCAGGCCGCTCATCCCGGTGGCGAAGACGAGTTGCTTTGGGCGCAGCGTCACCAGCTCGACCGATCCGTCGGCCTTCTTGTGCTGGATGTCGACGGTCCATTCCCTGGCTCTCGTCGTCGAAGGAGGCACCGGTGCACACCGCCGAACCCCAGTAGTTCAGCTCCATCACCTTGGCGTACATCTCCAACCAGTCGCCGATCTTGTCCTTGGGAGCAAAGACCGGCCAGTCGTCGGGGAACTTCAGGTAGGGAAGATGGTCGTACCAGACCGGATCGTGGAGGCACAGGGACTTGTAGCGGTTGCGCCAGGAGTCCCCGGCGCGGGGGTTGCGTTCGATGATGATCGTGGGCACGCCGAGCCGGCGGAGGCGGGCGCCGAGCGCGATACCGCCCTGCCCGCCTCCGAGGATCACCACGTAGGGCTGCACCTCGTAGCCGAGCCGCGCCTCCTCGTCCTGTCGAAGTTCCAACCAGGACTTGCGCCCGGGGACGATGCCGTGCTCGACACCCCGGGGACGCTTCTCGCCGGTCTGTTCCTCGAACCCTTCAGCTCCACCAGCGTGGTGAGGATCGTGAAACACTTGCCGTCGATCAGCCGGAGCTGGCCGTGTCCTCGACCGACTCCGGTCTCGAAGTCGAACCAGCCGTCGACGACGCCGTCGGCTTCGTTGGCGTCACCGACGATCGTGAAGTTCGACGGCGCGACGTCGGCCAGCGTGTGCTCGAGCATGTCGCGCACGCCGTCGCGTCCTTCGACGGTCTTGATGTTCCAGGTGAACGACACCAGGTCGCGCCAGTAGCTCTCGGTGCCGAAGAGTTCGACCGCGGCGTCGATGTCGCCGGCCTCCAGCGCCGCTCCGAAGGCATCGAGCCAGCCGGTCATCACGTCGGTGGGTGTGCTGGTCTCGGTGACGGTCATCGTTGCCCCTTCATGGCCTGTTGTCGGGCCCTGATGGACCCGCACCGAATGTAAGTCGGCCGGTGCGAGGCTTGCCAATCGGTCCTGCGCCGCCGATCCAGCGACCGCGGAGAACCACTGCCCGGGAAGGCTGGGGTCCTGGCTCCTACTCGGCTGCTTCGCCCAGTACCTCGGCAAGAGCGGGATGAACGAACAGCGACTCGACGAGGTCGGTGACGGTCAGGCCGGCGGTGACCGCAAGCGCGAGCACGCTGATCAACTCCGCGGCATGGCGACCGACGATCGACCCGCCCATCACGACCCCGGTCAATGGATCGCTGACGATCTTCACGAACCCCCTCGGGTCGGAGTTGATCAGCGCCTTGGCCGACACGCTGAAGGGGACCTTGGTCACCCGGATCTTGCGACCCTCGGCGAAGGCGTCGGCCTCGGCGAGCCCGACGTCGGCGATCTCGGGCTCGGTGAAGATCGCCGACGCGGCCTTGTCGTAGTCGATGTGCCGGTGGGGGCCCTGGTGAAGACCCATTGCGTGTTCGGCGATCTTGCGGCCCTGCATCGATGCGACCGAACTGAGCGGGAGTTTGCCCGACAGGTCACCGCAGGCGTAGATCCCGGGAACGTTCGAGAGGCAGTTGTGGTTGACCATCACATAGCCGTAGTCGCTCTCGACTCCCGCAGCGGCAAGGTTCAAGCCCTCGCTGTTCGGTACCGAACCGATCGCCATCAACGCATGGGAACCCTCCGCGACACGTCCGTCGTCGCAGTGCACGCGGACCTTCTCGCCGTCGACGGAAATCGACTGGGCCCTGGCTCCTTTGAGCAGCCGCACCAGCAATACGTGG